>CAZHEH010000086.1:0-1611 GCA_964531695.1 uncultured Planctomycetaceae bacterium | reverse complement strand
CCGTTTTTCACGATCCCAAGCCCGTTTCGCCGCGTAAATAGAGGGTAATGGCATTATGAACCCACGGAACGGGAGAGTGACCTCATGGGTGAAGCGCACGGATGGCTGTTCGAACCCACCTTCAATCGCTCCATCAAGCTTCGTCAGGCCGACCATCGCATCTCCGACAACGCGGGGGCCGTCCTGCTCCGCGAGGTCGACCACCGCCTGGGGCTGACCGCCGACCTGGCCGCCGAACTGGTCGACCCGCGATGTCCACGCAGGCGGCGCTACGAACAGGTCGAACTGCTCCGCCAGCACATCTACGCCCTGGCCCTCGGGCACGTACACCAGGACGACCATGACATCCTCGCACACGATCCGGCCCTCAAGCTGAGCGTCTGGGACCGCCCCGGCCAACGGGTGCTCGATGAACGCCTCGCCAGTCAGCCGTCCGACTGGCGGCTGATGGATCGCCTGAGCAGCCGGGCGCACCGCCGCATCCTTCGCGACGCCCTGAGCGAGAGCGTCTCGCGCCATCAGCAGGCCGCCGGCAAGGGCCGCAAGGTCGTTAGCGGCACGATCGACATCGACCCGTTCCCCGTCGAGGTCCACGGCAATCAGCCCGGCGGCGCCTGGCACGGCCATTACCGCCGCAAGATGTACTACCCGCTGGCGGCGAGCTTCTGTGCCGAGGGCACCTACAACTCGGCCCGCCTGGGCGAGGGCTTCCTGCACGCTGTCCTTCGCCGAGGCAGCGCCGCCGGGGCCGAGGGAATGGTGCGATTCACCCGCGAGACGATCCGCAAGGCCCGCTCCCTGGCCCGTCACGTCGATGCCCGCATCGACGCGGCGCTGGTCAACGGCGGGACTCTGGACGCCTTCGACGACGAGGCCGTCCGCGTCGTAGGCCGGCTCAGGAACAACGCCCGCCTGGACAAGCTCGCCGAACCTTACCTGTCCCGCCCGCCGGGCCGGCCGAGCGCCGCCGGCGACGAGTTCGCCATAGAACTGGGCAGTTACCGGGCCGACAGGTGGAGCCGTCCGTACCGGCTGGTGCTGGTGGTGATAGACCTGCCGGACCCGAAGACCGGGATGCGAAAGCTCTTTCCGCACCACTTCTTCCTGATCACCAACTGGCCGAGCGAGCGGAAGGGCGCCTGGGCGCTGCTGGAGCACTACCGCAACCGCGGCACGTTCGAGGACCGTCTCGGCGAGTTCAACGCCTGCGTGGGCAACGGGCTGTCGGCCAAGGCCTTCGAGGCCAACGAGTCGTCGCTGCTGGTGAAGCTTCTGGCGTTCAACCTGGCCGGGATCATTCGCGCCGAACTCGAGGCCTCCTCGGGCGCAGGGTGGGACCTCAAGCGCGTCCAGCGGACGGTCCTGAAGACCGGCGCGAAGGTCGCCAAGCATTCGGGGCGGCTGCTGGTGGACCTCAGCCGGGCGGCGGGCATATTGTGGGGGCGGGTACTGGACCGCGTGGCCCGCTGGTGGCGCGATGCGCGGTGGGGCCGGGATGTTCGCGGCCGCCATCGCGGCCCTCGTCCGCGCCGCTGGGCGCCGCCGCCGGCGCATGCCCACCTGTCCCTCGTGCTTCGGGAATGAAAACCCTCACAACCCGCCCGCCGGTCC
>CAZHEH010000085.1:0-1681 GCA_964531695.1 uncultured Planctomycetaceae bacterium | reverse complement strand
TAATGTTTGGGGCGCCTACGAATCAGCACGCCCAGGCCACCGAGCGCCAGCAGCGACATCGTCGCCGGCTCGGGGACCGGCGTCAGCGCCACGGCCCAGTCCGACCCGCCGGGCAGATCGATCACCTGCCCGGCCGCGTTGTCCAGCGTGCCCAGGTCCACCTCGGCGTATGCTTCGGTGGTGTCGACCGCGATCACGTTCATCGCCTGGGCGTAGCCGGACAGGTCCACCGTGATCTCATCCGTGCCCTCCTGGTAGATCACCACCAGCGACTCATCATCGCTCGTGGCCAGAACATAGGCGTCGCCCGCGCCGGTCAGGGCGTTGTCGCGGACCATGTCCGGCTTGAAGCGGTCGGCCCAGAAGGTGAACGCCGTCTCGAAGTACTCCGGATTGTCGTATGCGTCCTTCTCCCAGTCGCCGTCGTTTCCGAGGATCGTGCTCACGCCGCCCGCCATGTTGGCCAACCACAACTGTTGCCGGATATCCGCTTCCGAGCCCAGACGGCCGATGTACCACCGCTCGTCGAAGGAGTGGGGTTTGTCGGTGTTGGAATCGAACGCCGCCGCCAAGTCGTTGTACGACGCCCCGCTGAACCAATGCCCGCGCGAGTAGAAGTCCGCCTCGGGCCAGTACGTGTAGTTGATGTTCCCGCCCTGGTCGCGCGCGCCGAGCAGGTGCTCATACGCCATGTGGTCGCGCAGGTAGTTGCCCCAGCCCTGCAACTGGGAGGTATTGACGTGCTCGGGGTTGTCATAGCCGTAGCCCATGATCCAGCCGGGCACCGGGCTCAGGCGGTCGCCGATGTACTCGAGCAATCGCTGTTCGCCCGTCGTCGCGGCACCGGGCGTGCCGAACGCCGATTCGGCGCTCTGGCTCCGGCCGGTGTCGCCGCAGTACCAGATGTGCGTCACGCCGCCCCGGCCGTGCACCTGGGTGATCATGTCCTCCAGCACGTCGAACGAGCGGGGGTCCGGATCGTCGTCGTAGAACTTCGCTCCGCTGGCGTCCCGGTCTGTCCAGTACCCGGCCATGAACACGTGCACGCCGTTGAAGCCCTCATCGCCCATCCAGTCGTCCAGGTAGCCGCTGATCTCCGACGAGCTCCAGTTGAAGCCGTTCTTCTCGAAGCCCATGCGGAAGTGCGGCACGAACGCCTCGACGCCGCCGTCCTTCTGGCGGGCCCACTTGTTGCCGATATTGGTCGTGAAGCCATAGGCGTTCCCGTTCGGCGTGATGTTGATCGATCCGCTCAGCCCGTTCAGTTCGGGGTCACTGCTGGAGGTGGTGTAGTTCCATGTGCCGGTCTGCATGCCCGTGAAGCGGAACCGCCAGTCGTCGTTGCGGTCGTAGAACATGTCCACGTCGACCATCTGGCCGCTGCCGGCGTGGGTGAACGTCGCCTCGGCCTCGACGTCGAATGCGTTGCCGCTCCAGGACGGATTGTCGATGGACCACTCGGCGAATTCGTACAGACCCGCCGACGTCGGACCGACCTGTGCCTGCACCGAACCTGCGGCCAGAGCGATCACCACCCCCGCGATGCAACCGATGTAGCGTGGCATGCTACTTCTCCTTGGTGGTTGAACGCACATCCGAACCGGCCGGGCGGGCCGGCCTCGGGGGCCGGCCCGCGCTCGACCGAGTCAAGCTTCATGCACAGAACGACTTACTTCCGACG
>CAZHEH010000084.1:0-1757 GCA_964531695.1 uncultured Planctomycetaceae bacterium | reverse complement strand
CCGATGATGCTGGGCTCGTGGGTGCAGTTGCCCGGAACGCCGACGCCCATAGCCAGACGGACGACGGCCAGGATGTGCGCCATTCGGGCCTCGCTGACGATGCCCAAAGCGGCCATTGCCGTGCCGGGGATCGGGATGCGACGCGCCGACCCGCTGTACACGGGCTGGGCCTGCCGAGTGATGAGCGTCTTCTCGACAAGTTCCGCCGTCGTGTGCTCCGGGCCCACGGGCTCAACGCAGGTCCCGACGCACAGCCCGGCCTCGTGGGCGTGACGAATCGTTTCGATACGCCGCTGGGGGTCGAGCTTGGTCACCACGCCCTCGCCCATGCGGATGGCGTGGTAGATGCCGGAAAACCCGGCGTCCTTAAGTTGCTGAGCGCCCTTGGCGTCAAAGTCGCCCACGTTGGCCACCAGGACGGATTGCGGCTTCAGCGCCTTACGGACCTCCTGGGCCACTTCCAGGAACCGACTCATCTGGTAGTTGGCCGTGCCCATGAGGAAGATCGCGTTCGCCCCGTCGCGCTCGAAGGTGAGCGCTTCAGCGACTGCCTGCTCCACCGGCACCTCGCTGGCCTCGGTGAACACCCCGTTGCATGCCGCGAAGGCGCAGAACTGGCAGTCCCGAGGGCAAGGCGCAAGGTTCAGCCCGATCTGGGCGTGAACCTCGGCCTTGCCCCCGCAGGCATCGTGGCTGAGCTTGCGTGCGGCGACCTGAATCCGGGCCGATTCCGGAGTGAACAGTGGCACGTCAAACATCGCGGCAATTTCCTCGCCGGTCAGTTCGTCGCCATCCAAGGCCTTTTCGATGATGTCAGCAACCTTCGCCATTGGGTCTTCCTTTCTTGTGGTTATGCCAACTCTCCGCCGCACGAAGACCCGTTGCCCGCCGTGCAGCCCAGACAGTGCTCGCCCGTCACGATCCGGCGGCACCGCAACGCGGCCGGGTCGAAACGGCTGATGTGATCCGGGGCGCTGTGATTGACCGGGAGATTCAGAGCGAGATTGAAGTCGCAGTCATACAGCGTGCCGTCCCAGCCGACGCTGATCTGATGACGACACATCAGCCCATCCACCGTCGCCGGGTTGAACGAGTCTTCGAGCAGGCACAGATATTCGTCGACACGGCCGGCCGCTTTGAGTTCGGCTCCGAACCGGCCCAGCGGCATGTTTGTGATCGTCAGCAGGCGGCTGAACTCGATGCCGAACCGCTCCCGCAACTCACGCCGGTAGTCCTGCTCTAATTCCGCCTGCGGCGGCGGCAGGAGCGGCCCGGCCGGATTGTAGACCAGGTGGAGTTGGAGGCCGCCTTCTCTGCCGTAGCTGGCTCCATTCAGCCTGCGGATCGCCTCGATGCTGTGCTCGTAGGTATGCGGCCCGCGTTGGGCATCGACATTCTCCTGTAGGTAGCACGGCATGGAGGCCACCAGTCGCACCTGATGGTTTCGCAGAAAGTCCATCATGCCCTCCTGGTCGGGCTCGAGGAGCACCGTCAGGTTCGTACGGACCTGGACGTCCAGCCCCGCCTGGCGTAACTCGCCGATGAACCGCCGCAGGTGTGGATTCAGCTCAGGCGCGCCTCCGGTGATATCCACTACGGACGCGCCGGCCTGCAAGGCGGCCGCCTTCACCGCCGCCATCGTCTCCCAGTCCATCGACTCGGTTCGGGCCGGGGAGCATTCCAGATGGCAGTGCCGGCAACGCTGGTTGCACCGCAGGCCGACGTTGACCTGGATCGTTTCGATGCCCAGTCCCCGC
>CAZHEH010000083.1:0-1901 GCA_964531695.1 uncultured Planctomycetaceae bacterium | reverse complement strand
GGGCGCTACGGTTTTGCTCCGCCCCGCGCCACGGTTTTACTCCGCCCTTCACAGTGCCGCCGGAGTAGCCGCCGTCGTCGTAGCGGGTCGGCAGGCAGACCCAGCCCTCGGACTTCTGGCTGGCGACGTACGCCTCGGCCGCCTCGCGCTGGGCGTCGAGGCTGTTGAACTCCTGCTCGAGCCCCTCGTCGGTGCTCTTGCGGGTGTAGACGGCGCAGCGAATCCGCGGGCGGTCGCTCATCGCTTGCCCTCCTTCCGCAGCCCGAAGAAATGATACCCGCTCCAGTGCGAGCCGGTGACGGCCTTGGCCACGCCGGACAAGCTCCGGTAGACCTCGCCGTTGTACTCGAAGCCGCGCTGGAGCACCTTGACCTTGATTTCCTCGCCCTTGTACTCCCGCGTGACGACGCCCCCGGGCGGCGGCAGCCGGCGGTCGTCGCCGAGGTCGATCCGCTCCGTTCGCGTCCGGGACGGCTCCACGTTGCGGGTCGGCCTCGGGGCGCGAATCCGCAGGTCCGCGTCATCGGCCAACTCGTCCGCCCGCCGCTCGGCCCGTTCGGTGATGTCGCCCTCGGCCAGCACCTGCAGCCGCCAGGCGATCCGCTTGCGGAGAAAGTCGCCGTTGCCCGAACGGCTCTGCTCGCCGAAGACCTCGAGGTACCGCTCCTTGAGCTCCTTGACGGTCATTTGCCGCAGGTCGCGGAGTTGCCTGGAAATGTCCAGCTTCGTCGTGCTCATCGATCCGTGTCCTTTCCGCTGGGGTTCGTCGGTTGCGGGTGGACACTGAGCCTCGACTCGGCGGGCACATCCAGCGGATTCCGAGAGTTTCTGGCGGGAAAGTTCGAGCCTTTTTCGGCTGCGTCGGCGGCGTCGGCGGCCTCATTCAGGGGCCGAGAGTTGGCCTTTCGATGCGAGGCGGCGTGATCCCCGGCTCCGGTGGCGCGTGAGGGGCTTTGCTCGCGGGTCGAAGGGGCGTGCCGCATCTCCGGCGGGACATACCCTTTGCGGCCACGCATGCGGAGGAACCCGGCCGCGAGAATGCCGGACAGTTCGGCCCGACGCTGCTCGGCCGAGAGCTGCGCCGGCGGGGTGAGGCTGTGCATGGGCAATGCTCCAGACAAACGCCCATGACGGCCTTCCCTCCGGGACCGGCCCGCCATCCGGCAAGGTCAACGACAGGCCGACCCGACGCCGGCCCTTCCTGAGCCCCGTCGAAGGGCCCTTCGCTGTTCACCTACCGGTTGAGGAGTCGAAATGTCGGGATCGGGCTGAGCCCGAGCATCTGCTGGCGACGTCCGAGCAGTGCGTCGCAACGCTGTCCTGCGTCAACGTGCCCGGCAGCAACCGCAAGGACGTCCCGCAGCGGTCAGCCGGCGAGCGGTACACGACCGACACCTACCGGCGGGCGATCACCCGCGCCTGCGACCAGGCCTTTCCTCCACCCGAGCCGCTGGCCAAGCGGGGAGGCGAGACCGAGAAGCAGTGTCTGAAGCGGCTGACCAAGGAGCAGAAGACCGAACTGGCCGCCTGGCGAAAGGCCCACCGCTGGCACCCGCACCAACTTTGACAACAATGCCGCGCCGGAACTCCGCAGGGAGTTCGGCATCGAAACCGCCAGTCTCATCCTCGGCCACCACAGCACGGCCGTCACGGAAATCTACGCGGAGAAAGACGAACAGCAGGGGGGTGGAGGCAAACAGTCGTGTCGGTTGAGGCGGCGGAAGCCAAACTGTTCCAGCGGAGACACTGTCATGCAAGTGGTCTGCACCCCGGTTGCCGTGCCGTTATGGTCTGCAGATTCGGCGAGGCGCTTCGTCGGGCAGGAAGAGCGCTCAGCACTGCCAAATTTCCGGCCCTTCTTCAATCTTGCTGGTGAACTGAATGCTTGAAAAGAGGCTCAA
>CAZHEH010000082.1:0-2095 GCA_964531695.1 uncultured Planctomycetaceae bacterium | reverse complement strand
TCGATCTTGAAGTCATCGCCGTAGTAGTGGTGGAACTTCTGGAGCGATTCGATCAGCAGGTAGTTCAGCGGGAACCAGACCGGTCCGCGCCAGTTGGAGTTGCCGCCGAAGATGCCGCATTCGGACTCGCCGGGCTCGTAGGCCACTCGGAGCGTCTGCCCATCACAGGGCAACTCGAAGGGATGATCCTTGTAGACCCGTGACAGCGACCGCACGCCGTAATCGGACAGGAACTCGTCGGGGTCCAGCACGCGCCGCAAAAGGCATTTCATGCGATGCCCGCGCAGCAGCGACAACAGGTGGCGGTGTCCACGTCCCGGCTCCTGCCATCGCGAGACCAGCGCCGCCATCTCGGGCCGGTTGGTCAAGAACCATTCAAGCCGACGGGCGAAGTCCGGCAGACGCTCGAGCATCTCCGGCTCGATGGTCTCCACGGCGAACAGCGGGATCAGCCCGACCATGGACCGCAGGCGCATGGGCACCACCCGGCCGTCGGGCAGGTTCAGCACGTCGTAGTAGAACTCATCCTCTTCATCCCACAAGCCCAGGTCGCTCTCGGCGATGTTGGTCATGGCCTTGGCGATGTAGAGGAAGTGCTCGAAGAACTTGGTGGCCACGTCCTCGTAGACCCGGTTGTGCAGGGCCAGTTCCAAGGCCATCCGCATGAGGTTGAGGCAATACATCGCCATCCAGCTCGTGCCGTCGGCCTGGTTGATGTGCCCACCCATCGGCAGCGGCTGGCTGCGGTCAAACACGCCGATGTTGTCCAGGCCGAGGAAGCCGCCCTGGAAGACGTTGAGCCCTTGGCGGTCCTTGCGGTTGATCCACCAAGTGAAATTGAGCATCAGCTTGTGGAACACCCGCTCCAGAAAGTCCAGGTCGCCCTGGTCGCCGCGCTGCTTGCGGTCGATCTGGAACACCCGCCAGGCCGCCCAGGCGTGGACCGGCGGATTCACTTCGTCGAAGTTCCACTCGTAGGCCGGCAACTGGCCGTTGGGGTGCATGTACCAGACGCGGCTCAGCAGCAGAAGCTGGCCCTTGGCGAACTCCGCGTCAATCATCGCCATCGGGATGCAGTGGAAGGCCAGATCCCACGAGGCGTACCAGGGATACTCCCACTTGTCGGGCATCAGGAGGATGTCGGCGTTGTTCAGATGCCGCCACCGCCAGTTCCGGCCGTGGTGGCGCTCCGGCGTCGTCGTCGGCTGAGTTGGGTCTCCGTCAAGCCACTGGTCCACGTCGTAGTGATAGAACTGCTTGCTCCAGATCAGCCCGGCCAGCGCTTGGCGCTGCACCATACGGGCGTCGAGGTCCTCGATCCCGCCCTGCATGTCGGCGTAGAACTGGTCGGCTTCGCGCCGGCGGGCTTCAAGGACCTCGTCGAAGTCGGCAAAGGATCCGTCCGCCATGCCGGCGGAAAGGCGCAGACGCAGTCGGGCCACGCCGCCGGCCGGGATCGTCAGTTCGTAATGGGCCGCAGCCTTGGTGCCCGTCCTGTCGGGATTGACCGCATCGCGTCGGCCGTCGATTACGTACTCATGAAAGGCATCCTTGAAAAACCCCGCTGCGTTTTGACCCCACAAGCGGCGGACGTTCGTGTCATTCTCGCAGAAGAGCCATTGCGGCTCTCCATCGGCGTGAAGCGTATACCGGCCGAGCTTGGGATGCTCCAGAATGACCGCATTGTCTTGGCTGTGCAGCCGGGGACGCGCGGCATTCGCCTTCCAGGACCACGTATTGCGGAACCACACCTGCGGCAGTACGTGCAGGTGGGCGTCCTCTGGGGCACGGTTGTGGACGGTGACGAGCATCAGAATGTCTTCGGGGCCGGCCTTGGCGTACTCGACGAAGATGTCGAAATACCGGCCGTCGTCAAACACTCCAGTGTCAGCCATCTCGAATTCTGGCTGGTCTTTACCGCGACGGCGGTTTTCCTCAATCAGGCGGGCGTACGGGAACTCCTGCTGAGGATACCGGCAGAGCATCTTCAGGTACGAGTGCGTGGGCGTGGCGTCGAGGTAGTGGTATTGTTCCTTGACATCTTCGCCGTGGTTGCCCTGGTGGTTGGTCAGCCCGAACAGCCGCTCCTTGAGGA
>CAZHEH010000081.1:0-2142 GCA_964531695.1 uncultured Planctomycetaceae bacterium | reverse complement strand
CCTTGTGGCCGGGGGTGTCCAGCAGGTTGATCCGGAAGCCCTGGTAGTCGAACTGAAGCACCGTCGAACTGATCGAGATGCCGCGTTTCTTCTCCAGCTCCATCCAGTCGGAGGTGGTGGCACGTTGGTTCTTGCGGGCGGTCACCGAACCGGCCAGGCCCAGCGCCCTGCCGTAGAGCAGGAACTTCTCGGTCAGCGTGGTCTTGCCGGCGTCCGGGTGCGAGACAATGGCGAACGTCCGACGTCGGGCGATCTCCTGGTGCGAAACGCGTTGTTTCTGTGTTGCAGTCGTATCCATAGCGAACCCAAAGAGTGTGAAGCCCGGCTGCAGCGGCAGCCTTGGCGATAGAACAAAGCCGGCAGGTCGGCGGGCGATTGGCCGCGAGCGCGGCCGGGAGAGTGCGAGCCAACAGGCAAGGCGCGACGAGAGGGTCAGGCAATCAGGGCGGAGTGATACCCCAGCGCAGTTGCTGCGCGTCCGCCTCTGGGCGCAAAGTGACCCTTCGTTTCATCATGGCCCACATTTTACCGCATGAAGTCGCCTGTGGGAACCCTCTACTAGACACGAGGAAGCGGATGGATTTGGGCTGACCATAGTCACGATAGCATGCTTCAAGCCAGTAAGTTGTCTTGGCATGCATGGCGAGGGGCAATGGGCCTTCAATAGCCGACCGAAAGCGTCAGGCCGCCCCCTTGACTGCCACGATAGAAATGCTTGCCGCAACGCCGTCGAGTGGCGTCGCTTGGTCTCCCAGTTCGGCAGCGCCTTGGCTGGTGATCGGGTCGTCAGACGCGTTGGCCACAGTGTAGGTGTGGTCGCTGAGGGTTTCGATCTTGTCGAAGCCCGCGTCGCGGATGGCCTGCAGGTACTCATCTCGCAGCAGCGCCCCGGAGATGCACGCGGCGTACAGATCGGTGTCGCTGCGCGCCGACTCCGGCAACGGACGATTCAGGACGATGTCGCTGACGATCATCCGGCCGCCTGCCTTGAGGACACGGTGGACTTCGCGGAAGACCTGCGGTTTGTCAGGCGACAGATTGATGACGCAGTTGGAGATCACCACGTCCACACTGGCGTCCTCAACGGGGAGGCTCTCGATTTGCCCTTCCCGGAACTCGACGTTGGCCAGGCCGGTTGTCGTGAAGAACTTGACGGCGTTCTCGCGGGCAAGGGCGAGCATCTCGGGCGTCATGTCTACGCCGATTGCCCGGCCGGCGTCGCCGACTTTCTGGGCGGCCAGGAAGACGTCCTTGCCTGCGCCGCTACCAAGGTCCAGCACCACGTCGCCCTTGTTAATGTACCCGAAGGCTAGTGGATTGCCGCAGGATAGGTCCAACTACGCCCCGGGCACCGGGTGGTCGGGCACGGTGTAGGGCTTGCGGTCGCCGCAGCAGGAACTGCCCTCGCCGCAGCAGGACGCCTGCTTCCGGGCAACATCGCCATAGGCTCTTTGGACCATTTCGTGGGTCTTGTCGGGATCGCTTGACATTGTTCGTCTCCTGGCTACGGAACCATCGCATCGGGCGGGGCATCTTCGATCTTGGCCTGCGAGGCCGACAATGCCTCGCCGCCGGGGAACCATCCGCTCGTTCGGAGGCATATCTTCACCAGCATCAGCATGACGGGCACTTCGATCAGCACGCCGACCACTGTCGCCAAGGCGGCACCACTCGACAGACCGTACAGCATGGTGGCTGTCGCGATGGCGACTTCGAAGTGGTTGCTTGCTCCGATCATGGCCGAGGGAGCGGCATCCTCGTAGCTGAACTTCAGCAGCTTCGCCAGCAGATAGGTGACGGCGAAGATCAGCACCGTCTGGATGAACAGCGGAATCGCGATCCAGAGGATCGTCAGGGGATTGCCGATGATGGTCTCGCCCTTGAAACTGAACAGCAGCACCAACGTGGCGAGCAATGCGATGATCGACACCGGCGTAAGCACGTGCAGAAACTTCTGCTCAAACCACGCCACGCCCTTGGCTTTGATGATCCACTTGCGCGAGAAGTAACCCGCTACCAGCGGAAGGGCTACATAGATAGCGATGCTCAGCAGCAGCGCCTGCCACGGCACGGGCATACTGTTGACCCCCAGAAGCCAGCCGCCCAGCAGGCCGTACAGCACCAGCATCGTCAGCGAGTTGA
>CAZHEH010000080.1:0-2367 GCA_964531695.1 uncultured Planctomycetaceae bacterium | reverse complement strand
CAGGCGAAGCCCAAGGCCAAGGCGGCGACGAAGGCCGACACGGGCGAACGTCGCGGCCGTGCCTACCGGCAGGCAGGCCGTGCCTACCGGCAGGCAGGCCGTGCCTACCGGCAGGCAGGCCGTGCCTACCGGCAGGCAGGCCGTGGGGCCAAGGCAGACGCCAAGGCGAAGCGGCCCAGCGGCCTGGACGCGGCCGCCCGGGTCCTGGCCGACGCGGACGAGCCGCTCAGCGCCAAGGAGATCGTGGCGCTCATGCTCGGGTGCAAGCTGTGGAGCACGAACGGCCAGACGCCGCATGCGACGATCTACGCCGCCATCATCCGCGAGATCCAGACCAAGGGCGACGCCGCCCGCTTCCGCAAGGCCGGCCGCGGCAAGTTCGCACTGGCCGAGTAGCCGCCTGCCGCATCTTTCCCCTTCGCCCCGGTCGCGACAGTGGCCGGGGCGGTCTTCGGGCTCCCCGCACACTACGCCATCACACCGTCACCAGAACCAGCACGCCCAGCCCGACGAACAGCAGCGCCATCGCCAGCTTGGCCAGGGCCAAGTGCCGCCGCAGCAGCTTGGCCAGCGGCTCCCAGCCGACGCCGAAGTACGCCGCCGCGAGGATCGCCGCCAAGGGCAGGATGAACGCCGCGTTGTACAGCAGCAGGTAGCCCGTCGTCCGCGCCCGCAGCTCCGGCACGCGCGACATCAGCACCAGCGTCGGCAGATACACCTGCCCCGTGCAGACCGACTCCAGCAGCGCCACCGCCGCGCCCACGGCCGCCGAGCCGGCCACGAGCCACCGCGTCGCCAGCCCGCGACGGATCACCCCGTGAATCCCCAGCTTCAGCCGCTTCGGCAGTCGCAACGTCGCCTTCTTCGCATCGCCCGTGCGCGCATACCGCACGCCGTCCGCCAAGCTCCACGCGCCGAGCGCCAGCGCCAGGGCGCCCACGCCATACGCCAGCCCGCGCGCCACGCCGCTGGTCACCGACACCCGCTTGATCGCCCACATCAACCCCACGCCCAGCAGCAGGTACGTCACGAACACCCCGGCCGTGAAGCCCACCCCCACCGTCAGCACCTCGCGCCGGCTCTTGCCCAGGTACGCCAGCATCGACACCAGGAACACGATCGTCGTGAACGCGCACGGGTTCACCCCATCGATCAACCCCGCGACCGCCACCGTCCCGACGCTCCAGCTCGCCAGCCGCTCGGCCAGCACGTCCCGCCGCGCCGGCCCGGCCGGCCCGTCGCCTGGGGTGCCGCCGTCGTCCGCCACGCCCGGCGAGAACGTCTCCCGCCCGGCCGCGAGTTCCGCCTCGATGGCCGCGCTGAGCCGTTCGCCCATCCGCTCGTAGCCCTGCACGTACTGCCCGCCGACGAACACCTTCGGCAACGCCGGCTCCTCCGAGCCGTAGTGCTCCTCGTAGGCGAACATGCTCAGGATCGCCTCGTCCTCGCGGCTCGTGTCGTGCCGCTCCAGGCGAACCCGCCCGCCCCAGCGCTGCTCGGCCGCCGCCAATGCCTCGACCGCCTCCTGGCACGTCGCGCACGTGGAGGAGTAGAACGCCACCACGCGCAGCGGCGCTTCCCGCCGGCTTGCGGAGTCCGTCGATCCCTCGGCCGGCACGCCCGCAACGGAGGCGGCCAAGAGGGCCAACGTCAGTGCGCGGCAAGGTGCCTGTCCCCGCTTTCGCATGAGCCAAGCGTATGCCGCGCGGCGGCCCGGGTCAATGCCGGAAGCTCCCCCCCAAGATGCCGTTTGACGAAGGCGGGCCCGGCGGCGATAATCCTGACGCTCGCTCGGGCGGACCGAGCGGAAGCATCTGGCGGATGGGGACTTCGCGATGAACACAGAAGGAACGTGGACGGCGTCCGGCACGTCTCGCTCGCGGCCTGCAGCGCACGCCGCATGCGCCATCCTGGCCGGGCTGGTGTTGTGCGTGTTGCCCTCCTGCGATAAGGGCGAGGAAGAGCCCCCGGCCGGCCAGAATCCGCCCCCCGACCAGCAGCCCGAGGCGGACGTGGTCGTCGAGGGCGCCGAGGCGACGCACGCCCTGGGCTACGTCCAGCCCGGCAGCGTCCACACCGTCCGCGCGGCCGTGAGGAACGAGCACGCCGAGCCGATGGCCATCGAGGGCATTCGCTCGGGCTGCGCCTGCATGACCGTGCCGGAGCCGCCGGAGTCCATCCCGGCCGGGGCCACCGCCGTCCTCGCCATCCGCTTCGAGGCGCCCGGGGATGTCCAGAACTACGCCGAGCGCATCGTCCTGAAGACCGACCGGCCGGGCCGGAAGGCGATCACGGTCCGGATCGAGGCCAACATCGGCCGGCCGCTGGAGATCCGGCCGAAGGTGCTCGAACTCTCGGCCGGGCCCG
>CAZHEH010000079.1:0-2717 GCA_964531695.1 uncultured Planctomycetaceae bacterium | reverse complement strand
CGGCTGGTGAAGCTACGCGACGACGCCATCGTTGATCCTATCGGGGGAACCGGAACGCCCGAAGAGAAGCGTCAGGCCTTGGCGTCGTTCTCCGCGGCCGTCGATGCTTTCGCCGAGGCCGTCCGGGATAGCGACAGCGAATCATTGGCCAAGCGGTACAGCGCGATGATGAAGGCTATGGAACAGGCCTACGACCTGTTCCTGTAATTGTGCATAGTAACCATGGCACTGGCCGAACGGGCGACGGCAGTGCCATCCGAAGAGATTTCGTCCGAGTCGTGGAGAGTCAACATGAGCGATTGCTGTGGAACCCCGAAACCGACCAATGAGGCGTCCTGCTGCTGTGGGAGCGAGGCGGACAAGGTGGTCCTGCTGTATGCCTGCTCCGGCGGGGCCAACGTGGGCGAGATATCGGACAAGGCCGCGCGCGAGCTGATGTTCGAGGGCAAGGGCACGATGTTCTGCCTGGCCGGGCTGGGCGGCGACATCCAAGGCATGGTCCAGACTGCCCGCGATGCCGACATGAACTTGGTCATCGACGGCTGTCCGCTGGACTGCGCCAAGAAGTGCTTCGACCGCCACGGGATCACCAACTATACGCAGATCAAGGTCACCGACCTGGGCATCGAGAAGGTCAAGGGTGTCCGCTGCACCGACGAGCAGGTCGGCCAGGTCGTGACCGTCGCCCGCGAGCAACTGGCGGAGGAAACAGCCTGAGCATGCTTTCGCACTGGACATACTGGCCGATGCCCTGGCCGTGGATGCTGATCTTTCCGCTGGTTGGATTGGTTATCATGGTCCTTCTGGCCATCCTTTGCTTCCGGCGCGGCGGGTGGATGTCTCGTTGCATGGGTGAACAAGAGAATACGGACGCAGGCTCCGACCGCAGTGAGTCTGCCATGGACGTTCTCAAGCGGCGCTACGCTGCCGGGGAAATCTCTCGTGAAGAATTTGAGCGGATGAAGAAGGACATTCAATAGAGCACTGTGTGCGGAAGGATGGAACACTATGAAGAAGCTTCAGATTCTGGGAACCGGGTGCCCCAAGTGCAAGAAGCTGACCGAGAACACCGAAGCGGCCGCCAAGGCGCTCGGCATCGAGTACGAGCTCGAAAAGGTCACCGACATCAACGAGATCATGAAGATGGGCGCGATGATGACCCCGGCGCTGGCGGTCGACGGCGAGATCAAGGTCGTCGGCAAGGTGCCCGACGCTGACGCCATCAAGCCCATGCTTCAGTAAGCCGGTTGAGGCGAAGGCGGCCTTCGCCCGGCGACATTGCATTCTGCTCTGACGAGAGGAACGCACCATGGCCGACAAGAGCATTGGATTCATCGGTGGAGGTCGAGTCACTTCCATCCTGCTGAGTGGTTGGCGTCGCGCAGAGGCGATGCCTGGCAAGGTCACTGTCTTCGACTGCAACCAAGAGGCCTTGGTCAAACTGAAGGCCAAGACACCGGGAATCGAGACCACGAGCGACATGGCCACGGCGGCGTCGCAGGACGTGGTCTTCCTGGCCGTGCATCCCCCGGTCATCAAGGACGTCCTGCCCCAGTTGAAGCCGCATCTGCAAACGGGTGCGGTCCTGGTGTCGCTGGCTCCGAAGTTCACCATCGCTAAACTGTCGGAAATGCTCGGCGGCAACGGCCGCATCGTGCGGATGATCCCCAACGCCCCGTCGGTGGTTGGCAAGGGGCTGAATCCGGTGACCTTCGCGTCGGCCATCGACGCCGGTGACCGGGAGGCGATCCTTCAGATGCTCCAGCCCCTGGGCGATTGCCCCGAGGTGCCCGAAGAGCAGCTTGAGGCCTACGCGATCATCGCGGCCATGGGGCCGACGTACTTCTGGCCGCAGTTGTATGAGCTGAAATCCCTGGCCGAGTCGTTTGGCCTGTCGGAAGAGTCAGCCATGGAGGCCGTAGACAAAATGCTCTGGGGCACGGTGGCGACGATGAAGGAGTCGGATTTGTTGGCCGAGCAGGTTCAGGACCTAATCCCCGTCAAGCCCATGGCGAACGAAACCGCCGCCCTGGTGGGCGCCTATCGGCAGAAACTGACCGGCCTGATGGAGAAGATCCGGTTGTAGATTCGTGCGGAAGAGTACGATGGCAACGCGGCGTGATGGGAAGGGTGGCCGCCGTCTCGGCGGTCGGGGTCGCGTTCATTGCTATGCGCATCAGGTCGAGGCCTTGCTGTCTCTTGAGCCGAGGCAGATTCTCGAGGTCGGCGTGGGGGCCGGCGTCGTTACGGGATTGCTGCGCAGCATGGGGCTGCGGGTGCAGACCCTGGACGTTGATCCAAGAAAGGATCCGGATATCGTAGCTTCGGTCACGGAAATTCCGCTTCCGACTGACGCGGTCGATGCGGCGTTGTGTTGCCAAGTGCTCGAGCACGTGCCCTTCACCCATTTGCGCACGGCTTTGCGGGAGTTGCACAGAGTGAGCCGCTACGGTCTTGTCGTCAGTCTGCCCGACAGAAGTTGGCACTTCGGGGTCGAGTTCCGGTTACCACGGCTTCGAGTCCGCTGGAACGGTTCTGTTCCCCGTCGCGTGAGCGCGACAACCATACGCTCGGCTTGGGAGACCAGCGGACACTATTGGGAATGCGGGCGGCCCGGCTACGCGCTTGCGACCGTTGAGAGAGAGATGGAGTCAGCCGGCTGGAAAGTCGCTTCGACCTGGCGCGTCCCCGAAAGGCCCCTTCACCGAATGTTCTCT
>CAZHEH010000078.1:0-2722 GCA_964531695.1 uncultured Planctomycetaceae bacterium | reverse complement strand
CAGATCAGGAAGTCGTTGCCGTCCACCGCGCCGTCCCCGTTGAAGTCGCCGTCGAGGATAACGAGGGCGCCGAACGGCGAGTCGTTGCCGAGGTAGATGTTGTCGGCCTGCAACGGCTCCGCCGTCGGGGCGGGCCCTCCCTCCAACTCGCCCGAGCCACTCCGGACGTACAGGTGGTCGATCCCGGTCAGGTCGCCGGGGTTGGTGTCCTCGGCGTCGGCAACCGGCGGCGTCTCGCTGGTCAAGTCCGGGTTGACCCACATCTTCACCGAGCTGCCGTCATAGTTGGCCACCAGCAAAGCCGACTCGCCGGCGACGACCGGTACGGCCGACGTCGCGCTGGCATCTCCGAACGTGGCGTAGGTGTCGTCGCTGCCGCCCTTGCCGAGGCCGAAGACCTCCGTGTCGCCACGGTACAACTGCACGCCGAACCAGCACATCCGGCCACCATTGCCGTTCTCGGTCTCGAATTCGCCGTCGTACTGAACGATCCCGGCCAGCCACCAGCCGTCATCGCTGACGCCGTCGACCTCCAGGCGCGCCCAGTTGCTGTACCAGGCACCGGGCGTGTCGACCGAGACGATGGGGTTGGCGGAAGTCTCGGACCCGGCCGTGCCGAGATTGTCGTCCACGATGTCCACCGTGTCGTACTGCCACTTTTCCCAGGCGGCCACATCCGGCGTATTCGGGTCGTCGTCGTGGTCGTAGGGTACCGCGTCCACGCCGCCCGAGGCCGTGTGACCGCTCTGGCCGTCGATGGTGCCGATCGTGTAGCCCGTGAAGTCGACATCGATCGCCTGGGCCTGACCGGCCACACAAAGGGCCACTGCCGCCGCCACAAGTGCAACCTTCTTCATCGCAACTCTCCTCAACTGTAACCACTGCGCGGAGCTTGGCGAGCGCCTACACGGCGCCCCCACAACCAAGCCCCTCTCCGTTTCGCGGCGGTCCCTCCGCCGCGTTTCCATCCGTTCATGCCTCGGGGGCGCCGGGCCGGTGCAGGGCACCCGCGCCGGCGACTCTCCGGCCCGTTCCGTCTCATGGCGCCGACGCCCGCGGCGCCGAGGCCCTTCGTCTCCGTTCCTTCGGCCGGCCCGCGCTCCACCGGGTCAAGCTTCACGAGACGCGCATCGCGTCCTGCGACCCTTCGACCCGTGCGAGGGCCTCAGGGCAAGCAAGCTCAGGACCTCCGACGGCGACGAATCAGCACGCCCAGGCCACCGAGCGCCAGCAGCGACATCGTCGCCGGCTCGGGCACGATGTGAACCGCCCAGTCCGATACATACGGCAGGTCGATGGTCTGCGATCCCGCCACCAGGCCCACGAGGCCGATTTCTTCGTAGTCTTTTTCCGTATCGACGGCGACGCCCGTCAGCGTTCCGCCCAGCCCGCTCAAGTCCAAGTGAATCGAATTCGCATCGCGCCGATACGCGACCAAGCTCTCCTCCGACGGGGAGAACAGCACCCAGGTGTCCGAGTCGCCGCTCATGCCGTTCTCGGGTTCCATATCCACGAGCAGCCGCTCGTGGCCGTTCCAGAACTCGCCGAACGTGTCGACGTCCGGGGCGACCTGGTCCGCGTAGTGCGCCCCGGCGCCGCCGGCCATGACAAACGCCCACATCCCCCGCCGCACGCGCTCGTGACTCCAGCGGTTGTTGTCGAAGTTGCGCTCGAACAGGACCGGGCGACCCTTGTTCCCGGATTCGTTGAATCGGGCAATGGCATCCGCGTAGGCCTCGTCCGCGTTGCCGGGGCGATCGTCGTTGCTCGCCACGGTGACCGAGCTATCGCTGTAGAAGCGCCGGGACCAGATCAGGTGCGGGAAGGCCAGGTTGTCGTACATGTGGTCCGCCCACTCATCCACGCTCGACTCGCTCATGAACTCCTCGAGGTCGTACGCGTAGCTCAGGCCCCAGCCGGGCAGGGCGCCGAGCCGGTCGGCGATGTACTTCTGGAGGCGCTTGTCCACCTCGCCGTTGATGCCGCCGGGCAACCCTTCCGCTGACCAGGCGTGGGCCGAATCGCCCCACATGCGGATGTCCAGCGCCAGGCCGCGATCATGGACATCCTGGATGTGGTTCTCCAGCATGCGGAATACCGTCAGGTCCGGGTTGACATTGCTGTGATCGTTCCAGGACCACGAGTCCCAGTCGAACCAGGCGTGGCGCATGTTGATCCACCACGTGTCATAGCCCAGGGACTGCGTCTCATTCAGCGCCTCATTGAAGTAGCTGTTCAGGTTGTTCGTCGGGCTGTTATCCTTGCCCCAGTACCACGTCTCGGGGTTCCGGGCGTAGGTGATCTTGGGGATCGCCCGCAGGTCGCCGTTGTTGCCGACCTGCCAGGCGTACTTCTGCCCGGCCGCGACGAGGAACCCCAGCGCATCGGGGTTCGAGTTGGCATTGACCGTGATGCTGCCGGTCTGGTTGTTCAGCGCGCTATTGCTGCTGGACGTGGCGATGTCGTACGTCTTGCCCGGCTCCATGCCGGTGAAGCGGAACTTGTAGACCTCGTTGCCGCCGCTCGAACCGTCGTAGAACATGCCGGTCGTAATCGGATCTCCGCCCCCCAGCGGCGTGAACGTGGCCGTGGCGTCCAGGTCGAAGGGGTTCCCCGATACGCCGGACGTGGTCAGTTCCCATTCTTCGAACTCGAAGAGCTCTCCGGTCCGGCTGCCGAGCTGGGCATGGGCGGGGGCCGCGGCGAGCATCACCATCGCGAT
>CAZHEH010000077.1:0-3045 GCA_964531695.1 uncultured Planctomycetaceae bacterium | reverse complement strand
CATACGAGATATTGGCGTGACTGGAGTTCAGCGTTGCTCTTCCGATCTTGCGGCTGGGACCACTGCAGATTCGGTGGTATGGGGCCGTCTTCGCCAGCACACTCCTGGTCGCTTACTGGGTGTGGCGGTGGCAGATGCTCCGGGGTGGTTATCCTCGTGCGTTCGCGGATCGGTTTCTGGTCTGGGGAACGATTGCGACGCTGGCCGGTGCGAGGCTTGGACAATGTCTCTTTTATGAGCCAGAGCGATTCTTGAACGATCCCGTCAGCATCCTGTTCTTCTGGCAAGGCGGGCTCGCCAGTCACGGTGCCACCATCGCGCTGATTCTGGCCCTGGTCCTGTTCGCCTGCAGGAACAGACTGCCGGTCCTGGAATTGATGGATCGCTTTGCGATGTCCGCCGCCGTCGGATCGGCGGGTATCCGCCTGGGAAACTTCCTGAACTCCGAGATCGTCGGCCGGGCGACCAGCGTTCCCTGGGCGGTGAGATTCATCCACTGGGACAACGGTGCCGTTGCGCGTCACCCATCCCAGCTCTACGAGTTCACGATGGGCTTGCTGGTACTTCTGATCCTTTACCTTGCCGACCGATCGGCCGGGAAAGAGCGGCGGCCTGTCGGCCTGATGACCGGGCTGTTTTTGACGCTCTACTTTGCAGGCCGATTTGTCGTGGAATTCTTCAAGGACTTTCAGACGCCGTGGGGGTTGGACTGGGGCGTGACGATGGGACAGCTCCTGTCGATTATCCCGTTCCTGGCGGGGATCGCGGTCCTGGGGTGGGTTTACTGGACTCGCTGTCGTCCCCGACCGGATCATCGTCTTTCTCAAACGGAGCCTGCGAGGCAAGCACCTCGGTCGAGGCGGTGCCCAGTGTCGAAGGATGAGACATGGTGATCGACGGCGAATTCAAGAATGTTCATTTCGAGCTCTGCCAGGACGAAGGCGGCTGGCATTTTACGCGGTTCGATGTGGTTTCGGGTCGTCTCTGCCAATGCACACGGAAGTTGATCGTCTCGTCGGTGCTCGGCAAACCGCTTCGGACCCTGCATCTTGGAGCCGTGGCCTTTGCTTTGGGACCAGGATATGAGGGCTTTCCCGACTACGTGCAGCGCCTGGCGGATGGGGAGAAGCAGACCGCTGCCCCGCTAGTGGACGCAGAGGCGGTCTCGGAACCGAAGCCGAGGACAGGTCGTTTATGAGAACGGAGAACCGCCATGCAGCACCTCACGCCAGGCCAGATCTAGGATGTACTGGCGGCCCGGTCGCCTTTGGGCGTGCCCTGCAAATGCCCGACCTGCCAAAGGCGACTGGACGAGGCCAAGGCCATCAGGCAACGGCTGCGTCAGGCATTCGTCAGCATCCGGCCGTCGCGCGAGTTGCGCGAGTCTGTTCTTCATCTTGCTCGTGTGGCTGGCAGACCGCCCATGGGCGACACGCCTGCATGGCAACCAGAATCGAGGCACTCCGTGAAGGCAAAGGTTGAGATTGAGGCGGGCGTATGCGGCTTTCGAACACAGGCGACGGCCGTCAGTGACGATGGCCAGCATGTGACGTTTGCCGTCGATACCGACTGCGACAAGATCGCCCAGTTGGCCGTTGCCATTGTAGACCGCCAGCCTCTGGACGCCTACCAGGAGATCAGTTCGGCTGGCGAGGGCATTTTCATGGCAACGGTTCACGAGACGCTGAAAGGCTGTTGCTCCGGCTGTGCCGTTCCGGCCGGTATCTTCAAAGCCATGCAGGTTGCAGCAGGTCTAGCCTTGACCAAGGATATCGCGATCCGCATTACCAAGAACGAGCAATAGCCGGTGGCGACAGGACGCGCCATTTGTTCATTGACAGGCAACTCGGTCACGCCTATAATTCGTTACTGGGCGAAGTGACGTATTGGAGCAGCGATCATGAAGACACAGAAGGACTGCTACGGCACGATGTTCCCGGACCTGGATCGGGTGGAACTCAACAAGCCGTCATCCGGCAAGGCCTTCGACGTGCTGGTCGAGAGCCGCGGCATCGGGGTCTCGTCCTGTCAGGTGACCGTTCGGCCCGAGGGCTGGGACGAGTGCACGGCCTGCGGGAACTACCGGGACTGCTACGACCTGAGCATGGCCAAGCTGGCTTTGACGACGGCCTTGGCTGCCCGGACGTGAGGATACTGTCATGAGAGAGTTCCTGGCGATCACCAAGGCACTGTCCGACGAGAACCGCGTGCGAGCCCTGATGGCCTTGGAGGGCGGCGAGCTGTGCGTCTGCCAGATCATCGAGCTGCTGGGCTTGGCCCCGTCGACGGTCTCAAAACACATGGCCATCCTGCACCAGTCCGGGCTGGTCGAGACGCGTAAGGACGGCCGCTGGATTTACTACCGGCTGGCCGAGGAACCGCATCTGCCTTGCGCGCGGCAAGCATTGGCGATGACGCTGGAGTGCCTGGGTAAGGATGGACGAGTCCGCGACGACGCAAAGGCGCTCAAGGGCGTCCGGAAGATGACACGTGAGGAATTGTGCAGGCACTACAAGGCCTGTTGATGAGAACACATGAGTGAGAAGCTGAAAGTCCTGTTCCTGTGCACCGGCAACTCCTGCCGCAGCCAGATGGCCGAGGGCTGGGCCAAGGCCCTGAAGAGCGATGCTATCGAGGCCTACTCGGCCGGTATCGAGACGCACGGCCTGAACCCCAATGCCGTCAAAGTCATGGCCGAGGCGGGCGTGGACATCTCCGGCCATAAGTCAAAGAACGTCGCCGACCTGATGGATGTCCCGTTCGATTACGTGGTGACTGTCTGCGGCCACGCCAATGAGACCTGCCCCATGTTCCCCGGCAAGGCGAAGGTCGTCCATGTAGGCTTCGACGACCCGCCTGCATTGGCCAAGGAGGCCAAGAGCGAGCAGGAAGCCCTCGACTGCTACCGCCGTGTGAGGGATGAGATTCGAGCGTTCGTCGAGGCGCTGCCAGAATCGCTGGACAAGAAAGGCTGACACGCTATGGCCACCGAAGCATGCATCACCAAGAAGGCCAAGGGCCTGAGCGTCTTTGAGCGATACCTGA
>CAZHEH010000076.1:0-3213 GCA_964531695.1 uncultured Planctomycetaceae bacterium | reverse complement strand
GGTTCATGTCCCGATTCCGGGGAGAGGCTTAACGACAACGGCAGCTCCGCCTATCTTGAGGTTTCTCAAGGACTTCAAGACAGGCAAGGAGACCGCCGTTGTCAAAGAACCAGCTTACCGCCCTATTGGGCGAATGGGAAGGGCATCGTATCGGGACCGTGGGGCGCTTCGAGGCCGGTGAGAAGGGGCCCACGGCCCAGGTGTGGATCGAACTGCTGCCGGACCGGGAGCATCCGACGGTCTGCAGCGGTTGCGGACAGGTCGTCACACAGGTGCACGAAACCACGCAGCGATGGATCCGCGACCTGCCGATCCTGGACGCCCAGACACACCTGCTGGTGCACCGCCGCCGGGTGCTTTGCCCCCGCTGCGGCCCGAAGCTCGAGGAACTCTCGTGGCTGGGACGCTACCAACGGGGGACGCGGCGGCTGGCCGAGAGCGTCGCGCGGCTCTGCAAGGTTCTGTCGGTCAAGCACGTGGCCGAGCACTACGGACTCAATCGCAAGACGGTCCGACGGATCGACAAGGCCTATCTGGACGAGACGCTGGGCCCACCGGACCTGGCGGGCGTGGAGATGATCGCGATGGACGAATTCGCCCTCCAGAAGGGCCATCGCTACGCGACGGTGGTCATCGAGCCGAACCGCAAGGAGGTGCTCTGGGTCGGGCGTGGACGCGGCCGGGAGGACATCCGGCCGTTCTTCGAGCTGCTGGGTGAAGCAGGCCGCAAACGCCTCAAGGCCGTGGCGATGGACATGAACGGTGCGTATGAGCAGGAGGTACGGTCCCAGTGCCCCAACGCCGAGATCGTCTACGACCTGTTCCATGTGGTGGCCAAGTACGGCCGGGAGGTGATCGACCGTGTGCGGGTGGACGAGGCGAACCGGCTGCGGGATGACAAGCAGGCCCGCAAGGTGATCAAGGGGTCGCGGTGGCTGCTGCTCCGCAACGCGGAGAACATCACGAAGGAGCGGGACCGTGTCCGGCTCTCCGAGCTGCTGGCGGCCAATCGGAAGCTGGCGACGGTGTACGTGCTCAAGGACGACTTGAAGCACCTGTGGGACTACTGGCACAGCGGCTATGCCCGCAAGTTCTGGCAGCAGTGGTACAACCGGGCCATCCGCAGCCGGATCGAGCCGCTGAAGCGATTCGCCCGGAGACTCAAGGAGTACCTGCCCGGCATCCTGGCTCACTGCCGCTGGCGGCTGCACACCAGCCTGCTGGAAGGGATCAACAACAAGATCAAGGTGCTTAAGCGAAGGGCCTACGGCTACCGAGATGACGAGTACTTCTTCCTCAAGATACGGCAAGCATTCCCCGGTGTTGGGACATGAACCAAATATTGCGCACGCGCCGCGTGGGCAGCGTTACAAGCACGACCACTGCGCTCTTCACGAGGAGCCGGGATATCGGCTGGGCCGCGCGGTTCGCAGCATACTGGCGATGGTGTTCCGGCCTTTCCACCGTCGCGGGCCGGACGATGACCTTCGGTGGTAGTCGTCTGGACACTGGGCTTCTGGTGACACAATTAGGTAACTGCGGACCAACGGCGCCATCGACGACGTCCGCATCTACTCTTGGGCCCTGGCGGCCGGTGAATGGGTCGGTGCGGCGATCAGGCATGACGGCTAGATTAGGACGAGGCGATGAGCATTGACATCTGGCGTATAGTGACGCTCGTGTTGGCGTGTACGGTCGTGTTGCGCCCTCATGCGGGCGGCGGGCGTTCGGAGGGTCTCGCGGGGCCGCTGGGCGACGAGGGCCCACTGCCGCTCCCGGAGCCCGAGCTCGTGGTCCGCGATCCAGGGCTTGCGGCGGGCGGCATGCCGACTCGGCTGCGCACCGCTCTGGCATACCGGGAAGAGGCCCGGGCGGCTTGCGCCTCCGGCGAGATGGCGCGTCTGGTCGAAGCGGCGGAACATTCGGAGGACTTGCTGGCCGTCGCGAGGGATTACGACGAGCATCCCGCGGTACGCATCTTGGCTGTCGAATCGCTCAGCTTCCTGGCGCCGCTGTGTGACGGTGTGGATTGGTTCGCTAGGGGCACGGTAGGTCCCAAGGCGCCGGCGGCGGACCATCCGATCTGGGAGGCATCTCATGCCGTGCTGGAGCTTGGCGAGCCGGCCGCGGCGCTGTTTGCGGAGACACTCGCCAGTGACAAGGGCAGGAAGCTCCGGAGGCAGGCGGCGTGGTACCTCGGTCGGCTGGGTATCGCGAACGAGGAGATCGCCGGGGCGCTGCTCGAGGCTCTTGGGGATGCCGACGCGATCGTGGCGGCAGACGCAGCGAGGGCGCTGGGGGCGATGCATACCGGAAGCGTGTTAGCGATCTCTACACCAAGGGAATATACGGTGGGAATAGGATCTGGGCGCCCGGAGAGTATGAGGAGTAGCGCGATGCGGGAAATGCACGAGAGACCCGGCGCGGGAAAGCGCCGGTTGACCCGAACACCGTGGAAGGGCGCGGTCTGCGCAGTCGGCGTGGCGCTTGTTGCCACGGGATGCCACGAGGCCGCGCAGCCGAAGGGGGATGCGCACGTGGTGTGGACGCCGACGGTTGTTGTCTGGCGCCAGGCCCACGCGCAGTATCTTCGCGCGCACTATGATATCCCATACGAGGTGCATGGCTTCGACTACCTCGGGGAGGCGCTGGCTGATACCGGCGAGACGTACTATCTCATCTACGCGACAGACAAATGGACAACGGCCGGGCACGACGATGTTGTTGGCGACTACAACTGGCACTACTCGCACAGAGTTCTCGTATACAACGAAACGGGACGGTGTGCTGGCAGGTATGCGATGGTAGAGCCGCCGGACGAGTTCCTCTTGGACGCCACTTCCCTTCGCTGGTCGACAGGAAAAGGGACTTCTTGGCTCTGCCTCGACTTTGCTCACGGCGTACCGAGCACCGCGGAGACGACGAAGCCCGCAGGTAAGTAGCCGAGGAGGGCGTGCAGGCAACGCCTGCACGCGCAGTGATGTACGGCATGGCGGTCGAGCGGCGGCGGCATCACCAAGGCGCCATCGACGACGCCCGCATCTACTCCCGCGCCCTGTCGGCCGAGGAGGTGGCCGTCCTGGCCGGGGGCAACAGCGCCTACGACGGCCTGAATCGAAGAATTGTCCACGCGGAGCGGGATTTTTACTATAATACGTCGTGGCAGACGCTCGAGGTCCGCACGAACGGCGTGGCGAACCCGCTGAAGCAGTA
>CAZHEH010000075.1:0-3265 GCA_964531695.1 uncultured Planctomycetaceae bacterium | reverse complement strand
TTCCGCCGCGCCGACGCCGACGGGCGGGCCGACGGCAAGGGCGTCGGCCTGGCGGTCGTCCGCACGATCGCCGCCAACTACGACGGCCGGGCGTGGGTCGAATCCGCCCCCGGCGAGGGAGCGATCTTCCGCTTCTCGCTCGACGCCCGGCGAACCGTGCCGTCGGCGCCCGAGCCGCCCGACGATGCGTCCGAAGCGCAAGCCGAAGACGGGCCCGCCGACGATGCTCAAGCTTTCGAGCCCGTCGCTCGATGCTAGGAATGCCCCCCGGCGTAACCCATGACCGACACACCCGCCGACAAGTTCGCCAAGCAGTATCCCCGGATCCTGGTCGTCGAGGACGACGCGGACCAGCGCGAGCTCATCGTGGAGGCCCTGCGGCTGCACTATGAGGGCGGCCCGGACGACGCAATCGTCAGCGTCGAGAAGGGCGCCGAGGCGCTCGCCCACGACCTGTCGACCTTCGACGTCGTCCTGCAGGACTACAACCTGCCGGACATGGACGGGCTGACGCTGCTCGGACGCATCCGCGAGCGGATCGACATGCCGGTCATCCTCGTCACGGCCCACAACGACTTCGCCACCGCGGCCGAGGCGCTGCGGCGCGGCGCCCAGGACTACATCGTCAAGCTCGGCGATTTCCTGTTCGCGCTGCCGATGATGATCGACAAGAGCATCCGGCAGCATCGCATCAAGCTCGAGAACCTCCGGCTCCAGCAGGACCTCGAGTCGATGCTCTCGCAGCTCCGCATCAAGAACGTCCAGCTCCAGGAATCGCTCCAGAAGCTCGAGCAGATGGCCACCACCGACCACCTCACCGGCCTGGCCAACCGCCGGCGCTTCGGCGAGCTGCTCCAGAGATACCACAGCGAGGCGACCCGCTACGGCTTCGACGTCACCTGCTGCATGTGCGACCTCGACCACTACAAGCAGATCAACGACACGCTCGGGCACATGGTCGGCGACGAGCTGCTGATCCTCGCGGCCGACGTCATCCGCGGCTCCCTGCGAACCTCCGACGTGGCCGCACGCTACGGCGGCGACGAGTTCGTGCTCCTGCTGCCGCACACGAGCGTCGACCGCGGGCAGGCCGTCTGCGAACGCATCCGCGCCGAGCTGGCCGAGCGGGCGGCCGAGCGCGGAGACCTCAACCGGCCCGTCACGCTGTCCATCGGCATCGCCTCGCTCGAGGTCGATCACCCGGACTCGGCCGACGCGCTGGTCGCCATGGCCGACCGGGCGCTCTACGTCGCCAAGGCCCAGGGCAAGGACCGCATCGTCCCCTACGCCGCCATCGACCCGGCGAAGGCGTCCGCGTAGGCCTTCGCTGCCGCGGCCACCGTCCCCCCGTCCCCAGTCCTCTGGCCTCAGGGCTTGCATCCCGTGGGTTCTATCCTCTAATGGTGAGTGAACCTTCTGCATACGGAGCGAAATCCATGATCCAGCCACGACCCGTCAAACTCGGCTTCATTCCCGCCAACCGCGGCTTCTTCTCGGACGACCTGGCCGCACGCATGCGGCAAGGCACGATCGACGTCCTACAGCAATCCGGCGCCGAGGTCGTCGTCCCGACGCCCGAGCAGACCAAAGTCGGCTGCATCGAAACCGTCGACGAGGCCATGCTCGCCGGACGCATGTTCCGCGAAGCCCAGGTCGACGGAATCGTCATCAACTGCGTCAACTTCGGCGACGAAAAGGGCGCCGCGATCTCCGTCAAGGAGTCCGGCCGAGACGTTCCCATCCTCGTCGTCGGGGCCCAGGAGGAAGAGGCGCTGACCCCCACCACCGAGCGGCGCGACAGCTTCTGCGGGCTGCTGAGCACCTGCGAGGGGCTCCGCCAGCTCGGACGGGCGTACAGCGTGCCGGAAGTGCCGATCTGCTACCCGACGGACGAGAGCTTCCGCGGCACGGCCGCACGATTCGTCGCCGTCGTCCGCGTCGTCGCCGGCATCCGCAACGCCCGCTACGGACAGATCGGCGCCCGGCCCAACGACTTCTGGACCTGCCGATACAACGAGAAGGCCATGCAGCGGCTCGGCCCGACGATCGTCACGCTGGACCTGTCCGAGGTCTTCGCGGCCGTGGAGAAACGCCCCGCCGACGCCGAGGTCGAGCGCGTCATCGGCGAGATCACCGGCGGCATCGACTGCTCCGGCATCGACCCGGCCGTGCTGGACAAGATCGCCAAGTTCGAGCTGTTCCTCGCCGAGTTCATCGCGGCCGAGAAGCTCGACGGGCTGGGCATCCAGTGCTGGACCAGCATCCAGGAGAACCTCGGCATCTGCTCGTGCACGACGATGAGCCGCTTCGACGACCGCGGCATCCCCTCGGCCTGCGAGGCGGACATGCTCGGCACGCTGTCCATGCACGCCCTGCAGCTCGCCTCGGGCGGCCCGAGCTGCCTGGCCGACTGGAACAACGTCCACAACGACGACCCCGAGCTGGTCAACTGCTGGCACTGCGGCGTGTTCCCCACGAGCTGGGCCAAGAGCAAGCCCAAGATGGGCTGCCAGGAGATCGTCGCCGGCACGGCCGGGCGCGAGAACTGCATGGGCGTGGTCGAGTTCGTCATGCAGGACGGGCCCGTGACGCTCTGCCGGGCCACGCAGGACAACGAGGGCGCGTTCAAGGTCGCCCTGGCCGAGGGCGCCGTCGAGCCGAACGAGGCGAAGACCTTCGGCTCCTACGGCTGGGTCCGCATCCCGGGCATCCAGCAGCTCTACCGGCGGGTGCTGCTGCGGCACTTCCCGCACCACGTGGCGATGAACCGCAGCGCCGTCGGCAACGTCCTGTGGGAGGCCTTCGGCAACTACCTCGGCTTCGACGTCTTCACGGCCGGGCGGACGAGCGGCGAGTACACGCCGGAGCTGCCGTTTGGGCTCGGCGACTGAGGGCGAGGGCCGAGGACCGACGGACTCCGCAAACCGCATGCCCCGACCCGCGGCGGGACGGTGCCGGATTCCGCCGAGTTCTGCCGGATCCTGCCGGATTCTGCCGAGTCCTGCCGGATTCTGCCGAGCTCTGCCGGATTCTGCCGGATTCTGCCGAGTTCTGCCAAGCCCGATCCGCGGTAAGGTGCTTGCATACAAAGCGTTGCAATTCCAACGCTTCCCCGCGCGACGCGCCCGGCCGCTTACAAGAGTAAAAAGGGCGACTCTTTGGGGGCACCGGCGAGCCCGAGGCCCCCGCACTCCACGATCCGCGCTCCGCAGCCCGCATTCCGCACTCCGCAATCCTCACTCCGATCCTGTATTCACTTGCCAAT
>CAZHEH010000074.1:0-4526 GCA_964531695.1 uncultured Planctomycetaceae bacterium | reverse complement strand
CGGACTGCCTGCTCGATGAAGCGAACGGCGAATTCTACGGTACCATCGGCCTGCAGGGCCTGTCTCGATGTCTTCGGCCGGGCGGCGTCTTTGCGCTGTGGTCGGCCTGGAAGCCCCACGATGAGTTCCTCGACCGGCTTGGCGCGGCATTTCCGACGGTGCGGAGCCACGAGGTGAGCTTCCTGAATCCGCACATCAACGAGAGCGACTCAAACTGGATCATTGTTGCGGAAGACGCGGACAGTGCCGGGGGGACCATGCAAGCATGAGACGAAGGTTCAATCGCATCGCGTTTTCATCGGCCCGCGTGCCGGTGTTTCTTGCCCGGTCGATCCTGGAGATCTCGGGGGCCGCCATCGAGAACGCTGCCGAGGAAAGCGACCGATTGCGTGGGGAATATGCATAGATATAAGCAACATGTCCGCCCCAAGGACCACGGCCATATCAGCCGTCGGCCCGCCGAGCAGATGCTGGCGGAGATGATCCGGTTTTCTCTCGCTGGCAAGCCCGGCCCCCTCGTGATCGCCGTTGGCGGGCCGGGGGGAACAGGCAAGAGCACTTTCGCCCGCAGGTTGTCCCAGCGGCTGGACGATGCCGCCGTGTTGCGACTGGATGATTACAAGACCGCTCGCGCGGCCCGTCAGAAGGCGGGCATCTTCGGCCCGCACCCCGACGCCAACAAGATGGCGCTGATTGCCGACCATCTCGGCCGGCTTCGAGGGGGAGAGCCATTCGATCAGCCCGTGTACGATCCATCCATCGGTGACGCCGGTTCGGTGCGGACGTATCAACCGGCGCGGTTCAACATCATCGACGGCGAAGTGGCGACGTATCGCGAGTTCCGCGACCTGGTGGATTTCGCCGTCTTTGTCGACTCCGACTGGCGGACGCAATTGGCCACCCGGCTGGGTAGAGACCTTGCCCACCGCAATTACTCTCCCGAAAAGGCCATCGCCACGTTCCTGCACAGCAATCTACGCGAGTTCAGCGAGCATGGAGCCGAGAGCAAGAACTGGGCCGACGTGCATCTGTACTGCCACGACGATTACCGCCTGGAACTGGAGTCGATGTCGCGCGAGCTGTATGAGCAGGTCCGCAACATGCTGCACGAAGACGTCGACGCCGTCGAACTGGCCGGGCTGATCGTGCCGCTGCTCACGCCGTTCGCTGCCGATGGAGGGATTGACGAACGCGCCTTTGTCGAGCACTTGGAATTCCTGTCCCGCGCGGGCGTGCGGCGGATCCTGGTGAGCGGCACGACGGGCGAGTTTTTCTCGCTGACGCCGACAGAGCGTCTGGACCTGCTGAAGCTGGCGCTGGAATACTTCCAAGGCCTTGTCCTCTTCCAGGCCGGCGGCGGCCCGCTGCCCGAAACGCTGGATATGGCATGCAAAGCCCAGCAACTCGGCGCGGACGGCATCCTCTGTCTGCCGCCGAGCTACTATGCCGATGCATCGGAAGAGGGGCTCGTTCAATATTTGCACGCGGTCGCAGCCATCGTCGATATTCCGCTGATCCTCTACAACTTCCCCCAGCACACGCAGAATCCTCTGACGCCCGCGATCCTTCGCCGGGTCGAACCCTTCGGCATGAAGGACTCATCCGGTGACCTGTCGCTGATCAAGGTAACGCCGCGCTACTTCGTCGGCGACGATACGCGCATCTGCCGCGCGCTGCGGGCTGGGGCGATTGGCTTCGTCAGCGCCGCCGCCAACGCGCTGCCGGAGCTTTACGTTTCGTTGGACGCCTGCGCCGAAAGCCACTGCTGGCAGGATGCAGAATCGTGGCAAGTGCGAATCTGCGAGTTGCTCCGCCGCTTGGGCGACTGCCAGATTCCGGTCATCAAGCGCCTCGTTCGTGCGCGGATCGAGAGCTACCCCACGGCCGTCCGGCCGCCGCTTGCGCCGCTGCCGCTGGACCAAGACAGCCCTACCGACACGATCGTCGCGATGGCAGAGCGGTTCTGCGACACCCTCCGGCGGCCAATAGAATTTGGCCCTTCTTCAATCCTGCTGGTGAACTGAATGCTTGAAAAGAGGCTCAACCTCTGCTTTTTAAATGGTTTATCACGACACATTGAGCGGCCGGAGGTTGAGCCATTGTAAAGGGCGGAGCAAAACCGTGGCGCGTGGCGGGCGGGGCAATTTCGTAGCGCTCCTGGCGATCGGCTTGCTTAGCTTCCAGCCAGACGGAATGGTCCGTCGGGAAGCGAAGGGAGTCGACGGGAGTGTATACGGACATGCAGCAATGGACGGACGTTCGTCGTGCGGTGTTGGTTGAGGGGATCTCCAAGCGGGAGGCCTGCCGGCGGTTCGGCCTTCACTGGGACACGCTCCAGCGGATGCTGGACCATTCGGCCCCGCCGGGCTATCGGCGGACGGCCAAGGTCGACCAGCCGGTGATCGGGCCGTGGCTGGGCATGTTGGGCAAGCTGATCGAGGCCAATCGCGGCCTGCCCCGCAAGCAGCGGTACACGGTCAAGCGGATGTGGGAGATCCTCTGCGGCAAAGGCTTCACCGGCGGCTACACGACGGTCAAGGATGCCGTCCGCCAGTTGCGGCAGGCCGCCCCCAAGGAGGTCTTCATGCCCCTGAGCCAGCGGCCGGGGCGGTCGGCGGACGGGCCCGAGCGCGGCCGTGCCGCCCAGCGCGGGCAGCTCGATGCCCAGGGCCTTCTCGGCCTCCGCGAGCCAGGCCGCGAGGATGCGGTCCAGCACGGCCGTGGCCAGGTGCGACTGCTCGACGCGGATGGACTTGTAGTACGTCTGGTGGTCCAGCCGCCCGGAGGCGTAGTTGTAGCCCGACGAGTTGCACGCCGCGATGTTGTACGGCAGGTTCAGGCAGCGGGCGATCTCGTTGAGGATCTCCCGCTTGAACTCGGCGTAGCCGGTCGCCGGCTGCTCGGCGCGGATCTGCGACGGCTCCCAGCCCTCCGGCCCGAAGACCGCCATGTTCGGCTCGAGTTCCATGGTCGCGGCCGGCTCGACCTCCGCCGCCTCGCCGCCCGGCGGGGCCGTGGTCTTCATGAAGATCGCGACGTTCGCCGCCGACTCGGCCGCGGCGATCACCGCCAGCGTGTAGCGGCGGAGCTGGGCGAACAGCGGCAACGCGGGCAGGATGTCCGGCAGGCCGCGATGCAGGCCCGGGCGGTCCGCGCGGAACCAGTGCAGCACGTCGGCCGCCGGGAGCGTGTCGAACGCGGCGTGGGGCGACGCGGCCGCGCTGCCCGGGTGCGTCCGCAGGATGTGATACGCGGCCGGGTTGCCCAGCGCGTCGAGGACGATGCCGTCGACGCGATTGCGCTGCGGATCGCCGAGGCGCGCGGCGTGTCGCGTGCGGCCGGTTGCGCTTGCCGCGGCGAAGCCGGGCGTGGTCACCTAGTCGGCCTCGACGAGCCGCAGGTCGAGCGTGACGGGCCCGGGCAGGGCGTCGTTGGCGAACAGGACGGCGAAGGCCTCGCCGTCGGATGCGCGGGCCATCCGCATGGTCCGGAGCTTGCCCGGCAGGTCGACGGCGGCGGACCATTCGGCGAAGGCGGCCTCGATGCGGCGGTTGGCGTCGGCGTCGGACGTGAGCATCTGCAGCCGCGGGCCGGTGCCGACGACGTCGTTGGCCAGCGTCAGGACGATGCCGCGGGCGTAGGAATTGTTGGCCACCTCGTAGCGGGCGCGGTTCCGCAGCACGCGGCGGACGTCCGGGCTGGCGGCCGCGTCGGCGCTCAGGCCGTCCGCCGCCGCCCAGTGGCGGCGATTGTCCGGCGTGGTCTGGGCCGAGTCGAACCGGGCTCGCAAGAGACCGCCTGCCGTCCTGTCCGCCGTAGCCCTGGCGAAGGCGGAAGCTTCAGCACAGGCGGGTTGCCTGCGTCCGCGCGATGCGCCGCGAGCGGCTCGTCCGGCAGACGCCTCCGCGCGGACAGAACCCCTGCCAAAAGCCCTCCTGAGCCAATCGAGCATCCGTGCTCCCTCCTGAGCGCAGCTCGCCCGCCGTAGCCGCCAGGCGAAGGCGGGCCCTCCACAACCGTCACGGCCGCACGCCCTCACGCGCAACCTTGGCCGCGCAAGCGGCCGTCACTCCGAACCTTGCCACGCCGAAGCCGCCAGGCGAAGGCGGGTCCGACCTTCGATCTTCGACCTACGCCGTCCCACGCCGTCTTCGCCTCCGGCTACGTCGTGCCGGGCGGCACGATCTTGACGCATTTCAGCGCCCCGGCCGGGTTCGCGCCCGCCCGCTTGCGGGCCAGATGCTTGTCGACCTCGATCTGGTCGCGCAGCGGATGCTGCTTCACGCGCACGCCGTCCGCCTCGGCCGATTCAGGCCCATCCGCATTCCGCCGGATGACCTCCGCCATCTCCTCCTGCGTCTCTGCCGCGTCCTCCGTCATGGCTGCCGCCCTCCATCCACGTAAAGCAGTGTGGCGGCTGAGCCGAACGTCGCGAAACGATATCCGTTTGCGCCACGAGTTCAGTCCAGATCACTCTTGTCCAAAATAATCCGGCCCTTCTTCAATCTTGCTGGTGAACTGAATGC
>CAZHEH010000073.1:0-5090 GCA_964531695.1 uncultured Planctomycetaceae bacterium | reverse complement strand
GCCCAGCCACAGCAGCAGGTCGCGCGGCGTGTCGCCGATCATCAGCTTGTCGAAGTCCTCGGCTTCCAGCCGCCGGCCGCGGAGCCGTCCCGCCGGGATCACCGCCAGTTGCGACAGCGACCCGAGCATCGACTGCACGGTCAGCCGGTCCTCGGCCACGTCCAGCCCCAGCCCGCCTTCGTCGCTCACCAGGAACGCGCGGACGGTCCAGTCCTTGCCGTTCTTCTGGCACCAGACCGCGCCGCGGTACTGAAGCTCGACCAACGGCTTGAGTGCGTCGGGGCATTCCTCGACCGCGCGGAGCGTCTGGCGGCTCACGCCCGGCATGTAGATCACCGGCACCTTATCCGTAGGCCAGTCGAGGTCGGGGAACTCTTTCGCCAAAGAAGCACGCACCGCCGGCTCGATCACCGTCCGCAGCCAGATCGCCGGCCCGGTCCGCGTGTCCGCGTCGTACTCGCCCAAGGTCAGCAGTTCGGGCATAAGCCCGCGCAGTTGCTCGACCACCGGCTGCCACTGGCCATCGGCGTCAGTCCACAGCACCGCCGCCGGCGCAACCACGTCGCCGGGGTTGTACCGCGCGGCATGACCGAGCGAGGCCCGAACCGCCTCCAAGAGTGTCGTTGATGGGTCACGGGTCGTTTTCATGGTTGCAACCGTTCGCGGTACTCCCTGCAAGCGGCCTCAAGTGACGCCGGAGCCGGCTGCCGCAAGCTGTTCTGCTGACACATCTCATGAAGCTTGTTGACATGTAGCTGACAGTCGCGCGGACGGGGCAGCCGCTGATAATCGCTCTTCGACTCGTCTACGACCTCTCCAGACAGGTAAGCCAGCCATGTTTCGATGTTCCAAGTTGGTACCGCAATGAGCACTCCCTCGTTGACATCCCGTGGCGGGACCCCCTGGAATCGGCAGGCACTGTTCAATTCCTCCAGTCTCGTATGAACGCCATGGCTGTCGCCATCGATGACAACCACCAGCGCCTGAGCCACGCGATGGCGATTGGATCGGTACGCCGATAGCTCCGCGGGAAACCGCTCGCGAACAAACTGTTCGGCGGAACCTGCCCCTGGTGGAGCGATTTCCACACGCAACCGCCGCGTCGACCAGCCAGCCTTCGTGAGAAATCGCCGGGCAAATGTCTCGTGCTGCCTGTCCTCGCAGAGTAGAACCAACTGAACATTTCGGCTCATCACTCCCACCCCCTGGCGATCGCCTCGGACAACTTAAGACCACCCTCAACCGCCAGTTTGCTGGATCGTCTTACCACGGTCGCGCCCGAGCTCTCGCGCTTCAGCAGCAGCCCCTGATCGCCGCCGAGATAGTCGATCAACTCCGGGTGATGGGAGCACAACACGGCTTGTGGCACCTCCTCACCACAAGCATCCGCAAGGGTCATCAGCCACGGTTGTATTTCCGCCAGCGCGATGTAATTATCAGGTTCATCGAGAAACAGCGTGTACCCTTCGCCCTTGGTCAGGTGGACCAAAGCGTAAAGGGCGATCAACGCCCGCTGACCGTCGGAAACCTCATCAAGCCGCAGTTCATACTTCTCCTTCGCTTGATCGAACTGAACCATCAGCGCCCGCGTATCTAGCCCCACCGACGGCGAACGGATGCCGCGGAAGCCGTCGATGACCTCCCGCAAAGCAGCGGTGAAATCGCTAACGAGATCCTGTCTTTCCAGAACTACGTGCTGGTACCAGGCGGCAAAGTTCCGTGCGTCACGGGACAGCATTGCATCGGCGGCCGAAGACTCCGTCGCAAAGCTGGCGGGATACAAACCGCAAACAATGGCCTTGCGGACGAACTCAAGGAAACCCGACAGGCGCGTGTTGTCACGGCGCGACGGGACGCGTGCCAAGGCCGATTCGGCCCAATCCGCACTGTACTGCGGCCCTTCAGAATGATCGTCCCGGTAGAGATGCACCTCGCCCATCTCGAACGCGAACAATGGCTTGCCCTGCGACTGAAGCTTCTCGGAGGCGATGCGTGCACGATTGCTCGACCGATCGTGCTCCACTTCCAGCCGATAGCGCAGCTCATCTCCCTTGATCGCAAGGTCCAGTTCGAAGACCTGCGTGTTCCGCTGCTGCCACCGCGTCAGCGTTCGGGGCGGGAACACGTCCTTGTCCGTGACTTTGGCGTCGCCGGCAAGCAACCGCTGAAGTGCGAACACCACATCGAGCACCGCGGTCTTCCCCACGCCATTCGGCCCCAGCAACAGCGTCAGCTCCTGGAGCGGAAGCTCGAAGTTCACCAGACACTTGTAATTGTCAACGTATAGCCGCTTTATCATGAGGGTTCCTTTCCGGCGGCATCGCGCGCGGCCTGTTTGGTCTTGGTTGTGTAGTGGCAGGCGTTGTGGCGGACGCCGTCGAAGTCTTTGCCGCCCATGAAGTCTTCGGTCTTGCCGTTCCAGGTCCAGAACCAGGGGTATTCGTCCTTTGGGCGCTGCGGTTCCTTGCCGCGGTCCTTGGTCCACTTGATGTTCGGCTTGTGACGCAGGATGCCCGCGCCCTTGCGGCCGCTGGGCAGGTCGGAGGCCAGGAACGGGCGGATGTTGATCCGCACGCCATCGTTGGTGTCCGGCTCCCATCCAATCGGCTGCTCGTGCAGCGGCTTCCAGCGGACGAACAGATCGAACGGCGGTTCCCCGGCGAGGATGGCCTTGAGCCGGTCCTGTAGCGCGACCGCCGCGGCCAGGCGGTCTTCCGCGCCGCCTTCGCCTCGTTTCACCTCATCGCGGCAGCGCGTGATCCAATCGCCGAGGTAGGAGTAGGTCAGCGATTCGAGCAGCTTCCGTCCCTTGCCACCGCCTTCGCAGAGCTTGTGGTAATTCACCAGGGCGTGGAAGCCATCGCGTTTGCGGCCGTCCCAGACGTGCCACACGAACGGCCGGTGATGGAACAGCTCGCAGTGCTCCTGGAAGAAACCATTCCGCAGCCAGTCGTCGAGGTCGAGGTCAGACTCTGGTTCGATGTCGCACGCGGCAAGCAGCCGAAGCAGTCGCTCGGCCGCCGGGTCTTCGCCGCGCACCGCCGGGATGCAGACGATCCCATCCTTGTCCGCGAACTTGACCAGTTCCTCGCACTCGTCGGCCAGCGCCCGCGCCCGCTCGCTCAATCGCATGTCCGGGTCGAGTTCGGCCGGCCAGCGGTAGCCCAGCAGCCGGGCGACCGCGACCTGCAACATAGCCTCTTCCTCGGCCTCGTAGGGGTGGCCGTGGAAAACCCATTGCGTCGGGTCGTCGCTCTCCGGCTCGGGCAAGCCATCGGGATACTTCTTCGCCGCGACCTTCTGCCAGTGGGCGAGGTCGAATGGAATGTCGAGAATGGCCTGGTTAGCGATATCTGTCTTCTGGTCAACTTGCCGACAGTTCGCACAGAAGCTCGGATCGCGTGCATACGCAAAGATTGCCGGTAAATGCTCCTGCTCATTCGGGACAATGACATAAACGTTTGCGCCAAACAGGTTGCCGAAGTAACGGGCACATTGAAGATTTTGCATCTTTACGACCGTCACACCATCCCGATTCCAGGCGGCGTCTCCTCGAATCCACGCACCGACTCCACCTTCGCCGAGCTTCTCTGCGACGAGTTCGTAATAGGACCCCTTGCCGTCCTGCCACAGTATCTGGTAGCACATTCCATTGACTTCGCCACCCTCGCTGAACGAGTTCTGCATGAAGCGCCACTCGGGGGTCGTCGGAATCTCCCAGAACCGGGTGGTGAATCTATTTATGTCAGCTCCACTGAGTCCGGCGTAGCAGCCTGCGTACTCGCCAAGGGTTTGGTCTGCTTGGCCACGACGAAACATGATCCTGGCGATCGGGTTTTTCAATTGGTTCAGTTGATCCATGAGGATCAAGTCGTCGATTCTGGAATCGCCGATAGTACCTCGTAGTGATGACGCTTTATCGGGTGCGGATCGATGGTCAGAAGCATCAATCCCGCAAAAGGTATGTGGCTTCTCCGGCTTATTCCGTGAAAGCACCATTAGCATGACGTTGAAGTCCCACATCGGGGTTTGAAATGCCTTCGTTCCGAGTCGCACGGCCAGACGCCATTCGTGTCGGCTCAGGAGGTGTTCGCGCAATCTCCTGTAGTTCGGCTGGAACAGCCAATTCTGGGGGGCGACGCTAGCAATGGTGCCATTGCAGCCTGCCGACAGCAGCATCCGCACGATGAAGATTGTGGCGAGATCGTTCCGTGCTTCTCGGTAGTTCGAGTCTGCGAACCCTTTCAGAGTGTCGTCCTGAAGACCTCGGCCTAGGTACGGCACATTCGTGATGACCAGCGTGTAGTCGCTCGCCAGCAGGTCGGCCGCCTTGACCATGCCCGCCGCGGCGATGGCGCGTTCGCGCAATTCATCGTCCGCATTCTCGGCCGAGAGGATCGCCGTCAGGTACGGCTGGATCGTCTCGTAGTCCGCCACGATCAGGTCGCCTGGAAGCTCGGCCGGGTCGATCAGCGATCCCAACGTTGGGGCTTGCGAGAACAGCCGGTGGAGGTTAAGCAGCCCGGCCTTGATGGCCTCACGTCCGACCGTCGGCATCGGCACGCCGGACTCTTCCGCCAGCCGCACCCACTCGTCGGCCGAGCACCGCGGGCCGATCCCCGTGCACGCAATGTGCATCTCCGGAAGCTCGCGGTAGCCGCCGGCGTCGGGATAAGTCCAGGCGGCGAAGGCCAGGGCGAACGCGGCGATCTGGCAGCACCGCTCGTCGATCTCCAGGCCGTGCAGGTTGTCGCGGAGCACCGCCTCGACGGCATCGGTCGCGGACAAGCCTTCCTCGGCCATGCGGACCGGCACGAGGTGGTGCAGCGCCGCAACGAGGAAGTGGCCCGACCCGCAGCACGGATCGAGCACGCGCAGTTCCGCCGCGGTCCCCGGCCAGCCGTCGAACGTGCCCGCGGCCGGCCGCCACCCCTGCTTCGCCGGCTCGTCGCCGGCTTCGCAGGGCTGGCGGCCCTCACCCTCCCGCACAAACCGCAGGTAGTCCCAGGTGACGCCGGGCAGGGCCAGCTTCTTTCGGCCCTTCTTCACTTTCGCTGGTCGCATTCCAGTGATTGCTGCCTGAGCTTGAG
>CAZHEH010000072.1:0-5370 GCA_964531695.1 uncultured Planctomycetaceae bacterium | reverse complement strand
GACTTCAAGCTGCCGGCCTTCGCTCCGGCTACCCACAGGAAATAGCGAGGAGGCCATAATATCGGCCCGGTTGCCCTTAGCTGCCTTCTCCCGCATTTTATCAGGTGTATGTCGCCTTAGGATCAGGTCGAGCTGGTGTGCATCTAGCTTACAACCTAGGAACTCTGCCACCCGTCGGAATTGTACAACAGGCGAAGTAATAGCATCTTCGTACTTTATTATCAGCAGGCGTTCCATCTGGTCACTCGATAAGCCCTGCGTCCACGAGATGGCGTTCGCTATCCAGGACCCAGGCCATACTCTGCCATGCACCCATTCATTCACGAAATCGTGAAGGCCGGTGCTGCAATGGTTTAAAGCTCTTTCATACCTGTAGTAAGAAAGGCACACGTCCCGAGGATCGCGAATTATGTAGATGGCCCGTCTAGCATCACCTGTTTGTGACGCTTCAGCGTAGGTATAGTGAGTCTTGACTACATGGAATTCTGAGGCAACTAGGTCCACAAGGCGAGGCCGCATGTGTACATCGGGTATATATTTGTCGAGCTCCGCAATAGTTTCGATAGCCTTCGGGTAAAGCATGCTGGCGATGATTGAACGAAACCACGTATTTCCAGATCTAGGATAGGACGCCAGCCAGACATCCCGGGGACCCGGCACAAAGCGCCATTTCCGCCGCTTTAGCCCCAGGGCGCGTTTCAGGTGTTTACCAAGCATGTTATCTCACCGCGGTCTAAGCACGCGCCGCGCCTTTTCTGGTCTGCACACGTCATGATTCCCTCTCGGCGGTGGATCGGGCGCGCAGCCGCAGCCGTATGCGTCTCCGGTCGGCCTCCGGCATGAGCGCGAATATGGCAATCGGCACATAGCCAGCCAGGGCCGCCGCGACCGCCGCGACGAAGAGGCCCCAGGAATCGACCGGGATCAGACGGCCAACTAGTGCGCACCAGCCAGCGAACAGGCCAGCGGCCAAGAGCAAGCTTGCGCCGACTCGTCGGACGTAGCTCCTCAGGGGAATCCGGACTTGGCGGCAAGTATACCATGGCATTACGATCGTGCGCGTCAGGGCGCGTCCGGCGATTGTGCCCAGCGCAACGCCGGAGAGCCCCCAGCCCAAGCCCAGCACGAACAAGAGCGACAGGCCGAGATTCACGGCTGCCTCTACTAGCGTCAGTCCTGCAGTGAATCGGACATGTCCCGTCGCGTTCAGCACGCCTCCCGAGCCGGTGAAGACGAGATTCAACAACTTCGACCCGGCCAGAAGGGCCATGACAATCGCAGCCAGCCGCACACTCTCTTCCCCGAACTCGGGGCCGAGCATCCATAGGCGGATGAACGGCTGGCCGAAGAACACAAAGCCGATGTAGACCGGCAGGCCCACCAGCATGGCCAGCCGAACCTGGCGGAAGAGCATCCAGCGGACGTCGCCCATCTCCCCGCGAGCGGCCGCCCGCTGCACGGGTGGGAAGAACACGGCCGCAATGTGGCCGATGAAGGTGGACGAGTAGTACACCAGCATGGCGCCCACGGAGTAGACCGTCACGGCCGAGACGCCCAGGGCGGCGCCGACGATGATGAGATCCGTCTGGCCAATGACCTTGACGGAAACGGCCGAGACGAACGCCGCGACGCCGTAGCCGAACAGCTCCCGCAGGCGTCGACGATTCAGCGTCAGCGGCCAGGCCCGCAGCCGCGGATAGACGCGCCGGGCCACGACGTAGTTGGCCGCCAGCACCAGGGCGTGGCTGGCGATGGTGACGGCCACCAGGCCAAGCAGCCCGTAGCCCAGCAGCAGGGCCGCGACCGTGCCGGCCGTGCGGACCACCAGAACGCCGACGTCCACCCCGCGGGCCAGGTCGAACCGGTCGTGCGCCGTCAGCACGCTGGAGAAGACCGTGCTGAACGCCGCGAGCACGACGCTGACGGCCATGAGCGGCACCAGCGCCTGCACCAGCCCGTGGTAGCGGTCGGGCACGCTGGCGAAGGCATCCGGGAAGACGTAGCCGAGGCCCACGCCGGCGAGCAGGATGAGCCCGCCCACGGCCGCGAAGAAGCCGAGCCCCGTACGGAGGGTCTCGCTGACGGCGTCGTGGTCCTCCTTGCCGAGGTAGAGGATGATGTGCCGGCCGGTGCTGGCGCGGATGCCGAGGTCAAGCAGCCCCATGTAGCCGGTGAGGACGTTGAGCAAGCTCCAGATGCCGTAATCGACCTTGCCCAGCGTGTGCACCACGAAGGGCGACAGGAAGAACAGCACGACCATGCTCGCCCCGTGGCTGCCCCACTGGGCGATGAGGTTGCGTGCGTGCTTGCGGGCGGAGCTCATCGGCCGCCCTCCACCCCCGCCTCGCGCAGGCCTGCGGCGTACTGGTCGCGCAGGTAGTCATTCGCCCAGAGGAACGGAACGAAACCGTCGCGGTAATGGTCCCATGGGCGGGCGGGCCGCCTCAGCCAGCGGCTGCGGATGTTCTGGCGCATCAACTGGTCGGCGCGCGCGATACTACGTACGAGGCCGACCAGCGGCCGTGGTATCGGACGACGGCCGTGGCGTCGGAGATAGTCGGCATAGCTCTTCTGAGCCGAACGTGAGACCGGCCAGTGGAACCTGGCCTCGAGCGAGGTGTTCTTCTTAAGCGTGCCGAACAGATGCCGTGGTATACCCGCCTCTTCCCCGATCCTCCTTGCGATGGGCCGATCGTAACTGCCTCTAACGGACCACGGACGCATTTCTGCGCTGCAGCTGATTCTGCGAAGAGCGTCGATAGACTGTATTCCCCAGTAAGGAACAGGCGCGTGGAACACCCCCTTGTGCAAACGAAACTCGCCGATGCCCAGATCGGCAATGCTGGGTCTGCGGTACGGGTCGTCGGGGACCGATTCCTCTCTTTTCCACGCGACGTCCCCGTGACAACCCGTGAAGAACAGGCCCAGTGGTTCCGGGTAAGGGAATAGCGACCAGTTCAGAATCCCCGGGCTGCCGGCAACCGCCCAGAACGTTTCCTCCCAGGGGTACTCGGGTGCTGACCGTGGCGCGACGTGGCATTGCAGGCCAAGTCGCCGCGCAATCTCCTCGCCCGAATCGCTTCCTCGCCACAGACTCGAGGACCGGCGGATAGTTGTGGCCTTCCTACATCCCGCGCTGACAGCAATGACCGAGGCCGCTACGGAATCATATCCGCTGGAGACCGAGGTGAGCATGCGAACGGGGGCGGCGCGGCCAGTAGCTGCGGCGTTGGCCGCCAAGTGCCGTGCCGTGCCCTGAAGGAACCCGAGATACTCCTCATACGAGCCCCAGTCGCGCTCCGGAGCCGGCTTCGTCACGCGATGCAAGTCCCCGCCAGACCAGAGGAGATTGTCGAAGTAGATGAGGCGAACCTCTCCTCCGTGGACAGGGATGGAAGTGTCGAATCCTGCGCGACCGTTGCGGGCACCTTTTATTGCGCCGGCGTAGTTATGTGCGTCAAGAAGTTCTCCTTCCGAGCAAGCCAGCAGAGCAGGGAGCGAATTGGACACATAGGTACACGTGCCACAATGGGTAGCGTGCAATCGATCCAAACTGCTGCCGGAACTCACGAACACAACCCCATCACCCCGTATCCGAAGGCCTGTGCCGAAGACGAGGTCCGTCTCGTCAAAGCCGCCCGCGCCGTAGTCCCCGGCCCACACGGCCTCCACGGCCCACTGGTCCGCGGTCTCGACCATCGGGCCGTGATAGACCATGATTGTCTTGGAGTCCTTCTGGCAACGCGCTACCCAGGCCAGCTTCGGCCAGGAGGGGATAGGGACGGTGTACAGTTCAAATTGACCGCCGGTTGCCGTCCTTTTCGCAGCCGGTGTATTCACAGCAGGGGCTCTCCTCGCATGACACGGTGCCAGGCGGACCAGTACCCCACAAGCCGGAGCGCGTACTGGTTGGCCTTTCCCCGGATCCGCCCGGTATCCAAGATGCGCCGCACGCTGTCGGCGTCGATCTCATGACGATCCAGGTTTACCTGCTTTGCGGCCTTCCCAAGGATGCTGGTGTCTTCAGGGTTGACGTCGCGTTCAAGCGGCCTGCGTTTGCGAAGGCGTGCCCTGACCTTGCCATACTGATAGCCTAACTCTGCGCGGGCCTTCCGCAAGGCTTGGATGAGCGATGCCCCCCTTGCCGTGAACACGCCCTTCTCACTACAGAATGGAATGTCCAACACCTCAGGGAATTCTGTTTGAAAAATTCTCTTATATAAACCATGGCCCCGAAGACGATCATAGGGCAGGAGCAGGACGGCGTCCCAGAGATCGCGATTGTGCCCGGGAAGAAAAGGGATGGCGTGGTTGGCATAGACTTGGGTGGGGTTCGGAGCGGTCCGGTTCGCCATACGGTTCTGCACCATGAACTTGCGCACGCCCAATTCGTCGTCTCCGAGTCGTTCGATCTCGGTCTGTACACTCCGGACCATCCCAGAATACATGGCGTCGGCAAAATCGGGGCGGAAGACCCGCCTAACTTCCTCCCATCGCCAGTCGTTGCGAACATAGGCAATCCCAGCTTGGGCGAGATACGCGTCAAACCCACCACCCGGCTGGTTCGAGGCCTTAAACGCATAGCCCGGACAAACCCCTTCCCAAACCGCCTGCATGTGCGGGCGCACCGTGCCCGCGACCTGTGCGATGAACAGGCTTTCGCTTGGAGTGGCCACCTCGTTGGCCCAGAGGTACTCGCGGTACTTGGAAGTGCTGTAGAACCGCCGATGAGGGCGCGTGTAGTTCACTGCCCCGTCACAGAGGCGATTGGCGATTTGCAGGGCGTACCGACCCTCGGCGCCAGCGAAATGCCCCTCGTGCTGGACAATCTGGACATTGTTGGAAAGGCCCATCCTGTTGAGGACCAGCAGGATCAGTCTAGAATCAAACCCTCCGCTGAGTAGCACGGTGCCGCCTTGGCAGTATTCCTGGTATGCGGTGACATCATCCTCCACCGCCTTGACCAGAAAGGCTGGCTCCACATCCTCCGTTGCCGGCGTACCGGGCGGCGGCGCACGCCAATATTGGTTGCTGTCCAATGTTCCGGTTCGACCGTCGTATCGCAGAATGGTGCCTCCCCGAAGGCGCCGAACAGCCATGCACTGCGTGTCGTGACCGACCCCATGCCCGAAAGCGACGAACTGCCCCCAGCCGGTTGCATCCGGCTCCGGCGGACGAACGGCGCACACCGCCTTCAACTCCGAACTCAGCAGAAAGCCTTCCTCGTCGTGGTGGTAGTACGTCGGCTGCAGGCCGAGAAAATCACTGACCACCAAGCACTGTTTCTCGGCCCGATCGACCATAACCGCTGTAAAAGGGCCCTTCTTCACTTTCGCTGGTCGCATTCCAGTGATTGCTGCCTGAGCTTGA
>CAZHEH010000071.1:0-5541 GCA_964531695.1 uncultured Planctomycetaceae bacterium | reverse complement strand
ATCCTCGTCCTCGGATCCATCAGGCTCCGTGGACCAGGTCTGGCTATCGTCCTCGTCCGGCTGCTCATGGTCCGGCGTACCCGGCCCCGGCTGCTGCGGCACGTCGCGTTCCGTTGGTGTCGTCGGTTGGTTTTCTTCTTCGCCGCAGCCGACTGCCATGCCGCCTATCACCACGGCGAGAATCAACGTCAGCAATGTTCTCAGGTGAAAGTTTCGCATCGTCGTCTCCATGTCGTTTTGCATTTACGGGAACTCTAATCCATACGTCCGGCTTCACTCCGCGTGGTCACGATTCAGAGCGGCACATGCGGATAGCTCACAAAGGCGGGCGGGGCCCGCGGGCCGGTTTGATCCGTTGTTATCTCACTCATGGGCGATTCCCGAAGGAGTACTGCTGTTTCGTTCCTGTACGCACTTCCCATGCCTTGCCTGGCATGGGTATTTTTCATTCTGCTGGCGGGCGGTCCTGCGTTCCGATGGCCTTCCGAACGCTCGCGACCAGGTCTTTGACGGCGAAGGGTTTGTCGAGCACCGTGACCGCCCCCAGGTTGCAAGCCCTGCGGCGCGTTTCGTCGTCTCCGAAAGCAGTGATGAATATCGTTGGGGGGTAGTCCTGCTCCGGGTTCATGACCTTGAGCATTCTCAGGGCGTCGAGCCCGCTGATGTTGGGCATGCGGATGTCCGAGACGACCACGTCGTAGGTATCGCCTTCACCATGCTGGCCGAGCCCCCACGAGGACGCATCGTTACCGCACGCTTGGAGCCATCGCGAAGCATCCACGCAGTCGGTCACACGGTAGCCCTCTCGCCGAAGAGCTTCCGCCAGCATGTCGCGCATCGTGTCATCATCCTCGATCAGCAAAACATGTGCCGGGCTGCTACCGGATGGCGCGGGCTTGGACTGCTCTTGACGGCGGGTTTGCATAGTCGCGGCCGATCTTCCGTGTGAAGGTACATCGCTTCACCGTATCCATTGGTACACATAGAGCAAGCAGCATGCCAGAGCCGTAACCAACGCGAGTTAATAACAGCAGTGCCTATTAGACAAGGGCTTGAGACGCGAATTATGCGCATATAACGGAGGGCGCTCTCGGCTGGGGATGTGTTTCTCAAGCCGCCGGCGCGCGTCAGCGTGACACAGCGAGTCATTTCGACCCGGCCGCATGCGCCTTGCATGAACCGGTAGCTGCGAATGCAGGCAGCCTCCCCGTGGGACTGCGGAACCACCGCACCCACGAGATCCAGCGCCCCGCCTTACGGCGCGAACAGCTACCGCAGTCCCCATCGCTCGAGTTTGCGGTACAGGGTGCGGCGCCCTACACCCAGGATACGGGCCGCGATGCTCTTGTTGTCTCCCACCGTCTCTAGGACGTGCTGGACGTACCGGCGTTCGACTTCCTCAAGCGAAAGCAGCTCTTGTGAGGAACCGACGACGCGTTGCGCCCCGCGGGGCTCGTGGTCACGGATCGCCGCCGGCAGATCTTCGACGGCGAGTTGTTCGAGCCGCGTCAGGGCCACTGCGCGTTCCATGGCGTTGCGCAGTTCGCGCACGTTACCGGGCCAGGGGTAGTCGAGCAGTTTTTCGGCTGCCGCGGGGGAGAGGCCCTTGACCCGCTTGTCGCTTCGGTCGGCTACATGGCGCAGAAAGTGCTGAGCCAGCAGCAGGATGTCGTTACCCCTGGCGCGCAGCGGCGGGAGCTCGATTTGCACGACGTTGATGCGGAAAAACAGATCCTCTCGGAAGTCGCCTTCGTTGACCGCTGCATGCAGATCCCGGTTTGTGGACGCAAGGATACGTACATCGCACTGCATCTGGCGGTTTTCGCCCACGGGGCGGATCGTTCCGGTTTCCAGCGCGCGGAGGAGTTTGGGCTGGAGTTCCGCAGGGATCTCGGCGACCTCATCGAGCAACAACGTCCCCCCGTCAGCCTGCATGAACAGCCCTTTGCGGTCGGCCCTGGCATCCGTGAAGGCGCCTCTCGCGTGGCCGAAGAGTTCACTTTCCAGCAGCGCCGCCGGCAGGGCGGCGCAATTGACCGGGATAAACGCGCCGCTCCGCTCGCTACGGTTGTGCAGCGCCCGGGCGACAAGTTCCTTACCCGTGCCGGATTCACCGGTGATCGTCACCGGCACCGGCTCGTCGGCGATACGAGAGATCTGTTCGAACATCTGCTCCATGCAGCGGCTCTGCCCGACGAACTCTTCGAAGTCGCCGGCCTGCCGGCTGGCCTCTTTGAGAAACCGCACCTGCTCCTGGAGCGAGCGATGCTTCAGGGCACGCTCGATCACGAGCGCCAGCATGTCCCTTTCGATCGGCTTGGTCACGAAATCATAGGCACCGGCTCGAATCGCATCGACAGCGGTATCGAGGTTGCCGTAGGCGGTGATCACGATTACCGGCACGTCGGGGCGGCTCCGAGCGAAGCGGCGACAGAAATCGATGCCGTTGAGGCCGGGCATCTTCAGATCGGTCACGATCGTGTCGAACGGCTCGCTCATGCCGTGCTCAAACGCCTCCTCGGCGTCGCTGCGCCATTCGACGCGGTGACCGCGAGCCGCGAGGTCGTCGTGCAGCATCTCGCACATCTCTCTATCGTCGTCGACGATGAGGATACGACCGGTCATCCGGGTTCCTCCTGCGGCAGATACACGGTGAAACAGCTTCCCTCCCCGCGCCGGCTGTCGACATCGATCCACCCGCCGTGTTCGCGGACGATGCCGTATGTAATCGACAAGCCCAGGCCGGTTCCCTGTCCGACGTCTTTCGTGGTGAAGAACGGGTCAAAGACGTTCGGCAGGTCCTCTTTGGCTATGCCTGCACCGTTATCCGCAACCGCGATCCGCAGGAATCGGCTCTCGCGCGCCTCGACGTTATCCGGCGGCGTTGTGGTCACCGAGTCGACCGTGATGCGCACGTTCCCACCCTCCGGCAAGGCCTGCAAAGCATTCTCGATGAGGTTGGTCATAACCTGCTGTATCTGGGCCGGGTCCATCTTCGCTACGAGAGAATCGCGCTTCAGCGCAGATTCCACGCTGACCTGGGCATCGTAGCCGAAGCAGTCCACGAGCTCCACCGCCTGGCGAACGACATCCTCGCCATTGGCCTCGGTGCGTTTCGGGGGGCGCTGTCGCGCGAAATCCAGAAGGTGCTGGATGATCTGCGTGACGCGGTCCGCCTGCGACTTGATCGTCACGGCGTTCGTCTGAACTTCTTGAGAACCCGGCGGTATCGTCCCGTCGGAGATCATATCGGCCCGGCCGCTGATCACGTTCAGCGGCGTTCCAAGCTCGTGGGCGATGCCCGATGCGAGCCGGCCGATCGTCGTGAGCCGGTCCATGTGCCGCATTTGTTCCATGGCGGCAATCCGCTTCTGCGTTTCGGCGTGTTCTCGCTCCCGGGCGGCCGACAGCCGCACGCACATTTCGTTCAGCCCTTCCGCCAATGCCGACAGTTCATCGCGGCTCTTGAGCGATACACGCTGCGACAGGTTGCCCTCGCCGATCCGCTCGATTCTCTCGCGCAGCCGGCTCAGCGGCCGCCCGATGACGAAAACACCCAACAGGATCACCACGGCTCCGCTGCCAAAGACGACGATGCCGCCGGCGATCACCTCGCGAATAAGGGCGTGCCGGACGTATCGACTGCGGTCGGCGAGCGGCTCGGCCAACTGAATGGCGCCGTCCGCCTCAGGTACGTCGATAGGTACGAAGAAGTATTGCACCTGCCCCTGCTCGCCGCGCTGGCGCCTCAGCGAAACGGTCTCGCCGTCGGCCAGCTTGGACAGTGAATCGGAATCGAGCCGATTCTTGAGCCCGTCAGCCCCCTCCAAGGGTGTCCAGGACAATCGCATCGGGTGGCGCCCTACATTCATCTCATCAAGCATGCCCAGGGCTTGTTCGCGGCCGTCCGTCGTCCACGCACTGCGAACCGACGTGCGCAGTATCCGTCCGAACAGGCGGGCATCACGTTCAATCGCCGCGTCAAGACGCGCGGTTTCCCGCTGCACGGTCAGCAACCCTTCAACCACGCGAATTGCAGCGAGCACAAAGAATATCGCCAGGACAAACTTAAGCGTGAGCTTCATGACATCGCCTCCGCCGGTAAGCCCCCCAACCATACCGCAACACGCCGACAACGGGCAAAAAAGGAGCTGGATTCAAAAAGTATCGAGTTAGGTCCGAACAGTGGCGCCGTATGGGCCGTACAGGCTCCTGAGCACGCTGATAGCGTCAGGCTGAACGGTTACGCCCCGCCCAGCGTCGCGATGGCCTGCTTGACGTGATCCGGCAACTTCGCCCACCTGGTGGCGAGCGAAGCGCCCGTGCACCGCGTGAAGAACCTGTTTGAGCGGGTCTGCTCGATGCGGAACCTTCGCTTGGCGGCCAGGGAGGCCCTTCGGGGCAAGCGGACTCGTCTGCCCGGCGCGGCGTTCTTCGGGGAGATGGAAAAGGAGCTTCCCGCGCTTCACGAGGAACTGCGCGACGGCACGTATCGCCAGTTGGCCAATCGGCTGACCCGCCTTCGGGAGAGGTACGGCGAGGAAGCGGTCAAGGACGTGATCGCCCTCAGCGAGATGCGGTTCAACCAGCTGGCCGGGGCGATGGCTCACGACCTGCGGAGCATCCTCAGCAACCTGCAGCCGGCAGCCGTCAACGTGCGACGGGCCCTGGACGAGGAAGCGGCGCTGTCCATGGTGAAGCGCAAGGCCACGCGTGTCGTGGACGCCGTGGCGTTCGTGGAACGGTGCGTCAGCGACATGGAGCGATACACCGAGCCGCTGCCGTGCGAGCGCCAGGCGGAAGACCTCGGCGAGGTGCTTCAGGCGGCCTGCGAGATGGCCCGCAAGAACATCGAGGCGTTGGGCTTCGAATCGCACATGGTCGCCCTGCGCCGCAGCGTGCCCGACGGCCTGCGGATGAGCATCGCCCGGCACCTGATCATCTTGGCCGTGGCGAACCTGGTGAAGAACGCCTACGAGTCGTTCATGGAGCGGCACAAGCACCTGCGGCGCGGCGAGATTCATCTGACGGCCAGCGACGTCGACGACGGCGTGCAGATCACGATCCGCGACGACGGCATGGGCATGGCCGCCGCCGATCTCGACGATCTGTCCTCCGGCATGCCGCGCCGGCGGAACAAGGCCAAGCGCAAGAGCACCGGTTTCGGTGTGCCCATCGCCCGGCGGTACGTCGAGGCTCACGGCGGGACGCTGACCTTTGACAGTCGCGAGGACGTAGGCACCACGGCCGTGATCACGCTGCCGCGCTTGCAGTCGGATTCGATGGAGGGCGTGTCATGACCGCAAAGCCCAAGGCACTGGTGGTCGAGGACGACCTGGAACTCAAAGATGAGGTCGAAGACGCGCTGGGGGTGCTCGGCCACGATCACGACTGGGCCGAGAGCCAGCAGGAAGCCCACGAGTTGATCCAGCAGAACCACTACGACTACGTCCTGGCCGACCTGGAGATTCCCGCCCGCACCGGCAGGGGCTTCGCGAAGATCGAGTACGGCAAGAAGCTCATCGGACAGATTCAGCAGGC
>CAZHEH010000070.1:0-5701 GCA_964531695.1 uncultured Planctomycetaceae bacterium | reverse complement strand
CCAGAATATAGAACGCCTCGGCTGGCTCGCCATCCGAGTACGCTTGGCGTGGGATCCGGCGTACGGATCGGGCAAAGCTTGGCTCTCAAATGCCGGGGCGGACCCAGATACCCTCTTGCATGTTTGCGGCTACATACTCGACGCGATGTCGCACCAACCGGTATGGGCCCCCTTGCGCGAGGGCCCTCCGCATGTCGAATGGGATAGATGGATCGAGACGCTCGTGGTCGCTGCCAAGAAGCGGGGCCTACAGCAAGCTGGGGACGCGCTGGACAGATATGGACGCTCTGGAAGCAGCGATGACGTCTCGGCTGCCGTGGACGCTCTATGCTCTCTCGAATCAACGCTGAAGGCCGAGATATGTCTTCGATTGGAAGCCCACAGGGATGAAGGCGAGAAAACAGCCCCCGGTGACGTGCCTGACGAAGAAGGGTATGTCCGAAATCCGATCGATCCCAAGGCGTACTGCCCGGCTTCCAAGATCGTTGCAGAGCACTGGAAATCGCCACCACTTCGCAACGTATCCAACAGATACAAGCAGCTGAACAAGATACTCGACGGCCACGCTCGGATCCGGCGCTGGAGACCTGATAGTGGCCGTTACAAGCTCCTTGTGCACCTCGGCGACTGGCGAGCCCATTTGGCTGAGAAAGACGAGGCCCGGCAGCAGGAGGCTGCCTTGATAGCGAAAAGGCAGCACTGGTGGTGTAGCCAGTGCCGTCGGGTCGTCCTAGATATACCAAGCGTTGCTGAATGCCCGTATTGCGGCTCTGACGATGTAGAAATCGTACATACACGCCCGCCGAAGTAGGCAGATCACTTCCCGACGACTTCCCGGTCACTTCCCGGCTGGCGGCCAAGAGGGGCATATTCTGCCAACTTATGCTTTGTAGCGCCCTTGATGGACTTCCTTTGCACTTTCTTCGATCCCCGCTGTGGTGCAATCGCGGCCGTTCGAGGGGCGGGACAGGCTCGCCTCGAAACGCCAAGGACTGCGATTGGAGTGAACCATGGCAGGCCAAGCGAAACGCTTCACCGCCGAGGCGAAGATTGGCGGCCGGGACGGGGCGCCCGGCGAGTTGTCCCCCCTGTTGATCGACGTTCACGCCGTTGCCGGGCTGCTCGGCTGTAGCCCGAGGCATGTCTGGCGTATGGCCGACTCGGGTCGAATGCCCCGGCCCTACAAGATCGGCGCCCTCTGTCGATGGGATCGAGCGGCCATCGAGGAGTGGGTCCGTCAAGGATGCCCGGAGCCGGGGAAAGGAGGCCCCCGATGAGCCGGAAGAAGAAAGCCCACCGAACGGCTGCCACCGCCCGGCGGGCAAATCCGAAACAGCTACCCAACACCCCGGATTCTACGGACTCGGGTGATCCCGTGCAATGCCTTCTCGACCGCTTGCAGGGCGTCCGAGGGGCGGGTGACGGCAAATGGATGGCCTTCTGCCCGGTGCACGAGGATCCGCCCGACGGTCATCGTCGGAGTCTCAGCGTCAAGCGGGGCGACGACGGCCGGGCGCTAGTCCACTGCCACGCGGGCTGCACGACCGATCACGTCGTGGACGCCCTGGGATTGCGTATGGCCGACCTTATGTCCGCCAGCAAGGACAAACGCGCCGGTCGGCCCAACAAGCAGCAAACGCAAGCCGAAGCGCGCGCACCCGCATCCTTCGCGACCGCTGCCGAAGCCGTAGCGGCCGCGGGCCGCAACTGGGGCAAGCCCTCGACGCAGTGGACATATCACGACGCCCAGGGCGAGCCGATCGGCGTCGTGGCCCGATGGAACACCTCCGACGGCAAGACGATTCGGCCCGTGAGTCGCAACGGCGACGGCTGGCGGGTCTGCGCGATGGACGCACCTCGGCCACTCTACTGCCTTCCAGAGCTTGCCGACGCGGAACGGGTGTACGTCTTGGAGGGGGAAAAGTGCGCTGAAGCTGCCCGGAATGCGGGCCTCGTCGCGACGACCAGTGTCGGCGGATCGAAGGGGTCGCACAAATCCAACTGGACGCCCTTGGCGGGCAAGGACGTGGTAATCCTGCCGGACAAAGACGACGCCGGCCGGAAGTACGCGGAGAAGGTAGCGCAGAAGCTCCTCAAGCTCCAACCGCCGGCGCGCGTGCGGATCCTGGAACTGCCTGACCTGGAGGAGGGTGAGGACTTCGCCGATTGGGTGGGTCCCGACGGGGCGATGGGCGACAAGGGCGAGGAGGAGATCCGGCAGCGCGTTGAGGCGCTCGTGGCCGACACGCCGGACTGGACGCCGCCGATACCGACGGTGACAGGAGCAGGGGACTACGAGTCGTTCCCCGTGGACACCTTGCCCGAGCCGTTCCGGAGCTTCGTCACCAGCGCGGCTCAAGCCATGGTCTGTCCGCCGTCCTATGTGGCGTTGCCGTTGCTTGCAGCAGCAGCGTCGGCTGTCGGGAACACCCGACGGATTCGGGTCAAGGACGGTTGGACTGAGCCAGCGGTGATCTGGACGGTGATCATCGGGGAACCGGGAACGGTCAAATCGCCAGCGATGGAGAAGGCCTTGGCTCCGCTAAAGCAGATCCAGCAGCGCGCATTCGTCAAATATGAAGAGCAACGGGAGCAGTATGAAATCGAGAAGGAGAAGTACGAGAAGGAGAAGGCGGCCTTTCGCCGCAATAAGAGATCGGAGCCGCCGGAGAAGCCAAAGGAGCCCAAACCGGTGCGTTATATCTGCCAGGACGCGACGGTGGAAGCCCTTGCGGTCATGCTGGCCGATAATCCCAAGGGAGTGCTCCTGGCCCGTGATGAGCTGAATGGCTGGCTGAACAGTTTCGGCGAATACAAGAAGCAGGCGTCATCCGACGCGTCGAAGTTCTTGGAGATGCACCGAGCCGGACACCTGTTGATCGACCGAAAGACGGGTGACAGGAAGACCATCAACGTTCCGAGGGCCGCGGTCAGCATTACCGGAGGCATTCAGCCTGGCACCTTGCGTCGAAGCTTGGGCCGGGAGTACTTCGACAACGGGTTGGCGTCTCGACTGCTCATGGCCTACCCGCCCCGTCAGAGGCGACCGTGGACCGAGAAGACGGTTGATTCAAATGCTAAGGCCGAAGTGGCCAAGGTCTTCGAGCGGCTCATCACGCTGGAGCCGGTCACAAGCAGCGAAGAGGACCAACCTGAGCCGGGGTTGGCTCGAATGGACGGCGAAGCGAAGGCGGCCTGGGTCCAATTCTACATCGAGCATGAGCGGGAGCAGCAAGCTCTGCACGGAGACTTGGCCGCCGCGTGGTCGAAGCTGCAGGGCTATGTGGCGCGGTTTGCTCTGGTCATCCATCTGATCCGCTGGGCCGCCGGCGAATGCGTCGACCCGGAAACGGTCAATCCGGAGGACGTCGGCCCTGCTGTGCGACTCGTCCGCTGGTTCGGCCGAGAGATCAAGCGCATCTACGCGCTCATGGCCGAGTCCGAGGAAGAGCTCGAGGAGCGTCAGTTACTCGAACTCCTGCATGGGAAGGGCGGCGCAGCGACCGTGCGGGAACTGATGCGCTGGGCACCTGATCAGTACCGCACCGCAGAACTGGCCGAGCAAGCCCTGAGCGGCCTTGTCGAGGCGGGCTTTGGTCGATGGGAGGACGTTCCCCCCGGTGAGAAGGGCGGCCGGCCGACGAAGCGGTTCCGGCTCTTTGATGCCGTCGGGGATGACGAAACCGCCTGATTCCGGCCAGAATGACGGTTGTGTCAAGTGTCAGCGCGTCGACGGTCCTGACAAACCATTCGGAAATAGCTTGCCTTCGCAACAAGCACGCGTTAGGATGCCAATCCATGGGGCAACTGATGGACCAAATCCGAGAGGCGATTCGGGCAAGCGGCAAGACACGGTATCGGATCTCGAAGGACACCGGCATTGACCAAGCCGGGCTATGCCGGCTGATGCAGGGCACCCACGGGCTGAGCGTCGGCGCGTCGGAACGGCTGCTGGACTATCTCGGCATGGAGATTGTCGTACGGCCGAAGCGTGGACGAAAGGACCGGTGACTCTGATGGGAAGTCTCTATCGCAAGACGAAGAGGTGCGAACTGCCCGAGAACGCGAAGGTGTCCGCGCGCAACGGGAGGAAGATCGCCCGGTGGACGGACGCCCAGGGGCGGAAGAAAAGCGGCGAGATCACCGCTGACGGCAAGCACGTCGTGGTCAAGTTGCCGACGTGGTACGCCCGGTATCGGGACGCCAAGGGCAGACTCAAGCGGAAGTCGACTCGATGCCGGGATGAGCAGACGGCCCGGCAGGCGCTTGCCCGGCTCGAATCCGGCGTCGAGAAGGTTCGCGCGGGCGTTCTGTCGCCGGAGGAAGGTCAGGCGGCGGAGCATGCTTCCCGGCCCCTGTCGGAGCACATCGATGACTACTTGGAATTCCTTAAGGCCAAGACGGTTCGCGGACGGAAAGTCTCGCCCAAGCATCGGTACCACGTGGAGCGACAGCTTCGCCGACTGGCTGAAGAATGCGGCTTCCGCCGGCTGGGAGACATCACGCGGCAACGAATGGTCCGATGGATGAATGAGCAGATGGACGAGGGCCAGATCGCTCCGCGGACGGTCAACACGCATCGGGCGGCTGTCATGGCATTCTGCCGATGGGCCGTGCGAGAGCAGCGGCTCGGCAGCAATCCCTTGGAGGGGCTGCCCACCGCAGATGAAGCGGAAGTCCGTCGGCGCCGACGTGCACTCTCGATGGAGGAGATCGGCGCACTGCTGGAGGCAGCCAGGACGCGGCCGTTGCGTGATGCGCGTACGATCCGGCGTGGCGAGCGGAAGGGACAGCTCGCGGCCAAGGTCAGTGATGCCGAGCGAGAGCGGCTGCTCCGGCTAGGTCGAGAGCGCGCCTTGATCTACAAGACGCTGGTCTTCACGGGGCTGCGGAAGGGCGAACTGGCGGAAGTCACCGTCGCAGACCTACGGCTCAGCGGGTCGCACCCCTACATCCAACTCGCGGGCAAGCATTCCAAGAACGGCCGGGCGGCGCAGATTCCGCTCCGGATGGACCTGGCCCAGGAACTGCGTGAACACCTGGACGAGAAGCTCGCCGACCACCAGCGTTGTACGCTCAAGGATCGGCGTCAGCAATTCCCCAACGAACTGCCGGGCGAGACGAAGCTCTTTAACGTCCCCGGGGACTTCATCCGGGTCTTCGACAGGGATCTCGTGGCGGCCGGGCTGGCGCGGAAGGTGGAGGGCGACGACGGGAAGGTCTACATCGACAAGACCGATGCGGAGGGTCGAACGCTGGACATCCACTGTCTTCGTCATACCTTCGCGACCCTGTTGTCGCAGGCCGAGGTCGCACCACGGCGGGCGCAGGAACTACTGCGTCACAGCGATATCCGGCTGACGATGAGCACCTACACGCATCTTCAACTGGCCGACACCTGCGGCGTGGTCGAGGCCCTGCCGGCGATCCCGGCGCTTGTCTCCGCGTCCAGCCGTGAACTCCGAACCGGGACGAATGACTCGGTCGTGCGTGCGCGCTGTGGTGACCAGATTGGTGCGCGACGGCAGGAAATCGGAGGCATTCGCGAGCATTCGCAGGCAACGCCGCCATCGGAGGTCGTCGCAAGCAGCGACCCGCAAGTCCATGGAAATGAGACAGATAGGCATGCATTGACGCACATTGGCAATCAGTGCGGAGAAGCGGGCGATCGGATTCGAACCGACGACGTCCAGCTTGGGAA
>CAZHEH010000069.1:0-5911 GCA_964531695.1 uncultured Planctomycetaceae bacterium | reverse complement strand
ACGGAGGTGACCAACCACTTGTTCTGCCACACCTCGGACCAGAAGCCGGGTGCCGGTTGACGATTCTCCAGGAAACGCTCTGCCGGAACTTTCAGATCTTGCGAAGCATCCGCCGATGCGCCTTCCGGCCTCAAGGTGAAGGTGGCGTCCGGCTGATGCGGATCGAACGGGGCCTCGGCAATGTCCACGCGAACCGTCGCACCGGCCGGGGTCTGGTAGTCCCATGTGCCGGGCGTGCCCCAGTTGGCGAACACCAGCACGCCGACCATGACGAAGAAGAACACCGCGTTCTTCCACAGCGGCCGGGAAACTTCCGGTTCGGGCATGCCAAGCTGACCATTGGCCTTCTCCATCTCCTCCTTGCGGTAGATGAAGTGCATGATCAGGCCGATGATGACGCTGAAACCGATCGCGCCGACCGCCCGGGCGATGCCGAATTCCAGCCCCAGGATGCGGGCCGTGAGGATGATCGCCAGGACGTTGATCGCCGGGCCGGAGTAGAGGAAGGCCGTCGCCGGCCCCAGCCCCGCGCCCATCCGCCAGATGCCCGCGAACAGCGGCAGCACGGTGCAGGAGCAGACCGCCAGAATCGATCCCGAGACGCTGGCCACGCCGTAGGCGAGAACCTTGTTGGCCTTGGCTCCCAGGTACTTCATTACGGACGCCTGGCTGACAAAGACGCCGATGGACCCGGCGATGAAGAAGGCGGGCACCAGGCACAGCAGCACGTGCTCCCGCGCGTACCACTTGGCCAGGTGCAACGCCTCCATGATGCCGCCGCCCAGCCGTTCCCAGCCCACCGGCAGCCAGAAGAACAGCAGGAACACCGCGACGATCCACAGCAGTTTCTTCCACTCGTGCTTCCACTCAGTCATTGATCCGTTCAGTCCATGAGTTCATCGCAAATCACTCACGAAGCCAGTCAAAAAAAGCCGCTCACAGGGTCTTGAGCAGCACCGCCGCATCCCTCGCCTGCTCCCGAAGAACGCCTTCTACGCACTTGGCGAAGTTCAGGATGCACGGCGTCCTCAGAGAGTAGATCATCTTCAGGCCGTCCTTCCGCTGATCGACGATGCCGGCGTTCAGCAGTACGGCCAGATGACGTGACACGTTGGACCGCTGGCCGTCCACGTGATCGGCGATGTCGCAGACGCACTGCTCGCCGTCCTTGAGGAAATCGATGATCGCCAGCCGGATGGGGTTACCCGCTGCGGCGATCACATCGGCCTTCAACTTGTACATCCGCTTCTGATCGGCATCCACGGGGCTGCCTCCTAGTTGAGTGCGTTACAAGAAGCTCACATATTATCGGCCGAGGCAGTCGGGCACAAGACCCCTTTTTCCTGGTGGAATGAAAAAGGCCCTAGTCCGGGGAAAGACCAAGTCGCTCAGGATCGGAGGCAACCATGTGACGACGAAAACGGCAGTTACAGAGGTTTCGGGCAGTCAGCCTGACGGCCTTGCCATCGAGCGGGAAGATTTCTGCCGGCTCTCCGGATTTCCGGCCCTGACGCGCTAGAATGGACCAAACGTTCGGTTTAGTTCGGAGGCAACCATGACAAGCAAGGGCCAGAGAACCCGCGAACGCATTCTGGATAAGGCGATGGAAGCCGTGATCCGGCGGGGGTTCGGGGCGACCAGCGTCAACGATCTGATCCGGGCGACCGGCGTGAATCGCGGGTCGCTGTACTTCCACTTCCCCGGCAAGGACGACCTCGGCCTGGCCGTGCTGGAGCGGACGAGAAAGCGTTTTCTGCAATTCGTCCGTGAGGGTCTGTCCGGCGAGACGCCCGGGCAGCGGCTGGACAACTTCCTGAAAACGGCCCTGGAGGCCAACACGGCCCGGGGCTTCGTCGGCGGGTGCCTGTGGGGCAACACCGCGCTGGAGATGTCCGACGCCGAGGGCCGGGAGGGATACGTGGAGACGGTGCGGGGCGTCTTCGACGCCTGGGCCGGCCTGCTCGAAGAGGTCATCGCCGCCGCCCAGCCGCTGGGGCAGGTGCGGGCAGACGTTCCGGCCGGAACGCTGGCCCGGCAGGTGGTCGCCACCATCGAAGGCGGCATCATGCTCTCCCGCGTGCAGCACGACCCCGGGCCGATGCGGGATTGTCTCGGCGGCCTGCGGATCATGCTGGAACTGCGAAGCACATAAGGAAGGATCTCAATCATGCAATGGACACTGACGACGATCATCGCTCTGGCGGCCATGATGCTCGTTCTGGCCGGGTGCGACTCGAATGACGCGGCCGAAGACGACACCACACCCGAGCACGGCCACGACGGCCACATGCACGACAGTCACGAGGAACTTGCCGAGCACGGCCACCGGCAATCGTCCACACCGCCTCAGGACGCCACGAAGGTCCAGCCGCTGAGTGCCGGCGAAGAGGCCCCGACGGCAACGCTTCGAGGGCCGGACGGCCAGAGCGTCGACCTGGCGACGAAGTACGCACAGAAGCCGACAGTCCTGATCTTCTACCGCGGCGGGTGGTGCCCGTACTGCAACGCCCACCTTGGCCAGATCGCCACGGCCGAGCCGGAGTTGCTCCGCATGGGCTACCAGGTGCTGGCGATCAGCCCGGATCGGCCGGAAGAACTGGCCAAGACGCTGGACAAGCAGAACCTGACCTACGAGTTGCTGTCCGACAGCGATGTCAAGCTCGCCCGTGCCTTCGGGCTGGTTTTCCACGTCGATGATCCCACCGTCGAGAAGTACCGGGGGTTCGGCATCGACCTGGAGCAGGCCTCCGGCCGGGACCATCACATGCTTCCGGTGCCGGCGGTGTACATCGTGGACCAGGCGGGCGTGATCCGCTTCGCCCATTGGGACTCGGACTACAAGAAGCGGCTGGCCCCCGAAATGTTGCTGGAACGCTCGAAGGCGATTGCGGCGAGCCAGAACGCAGACCAGAGACAGTGACCCCAGGCGTAAGGAGTCAGGCAGTGGCGACGCCAGCGGCCCTGTACCAGTAAAGGAGCGACGCGATATGACGGACTTGGATACACGCAGCGCGGCGGCGTTGGATGCGGCAGCCAACGCACCGGTTCGCCTGGACTGCGAGGGGACGGGCGTGTACGTCTGGCCCGACCGGCCGGACTGGTGCGTGCCGAACGAGCGCGGGGATTTCATCCTTTGCCGGGCGCTTGCCGGCCAGGACCACAATTCCATTGCCGACGAGTTGGCCAAGCGGTTCGGACTGAGCCACGACGTCGCCCGCCGGCAAGTGACGCAATTGCTGGCGCGGTTCGACGACATCGGCCGCCTGACCAAAGACCGCGTCACGACGCTCGACGGGGCCGACGACGCCGTCCGGGCCATCCTGCACGCCTACGACGCCGCCGGCCGCCGCGAAACCGTCACCTCCTACCTCCAGGCCGATCCCACGCCCGGGCACGGCCGTAGTCAACGAGGTCAAGTTCACCTACGACGGTCTCGGCCGGGTCACCAAGATCTATCAAGCTCACGACGGCGACGTGAACGACGCCGACGAACCCGGCGACGACTCCCCCGTCGTGACGTACAACTATACGGACCCGTCCACCGGCGTCTCGCGCCTGACACAGGTCGACTACCCCGGCGGCCGGAGCGTCTACTACAACTACGGCAGCGCCGACGGCATTGACGACCGCCTGAATCGCGTCGCCAATATCGCCGACGACGCCGCCGGCACCAACAAGTACGCCCAGTACGCCTACCTCGGCGCCGGGACGGTCGTGAAGGTCGCCCACCCGGCCGTGGGCGGCAACGGCCTGACCCTGACCTACGACCCGGACGAAAACCAGAGCTACGACGGCTTCGACCGCTTCGGCCGCGTCGTCGAACAGACGTGGCAGGATACCCAGGCCACGCCCGACGTCCTCGACGAATACACCTACGGCTACGACCGCAACTCCAACCGCCTCTACCGCGAGAACACGCAGACGTCGGACCGGGACGAGCTGTACGACTACGATGGACTGAACCGTCTGACGACGTACCATCGCGGCGACCTCGATGGCGACATGGACGAGATCCCCACGGCGGATCGAACGCGTGGATCCACCTGGACCCTCAGTCAGACCGGCAACTGGAGCGACTACCGCCTCGACGCCAATGGCGACGGGGACTACTCCGATACCGGGACCGAAGAGGTGGACCAGGACCGTGCGCACAACGACGCCAACGAAATCGATCACGCGACCTACGGCTCGGCGATCACGGAGCTGGCGAACCAGCCGGCCTGGGTCGACCCCGTCCACGACGCCGCCGGCAACATGACCGTCGCCCCCATGCCCGGCGCCGAGGAGGACGAGCTCCTGCTGACCTACGACGCCTGGAACCGCCTGATGCGCGTGGACCCCGACGATACCGACCTCGAGGGGCACTGGAAGCTCGACGGCGACGCGACCGACGAGACCGCCAACGGCAACGACGGCACGCTCCAGGGCGACGCCGCCTACGCCCACGGCCGCGAGGGCCGGGGCGTCGAGCTCGACGGCGACGGCGATTACGTCAACGTCGGCGACGATGACGACCTCGATATCACGGGCGACCTTACCCTCGCCGCCTGGGTCCGCGTCGACGGCAGCGACGACCTAACGCGCGGCATCATCGGCAAGAACATCGGCACTTCGGACTGCGCCTACTTCTTGGGCGTGAACGAGAGCACAGGCGAAGTCCAGTTCTGGGTAAGCCCCAATGCCGATGGCTCGGGCCTGGCGGCGGTCACAGCCGATGCCCCCCGCGGGGTCTGGGTCCACCTCACGGCGGTCTACGATACCTCCGCCTCGCTGACCCTCTATGTCAACGGCGTCCAGGCCGGGCAGAATACGACCAGCATCCCGGCGTCCATCAACAACAGCGCCGCGGACCTCACGATCGGCCGGGGCTTCGACGGCAGTTCGACCGACCTCGAAGGCGCCATCGACGACGTCCGCATCTACTCCCGGGCCCTGTCGGCCGAGGAGGTGGCGGTCCTGGCCGGGGGCAACAGCGCCTACGACGGCCTGAATCGAAGAATTGTCCACGCGGAGCGGGATTTTTACTATAATACGTCGTGGCAGACGCTCGAGGTCCGCACGAACGGCGTGGCGAACCCGCTGAAGCAATACGTCTGGGACCTGCGGTACATCGACGCCCCGGTGCTCCGCTGGCGGGACGAGGACACGGACGACACGGTGGACGACACGTTGTACTACCTCAACGACGCCAACATGAATGTCACGGCCGTGGTGGACGGCACCGACGGGGACGTGGTCGAGCGATACGCCTACGACCCCTACGGCCGTGTGACGGTGCTCAACGGGGAGAACGGGGCCGACGCGGACGTGAACGGGACGACGGTCTTCGAGTGGGACCCGGACAGCACCGGCGACGGCGACGGCGAATCCGACTGGGACAACCGCATTCTCTACTGCGGCTACCGGCTCGATCCCGAAACCGGCACCGACGGACAGGGCATCATGCATGTGCGGTGGCGAATGTACCACCCCACCCTCGGCCGATGGACCAGCCGCGATCCGAAGGATCAAGACGCAGCTGGCGGCGGGTATCACGATGGGATGAGCGCCTATGCGTACTGCGGAAGCCTGCCGGTAGGGCATGTAGATCCCACGGGCGAGGTCATTGCCACCTTCGAATGCTGTAGCCATCCTGAGAGGGAGATCCTGAAGAGCGTCTCGCTCGACGTGGCCCTTGGCCTTCGGAAACTGCGTGATTGGTTTAAGACGAAGGACACTAATTACGTCAGGCAGAACGAGATCCACGGAGCAATGGTGGCTCAAGCAGAGCTGATCGCGTACACGAATTACCACCGGGAGACGCTTTCACGCTTGAATGATATGATAGACATGCACGCGGAGGGCGTCCATGTTAAGTGGCCCTTCTTCAATCTTGCTGGTGAACTGAATGCTTGAAAAGAGGCTCAACCTC
>CAZHEH010000068.1:0-6015 GCA_964531695.1 uncultured Planctomycetaceae bacterium | reverse complement strand
CCAGACGCCGGGCGAGGCGCGGCTGGGTCTGGAGCGTCCCGACGGGATACGATCAGTTGCGTCGCCACAGCCGCCCGGGGCGGCGGACACCGGCGAGTGTGTACGGGCTGAAGCCATCGGCATGGGCGCAGAAGCTGCTTGCCAGGCCGGCGTGGATGGAGAGGATGGAGACAGGCGGCGGGCGTTCGGCCGCGGGGAGCGCTGCTGTTGCTCCGGTCGCCCTTCGGGCTCCCTCCGCAACAGCAGCGGGAACGTTACACCTGCGGACGGTTCCACCTTATTCCGGGCCGGAATCTGTCCAGCGCATGGGTAGAGGCTGACCCGGAAGGATTGATTGAGCGGATATTGTGATGGGACAACATCAAAGTTGGATACGCGCTCTGGCGGGAGCTTCTGGAATTGTTGTCGCGGCCATTGGCTTGCTAGCGCTGCTCTTCTCGGCATCCGCGGACTGGATAACGGACTCGCCGCCCGTTCCTGAGGAGACGCTATCTCGTGTGAGGGCGGGAATGTCACCTGACCAAGTCCACGACCTTCTTGGCCCCCCCTCACAGGTGAGGCACAACTCAGGGGCGAATGTAGTGGTGTGGTCCTATACCCATCCACTCAAGTGGAACTACCTGACTATCGTATTCAGCGATGGAAAGGTGATTAACGCCTACCTTGACCACTGACGGCGCCGTAATTGGGGAAGCGGTGGTGAACGTGCGTATGCGGTATATCGATGAAGAGTTGACCTACAGGGTACGGGAGCAAAAGGGGACAGGCAACTTTTCCGTTCCTCCGGTCGTGCCGGTTGGTGGAATGCGGTTACGGAAAAGCTGCCTGTCCCCCTTTTTCCCTGGGGCGGCGGACACCGGCGAGCGTGTACGGGCTGAAGCCATCGGCATGGGCGCAGAAGCTGCGTGCCAGGCCGGCGTGGATGGAGAGGATGGAGACAGGCGGCGGGCGTTCGGCCGCGGGGAGCGCTGCTGTTGCTCCGGTCGCCCTTCGGGCTCCCTCCGCAACCGCAGCGGGAACGTTATCCCTGCGGACGGGTCCACCTTATTCCGGGCCGGAATCTGTCCATCGCATGGGTACAGGCTGATGCAGGGGCCTGAAGGGCGAGAAGAAGGCGGCATGTAAGGCTGCGGTCCGGATCGCACACACGATGTGTGTTGATGGGCGCAACGCTTTTTGCAAGAATCCATAGCACCATGGTGCAGCAGGACAGCAGGCTGGTAGCCCTACTGGTAGATGCTGCGAAGAAAGGACGGGGGGCAGAGGACGAAATCAATGCATTACGAGACAATGGATTCATGGCATCCGGAAGTCCGAGGGGCCTTCAGGCCGGGAGGGCTAGGTTGGCTGTGCAGTGCGTGTCTACTCGTTCTCGTTGGCTGCACTAGTGCCGAATGGACGAATTCCCTGGGAATGCGTTTCCGGTACGTAGCGCCGGGTAGATTTAGAATGGGGTGTGGCGATTCTTTGGCCCTGGCGGATGTGCCGGCAGCCTTCCGGAAGCTGGAAGAGCCCTATGAGGCGCATCTGCGAGAGGGAATCTATGTGTGCATCACAGAGGTGACGAATGAGCAGTTCGAGGCCTTCATTGAAGCAACTGGATACAAGGGGGGGGATGCCGAAGGCGGTCGATTGGTGCGCCATCTCAGGGATCCTAAATATGCTAGCATGGGAGGGCCTGAGCAGCCAGTTGTTTATGTAAGTCGCGTGGATGCGCGGGCGTTCTGCGAATGGCTAAGCGAGAAGGAGGGTCGAGAGTATCGCCTGCCAACCGAAACCGAGTGGGAGTACGCATGCAAGGCTGGCGGAGGAGCGGGGCACTGCGGGCATGATGGTCACGGTCTAGCGAAGTACGCTTGGTACAAGCCCAACTCTGACGGTCATCCGCATCGTGTCGGAACAAAGCAAGCCAATGAGTGGGGCTTGCACGACATGCTGGGTAACGTGTGGGAGTGGACTTCCACTACCTTGCCGCCAGAAGTGGTTGCCGGCGCTGGACTTCAGGAACACGCATGGTACATAATACGGGGGGGCTCCTACATGAATGTGCGGTGCCGGTGTACTGCACGTTGGGCGGCGTGGCCCCCGGAGAAGCGATCGGCGGGTACCGGGTTCCGTATTGTCTGCGAGGTCGAGGAGCTCGTAAGGTGAGCTTTGATCTGGGCAGCGAAGGAAGCAGGCAGGGCGTGCAGGCAACGCCTGCACGCGCAATGACGTACGGCGTGGCTGTCGAACGGGAGCGGCATCTTGACGGCGCCATCGACGACGCCCGCATCTACTCCCGGGCCCTGTCGGCCGAGGATGCGGCCGTCCTGGCCGGGGGAAACAGCCCTTCGACTCGCTTCCCTTCGACTCGCTCCCCTTCGACTCGCTCCCTTTCGACTCGCTTCCCTTCGACTCGCTTCCCTTCGACTCGCTTCGCTCGCTCAGGGCAGGCGCTCGCTCAGGGCAGGCGCTCGCTCAGGGCAGGCGCTCGCTCAGGGCAGGCATTCGCTCAGGACGCGGCGAACCTCTGACAAGCTCAGGGCAAGCTTCGACCCGGCTTCGCCTCGGCAGGCGGGCGTTTCGCCGCATGTAACGAGGCCGGGACGGCCTCGCGACACGAAGGCGGGACGCCTTCGTCACAAACACCGCGCCTTGGCAGGTGGCGTGGGTTGCATGCCTTTGCGTCGCGTGGCATGCCTGCCGCGCGGGAATGTTCCGGCCGGGCCCTGCCGTTCATGCGGGCCGCGAGCAGCGGGCACGACGTATTACGGGGCACCCCTGGCCCTCGGCGGCGTCACCCGGCCGGGTGTACACAAATCACCGCCCCCCTACTCGACCACCTCTCCCTCGATCACCTCTGATTCCTCTGCGGCTTCGCCTTCGCCCTCCGGGGCGGCGCGCTGCGTCTCGAAGGTGAAGGTCTTACCCGAAGCGCCGACGATCACGTGGTCGCCGTCGCGGACCTCGCCCTCGAGGATCCGCTGGGCCAAGGCGTTGTCCACCTTCTGCTGGATCAGCCGCTTGAGCGGCCGGGCGCCGAAGGTCGGGTCGTAGCCCAACTCGGCCATCAGCTCGCGGGCCTCGTCGGTGACCTCGACCGTGATGTCCCGGTCCGCCAGCCGGCGCGACAGCTCCTCGACCTGGATATCCACAATGCCGGCGAGGTCCTCCTTGCTCAGCGTGTGGAACATGACCGTCTCGTCGATCCGGTTCAGGAACTCCGGGCGGAAGTGCTGCTTCAGGGCCGACTTGAGCTGGGCCTCGACCTCCCACTCCTCGGCCTGCTGCTCGGACATCTGCTGGACCAGCTCGGAGGCGATGTTCGAGGTCATCACGAGGATCGTGTTTCGGAAGTCGACCGTCCGGCCCTGCCCGTCGGTCAGGCGGCCGTCGTCGAGCACTTGCAGCAGCACGTTGAACACGTCGCGGTGGGCCTTCTCGATTTCGTCGAACAGGATCACCGAGTACGGGCGCCGGCGCACGGCCTCGGTCAGCCGCCCGCCCTCCTCGTAGCCGACGTAGCCCGGCGGGGCGCCGATCAGCCGGGCGACGGAATGCTGCTCCATGAACTCGCTCATGTCGATGCGGATCATGGCGTCCTCGCTGTCGAACAGCAGTTGGGCGAGGGCCTTGCACAGCTCCGTCTTGCCGACCCCGGTGGGCCCGAGGAACATGAAGCTGCCGATCGGACGGCGCGGGTCGCTCAGCCCGGCACGGCTGCGGCGGACGGCGTCGCTGACCACGCGCAGGGCTTCGTCCTGCCCGACGACCCGCTCGTGCAGACGCTCCTCCATGTGGAGCAGCTTGTCCCGCTCGGCCTCCATCAGCCGCGCGACGGGGATGCCCGTCCACTTGGCGACCACCTCCGCGATCTGCTCGGGCGTGACCTCCTCCCGCGTCATGCCGCCGTCGCCCTGCTGCTCGGCCAGCTCGCGCTCGCGCTCGGCCAACTCGCCTTCCAACTCCCGCAACTCGCCGTATTGGATGCGGGCCGCGCCCTCCAGATCGCCGGCACGCTGGGCCTGCTCCAGCTCCGTCCGCTTGGCCTCGATCCGCTCCCGCAACTCCTTGACGCGCTGCAGCCCGCCCGTCTCGCTCTCCCACCGGGCGTGCAGGCCGGAGAACTCCTCCTGCAGGTCGGCGAGCTGCGACTCGAGCGTCTCGAGCCGCTCGCGACTGGCCTCGTCCGTCTCCTTGCGGAGGGCCTCGCGCTCGATCTGAAGCTGCATGATGCGGCGGTTCAGCTCGTCCAGCGCGGCGGGCATCGAGTCGTTCTCGATGCGCAGGCGGGATGCCGCCTCGTCGATCAGGTCGATCGCCTTGTCCGGCAGGAAGCGGTCGGCGATGTACCGGTTGCTCATCGTCGCGGCCGAGACGAGTGAGGCATCCTGAATCCGCACGCCGTGGTGCGCGTCGTAGCGCGGCTTGAGCCCGCGGAGGATCGCGATGGTATCCTCCACCGTCGGCTCGCGAACCATGATCTGCTGGAAGCGCCGCTCCAGGGCCGCGTCCTTCTCGATGTTCTTGCGGTACTCGTCGACGGTCGTCGCCCCGATGCAGCGGAGATCGCCGCGGGCCAGCGCCGGCTTGATCAGGTTGCCCGCGGAGATCGCGCCCTCGGCGGCGCCCGCGCCGACGACCGTGTGCAGCTCGTCGATGAACAGGATGATCCGTCCGTCCGAGCCCGTGACCTCCTTGAGGACGGCCTTGAGGCGGTCCTCGAACTCGCCGCGATACTTCGCCCCCGCCAGCAGGGCGCCCATGTCCAGCGCGACGACCGTCTTGCCGGACAGCCCCGCCGGCACGTCCCCGTTGACGATCCGCTGGGCGAGACCCTCGACGATGGCCGTCTTGCCCACGCCCGGCGAGCCGATCAGCACCGGGTTGTTCTTGGTGCGGCGCGTCAGAACCTGCATGCAGCGACGGATCTCCTCGTCACGCCCGATCACTGGGTCCAGCTTGCCCTCGCGGGCCATGTCGCACAGGTCGCGCCCGTAACGCTCCAGCGCCTGGTACTTCTCCTCCGGACTCTGGTCCGTCACGCGCTGGTTGCCGCGGATGTCCTTCATCGCATTCAGGATCGCGTCGCGGTCGGCGCCCAGAGCCGTGAGTACCTCCTTGGCCTTTGAGTCCTCGCTCGCCAGACCCAGCAGAAGGTGCTCAACGGATGTGTATTCATCGCCGAGGTCGCGGGCCTCCTTCTCGGCGCGCGTGAACACGGCGTTCAGCTCCGCGTCCATCGCCATCCCGCCGCCGGCCGACTGGCTCGGCAGACGCCCGAGCTCGCTGTCGACCACCGACTGGATGCGGTCGGCGGGTATGCCCACCTTCTCCAGAATCGGCCCGGCCAGCCCGCCGTCCTGCCGGATAAGGGCATCGAGCAGATGGAGCGGCCCAATGGCGGCGTGGCCGGCCTCACTGGCACTGCCCTGGGCGGACATGATCGCTTCTTGTGCCTTGACAGTAAGCTTATCCATTCGCATGGCGTTGGTATCCTATCGTTCCTCTTTGCCGCAGAGCACGCACAGAGCGCCGAAGTTGCCGTTAGGCGAGAAGCCATGGCCGGCCGTTCCAGCGGACGCAAGAGAGCAGAAGCCGCGCGGCCTTACCTCACAGAGAAGGCCGCACGCCGCATGCCCCTGCGTCACCGGCAGACGCGCACCTGTGGGCTATTCGAGTCCTCTGTGGCGATATAGGGATGTATGCAACGACCGTGCCGAAGCCGCAACTGGTGGATTCTGGGCAATGTAGGCAAGATAGGCCTGCCAGAACCGCTTTCGTTGGGAAACCGCTTGCCATTCCGGCAGGGCTCGAACGTGGACTCGGCCAAGCCACGCCGAACAGTTGAGGCCGGCCCTTGTTGCGCGTCCGGCCCATCCCTAGAATAGGCCTTGTGGGAGAGGTGCCGGAGTGGCTGATCGGGCCGGTTTCGAAAACCGGTGAACCTTCGCGGTTCCGTGGGTTCGAATCCCACCCTCTCCGTAGCGCGAGACCCCGGATCTCCGGTCCGGGGTCTCGTGCCATTGATGG
>CAZHEH010000067.1:0-6263 GCA_964531695.1 uncultured Planctomycetaceae bacterium | reverse complement strand
GGAGCGTTCAAGGGCGGGCGGATTCGGGTGACCCCGTTCCCGAAGGTGGGCGGCGACACTCTCGTGGCATCACTCACGATGTCTCCGGGCACGCCGATCGAGCGCACACGGGAAATCGCCTCGAACATCAGCGCCGCCTCCCGCGCGCTCAACGAGGAGTACCGGACGCGCGGCGGCGCCCCGGTGGTGGTGCACACCTACACGCTGCTCGGATCAGGCATCGACCCGACCGGCGGGGGGGACGCGGGGGCGCACGTGGCCACCGTGATCGTCGAACTGGCGCCCTCCGAATCCCGCGAGCAATCGAGCGAGGAACTGGTGGACGCCTGGCGGGAGCGGACCGGCGTCATCCCCGGAGCGCAGGAACTGACGTTCGGCGCCCGTGCGGGCGGACCCGGCGGCAAATCGCTCGAGATCCGCGTGCTGGGGCGGGAAACCGAGCAGGCCAAGGACGTAGCCGAGGCGATTCAGCGGGAGCTGTCCGGGTATCCGGGCGTCACGGACATCAGCGACGATACGCTGCCGGGCAAGATGGAGATGCGGATTCGCCTGCGACAAGGGGCGACCAACCTCGGCGTGACGCGCGCCTGGCTGGCTCAGCGCGTGCGTGAGGCGTTCGAGGGGGTCGAGAGCTTGACCGTGCAGCGGGGGCGCAACGAGGTGGAGATCGTCGTCCGCTACGCCGAGTCGCAGCGGCGTTCGCTGGACGACGTGGAGTCCATGCGCATCCGCACGCCCGCGGGCGCGGAGGTGCCCTTCTCCGAGGTCGCGGTGGTGGACATGGAGCGCGGCTACACGACGCTGCGGCGCGTCGGCGGCAAGCGCGTCGTCACCGTCTCGGCCGACGTGCAGGAGGAGACGGCCAACGCGGAAGCGATCATCGGCGATCTACGCGGCGGGGGGTTCTTCGAGCGGCAGTCGGCGAAGCACCCGGGCGTGACCGTCGACCTCCGCGGGCAGCGCCGCCAGCTCTTCGAGTCGCTCGACGCGCTGCTCGTATGGTTCCCGCTGGCCCTGATGGGCATCTACACGATCCTGGCGGGCATCTTCCGAAGCTACATCCAGCCCGTCATCATTATGATCGCCATTCCGTTCGGGTTGGTCGGGGCGGTCGTGGGGCACTGGATCGTCGGCTACGACGTGACGCTGCTGAGCTTGTTCGGCATGGTGGCGCTGACCGGGATCGTGGTGAACGACTCGCTCGTCCTGATCGACACGGTCAACCGCAGGTCACGGGGCGGCGAGACCCCCGAACACGCCGCGCGCGGGGCGTCGTTGGCCCGCTTCCGCCCGATCATCCTGACGACCGCCACGACCGTCGCCGGCGTCACCCCGCTGCTTTACGAGCAGTCCTTCCAGGCACAGTTCCTCAAGCCGATGGCCGTGTCGCTGGCGTTCGGCCTGCTCTTCGCCACGGCGCTGACGCTGCTGGTCGTGCCGAGCATGTACCTGATCGGCCACGACATCCGCCGGGCGTGGTCCTGGCTTCGGCGGAGCGGGTAGCCCGGCTCAGCGCCGCGCGTCGATGGCCTCGCCGAGCGCTTCGCGTACGCGACCCACCTGGCTCTCGGTCATGCCGCCGAAGAAGGGAAGTGCGAGGGTCCGCGCGGCGATTCGCTCCGTGACGGGGAAGTCCCCCTCGCGCGTGCCGAGCCGCTCCTGCATGTATGGCTGAGTGTGGCACGGCACGAAGTAGTTGCTGGAGCCGATGCCCCGGCCGCGAAGGTCCTGGATGATCGCGTCCCGGTCCGGTCGCGTGAAATCATCTGCGAGGCGAATGACGTAGACGAACCAACTGGCCTTCGCGCGGTCCGCCATGGGCGGCAGGCGGACGGCCTCGAGGTCCGCCAGCGCCTCGTCGTACAGCCCGGCCACGCGGCGGCGCTTGGCGAGGATGTCATCGAGACGCGACATCTGCACCTCGCCCAAAGCACACGAGAGGTCGCTCAGCCGGTAGTTGTAGCCGAGCCGGGCGTGCGAGAGCCACGCCTCGGTCGCCCGGCCCTGGTTCCGCAGCGAGACGGCCAGGTCGCGGATGTCCTCGCGGTCCGTGACGATCATGCCGCCTTCGCCCGTGGTGATCTGCTTGTTCGGGTAGAACGCGAAGATGCCGCAGTCGCCGAAGCTCCCGGCCGGCCGGCCGGCCAGCGTCGCCCCGAGGGCCTCGCAGCAGTCCTCGATCATCGCCAGGTTCCGGCGGTTCGCGATCCGCTCGTATTCGTCAAAGTGTGCGGGGTTCCCGAACACCTCCACCGGGAGGAGGGCCTTCGTACGATTCGTGATCGCATCGTCGAGGGCGCCGGGGTCCACGTTGTACGTCTCCGGATCGATGTCCGCGAAAACCGGCCGGGCGTTCTCGAACAGCACGCAATTCGGCGTGGCGATGAACGTGAAGGGGGTGGTGACGACCTCGTCGCCCGCGCCGATCCCCAACGCCTTGACGCACAGATGCATCCCGCTCGTGCCGCTGTTGACGGCCACGCCGTACTGCCGCCCGGCTCTCTCGGCGCAGGCCTGCTCGAACGCCCCGAGGCGAGGGCCCAAGCTCAGCCGGCCGCTGCGCATGACGGCCGCGACGGCGTCGACCTCGGCGTCGGTGATGTCGGGAAAGGCCAGGGGAATCGGCGCTTCGTTGTGGCTCAAGTCGTGGCTCCCTTTGGGTGCCGGTGGTATACGGCCCGCCGCCGCATCCGGCTCAGCCGTGCCGGCGGCCGGCCCGGCGAGTGTGGCTAGCGAGCCGAACTCACCGTGCCGTCCGGCTTGGGCGATTCCGTCCGCGGCGTTCCGTCGGGCGGATTCAGCGGGGTGTACTCCGGGATGAGCGACGTCAGCGACTCGACGATCGCATCGCGGTCGGTCGAGTTGGACAACCGCTCCATCCGGGTCATGCCGTCCGTGACGGCGCTCCAGTCCACCGGGCGGCACTTCCATATCAGCACCTTGGGGTGGACGGTCGGCTCGAGGTCCTCGCCTTCCGTGCGCAGCTCCTCGAAGAGCTTCTCGCCGGGGCGGACCCCGGTGAAGACGATGTCCATGTCCTGGCCCGGCACGAACCCGCTGAGGGTGATCATCTGGCGGGCGAGGTCGACGATCTTGACCGGCTCGCCCATGTCCAACAGGAAGATCTGACCTCCGGCGCCCGTGGCCGCCGCCTGAAGTACCAGTTGCGCCGCCTCCGGGATCGTCATGAAGTAACGGGTCATCTCGGGGTGGGTAACGGTCACCGGGCCGCCCGCGGCGATCTGCCGGCGGAAGGTCGGCACCACCGAGCCGTTAGAGCCGAGAACATTCCCAAAGCGAACGGCCTTGAACTGGGTGGGGCACATGTCCCGCCCGTTTAGCCCCTGTGTGTACAGCTCGGCCACACGCTTGGATGCCCCCATCACCGAAGACGGGTTCACCGCCTTGTCCGTCGAGATCATGACGAACTCGGCCGTGCCGCACTCGCAGGATGCGTCGGCGACGTTCTTCGAGCCGAGGACGTTGTTCTTGATCGCCTCGCATGGATTCTGCTCCATCAGCGGCACGTGCTTGTGGGCCGCGGCGTGGATGACCACGTCCGGGCGGTGTGTCCGCCAGACCTCGAAGACGCGCTGTCGGTCGTGGATGTCGCAGATCACGGCCATTTGCGCCAGGTCGGGGTCCTTCCGGCGCAGCTCATTGTTGATGTCGAACAGTGGGGTCTCCGCCTGCTCCACGAGCACGAGCTTGCTCGGGCCGATCTGGGCGACCTGGCGGGCCATCTCCGAGCCGATGCTGCCGCCGGCACCGGTGATGAGCACGCAACGGTCCCGGATGAATCCGCCGATTGCGTCCCAGTCCAGTTCCACCACGTCCCGCCCGAGCAGGTCGTTGATGTCCACCGGGCGCATCTGCGAGACGGTCACCCGCCCGTCGATCAGGTCTCCGACGCCCGGCACCGACTGGAATTTCAGCTTGGTGCCGCTGCACAGGTTGATCACGCGCTGAAGCTGCTTGCGCGTCGCGGAGGGTATGGCGATGATGATCTCGTCGACGCCCTGTTCCTCGGAGACGTGCGGGATGTCCTCCGTTGTGCCGAGGACGGGCACGCCGTGGATCGTCAGCCCCTGCTTCGTCGGGTCGTCGTCCACGAGCCCCACGACGCGGTACCTCTCGATCCGCATGCGGTTGATCTCGCGGATGATGGCCTCGGCCGCGTTGCCGGCGCCGACCACCAGGACCCTCGTTACCCCCGTGCTGGCCATGGGACGCAGTTCTTCCCGGTAGATCCGGAGGCCCAGCCGCGCGGTGCAGACCAGGAAGACGGTCGCCAGGAAGTCCAATACGAGCACGCCCTCGGGGTACTTCCTGAAGTAAGGCAGCAGGACCGGAACGCGCCGCCCCGTCGACTCCGGCAGATACCGGAAGACGAACAGCAAGGCGAAGATCACCGCCAGGAAGGCCCACGAGGCCAGGACGATATTGGCCACGTCCCGGATGCTAGTGTACTGCCAGCCGCCGCGGAACAGTTTCATGTGGCCGAAGATGATCAGCTTCAGGACGACGAACACCGGCAGCATGCGCAGGAAGCTGCCGACGAACCAATTGGTCCCAGCTTGACCGGGCAACCCGGCGTCCACCCTTACCAGGAAGGCGAGCAGCAGCGCCAAGGCGAAAAGAAACCCGTGGATTACCACGTGGGTCAGCAGGCGATGCCGGAGCAGCACGCGCTCAACCCAGGTCAGCCGCCCCCCAGCGGCCCCATCGGGCGCCTCGGCCGGCAATTCAGGTTTCTCCGTTGGGACCATAGGGAAGATTGAACACTCCAAGACTTGGCCCAGCAGCGTACTTGCCCACCGTCAAGGATCGGTGCGGCCCTCTGTAAGCTTTAGTTAGAGACCAGCGCGGGGGCCGTACCGGCCGCGACGGGACTCATGCGAGATTCTGAGAGAGTCCTTTATACCCTCCGAGTGGATTCTGGGCAATTCGTACGGAAATCAGGGGATATCCGTATCGTCCTCGGGGGTATCCGCCGCCTCTGTCTCTTCGTCCGGCCGCGGCGCGGGCACGTCCTCGGGTTCCTCCGGCTCCGCCGCCGGTTCCTCTCCCGGTTCCGCCTCCTCCTCAAGCAGGGGCTGTTCGGCCCGGCCGGTTGCGCGGACGCCGTCCCAGAAGGCGGTGATGGCGCTTGCCGCCCTCTCATCTTCGCTGTCCAGGGCCGTCAGCAGGGCCTGTCTCAAGGCCGTCCGGACCTTCTCAACGTCCGGCTCCTCCTGGAACCACCGGAAGTATGCCAACACGAGCTGTGCATCCGCATCCCCAGGATTCAGGCGGACGTGCTCCTCCAGGGCCATCAACCGGTTAACAAACACGGCCTCCCGCCCGAAGAACTCGCGCGGACGCAGCGGCGCCAGGGGCAGCCGCCAGGAATGCTCCATCGCGCGCCGGACGTAATGCGCAGCCATCACGTAGGCGCTGCTGGAACGTCCGAAATGGGCGTGTACGAGGTTCAGCAGAACCTCCGGCGACCGCGGCGCCAGTTGCTGGGCCATCTCGAACTGGTCCACCGCCTCGCGGAAGTTGCCCGACTGAAGCGCGGCTTCGCCCGCCTCCACACGGTCGCGGACGAGACCTTCATTATCCGGCACAAGCGTGCCGATCGGCTCGTCGCCATAGCCCAGCGACTCCGAGGCCACATCGACCGCTTGGACGTAGGCAAACGCGGCCGCCAGCGTCCCCAGCCGCGAACTCATCCCGGTATCCTTGGCGGCGGGGCCCAGGCCCTGCCGTAGTGAGGGCAGCTTGCCGGGCATCAGATCGGACGCGGCGCCTGCCAGAAGCGGCGGCACATCCGCGAAGCCGGAGTAGAGCGTCTTGCCTTCTGGGCGCGTGCCCAACAGGTCCGTGCCGAGGTCCAGCCCGCTGCCCGTGCCGCCTCCGCGTCGTAAGAGGCCCCGGCTTGCCGACAGATTGCTCCGCAGGGAGCTCTGCAGCGCAGTTCCGGTTCCCGACGGCGATGCGCCGCGGACGGCGCCCAAGCCGCGGGAATTCCGGCGCAACCCGTCCGAAGGCGCCTGTAGACGCACCCGGCCCCGGCCGGGCCTCGTGAAATCGACGCCCCCGCGAACTTGCGCGCGGAGGACACATGTGCCGGCCGCCAGGGCCAGGATGAAGCCGAATATCGCTGTTCTACGAATCATACCGTATCCTATCGGCTATCATACGGTTTAAGGTGGGTGTAGGTCATTAATATGGCTCTTCGCTGTTTCGTGTGGGTAGGTTTGGGGGACCAGTCCCCCAAA
>CAZHEH010000066.1:0-6553 GCA_964531695.1 uncultured Planctomycetaceae bacterium | reverse complement strand
AGATATCCTTGGAACGAGAGCGCCGCGGCTTCGCCGTCGGACAAGCTCAGATCGATCCGCTCGACGACCTGTTGCTTGGCCGGCTTCTTATCCTCGAAGACCCTGAATTTCGTGTAGCGATCGGCCTTTTTGTAATACCGGCCGATGAGTCCCGGGGTCGTCTCGCCCGTCACCTTCCCGGGCTCGATCGCGAGCGACTCGGGATCGTGGAAGATGTACTCCAGGCGACGCGGCGGGCCCAGACGCCGCCCGTCGCGGAAGCAACGCGCCTTGACGACGGTCGTGTCCTCCAGCGGGATCGGGCCGGTGTAGAGCTTCGAATCCGCTTCGGGCATGGACCCGTCGGTGGTGTAGCGGATCTCGGCTCCGTCGCCGGCGTCCGATTGGAGGGTGACGCGGACGGCGCCGCGGCCCTTGACATACACATTGCCCGGCGGCGTGAACGTCACCACCGGGGCATCGTCCGAGTATTGCCACTCGGGATTCCGCTCGTCGTCCTTGATCTGAAGGTAATCGGGAATCGGCGCGAAGAGCTTGTCCGGCTCGGCCTCGTTGTGCTCGCCGAAGTATACGTGCTTCCACGTCTTGGGCATGTCCATGTCGGCCAGCAGGATGCCGCCCTTGTGGAAGTGATCCAGCACGACGCCGTTCAGTTGCACGTCGCCGAGGAACGCCGCGCAGATGCGGCCGCGGATTTGCTCCCACAGTTTCTGCTGCTGTTCCGTCTCGACATTCAGGAAGGCGGTACCGCTGTCGGAGCCCCGGCCGTAATGCCCATGCCATCGCAACACGAGTCGCGCCTCGGAGGGGTCCTCGCTGTGCACGCGGACCTTGCCGCTTTCGGTCACGACCAGTCCGACATGGACCGGCGGGTCGTTCTTCTCCCGGCGCGACGGGATCGTGCCCGGGTATCTGCCTCCCACTTGTTGCCCCCGAACCGGCAGGAGCAGCTCGCGGACCCGGCCCTTCCAGTCGGAGGTGCTGATGCCCACGTAGCAATCACGGGTCAGCGGCTTGTCAGGCGTGCCGGCCAGCAACGTTCCGCGGATCTTCATGTCCGTGCTGACGTAATTGCTCACCTTGCCGAAGTACGACCCGCTGTGGAGCTCGACGGTGCTGCCCTCGAAGATGGTCGGAGTGCAGCGAGCGCCGATGATCACGGTGGCATTCTCCGACACGATCAACCTGCCCCGCACCACGTGTGTCTCATCGCCCGAACGGGCGCCGCCGATGATCGTCATCGAGACGTCGGCGTCTTCCTTGCGCAGCTCCCACTTGCGGGCCAGGCCCTTGGCCTCGAGCGTCTGCGGATCGGTGATCGGTTCCGTGCCGGCTCGGGGCATGCCGTTGCGGATGAACGTGTGCTTCGAGCCGCGGAACGGTGCGTTTCCGCCGCCGTCATAACGCCCGTCTTGCCCCACCCAGAGGTTGCCGTACATCCCGGACAGATTGTGGTGGAAGCGGGCGTTGTTCTCCACGGTGACGTGGCGGGCGACGTAACGGCTTTTCCTGCCGGCGGAGCGGACCTGATAGTCTTCGCCTGCGGTCGGGAAGAGGAGGTCGGTCTCCGGTGTAAGCGTCGCGTCGGTCTCCGGCCGCCCGAGGCCCTTCTCGAGCATGTACCGGTGCGTGCCCATCTCCGCCATCGGCTCGCCGTTGCGCAGCCAGTTGCCCGATTCGCCGAAACGCCCGCTCTTGCCCGGCTTCGCCCAGACGAGGAGTTGCTCGGGCTTGTCCCAGGTCTCGGTGGTGTAGGGCGGCTTGGGGCCCTCGGCCGGGGGTTCATCCGGCCATTCGACCCGCCCCAGGAGCTTCCGGTCCTCTTCCGTCAGCTCGCGCTTCGGGTTCAGCTCCTCGCGCCTGTCGTCCACCGTCAGCGCATGGACGTGGTCCTTCAGGAAGGATCGCACCGTCGCCAGCCGCGGCGAGTAGACGATCAGGTAATCGTCCAGGTCGAACTGCACGGCCAGCTTGCCGGCGACCTCCGTGCCGTCCACCAGCTCGATCGTGCAGGGCTTCAGTTCCAGCTCCGGCGCCTCGTCGGCGGCCAAAGCGGAAGATGCTGCGCATGCCGTCAGGCACAGGATCAGTACGAGCTTCATCGTCATCTTATGACTCATTGGGGTTTCCATTACTAAGTGACTCATTGGGGTATTTCTCTCTTTCACTTGCCTGTTTGCACTGCGTCTTCACTCACCAGTGCTTCAGCACGTCGGCGGGGATGGCGGTCTTCTCGATGGCCGGCCCCTTCCACTGGGCGGAGAGGCCCCTGCCGCCGCCACCGTCGAAGTATTCGACCCGGATCATATGCATGCCTTCATCCAGTCGGACCTGCCCGCTGCGTTCCCGGGGGCCATGAGCACCGTCATTGTCAACCACCTTCTTTCCGTTAATGTACAGCGCGCTGCCGTCGTCGGACGTGACGAAAAACGTGTATTCGCCGGATTTCGGGACATCAATCATGCCGGAGAACACCAGGCCCAAATTGCCACCGAGGCCGTCCACTTCCAGGTTGATCCCGGACGCGACGCCCTGTTCGTCGGGTGTAAGGTCCGCGAATTGTGGCAAAGCGTTCCAGCCGCCCCGGTATACTTGATAACGCAGGCCGGGCTTGACTTGCTCCTCGTCGCCCCGGAACGCAAAGCGCGCAGTTGCCGTGCGACCGGGCAGAAGCTTGCCATCAAGAAAGCATCGCGCCCGAATTGTTGTGTCTTTGGAAATGGTGAACGGACCCTTGTATAGCGGCGAATCCGCTGTCGGTCGAGTGCCGTCGAGGGTGTAACGTATCTGCGCGCCTTCTTCCTCGCTGTCGGTCTGGACACTGAGCTCGACCCTGGCGTTCTCGCCATCGCTGTATATGCCGCCGCTGGGAGACGCCGTGACGTGCCACCGCTGGTTGGCGAAGGCGAGCTTGGCGCACTGCATGTCATTCAGGACGTTCTCAACCATCCAGGGATACAGCTTTTCATCGCTCATTGCCATGGCTCGTTTGCCGCGTTCCCCGAACAAGCCGAAGGAGTTGATTTCCTCCAGTCCCTTCACGGTGGGCAGGAAGTGATCCCGGGCGATTTCCCACGCCTTTTCCTCGATGTCCCGTTTCTGCTTGTGGGTGAGATCTAACGCATCACTGAGGTTATCGCCATTGACGGAGCGTTTGTAGAGATGGTTGGTCATCTTGTTCCGGGCATGCTTGGTCACCCGGTACGTGTGCCATTTGGCGAGCTGCTCGGGCGTCAGCAGACGCAACAGGTCCTCCGAAGCCCCGCCCAGGATCGCCAGCTTATAGTTGGCCTGCACGTGGACCAACTCCATCAGTTTGCGGGCCAGTTCATCCTTGCCTGCTCTGCTGGCTTCCTCAGAGCGTCTTTTCAGTGTGTTCTTGGGCCCTGTTGTGGCTTCGTCAAAGGCCTCATGCGCCGCGCGGTACTGCTTGTGCAATGCCTCCGCTTTGGCGCGCTGTTCCGCGGTCATGTCCGTCGCGTCCGCGACCTCCTGCCAGTGCTTGATCGCCTGTGAAAGGTACGGAAGCATGTCGTTGCACCTGTTCACCCAGTCGCCCCATTGCCCAACGAGTGGGAAGGGGTGTGCGTCAATAATGCCTTCCTCGATCGCTTTCTGAAACTTGGCTTCGTCCTTCTCCTGCCCGTCGCGGAAATCGTAGGCCCAAGCCGTCGTCGTCACGGCTAGCAGCGTCATGCAAATCCACAAGTGTGTTGTCTTCATGATCTCATTGTCCTTCGCCGTTTGGTGTCCAACTTGTCCGGCCTCAAGATACTGGCGTCCGTGTGCTGCGTATTCATCCGTTAATGCCTCAGCATGTCGGCCGGAATCGGCTGCTTCTCGATGCCCGGACCCTTCCAATGGACTTCCAGGCCCTTGCCGCCGATGCCCTGGAAGAACTCCACGCGGATCCGGTGCGGGCCCTTGCTCAGCGCGACCGTGCCGCTGCGGGCCTGCATGCCGTGGGCGCCGTCGTTGTCCACGACCTTCTTGCCGTCGATGTACAGCGCGCTGCCGTCGTCGCTGGTGGTGTAGAACGTATACTCCCCGGCCGTGGGCGCCATCAGGTAGCCGTTGAACACGAGGCCGAAGTTGCTGCCGCGGTCGGTGACGCCCATCTCGATCCGCTCGGCCGTTCCGCTGTCGGCCGGGTCGAGCTCGTCGAACTCCGGCAGTTCGTTCCAGCCGCCGTCATACACGCGGTAGACCAGGCCCGGCTTCGCGTCATCCAGGCCGCTGAGGAAGAGGAACTTGGCCGTGGCCGGCTTGCCCGGCACCGGCTCGCCGTCGCGGAAACAGCGGGCGCGTACGGTGGTGTCCTTCCCTATCGCAAGCGGCTCTTCGTACACCGCCGACTTGGCGGTGGGTTCCGTGCCGTCCAAGGTGTAGCGCACCGTTACGCCGGACGCATCGGCGCGCGTGTCGACGCTCAGGCGAACCGCGACCGTCTCGCCGCCGTCGTGCAGCCCGCCGCCCGGAGTGATGACCGCATTCCAGCGCCGCTGACGGTAGAGCGCGTCGGCGGGGATCGGCCGCTTGGTCACGCCGGGACCCTCGTAACAGACGTTGAACAGCTCGTCCTCAGGATACCAGCACTCCAGACGGAAGGCGTGCTTGCCGGCCGCCAGCTTCAGCGAACCCCATGACTCCAGTTCCGGTTGCAGGTACTTGCGCTTTTCGGCCTTCTCGTCGTCTCGGTGGCGTCGGTGGTTGTTGACCACGAGCCGGTCGCCGACATACAGGCGGCTGGGACCGGCGGTCTCCGTGTAGAAGCGCCAGACGCCCGGCGCGGGGACCTGGACGTAGCCGGTGTAGATCAACCCGGCCTTGCCGCTGTCCTCGCTGAACGCCGGCGTCAGCGAATCCAGCGCCTTGGCCGCACGCGGCTTACCCAGGCGTTCGGGCTCGCGCTCCACCGGGCTGTCGTCGTAGACCTCCACCAACACGCCGGGCTCGATCTCCGTCGGCTCATCGGGGCGCCGCGTTTCGGCCACGAACGTGAACGTGTCTTCGTATTCCCGCCATTGCCTTTGGAAGTGCGGCCCGGGGTACTGGATGCAGCCCGCCTTGATCGTAGTCGTCTCGGTGATCGTAATCGGCCCGTCATAGACGGTGCCTTTGCCCTCGCCGGTCTCGCTGCCGTCGGTCGAGTAGCGGACCTTGCCTTCGGGGTCGCCGAGCCAGTCGAGGCGTACCGCGACCTCCTCGCCGGCGGCGAACGTGCCGCCCGAGGGCAGGATGCGGAAGTAGAGATTGTCGATCACGCCCCCGGCGGTGACGGCGATCTCCCGCTCGGTACCGCGCTGGGCCGCCTGCTTCCGCCACCGCGCGATCTGCTCTTGCGCGTCTTCGTCGGCTTCGAATTTCGCGAACAAAGCGTCGCCGGCGGCTGTGTTGTGCCTGCCGAAGTCGATGTTTCGCCACGTCTGGCGGACGTCAGGATCGAGCAGGCGGATATCGCCCTTGCCGACCCAGTCGAACACGACGTTCTCGAGCTTCTGCTCGCCGAAGATGTTCACGTTGATCGTGCGTTCCGACTCGGGCAGGCGCTCGTAGTAGTCCTTCGGCGTGCCGTCATCGCCGTAGGTGGTGCCGCGAACGCCGTGCCAGGTCACGTGCAGCCGGGCCTTGTCCGAGTCCGCCGTGTGCACGCGAATACGCCCACCCGGCGCCACGGTCAGGCCGCGAACGTTGGCGAAGCGATAGTGTTGCCTGCCCAGGCGCGTCGTGGCGAGGCGTCCGTGGCTGTCTTTGATGCTGATGCCGAGATAGACACTGCGCATGATCGGCTCGTCCGGCGTGCCGGCCAGCAAGTCGCCCAAGATGCGCATATCGTTCTTGTAGGCCTGGTTGCCGCTGTTCTTGCCGAGCACGGAACCGGATTTCATGATCAGCTTGGCGTCGAGGCCGATGGTCTGCACGCACCGCGGGCCGACGGAGATGACGCTGTCTTCCTCGAGGATCGTCACGCCGCGCATCCAGTGCGTCTCGTCGCCGGACTTGAACCCGCCGATGAGCGTAATGGATGCCTCGGGCGTGGCCTTGCGCACGACCCACTTGCGCGCGAAGTAGACCGCGTCGTCCATCAGCGCTTCGAACCGCTCGGGCGTCTCGGGCAGCGTACCGTCGTGCGGCCGGCCGTTGATGAAGAAGGTGTGCTTGCCGCCGCCGAGGTTGGCGCCGCCGCCCCCGTTGTAGGCACCGTGAGGATCGATCCAGATGTTGCCCGTGCAGACGTTCAGCGCCATATGGATATCGCCGCCGTGCTCGACGGACAGGTGACGCACGTGGAAGCGGTCGCTGGCGGCACGCGCGACATACCTATCCTCCGCTGCCGGGAACAGCAGGTCGGTCGTGTCGGGCTTGAAGAAGTTGGTGCCGTAGAAGTGCCCCACAGCCCGCGGCCACTGCTTCATCGGTGTGCCGTTAACCAGCCAGTTGGCGGGGTTCTTGACCCTCCCGGTCGTGCCGGGCTTGGCCCAGACCATCAACTGCAGCGGCTTGTCCCACGTCTCGGTGGTGTAGGGCGGCTTGGGGCCCTCGGCCGGGGGCT
>CAZHEH010000065.1:0-6713 GCA_964531695.1 uncultured Planctomycetaceae bacterium | reverse complement strand
CGCGGCGCTCGATGATCTCGGCGCCGGCCGGCCGGTCGATCGGGTAGGTCTTTCGATATACAGCCGCCATTCGAATCCGTTCCTCCCGGGCCGAGGCCGCAGGCCCCGGCCCGCCCTATCCTCCGTGACACTCAGCGGCCCCGTCGCCCCCACCTCAAGGGCTTTTGGCCGGGATTCCGCCGCTCATCAGGCCTCCTCTCGCGATGCCCGCCGTCAAGCCGATTCCGGGCGAAGAACCGCCCACTCACCGCCGCATGTGCCGCCGCGCCCGACGGACCCTGTGGGCCCAGGCCGCTTGTCCCAGGGCCATGGCGCTTTGACCGAATCGCGCCAACAGCGTAGAATGGACCCAAGATGAAGACCCTGACCGTCAACCTCCCCGACGCGCTGGAATCCGAGCTCGAGGAGATCAGCCGTCGCGAGCAATGCCCGGCCGATGAAGTGGCACTGCGCCTGCTGGAACGAGGCGTTCGGGCAAGCCGCTTTCGGGAACTGCGCCGCGAGTCGCTCGACGCCCTCGGACCGGAGGCCGCCGAGACGGACCGCGAAGCGTTCGACGCCATCTCTTGAAGGTCGTCACCGACACGAACGTGCTGTATGCCGCCTTCGTCTCCAAGGAGGGCACCTGCGCCCAACTGCTCGAGCTGTTGCTGAGTTCGGGTTCGCTGGTGCTTTCCCAGTTCATCCTCGATGAGCTGCGCAGACACCTCTTGGCCAAAAAGCGCCTCGGCGCCGCGAGGGTGGATCGCCAGCTCGAGTTCCTGGCGAGTTCGTCGCTCCGGGTGACCCCGGCGGAGGTTCCCGCCGAGGTGTGCCGGGACGCCGACGACCTGCCCGTGCTGGGAACGCTCGTGGCCGCCGATGCGGACTGTCTCATCACCGGCGACAGGGACTTGCTCGACTTGGGGCAGTTCAGGGGGCATCCGATTCTCTCTCCTCGACAGTTTCTTCAGCGAACGCGTTGATCCGCGCGACATCGGCGCCGATACGCCCGCTGCCGGCAGGCCGGCCGGACCGCAGGCGCTTCGCTCGGGGCGATATCCTCCGGCCTCACCGACGCCGCTGACACTAAGCCAACGTCTTGCATCGACGCCGATACGCGCGCTGGCGACAAGCGGCCGAGCAGTACCTCGCCTCCGGCCGGATGCAGAAGAACGCCCGACCACACGATTGACACACCCGGCGGTGCCGCCCCCGGCCCTCGCCGTAGCGACGCCACAGGATCGCGATGAGCCCGCGCTCGGTGAGCATGCCGCCTCCGTTCCGACTGCCCGGCCGCGCGTTACGGCTGATTTTCCGCGCGCGCAAAGCAACTCTCTCTATGACCGCGATTGTTCCCGCGGCCGTCATATAAATCCTTTTACAGGAAGTACCTATGACACTTATCGGCCCGCAACGAATTGATGTAAGTCCTTATTTCTTCGTGGCGGTGATTGTCATAAGTCTTTATTCCTCCATGGCCCGACCAAGAGCTTGTCGGGTGGGCTCAGAGTGTCGGGTAGTGTCGGGACGGTCCGCTCCGTACCCGATCTCCCGCCAGGCCAGCGCCCGAGCGTCGTGCTCGTCCAGGCCCCCGTCCCACGCACAGATCGCCACGCGTTCGTGCCAGGCGAGTCGCACATCCGGATCGTCCAGGCCCACCTCCTCGGGCGCGGGCCAGCGCGTGAACTCGTAGACCATGACATCCATCCTCCAGTGCCCCCTCCAAGCGTGTGCCAAACGGATCCAACCTGCGCGCACCTGCGCGCAAGATCCCATTGCGCTCTTGTGTAGACCCTTCTTGCGCGCTGCTTCTGTTATGCCTTGTGTGCGAAGTTCGGGATTCTCCTCTCGCGCGATAGATTCTCGGACCCTCGCGCAGGTGCGCGCAGGTAGCATCGTAAGTCGTTGTCAGAGCCGCCTTCGGCGCCTGCGCGATCCCCGAAGCCGCTGCGCAGGTCCGCGCAGGTGCGCGCAGGTCATTCGGCTCCATCGGACACCCCCTTCAGCGCGATGCCGTCGTAGAAGCGCCGGTTGCCGGAGCCGACCCGCGTCCGGACGCCCGAGACGGCCGCCACCAGGTCCCGGCCGAAGGTCTGCCTGGTCGTCATCAAGCTGCGGCCGTCCCGCTGGCACCAGTCCCGCCAGGCCTGGTAGAGCAGATCCACCCACACCCGGCGCCCCGGGCCCGTCACGCAGCACTCGCGGACGAACGCACCCACCGGCGATGCCAGATCCTCCAGCTCCTGGATCGCCGACGCCACGCTGGCGGGCGGGACGAAGTGCCCGCGACGATGCAGCCGCAGCCAGCCCTGCAGGGCCCACAACAGGATGCCGGGCAACTCGGTAAGCAGCTTGTCCGTCAACTGCGGATCCTCCCGCCCAAAGAAGCTCCGCGTCAGACGCAGTGTCAGGAAGCGGGCGGCAATCGCCCCGCTGGAGTCGCTGAACCGCGGCAGCTCGTTGGTGAAGAACACGAACCGCGTCGGCAGCTTCATCGTCACCGAGGCCATGTGCTTGCGGTCCACGGTCAGCGTGTCCTCCCCGCTGATGCACAGAAGCCGCTCGACGACGACGGGCACCGCCTCGCCCTGGAAGCGGGCGTCGGAGACGATGGCCAGGGACGTCCCGATCAGCGGCTGGAGGCCGAACGGACCCGCCAGCGAGGCCGTGGTCGGCCCGCACACGTTGGCCGTCCCCACCAGCTGGCTCAGCACACGCCCGATCGTGCCCTTGCCGGAGCGCTTCGGGCCGGTGACCAGCAGCATCTTCTGCTGGCTCGTATCGAGCGTCAGGCAGTACCCGAACCACTCTTGGAGCAACCGGACGCTCTCCGGGTCATCCGGCCAAAGCTGGTCGAGGAAGGCCAGCCAGCGCACCGGTGCGGCCGCCTGGGGGTTGTAGTCGAAGTCCAAGGCGTTCGGGCTGAACAGCGCCGGCGTGGCCGGCGTGACCGTGCCGCTGGGAATGTGCAGGTTCACCGTCCGACAGGGCAGGATCTCGCGCGGATCGGGCCGCGTCTCGGCCTCGTCCAGCCACACCGGCGGGGTCAGCTCGGCATCGAGATGCGTGTACTGCCGGATCGATTCCAGTGCCGCGTTGACCGTCGTGACATTGGACTCAAAGGGCGCCAACACCTGCCGGCCGGTGGACTTGTCGACGACGTACCGCAGCGCCTCGTGCAGCCAGGGCTGCAAGCGATGCCTGACGGCCGCATCCTCGAGCGGCGCGTAGCGGTTGTGCCGCCAGGCCATCAGCACCCCCGCGTAGGTCCGCACCGTACGCCCCGCCGGATGGTCGTGAAAGGCCCGCACATACGCCTCGGCCGTCGGCAGCGTCCGCCGAGGCGAGAGCACGAGCCGGCCCGTGGCCGGATCGCGCAGGCCCAACGGGACGAGCCCCTCGGCGTCCCGCTCGAAGGCCCGGCCGCGCTGCGTACGCCGCTCCGCGTCGCGCACGCGCTTGAGGATCCCCGCGTCGGACCAATCCCGCGGGAACGGCCGTTGATCGGCATAGGCCCGGATGCACCGCACGGCCTCGGCGTCGGCCAGGTCGTGCTCGACGCACCGACACGCGGCCGCGAACAGGCGGGCCGAGCCGTCGCGGTGATCGACGATCCCCATCGCCAGCATGGCCCGCAACGCCGCGTCGAAGCGCTCGCGGTCCGCCTGCGCCGGTGAGTCGGCGATCCCGGCCGGGTCGGGCTCGACGGCACGCCGCCGCGGCTTCGACCGCGGCGCCGCCTTCTCGCCCAACTCGATCTTCACCCGCGAGGCCAGGGCCGCGACGGCATCGAGCAACGCCTCCGGATCAACCTCGGCCGGCTCGGGCTCGTCCTGCTCCCAGACGATCGGCTCGCCCGTCTCGTGGACGCTGGGAGGGAAGATCGTCTGGGCGCCGGTCGAGCGCAGCTCGACCAGCATGCCCGCCGACTGGCTGCGGTGCTTCTTCGTGGCCACCGGCGCGGTGACGACGTACAAGCGGTGCGAACGCGGCCTGCCCGACCGGCCGAATACGGCGCCCGTCGCCGGCAGATACGCATCCGCCAGCTCGACCGCCCGCGGATGGTCCAGGTCGATGTCCACGAGCCAGCCCGACGGCTCGCCCAGCAGCACGCCGAGGTTGGACCGGCCGGCGAAGCGCTCGGGCAGCTCCTCAAGCTCCAGCCGCCACCGCTGCCAGCCGCGGGCCGTGATCTTCTTGCTGCGATACCCGACCGGCAGCACGCGCCAGCCGCGACGGGTGTAGGCCGTCGCCGCGGCCAAGACGCTGCGGTCCTCCACCGACGGTTCCGCTCCGGCCGTGGAATCGCTGTGCCGCTCAGACATGGCGCCCGCCCTCGCTCCCGGCCGGACAGCCGGCCCGCACCCATTGCTCGATCCCCTCCCGCCGCCAGCGGACCAGCCGCCCCAGCCGCACCGGCCGGGGCATCCGTCCGGCGTCGGCCAGGCGACGCACCGTCCGCACCGAGCACGTCAGCAGCCGAGCCACCTCATCCGCGCTGAGCAGGGCGGGGGCTTCCGTTCCCGGTCCCGCCTCCGGGCCGTCGATCCGCGCGACGGTCGCGCTGTGCTCAACCCTCACGTCCTTCCTCCTGGGGCCGCGCCCCGGCTTGTTCCCGGAATTCCGTTCCCGGGTCGGCCTCCATTCTGGGAGCGATCCGACACGACAAACGGGACATCGTTTTGTCGCAGGGCGCGCGGCGCCGTCCGGGGCGGCGGAAGGCCCGAAGCGCCGGGAGGGGACGGCCGATCCAAAAAAGTGAAAAAAGAAGGAGATTCTTCTTGCGCGGGGTGGCTTTGTCGATTTTGTCGGACGGCCGGCGCTAGCCCTGGCCGCGACGCGCACGCCGGTACGCCCAGTCGCGGATGCGATCCAACTCCTCGACCGCGATCCCCTCCGTGTCACAGAACCGCTCGCGCGAGACGCCCGCCTCCTTGGCCTCCGTCCAGCGCGCCAGCAGGGCATAGCGCTTCTCGGCCTGCCGGGCCGAGGCCCTTGGACGACCCTTCTGCCGGGCCGGTTCTGCCGACGGAGACTCGGAGGTCTGCTTCGGTCCCCCCTGTTCCGTCATGGCGGCCATCTTCTCCAGCCCCGCCTGCAACGCTTGGGCCACCTCCCGCATCGGCCCGGCCACTTCCTCCAGATTCGTGACCTGCACCTCCGGCGGCCCCGGTTCGCCGGAGACCGCCTCGAGCCGCTCGGTCCGGCCGTCGCCGGGGACGACCTTCCCGCTGAATACGGGCGGATACCGACGGGCGAAGTCCAGCACGGTCCGCGCGTTGCCGGCCTCGAGGTCCTTCCGGGCCCCCGCCCCCGGCTCGCTCAGTCGCCATTGCTGCGGCGCGGTCGGCTCGCACAGCAGCGCCGGGCGGGCCTCCTCGGGCCCGTCGCGCCCCTGGCAATAGACGTCGGACCACACCTCCCACGCCTTCCGCAGCACCGGCTCCATCGCCCGCACCAGGCCGTACTCGCCCGACGCCCGGGCCGTCACCTCGATCCGCGATTCATGGCCGATCCGCGACAGCCGGAACGAGAACCTCCGCTCGATGAGCCCCGCCGCCGTCAGCAATCGCAGGGCCTCCTCCTCGACCGCGCTCAGCGCGTCGACCTCCAGCTCCGCCCACGTCTCGGGCGCGCGGTCCAGCAGCGCCAGGATCGCCTCGTCCGTCGCGTCCGTCTCGCGCTGGGGAATGCCCCCCGCACCCTCTGACGTCTGCACCATCCGCCTCGCCTCGCCGTCGCTGCTGAGCCCGCGCCGACGATAGCCGCCCGGAGCCGGCCGTGTCAAACCGCCTCGCCCGCAGGGCGGCCCCCGACGCCATCCCGTTGGGATCCGCGCGAGAATCTCCCGCCGCTGTCGTAAGCGACGTATGTGACGAGACTTACGGGCGGAAGATTTGCGGCACATTCTCGGCAATCCGCTTGCTGCGCCGGCGATTCCATGGCTCCATGTGTGTGTAATACGAGCGTAAACAGCGATTTGCGACACGAGAGGAGAACGACCATGCGCATCACGAGCATCGAGCTGACGGGCACGACGCCCAAAGGCCAGCGGACGCCGCGGGCGGCGGCCAAAATCAGCCGCAAGCCCGGCGAGCCCACGCTCTGCGTGGAGATCTGGACGCCCGAGGCCGAGCGGACGCACACCGTCGACGTGCACTGCGACGAGGACATCCGCTCCATGGCGGATTGCCTCCAGGCCACGCTCGACGGCTGCCGCGGCACGAACTTCGACCGCTACGAGTACTTCACGCTGCTTCGCCAGGTGGCGATCTGACCGGCCGGGATGGGCCCGGCCGCACCGACCAGGAGACCGATCATGACGACCCGACGCTTCGACGCCCAGACGCCCGACGATCCGACGCCGGAAGATGTCCTCTACGACGCCCTCCGCGACAACCTCTCGCCGCAGGCCGTGGCGACCATCGCGGCCTCGCTCCAGACGGCCCGCGTCGACAACGACGATGTGCAGCGGCAGGTCGACTGGTTCCGCGAGATGCTCGTCGAGATGCTCGGCGAGGGCGAATTCGACCGGCTCGCCGACGAGGTCGGCCTCTAGCGACGGGCGGGCACGGCCCGCCCTCGGCCGTCCCGGACGGGACCGCCGAGGATGGGCCGGATGGGCCGGTCCACGACGACGAGGAGCAGGACGATGAAGAAGGCAGACGTACAGATTGGCACGCACTACCGGGCGAAGGTGTCGGGCCAGATGACGACGGTCCGCATCGACG
>CAZHEH010000064.1:0-7605 GCA_964531695.1 uncultured Planctomycetaceae bacterium | reverse complement strand
CGATAGCGAACATGGTGAACGGCTTGATGCCCCAGTTGACGATGAGCGTCAGCAGCACCGGCTTGGGGCTCTTGCCGGCCTTGATGACCTCGGCGAAGTCGATCTTCACCATGATCGGGTACATCATGAAAAACAGGGCGATGGCGATGGGGATCGACACGACGGGCGCATCATTGACGTAGATCGCCATGCCGTCGAGCGACTGGGCCACGCCCCGGGCGAGCTTGCCGAGCGCGATCCCGCCCACGATGCACAAGGCGACCCAGATCGTCAGGTACTTTTCGAAGACGTTGAGTTTCTTTTCCGATTCCACGGGCGGGGGTTCCACGGCCATATGGGATTACTCCTTCTGCTTTCCGGTAAGTGCATCGGGTAAAGTTTCGATGTAGGCCCGAATTTCATCGCGCACGCGGCGATAGTGGCCGAGTGCTTCCTCTCCCGTTCTTGCGTCTTTCGCCAACTTAGGCGGGTCGTCAAAGCCGACGTGAACGACCTTCGCCTTGCCGGGGAACATGGGGCAGGTCTCATTGGCGTGGCCGCAGACAGTCACCACGTAATCGAACGGGACATCCATCAGGTCGGCGACGTTCTTTGACTTATGGCCGGAGATGTCCACGCCCGCCTCGGCCATGACTTTGACGGCATTGGGGTTCAGGCCGTGCGTCTCGATACCGGCCGAGTAGGCCTCGATAGCATCGCTCTTCAGGGCCTTGGCCCAGCCCTCGGCCATCTGGCTGCGGCAGGAGTTGCCGGTGCACAGGAACAGGACTTTCAGCTTCTCACTCATGTGTTCTCATCAACAGGCCTTGTAGTGCCTGCACAATTCCTCACGTGTCATCTTCCGGACGCCCTTGAGCGCCTTTGCGTCGTCGCGGACTCGTCCATCCTTACCCAGGCACTCCAGCGTCATCGCCAATGCTTGCCGCGCGCAAGGCAGATGCGGTTCCTCGGCCAGCCGGTAGTAAATCCAGCGGCCGTCCTTACGCGTCTCGACCAGCCCGGACTGGTGCAGGATGGCCATGTGTTTTGAGACCGTCGACGGGGCCAAGCCCAGCAGCTCGATGATCTGGCAGACGCACAGCTCGCCGCCCTCCAAGGCCATCAGGGCTCGCACGCGGTTCTCGTCGGACAGTGCCTTGGTGATCGCCAGGAACTCTCTCATGACAGTATCCTCACGTCCGGGCAGCCAAGGCCGTCGTCAAAGCCAGCTTGGCCATGCTCAGGTCGTAGCAGTCCCGGTAGTTCCCGCAGGCCGTGCACTCGTCCCAGCCCTCGGGCCGAACGGTCACCTGACAGGACGAGACCCCGATGCCGCGGCTCTCGACCAGCACGTCGAAGGCCTTGCCGGATGACGGCTTGTTGAGTTCCACCCGATCCAGGTCCGGGAACATCGTGCCGTAGCAGTCCTTCTGTGTCTTCATGATCGCTGCTCCAATACGTCACTTCGCCCAGTAACGAATTATAGGCGTGACCGAGTTGCCTGTCAATGAACAAATGGCGCGTCCTGTCGCCACCGGCTATTGCTCGTTCTTGGTAATGCGGATCGCGATATCCTTGGTCAAGGCTAGACCTGCTGCAACCTGCATGGCTTTGAAGATACCGGCCGGAACGGCACAGCCGGAGCAACAGCCTTTCAGCGTCTCGTGAACCGTTGCCATGAAAATGCCCTCGCCAGCCGAACTGATCTCCTGGTAGGCGTCCAGAGGCTGGCGGTCTACAATGGCAACGGCCAACTGGGCGATCTTGTCGCAGTCGGTATCGACGGCAAACGTCACATGCTGGCCATCGTCACTGACGGCCGTCGCCTGTGTTCGAAAGCCGCATACGCCCGCCTCAATCTCAACCTTTGCCTTCACGGAGTGCCTCGATTCTGGTTGCCATGCAGGCGTGTCGCCCATGGGCGGTCTGCCAGCCACACGAGCAAGATGAAGAACAGACTCGCGCAACTCGCGCGACGGCCGGATGCTGACGAATGCCTGACGCAGCCGTTGCCTGATGGCCTTGGCCTCGTCCAGTCGCCTTTGGCAGGTCGGGCATTTGCAGGGCACGCCCAAAGGCGACCGGGCCGCCAGTACATCCTAGATCTGGCCTGGCGTGAGGTGCTGCATGGCGGTTCTCCGTTCTCATAAACGACCTGTCCTCGGCTTCGGTTCCGAGACCGCCTCTGCGTCCACTAGCGGGGCAGCGGTCTGCTTCTCCCCATCCGCCAGGCGCTGCACGTAGTCGGGAAAGCCCTCATATCCTGGTCCCAAAGCAAAGGCCACGGCTCCAAGATGCAGGGTCCGAAGCGGTTTGCCGAGCACCGACGAGACGATCAACTTCCGTGTGCATTGGCAGAGACGACCCGAAACCACATCGAACCGCGTAAAATGCCAGCCGCCTTCGTCCTGGCAGAGCTCGAAATGAACATTCTTGAATTCGCCGTCGATCACCATGTCTCATCCTTCGACACTGGGCACCGCCTCGACCGAGGTGCTTGCCTCGCAGGCTCCGTTTGAGAAAGACGATGATCCGGTCGGGGACGACAGCGAGTCCAGTAAACCCACCCCAGGACCGCGATCCCCGCCAGGAACGGGATAATCGACAGGAGCTGTCCCATCGTCACGCCCCAGTCCAACCCCCACGGCGTCTGAAAGTCCTTGAAGAATTCCACGACAAATCGGCCTGCAAAGTAGAGCGTCAAAAACAGCCCGGTCATCAGGCCGACAGGCCGCCGCTCTTTCCCGGCCGATCGGTCGGCAAGGTAAAGGATCAGAAGTACCAGCAAGCCCATCGTGAACTCGTAGAGCTGGGATGGGTGACGCGCAACGGCACCGTTGTCCCAGTGGATGAATCTCACCGCCCAGGGAACGCTGGTCGCCCGGCCGACGATCTCGGAGTTCAGGAAGTTTCCCAGGCGGATACCCGCCGATCCGACGGCGGCGGACATCGCAAAGCGATCCATCAATTCCAGGACCGGCAGTCTGTTCCTGCAGGCGAACAGGACCAGGGCCAGAATCAGCGCGATGGTGGCACCGTGACTGGCGAGCCCGCCTTGCCAGAAGAACAGGATGCTGACGGGATCGTTCAAGAATCGCTCTGGCCCGTAAAAGAGAAAATGTCCAAGCCGAGCGCCGGCCAGCGTCGCAATCGTTCCCCAGACCAAGAACCGAGCGGCAAGCGAGGGAGAATGCCCGGCCCGGCGCATCTGCCACCGCCACACCAAGTAAGCGGCCAAGAGTGTGCTGGCGAAGACGAGCCCATACCATCGAATCTGCAGTGGTCCCAGCCGCACAAGCACCGGATCAAGATCGAATATGAATCCATTCATCCGTTCAGGCCACGCCTCCGTTGCGAAGGGCCGGGATCAGCAGTGTCGGCACGGGGGCGTGGCGAGCGACGTTGTGGCTGACGCTGCCGAGGAATATCTCGCTGATGAACCCTCGGCCCTGGCTGCCCATGACGGCCAGTGAGATGTCGCCTTGGCGGGTACGGCGGAGAATCTCCTCGACCGGCAGCCCGTAAGGCAGCTCGACCTGGACGTCCTCTGCGCCCTGTGAGGCGAGTTGCTCCTTCATCCGCTCCAAGCGCTCACCGTCGATGGCGTTGAACTCGTCCAGCCGCTCTTTGAGATGGCGGTCGATCTTGGTGCGGTCCTGCACGTGCATTAGGACAACCGACTTCACACCACCCGCGACCAGCTTCCCGACGGCCTGAAACGCATGCTCGGCGTTTTCCGAGAAGTCGGTAGGCAGCAGCACGCGGTCCAAGCAGGCCAACGGGCATTCTCGCTGACAATCCTTGTCCTCATGGATGCGGGCAACCAGCAGCGGCAGTCGGCAGCTGTGCAGCACCTCCCCAGCCGTGCCGCCCAGGAACACCTCGCCAGCCAGGCTGTGTACTCGCGAGCCGACGACAACCAGGTCGCAGCCCTTATCCTTGGCCGCGCGGTCCACTTCCACGCGAGGGTCGCCCAGGAGAACTTCGGCGTCGGCTGTATAGCCCTGCGCTTCCAGCATTTCTCGGCATCGGTCAAGATCGCCCTTGAGAATGTCCTCGACGTTGACGCGGACGCCTCGCACCTCGTGGAGGCGAAGGCAGAACGCCAGGACGACATGGTCAACGCCCAGGCTGCGCAGCCCGGCCTTGCACTGGAGGAATTTCTCGGACCGCTCACTCAGGTCCGAGACAATCAACACCTGCTTGAACATGCGATTCACCTGCTTTCGTTTCTCAGGAGACCAGAGAAACTCCGTAGACATACGCCAGACTGTAATAGATCCCGGCCACGATAAACACCACGCCCGTAACGACCCGGACCCATCGTTCGATCTGCGTCAGGCGGTTGAACGCCCTGCCGACGTGCTGCGAGGCGAAGGCCATCAGGAACGCGAACACGATGACCGGCAGGGCCGTCCCCACGCCATAGAGGGTCGGCAGGACGAATCGCGATTCACTGGACGTGGAAAGGGGGATCAGGCCGCCGAAGAACAGCCCGGCCGATACCGGGCAGAACGACAGGGCAAACAGCATACCCAGTAGCAAGGCCCACCATGTGCCGCCCCGGCCGGCCCGCTGTTGCAGCCCGGCACCGGCGAGATTGAACGAGCCCGTGATATTCAGCAGGCCCAGCAGGAGCATTCCGACCAGAATCAGCACCGGCCCGAGGATCTGATTGAGGTATCGCTGGAGGAACCGCGAGATCTCCCCGCCGGCCATCAGGCCCGCCATGATGACCACGCCCAGCACCAGATAGGCGACGGTTCGGCCGATGGTGTACAGCAGGCCGCTCAGCAGCACCACTCGGGTGCTGTTCACCTTTCGGCCGATGAAGGAGATCGCGGCGATGTTGCTCGCCAGCGGGCACGGGCTGATCGAGGTCAGGATACCCAGCCACAAGGCCGAAGCGATCGTGAACCAAGTCATCCAGCAGCCCCCTTGCCGAGTTGCTCCAGTTGGGCCTGGAGCTCGCCTCTGACATAGGCCAGGAACTCCTCCCGGTTGCGGGCCTTGGTCCAGACCTGGTCGAGGCGCTCGAAGCCGGCTTCCCGACCGTCCTCGAACCTTGCCAGGACCACGGTACTGGAGGCGATGTCGTAGCGGCGCGCGAAATCGGTATCCTTCATGTAATCGACCGAACGATACTCGATCACCCCGGCTTCCAACTGGTCGGCGAACTCCTTTTCCAGCAGTTCCTTGGTCAGGAACTCGATCTGGTTGCATTCCCAGCAACGGAACGTCATATGAACAGAGTAGACGATCACCTTATCGTCGTCGGCGCTCGGCTGCGCGGCGGCCCCGGTCTGTTCGCCGGCCGGGGTAAGCGACGGAGGGGCGGTCTCGCGTCCCAGCGCGAAGCCGATGGTAATGAATACAAAGGCCAGCAGAATCCGGCTCGTCCATTTCGTGAGCGGTGTTTTCATCCTACTTCACCCCGAGGTCCGCAAGTTGTTCCTCAAGTTTCTCCCGCTCCATGTAACCCGTGTGCCGATGGACCTCCTTGCCGTCGGCGTCGTAGAAGATCAGCAGGGGGATGCCCTGCACGCCATAGCGGCTGGCGAGAATCCGCTCTTCGCCGACGTGCACGAAGACGACGTTGAGTGTTCCCTCGTATTCCTCGCGGATCTCCTCCCGCATGGGCTCCATCATGTCGCAGGGCACGCATCCCTGTGCCCCGAAGTTAACGAAGGTCGGCTTTCCGCTGGCGCGGGCCTTGTCCACGGGGTTGTCCTTGGCCAGTTCGGCCTGCATCTTGAGCCAGTCGGCGTCGACCTGGATCTTCATCCTCCGACCCAGGTTGCGGATATGGTTATCCACAAGCTCTTGCTGCCTCTGCTGCCGCAGGAAACTGACGATGGCGCCCTTGACGGCCTCAAGCGGCTGGCCACCGACCATGTCTTGGTTCTCCTCGTAGAACTCGGACACTTCGGCGTCACTGACCTCTACGTCGGCGGTGAGCTTCTCGAAGTACGCCTGCAGAAGCCCCTGCTCGGAGAGTTCGTCTACGTCCCGGCCCTCCTCGGCCAGAGCGGCTCGCGCTTCCTGCCGCAGCAGTTGACGCGTGGCCATCTGTTCCAGCAGGAAAATCGCGTTTTTGCGGAGTTGCTCGCGGACCGCCTCCGGCGCCGCGCCGATCTCGGCATCAATCTCCTTCTGCGTGATCTTCAGGTCACCGGATCGCAGCAGAACGTCCTCAGACAATTCCGACGGATGGGCATGAACCAGCGCGGCCGACACCAGATTCGGGTTCAAGGCGTCCACAGTCGGCGCGTCGGAATCCACTTCCGGAGCAGACACGGACGTTGGCGTTTCCGCCGCCGTTGCGGCGCCGGGCGTCGCTTCGGGCTTCGGCGGGGGCGGCGCCGGCGATCCCGCTTGTGTCGCGCCACCGGCCTTTGCCTCTTCCCTGCCGGTATCGGGATCCCCCTGCTTGTCCTCGGCCTTCGAGCATCCGCCGGTGGCCATGGCCAGCAAGGCGACCATCAGCAGCCCCTTGCTCCAAAGTGCGATTCCGTTTCGGCCAGTCGATCTGCGTTCTTCAAGGCACATAAAAAGCTCCGGTCCTGGTATCCCGCCGCCAACCCGGCGGCTGTTCGGTGCCACACTGTGCGACACCGCCTCGATTCGCTCTCACCGCTCCCCAGACAGCGGATCGTCCGCCGCCTTGGCCGGCCTCGCCGAGTCGCCCGGCCGGTCCGCCTCGAGGGCGATACCCAGCTCCCGCCATTTGGCCAGGATCTCCGCCTTGCCGAGAAACCCCTCGTGCCGCCACAGTTCGTTGCCGTCTTTGTCAAAGAATATCTGCGTGGGGATGAGCCGGACGCCATGCTGACGGGCCGACTCCTGGTTCTCTCGCAACCCGACGTCGATGAACTCCACATCGAATTGCCCGGCGTATTCCCGCCTGAGCTCATCGAGAATCGGGGCCATCTTCTTGCAGGCAATGCAGGTCTTCGAGCCCAGATCGACCAGTTTGGGTATCCCTCGTGTTTGCGTGGTGGACGTTCCCGCGACATTGGTCGCGCCGTCGTCAGCTAACGCCGCTACTTGCGCCGCCGCCAGGGCTGCGAGTGCTCCGGAGAGGACGACGATAATTCCGACTTTTGCGGACCGGACCAGTCTGGTCGCCCCTTCGGCCTTCCACGTGGCGCGGGTCCACTTGACGGCCTGCCACAGTGAGAATGCCAGCACGAAACCCGTCAGCACGACGAAGTTGCTGATCCGCCCGCCGCCGGGCGGGCAGCATTGCGCCAGGGAAGATAGCATTGTCACTGTTACGCCCGTCATATTCCGTTTGTTCCCGCCGGACCCGAATTTGACTCCGCAGGTTCGGCTCCCGCCGCACGATCATCACCGCGAGCGACAACGGCCACCCGCCGCCACAACCAGCGGGGCAGGTATGCGAGGATGGTGAGCAGACCACTGAGCAGTCCCGCGCTGGCCGCGCCGCCCGGGCAGGTGGGCGCGCCGCAGCAGGGGCAGACCGATCCGCCCGCCAGCAGGGCGAACAGGCCGGCCCACCAGGCGAAGAACCTCAGGAAGGGCCTGAGCAGAATATTCAATATCTTTACAAGTCCTTTTCTCATTCTCGCTTGTCTTCTTGAGACGGCTTCTGGAGAGAGAACA
>CAZHEH010000063.1:0-7778 GCA_964531695.1 uncultured Planctomycetaceae bacterium | reverse complement strand
CGCGCCTCGCCCGGCCTTGGGCGAAGCCCCGAGATGACGCGTTCCCCATCACGGCCGGGGATTATCCCGCGCGCGGCCGGAATCGGCAAGGGCAAACGGCGCCGCGTCAGCGGCGGCAGAAGGTAGCCCCGGTCGTGAGACCGGGGGCCGAGAGCCGCCTGCCCGAGTTGGGAGCCCCGGCAGGGGCGACGGAAGCGGCGATCCACGGCTCTGTCGCCCCGCTGGGGCTCCTGGGCGCTGCGGCGTGACCTTGTCCCCGCCCTCCGGCCTTCGACTCATCCCGGACGCGCCGGGACTCGCTCAGGCCTCACGGGCGGGGCTGCCTTCTTGCGGCCCCTACGGGGCCTTGGCCTTGCTCCGGCCAGCGCCCTTCGGCGAGCTCAGGACGGTGCCCTTCGGCGAGCTCAGGACGGTGCCCTTCGGCGAGCTCAGGACGGTGCCCTTCGGCAAGCTCAGGACTGACCTTCGCTACAGGGGCCTCGGTGCGCTGCGGCGGCCGCGTTCGGCGGCGTTCTACTCGGGCTCTGTCTCCCAGTACGGCCATTGGGCGAGTCCGAGCGTGCCGGAGCGGTCGAGCCCCACGGCCGTGTAGCCGAGCATGCCCTGGAGCCGGAGGTGGGCCCGGCGGGTCGTGTGCGGCAGCAGCGCGGTGATGAAGGTTGCCCCGGCCGCACCGTAGCGGCGCTCGTAGTCGGCGATGATCTCGTCTCGGAACTGCCACAGCACCGGCGGGAAGGCCAGCTCGCGTTCGATCGGCCGGACGATCACGCGGCGGTCGTCGGCGATGTAGGCGTCCAGCCGCGTCTGGATGCGCTCTTGCACGTCCTCCGCGGTGAAGGGCGTATCCGGCAGCCCGGCCCGCTGGAGCCGCACGCCCGGCGCCGCGACCACGGCCCGCCAGCCGAAGGTCCGCACCTTGGCGTCGATTCGCTCGAGCGTGGTCCACTCCCCGTCCAGGCGGAAGCGCCGCCGGTCCAGCGCGGCCGGGGGCATCCGCTCGGGCAGGTCCGCGTCGAGGGCGAGCATGAGGGCCCAGGCGGCGCGGGCGTTGAGCCAGTAGGCGAGGCGTGCCTCCGGGGTCGCATAGAATGAGGGCGTCGAGTTCGGCCCGGTGACGGCGAGTCGCGCCACGGCCCGGCGCAGCGGCTCGCGGGCGCGGATGTCCGCGGCGAACGGGTCGATCAGCCGATGCGGGCGGTCGCGGTTGCGGATGGACAGCGCCGCGGCGAAGGCCTCGGCGAGGTCGTCCGTGTCGGGCGAGGGCTCGACGCCGGCGGCGGGCGGGTCGATCGGCGCGGTGTCGAACTCGGCGCCCGGCCCGGCCGGGTCGCAGCCGAAAGCGGCCAGCGCCAGCACGGCCGACGCGAGAGCCGGCCGGCACAGCGCACCGCGGAACTTGCGTGGCGTCCGGCGCATCGGCAGAATTGTAATCGCGGCCTACACCCCCTACCAACGGGATTACGCACATGACAGACAAGCAACGGCGCTGGCTGAAGAGGTCGGGCATCGGGGCGGGCGCCCTGGTCGCCCTCCTGGTCCTGCTGATCGTGGCGACGAAGTTCTGGATCGCCCCGGCCGTGATCCGGGGGCGGCTCGAGACGTCCCTGGGCGACGTGTGGCGGGGCGAGGTGGACGTCGGGGACGTGACGTTCCGCTTCTTCGGGCCGTTGGAACTCTCGCACCTGCGAATGCGCGACGAGGACGGCCGGGATTGGATCTCATTGGACGCACTGGCGTTACATCTATCCGACTGGCCCTCGACCCACCCGAAGCTCTCGATCGCGCGGGCGGGCAAGCTGGACGTCCGCGCCCACGTGATCGACGGCAAGGTGGTCTGGCCCTTCGAGCCGCCCGAGCCGAAGGAGGAGCCGGTGGACTGGCGGAGCTACCTCGATCTGCAGGAGGTGAAGGTCGAGCGGATCACGCTGGGGGCGATCGACGAGGAGGGCCACGGCGTGGTGTGGGCCGACTACGAGCTGACCGTCACGCCGAGGAGCCCGAACTACAAGCTGACGCTTGCCCGCCCGGACGCCGGCGAGGACGCCGAGCTGCGGCTCGACGGGGAGATGTCGCTGGACGGGGCGATCGACGTGAAGCTCGATCTGGACCGCGAGTTGACCGAGGAGGACGTGGCGGCCGTGCTGGCGGCGATCGGCAAGAGCGTGCCGGTCCGTGGGGGCCTCCGCGCCGAGGTGGACGTGCGAATCTCGGGCAACCTGGCCCGGCCGGCGGAAATTCGAGCGGCCGGCCCGGTGATGCTGTCCGGCGGCGGGCTGGACATCGAGGGCATGCCGTCGATGCGCGACTACGTCGTGGATGCCCGGCTGGACGGGCGGCGGGCGTCGGTGACGACCGCGCGGGTGCGGACCTGCGACGGCGAGGTGTACGGGCGCGGCGACATCGCGTGGCTCGGCGGGGGCAAGCTCGGCCTGACGCGCTTCCGCGGGAGCATCACCGGGGTCGAGGGCAGCCCCGGGCTTTCGCTGCCGCAGTTCGGGCGGGCGATCGGGCGGCGGATCGAGTCCGGACACCTCAAGGCGGAGTGGCACGGCGTGTCGGGCATGATCCGGCTGACGGACCGCACGCGGCCGGTGACGGGGATGGCCGGGCAAGGGCACGTCGTGGTGCGCGACCTGCCGGCCGGGCCGCTGCAGAAGGTGCTGGCCGTGATCATCCCGAAGGTCGGATTGGAAATGGGTAAGGCGGAGAAGAAGAATTTTCATGCGAGCTTTGCCCTTGACGGGGAGAAGATTTCGTTAGAGGACCGCAAGGACGAGGCGCGGCTGATCGGCCCGCTGAATGCAATCGTCGTAAGCGATGGTACTGTTGAGCTTTACAGCAAGGAGATCGAGCTGGCCGTTCAGCCGATCCAGCAGCAGTTCCTGGACCAGGTGATTCCGGACAGCCCGGAGCTGATGCTTCCGATCACGCTGGCCGAGCAGCTCACGACGTTCCTGGTGACCGGGCGGTGGGACGATGCCGGGAGCATTCGGGTCGCCCCGGCCGGGAAGGTCATCGAGGGCACGACGGAGGGGATCCTCGAGGGCATTCTGGAGATCGACCGGATTTTCACGCGGCCGGGCGGCGGGTCGGAGTAGCGGCCGGGCGGCGGCACGGGCGGCTCAGTCTTCGAGCTTGGCGCCGAGGGCCTCGCAGATGCGGTCGAACTCCTCCAGGCCGTGGTATTGGATGACGATGCGTCCGCTGTGCTTCGCCCGGCCGGGGTGGACGGAAATGGGCGTGCCGACGCTGCGGGTGAGTTGCTCCTCGAGGTCGCGGAGGTACGGGGGCTTGGCCGGCGCGGGCGGCTTGGGCTCGCTGCCGGTGTCGAGGACGCTGGTGACGAGCCGTTCGAGCTGGCGGACGTTGAGCCCTTGGTCGATCGCACGCTGGGCGAATCTGCGTTGGCGCTCGGGGCGATTGGCCAGGGCGGCCAGGACCTTCGCGTGGCCGAAGCTGAGGCGTCCGGCCGAGACGGCTTGGCGGACGTCTTCCTGTAAGTCTAATAACCGCAGGTGGTTAGCGATTGTCGCCCGCGATTGTCCGAGGCGGTCTGCGACCTCGCCCTGGCTGAGGGAGAACCGGTCGATGTACTGGCGGTAGGCCTCGGCGCGCTCGATGGGGTTGAGGTCGGCGCGGTGGATGTTCTCGACCAAGGCCCACTCGAGGAGTTGCCGCGGCCCGGCCTGGCGGACGATGCACGGCACGGCCGTGAGGCCGGCGGTGCGTGCGGCGCGGAGGCGGCGCTCGCCCGCGACGAGCCGGTACGGGCGGTCGGCTCCGTCGCCGGCGGGGGCGACGACGAGCGGCTGGATCAGGCCCTGGCGGCGGATGCTGTCGGCGAGGGATTCAAGCTGGGTCGGGTCGAATTCGCGCCGGGGCTGGTAGGGGTTTGGGCCGATCTGGTCGATGGCGATCTCGCGGACCGGCTGGGTCTCGTCGGCGGGGGGAGGCAACTCACTGGCGGCGCGCTGCGCGCCGTGCGGCTCGGACTGGTACTCGGCGCCGCCGGACGGCTGGGCCGGCTCGGCGGAGTTGATGACGAGACTCGATAAACCCCTGCCCAGTCTAGGTTTACGTGAACGAGACTTGGCGGAATCGCTCATGGGAGTCCTTTCCGTATGGGTGTTCCACGTGGAACAACGGCTGATTCATCGCGACGAGGATAGATCGGTCGCGTCCGCCAAGCAAGGGAATTCCGGGGAAACGGAAGAATCAGGCGGCAAGTGCCGCGCCGCCGAGGTTGGGCTGGGGAAAGGGTGTTCCACGTGGAACAACGGTTCCAGGCGGAAGGCCTCAGACCTCGGGCGCTGCGCGGCCGAGCTTGGGCTGGGGAGAGGGTGTTCCACGTGGAACAACGGTTACAGGCGGAAGGCCTAAGACCTCAGGCGCTGCGCGGCCGAGCTTGGGCTAGGGAGAGGGTGTTCCACGTGGAACACCCCTACTCATGCCGCGAGAGCCAGCGGGCCAGCACGAGAAGTGCCCAGAGTCGGTGTCGGTGGTCCCCCCGGCCGGAGAGATGGTCATTCACGAGCCCGATCAGCGCCTCCCGCCGGAAAATCCGCCGCCGCTCCAGCGCCGGGTCCAGCAGCGTCTGCTCCAGCGTCGGACGCAGCGGCCCGCGCAGCCAGTCGTCCAGCGGCACGGCGAACCCCCGCTTCGGCCGCTCGAACACCCCGGCCGGCAGCACGTCGCCGAACGCCGCCCGCAGAATCCGCTTGCCGCTCCGCCGGTCCAGCTTGTCCTCGGTCGGCAGCGCCAGCCCGGCCGCGACCACGTCGGGTGCCAGCATCGGCGCCCGCAACTCCAGCGACGCCGACATCGAGGCGATGTCCGCCTTCACCAGCAGATCGTCCGGCAGGTACGTCATCACATCGTGCCGCTGCGCCCGGCCGGGCTCGTCCGCCGCGTCCGCGTCCTCGTACAGCGAGCAGAACCACTCCGCCGGCTCGTACACGTCCAGCTCCGCCAGGAAGTCCTCCGTCAGCAGCCGCAGCAACTCCTCCGGACCGAACAGCCGCCGATACGTAAAGTACTGTATGGAAGGCGGATGCGCCAGCCCTCGCGCGAAGCGGACGAACCGCCGCAGCCGGCTCCGCTCGTCGTGCGGGGCGACGAGCCCGGCCAGCATCGCCCCGACTCGCACGGCCGCGTAGCTCGGGCCCCGCAGCCGCTCGCCGAGCAGCATCGCACGATAGCGGTCGTAGCCGGCGAAGACCTCGTCGCCGCCGTCTCCGGCCAGGGCGACGGTGACATGCCGCCGCGCCTCGCGGCAGACCAGCCACGTCGGAACCGCGCTGGAGTCGCCGAACGGCTCGTCGTACATATCGACGACCGCGTCGAGCACCCCGGCCGGCTCGGGCTCGACGAGCAGCTCGGTGTGGTCCGTGCCGCAGTGCCGGGCGACCTCGGCCGCGGCGGGGCGTTCGTCGAACTGCGCGTGCTCGAACCCGGCCGTGAAGGTCCGCACGCCGCCCGCGCGCCCGGCCGCGCGAGCCATCAACGCCACCACGATCGACGAGTCGATCCCCCCGCTGAGCAGCGCCCCAAGCGGAACGTCCGATAACATGCGCCTCGCGACCGCCGCCGTCACCCGCTCCCGCACCAGCTCCACGCGCCCCGCCGGACTGCTCGGCAGCTCCAGCGCCTCCGGCCGCCACCAGCGCTCCGGCTCGCGCGCGCCTCCGGAGGTCACCACCAGCAGCGAGGCGGGGGGCAGCTTCCGCACCCCGGCCCACGCCGTGCGAGGTGCCGGAATATACCCAAGTGACAGATAATATGTTAATCCGACAACATCCATCTCCCGCCCCACGCCAGGATGCGCCGACAGCGCCTTCGCCTCCGAGGCGAAGACCACCCGGTCCGCCAGCTCGGCGTACCACAGCGGCTTCTGCCCGACCCGGTCGCGCGCCAGCAGCAGCGAACTACGACGCGAGTCGTACATCGCGAAGGCGAACATCCCCCGCAGCCGCCCGAGCATCTCCGCCCCCTCGCGCGCATACAGGTGCAGCAGCACCTCCGTGTCCCCGGCCGTACGGAACGCCGCCCCGTCCGCCGCCAGTTCCTCGCGAAGCTCGCGAAAGTTGTAGATCTCCCCGTTGAACGCCACGGCCGCCGCGTCGTCGGCCGCAACCATCGGCTGATGCGACCCCGCCGGGTCGATCACCGCCAGCCGCCGGAAGCCGATCGCGCACCGCCCGTCCGGCGAGGCGTACGCGCCCTCCGCGTCCGGGCCGCGATGCGCCAGCCGCGCCGCCATCGCCGCACAGACCGACCGGTCCGCCCGGCCGGAGCCGAACACGAATTCGCCCGCGAAGCCGCACACGCCCGGCATTCTACCGACAAATGCAGGGCACGAAATCCGAAAGACGAAACAAGCCGCACGCCGCAGGGGAGAACCGGGGTTCGACGTTCGGCCTGGCGCGCGTCCCCGCGCGGGAATGCCCTCGAAGGCGGCGGCCGCGGCGAGTATCGTATCGGTCCCGAATCTGGACGGATGGGAGTGCGCAAGTATGGACGAGGCACAATCACAAGTGGTGACGAGCGTCGGCCCGCTCCTCCGCGGGCTGCTGGGCACGGATGCGGCCCTGCCGGCGCTGCGATTCGAGGAAGGCGACGGCTCCGGCGCGGACCGGACGTTCGAGCCCCCGCCGGACGCCGTCCCGGCCGCGATGCTCGAAGCGCTCCGCGCGGCGATAGGGGACTCACGCCCCGCTTCGGTCGGCATCCCCGGCGCCGGCATGTTCCGCGAAGTCGCCTTCGACCCCGCCCCGGCCGGCCGGGCCGCCGGCAAGGTCGCCTTCGTCACCGGCGCGGCTCAGGGCTTCGGCCGCGAGATCTCCGAGGACCTGGCCCGCGAAGGCGCCGCCGTCATCCTCGCCGACATCAACGAGCAGGGCGTCCGCGAGGCGGCGGATGCGCTCTGCGCCGCCCACGGCCCCGGCCGCGCGACGGCCGTGACGATGAACGTCGCCGACGGCGCTTCGGTCGCGGCCGCGGTGTCGGCCGCCGTCCGCGCCTACGGGGGGTTCGACGTATTCATCGCCAACGCCGGCGTCCTGCGGGCCGAGAGCGTCTACACGCAGAGCGAGCGCGACTTCGACTTCGTCACGAGCGTCAACTACAAGGGCTACTACCTGTGCACCCAGCACGCCGCGCCGGTGCTCGCCGCCCAGCACCGCGCCCGCCCGGGGCGGTGGGGCGACATCATCCAGATCAACTCCAAGAGCGGCCTGGCCGGCTCGAAGCGGAACTTCGCCTACGCCGGCGGCAAGTTCGGCGGCATCGGGCTGACGCAGTCGTTCGCGCTGGAGCTCGTCGAGGACGGCATCAAGGTCAACTCCGTCTGCCCGGGCAACTTCTTCGACGGCCCGCTCTGGTCCGACCCGGACCGCGGCCTGTTCGAGCAGTACCTGCGGGCGGGCAAGGTCCCCGGCGCCGAGACGATCGCTGACGTCCGCCGCGCCTACGAGCGCAAGGTCCCCATGGGCCGCGGCTGCACCACCCCCGACGTGATGAAGGCGATCTACTACCTCATCGAGCAGCCCTACGAAACCGGCCAGGCCGTGCCCGTCACCGGCGGACAGGTCATGCTGCACTAGCGGCAGCTCGGAGGTCGAAGTGAGAAGCGTTCGACGTTCGATGTAGCGCAGGCCCCCGCGCGGGGAAGGAGGGCGGCGCCGTTTGCAGCGAAGGCGGGCCTGCCCGACGACCTCCGCCCCGCCGACGTCGCCGCCGGCATCGCGGCCGAGTACGAATGGGTGCTCGAACGGATGCTC
>CAZHEH010000062.1:0-8027 GCA_964531695.1 uncultured Planctomycetaceae bacterium | reverse complement strand
TATTCTGGTTGACCTGCGAAGGCGGCGCCTCTGGGACTCCTTGGGAGTCGAACGGCTGCCAATGGGCGCAGGACTTCAGTTCGCTCCTCAACTCGCCCAGTTGCTGAGTAACGCCCTGCACCCATTCCCGCTCGTACTGATTCTGCGCCTTCGGATAGGGAGACGGGGCGGCCACCCTTGCAAGTGCCTCCTCGACTCGCTGGTACAACTCCGGCGTCTCGGCGCAGAGCGTCCGGATCGTGCCCGTCGATGGCTTGGTCTCTCCCGCAGCGGCAAGGGCTTTCACGATGCGGCCCCGCCCCGCCCAAGCGCGCAGTAGAGCTGCCACACGGTCAACCTCTTCGATGACCTGCACGATGCTTGGTGGAATACCCTGATTGCCTTTGCCCATAGTTGCTACCCTTCCTGCCTCAGGCTGCTGAAGCTCGGTCCGACCTGTAAGCTGCTCAAGCCATTGCCGGACGCATACTATCTGGTCGTAGTCGCGCTTGACCAGAGGGGACATGTGCTGCCGAACTGGTCGGGGGCCGCTCCCCGCATCCCCACCATGGCACGAGACCGGCAAGGCGAGGTATACCGGACAGCCATGCGAATGCGATGGCCGGAAAGGTGGCTGTTGAGCATGCGCCTGCGCGGCTGGCTGCTGCGCAAGGTCGAGGTGCCGCGTGTGCTGGGGCCGTTGCGTCCGGAAGGACGCCCGAATGGGCGCCTGCCGGCCGGGGCGCGCTGCCTGGAGATCGGCTCCGGCAACGGCATCGGCGCGCTGGCTGTGGCCCAACATCTGCGGCCGGACCGGCTCGTCTGCGTCGATGCCGACGGGGCAATGCTGGACCGGGCCCGCAAGCTGCTGGCCCGGCCGCCGCGATGGGCGGCCGAGGTGGACACCGGCCGGATCGAACTGGTCTGCGGCGACGCCACGCACCTGCCGCTGGCCGACGCGAGCTTCGAGGCGGCCTTCCTGTTCGGCGTGCTGCACCACATCCGCCAGTGGCCGACGGCCATCGCGGAGGTCTACCGCGTGCTCAAGCCCGGCGGCGTGTTCGCCTTCGAAGAGGCACTCATGGGCCGCTCCCGCCTGCTGGCCAATCGCTTCTGGCGGCACGTGCCCTTCGGCCCCGACGAGCTCCACGCGGCCCTGCGCGACGCCGGCTTCCGCGTCGAACGCTTCGAGACCGCCCTGGCCGGCGCTTGGTGCTTCGTCCAGGCCCGCGCGCTCGGCTTATAGCCGTTGGCGTCCGCTTGCAGTGTTGTTTCTGCCGTAATAACATCCATGCAAAGACAGCGTGTGGCTCTGCAACGCTGCGCTGGCGGGATGCAGGCAAAAGGGAGCATACACATGCGTAAAAAATCACTGCTGTTCGGCGGGATCGGCGGGATTCTCGCGGGCCTCGGCTGCGGGGCGTTGGTGATGTGGATGGCGTTGCGGCCGTCGCCGAGCGAGTCGGTTGACAAATCGACCCAGCAGGCGGCTCGCCGCATCGTCATCGAGACAGGCCAAGCGAAGGTGGTTGGCCGACGGACTGTCGGTCCCGCAGGGGGCACGGTGACGGCGGACGAGGCCGACAGCCCGATGGCCGGTCTGAAGATCGAGGTTCCGCGGGGCGCCTACCGCCACAGGCAGCAGTTCCGAATCTCGTGCGCGCCGGTGGCGGGGCATAACCTCGGCGAGACGTTCCATCCGGTCTCGCCGCTGATCGAGGTGGACAACGGCGCACAGCACGCCGATGAGCCGATGAAGGTCACGATCCCCGTGGAGGTCCCCGAGGATCACGTGGCTACGGCGTTCTTCTACCACGAGGATACGGGGCGCCTGGAGGCGATTCCGCCGGTGGCCCAGTATGAGCGGTCCATCACGGTGGCCACCCGACACTTCTCCAAGCTGATCGTGGCTTCGGCGCTGATGCCGGACCTGCTGGGCGGGACGTTCGACTCGGGGTTCCGGCCGGCTGACGACGGGTGGCAGGTGCCGAATCGCGGCACGTGCGTCTCGCCAAAAGGGCTCTGCCACGCCTGGAGCGCCACGGCGGTGTGGTACTACGTCGAGAAGGCTCGTCAAGGCCGGCCCGATCTGTATGGCCTCTACGACAACGACACGCCGCGGTTCTGGAAGGACGACGCCGCGGCACTGAAATTCCTGTCGATGGTCCAGAAGGACGGCAAGTGGGACAATCCATTGGGGAAGCTCCGCACAGGTCTACGGCGGGTCGTCTCGGACGACGTGATGACGTACCTGACGTTCGCCCATGCCCTGAAGGTCACCGGCGAGCCGCAACTGGTAGGCGTGGAACGGCGCTTTGCCGATCGTCACATGATGGTGGTTTACAAGGCCGACGGCGGCACCTTACATGTGGCCGATTCCAACGCGGCGTCCAGCGGGCTGTTCGCGGGCGCCTCGCCTGAAAGGCAGTCAATCCGCTTGAACGGCGAATCGTTCCGGCCGTACGAGACGCCCGGGGGCAAGAAGTATTCGCGGATCTTCTTCATCGGTCAGGGCGAGTGCATCCGATGGCAGACCATCGCCTCTCGCTGGTCTGAACTGCGGGATGGCACGATCGGCTCTGGGGCATTCCCGTCTTTCAAACTGGACGTCCAGGCCGTTGCGGATGGCTCCGATGAGCAGCGTCGTGTGCGCTTGCGAATCTCCGGCCGTGAAGGGCTTCTGGCCGAGGCTGTCCGTAACGGCCAATCCATTGCACTGACCGACAGCGGAGGTCGCTTGGACGCGAAGGCAATCTCGACAGGCCCGGATGAGAAGTATGTGGACGTGGTCATCTGGCGCGCTGATGAGCTGGAGCCACCGTGGGACTGGGCCGGCTTTGCGCGGATCGGCCTGCCGGAGCAGGTTGACCGGCCGCCAGAGCCCTCGGATCCATTGGTCTACGAGAAGTGGCCATTCGGCGCGGCCGAGGCGAAGCGTCGGCAGAAGCAAACGGCGGCCGCGCTGGGCGTGCCGGTTGAGAAGACGCTGGACCTCGGCGATGGCGTGACGATGAAGCTGGTGCTGATCCCGGCGGGTCAGTTCGTCATGGGCAGTGGTGAGTCGGCCGAGGAGGTGGCCCGTAAGCTCGGGGGAAATGACGAGTGGTACGAGGACGAACACCCGCAGCGGCGTGTGACGCTGACGGAGCCGTTTTACATGGGCGTCTGCGAGGTGACCCAGGCCCAGTACGAGCAGGTCTTGGGGAAAGCGCCGTCGCGAGGGGAGTGGATGGCCAAGAGCGGCGCGGAGCATGCGGCAAGCGATATCTCGTGGGACGATGCGACGGCGTTCTGCAAGAAGCTCTCGGGGCGGACGGGTCTGGATGTGCAATTGCCGACCGAGGCCCAGTGGGAATACGCCTGCCGTGCGGGCAGCACGACACGGTACTGCTATGGGGACGATGCCGGGAAGCTGGGCGCCTATGCGTGGTATGACGACAATGCGTGTGACGTGGGCGACAGGTACGCCCATACCGTAGGCCGGAAGAAGCCCAACGCCTTCGGCCTGCACGACATGCACGGCAACGTGTGGGAGTGGTGTGGGGACTGGTCCCAGGACAGCTACAGGGGCCTGGCGAGGGAAGACCCGAAAGGCCCGAGAAGCGGCACATCCCGGGTGCTGCGCGGCGGGTCCTGGCTCGGCCGCCGGGGGGGCTGCCGTTCGGCGAACCGCAGCAGGATCATCCCCGACTACCGGAGCAGCGACTTCGGCTTCCGGGTGGTTGTGTTGGGCGGCGGCGTGGGCTTGAAGTAGCCCTCCCGCCTTCGCCGCTGGCTTCGGCGTGGCAAGTTGCTCTTTGCTGTTTTACCCTTTGCCCCGAGCGAAGCGAGGGCGGGGTCCAGGGGCGTACGCCCCGGGTCGGCCGCGCAGCGGCCGTGAAGGCGTCCCGCGCGGCCGTCTGCAGTCCAAGTGTCGCCAAGGCCTTGCCCTTGTACAGCAGGATCGCCGCGTGCACGGGCGAGTCGTTGTCCACGCCCTCGGCCAGCCGCACCACCTGCTTGGCCGCCCGCTTGCCGCCCGCCTCCTCGACGAGCAGCTCCGCCAGCGAGAGCCGCACGGCCGCGTCGTCCGGGTCCTTGGCGTAAAGCTTCTTGAGGTCCTTCAGGGCGTCGCGCCACCGGCCCTGCCGCTGGTGGGCCTCGGCCAGCGCCAGCAGGATGCCCCGCGTGTCCGCCGCGACGTGGGCCGCGACCTGCTCGGTGATCCGCAGCTCCGCCGCCGCGGCCAGGCCGTACTTGGCGAAGTGCTTGCCCAGCCCGGCGTGCTTGGCCTTGGCGGCCGCCAGGTGCCGCTCGGCCTCGTCGGGGCGGTCGAGTTTCAGCGCGACCAGCCCGGCCGCCAGGGCGCCGTCGGCCAGGTGCGTGGCCTTGCGGAGGTGGCGCAGCGCCGCGCGCTCGTCGCCGCGGACGAGCTCACGCATGCCATCGACGAAGGCCTCCTCCTCGGCCGGCGTGATCAGCCGCTGGAAGAAGCCGAGCGTCAGACGGTCCGCCGGACGCGACTGCGGCCCTGGCGCAGTCGCCGCGCCGCCGCGGGAGCCGCCGCTTTGACCACGCCGGCCATCTCCGCCCGATCGGCCGCGGCCCTTGCCGCCGTAGCCGCTCTGCTCGTACCAGTACATGCCCGTGCCGGGGATGCCGACGGCCCGTCGCGTGCCGCGTGTGCCGACGGTGAGCTTGGCCCCGCGCGGGCCCGCAGAAACCGACGCCCCGCGCTTCGAGAGGTTCAGCGACAGCCCCGGTGCGATCTTCGTGCGTCGGAAGAACCGAAACGCCATACTGCCTCCCGCTTGCCAGCCGCTGCTGCCATTCATCCCACGGCCGCATGGTATGCCCCGCCGCCGCCGGCCGCAACCGGCCGGGTCGAAGCCGCCGCGCGTCCGAACAGCGACGCCGGGACGGCCACACGGCCGAGCAAGGATTGGCCGAGTCGGGGGAATGGACACGCCGGCTACGCCAAGTTCCGGTCGGCCGCGAATCGGGGGAGCCGACCCGGATTCGCGCTTGAGCAAACCGCATCCGCGATGTAAAGTGACTAGGAGAATACGACTTTGGTCTGACCAAGCGTTCGCGCCGACGGGAAACTGCGACCTCCACGAAATCGGGCACGTGATCGCTGGCGGGCTCCCGGTATGGGAGCCTGCCGGTGAATCCCTGCCCGAAGGCTGTCGCAGGCCTCCCGTCGGGGTAGTAGCTGGCGGCTCCCCTTTCTTGGACGTCCGATGGGGCCGGGGGCAGTTCGCCATGCCGAACGCGGAATCGGCGTGAATGCGGCTGCGATGGTGGCATCATGTTGCTACGGGGTCATCGATCACAACTGGGCAAGCGTTCTTCGACGGGCGGCCGCCGTGCTGCTCGGCGTTGCCTCCATCTACCCAATTCCGGCTGGCCGTACGTTCCGCGCGAACGTCGAAGATTGGCTCAGCCCGCGACCGGCACACCAATCAACAGCACCTACGGCCACAAAGGAGATGAGCGATGGTCCAAGCCAGTCTGACGAGGTTGCGAGGCCAGATGCGGGGGTTCGACGGCGCGCGCTGGGGCGGTTCACCCGTGACGACCTACCGGTGGGATCTCCCGACCATCGCCAGCGACGTTCCGAAGTTCGAGCGTCGCCCGTTTGTTCTGCCGGCCGGCGCGGGACGGGGAACCACACAGTCCAACGAGCGCTTCGATGTGATTGTCCGCCAGGCCATGGGCAACGACCCGGAGATGCCGGTCGGCATCGTCTCCAAGCGGTACTCCCTGGTACAGCACACCGAGGTGATCGACGCGGCTCGTGAGGCGATCCTCCAACTGGGCATTCGGGAAGAGGACACCGAAGCGGACCTTCAACTGACGCAGCACGGCGAGCGCATGGCGCTGCACATCCGCTTGCCCAAGGATATGAGCGTCGATCCCGGCGACCGGGAGCCAATCGCCCTCCAGCTCCACTGCTGGAACTCCGTGGACGGAAGCATGCATCTGACCTCGCTGCTGGGATGGCTCCGACTCGTATGCAGCAACGGACTTGCGGTCGGCACGACGGCGCTCCATGTGCGGCGCGTCCACAGCAACGGGCTCAGCCCGTCTGACATCACCGGCGTCCTGCGCGAGGGGCTGCGGGCCGTGGAGCAGGAACGGAACACGTTCCGTCGATGGCTCGACACGCGCCTGCGGGCCGAGGCGATTGCGCAGTGGATCAACGGTCCGGTACGCCGCGGCTGGGGCGTGAAGGCAGCCTGTCGGGCCTATCACATCCTGACCAGCGGCGAGGACGTGGAGATCGCCGACCCGTTCGCCAAGGGGCTTCCGACGGAGAAGCCGGTCGAGAGGATCGGCCGCGTGCCCGGCGCCGTCCTACCGGGGAACAACCCGTTCGCTGCGAGCCAGGCACTGGCGTACCTGGCCTCCCGCCGCCGCGACGTAGGCGAACGACTCGACCGGATGCGGGAGATCCCCGGCTTGATGGAGGCCTTGGTGGGCCGAGGCACACGGACGCGCTGACTCGAAGTCCTGACTAAGCGGAGACATATCGCCATGATTCAATACGAATGCCGCCGCTGCGGCGAGCCGATGGAGTCGCCCGATTCGCTCGCGGGGCAAGAAGACACCTGCCCGAAGTGCGGCTGCGATACGGGAGTCCCCAACGGGCAGACGGGAGGCAAGGCGCTCCGGTATACGCTGGGGGCCGCAGGATGCACCGCCGCGATAATCGCATACTCTTTCGTTGGCGTTCTGCTCGGTTGGCAGCATGGCGGAGGCGCGTTGCCCATCCTCTGCCTGTTATCACTGTGCGGCGTGATATGGTACGGGGTGACACAGAGGAAGGCAATTGCCAAGCGCCACGCCACTACCTTCGCAGGCACGCTGCTTCTCTTTGTCGTGATTCTAGCGGCGGCAGCTATCTTCTGGCCGCAAAGTGGCGTTTCCACAGAGACTAGCGAAAGCGACACTGACAACGAAACCGCTGTGCAGTTGCCCCTGCCGTGGGCTGAGCTACACGAGGGCTGGCAGCGGGTCGAAATCCCGGACGTTGGCACGATAGACATTCCGCCGTGCCTTGAAGTGCAAAGCGGGCCGGTCGCGCAATTGGGGCAAGCTCTGAAATCAGAAATGGGCCTCGAAACTGATCGGAAGGGAATCATCATTCAGCAAGCCGGCATGAACCAGCTTGATTCCGGTGCAGCGAACCGCTATGTGCGCATCATAGTGAGGACTCAGCGTTTTGCGCCTGGCGAGGTCGAAAGCTTGCGCGAAGGGCTTGCCTTGTCCGCAGCCGAGCAGGACGAGGTCACAGCGATGCTTGAGGCGCAATTGCGCCCAATCATCCCTATCGTGCGGTTTGGCCGTGTGAGGATCGTCAAGATTGCCGGCATGGACGCACTACGCATAGGGTATGTGCGAAACTCGACCAGCGGAGATGGCCACATCCACGTTGAGCAATACACCTTCCCGAATCATGACCGGAGCCACGAGGTTACGATTGCCTACCGCCTCAGCGAACGCGAGCAATGGGCACGCTGTTGCTCGGACGTGCTGCACAGTTTCCGGATCACGAACATTAGGGGATCGCAATGATCGACTACAAATGCTCTCATTGCGGCGCGAAGCTCCAAGCGCCGGACCACTTCTCGGGGCAGCGCGGCACGTGCGGCAAGTGCGGGGCGGCGACGCAGGTGCCGGATGCCGCTCAAGGAATGCCCGCCATGTCTGTGACGGCCGTCGCCAAGGATCTGGGGAACAGAGCGCCCTACCCGGGCATTGGCCGCCTGCGGTTCGCAGTGAGTGAGGTGCTGGTCGTGCTCGTGAGCGCCTTCTTCGTGGGCTATCTAGGCCCTGAAGCTCTGGGGTTCCGGTCCGCAGTCGCAGAAGGCCCTTCTCTCAGCATTGCCGTGCTGGTCTCGTCTGCAGTCGTGGCGCACCTGTACCTTTGCGCGCAACGCCTCCGCAATATCGGACGCTCTCCCCTATGGCTGATCCTAGCAGCCATTCCGGCCGTCTCTCCATTTTTCGGCCCTTCTTCAATCTTGCTGGTGAACTGAATGCTTGAAAAGAGGCTCAACCTC
>CAZHEH010000061.1:0-8262 GCA_964531695.1 uncultured Planctomycetaceae bacterium | reverse complement strand
ACCTTTTCCGCCCCTATCGGTCTCACTCAAACAGCGCCTTGATCTTCTCGACGAGCTTCTCCATGCGGAACGGCTTCTGCATGTACTCGTCCACCCCCAAGCTCTCGGCGTACTGCTTGTGCCGTGTGCCCAGGTTGGCCGTGATCATCACCACCAGCGGCATCTCCTCCTTGTCCTTGCCGCGGCGGAGCTTCTCGAGCACGAGGAAGCCGCTTCGCTTGGGAAGCATCATGTCCAGGACGACCAGGTCCGGCTGCTCCCGCTCGGCCAAGTCGATGGCCGTGTTGCCGTCGCGCGCCGTGAGCAACTCAGGGCCTTCGTCTCCCAGCGCAGTCTCCATCGCCATCAGAATGTCCCTGTCGTCGTCCACGAGCAGGATCTTCTTGCCGGATAGATCGCCAGCCATTTCGGTAACTCCTAGGGTCATCGGCGGCGTACGACGCACCGCCCAGGCGGGGATTCAGGAAACGTAGCACCTTTCGGGAAAGCTGTCAAGGGCGACGATCGGCCGATTGCATCGCGGCCCGGCGTTCTTCTCGCACACGGAATGGTATGGACACACATCGAGACATCGGGCAAGCTTCTCGCCTCCCGCCGAAACCGGCGGAGACTCGTCATGCTTCTCGGTTCCCACCTCAGCATCGAAGGCGGACCGCACCGAGCCCTGGAGCGGGCGGACAGCTACGGCTTCCGCACCGTGGCGATGTTCGTGCGCAACCAGCTCCAGTGGTCGGCGCCGGCGCTGTCCGACGAGGCCGTGCGAGGGTTCCGCAACGCCAAGCGGCGGCTGGGCATCCGGCTGATCGTCGCTCACGCGTCGTATCTGGTCAACCTGGCCGGCGAGGACGCGGTGCGAGAGAAGTCCATCGCCGCCATGGCCGGGGACCTCGACCGGTGCGGGCGGCTGGGCATCGAGTACCTCGTGCTGCACCCGGGATCGAACCCCGACCCCGACGCGGGCATCGAGCGGATCGCCGACGGCCTGGAGCGGATCTTCGCCGAGTGCCCGCGCCGGCGGGTGAAGGTGCTTCTGGAAACCACGGCCGGTGCGGGCAGCACGCTCGGACGGACCTTCACGCAGCTCGCGGCCATCCTGTCGGCATGCCGGAAGCGTAGCCGGCGACTCGGCGTGTGCCTGGACACCTGCCACATCTTCGCCGCCGGCTATGACATCCGCACCCCGGCCGCCTACGAGAGCACGATGGCGGCCTTCGACGCTGCCGTCGGGCGGGACAAGCTGTTGGCCGTGCACCTCAACGACGCCAAGCGACCGCTCGGCAGCCGCGTGGACCGCCACGAGCACATCGGGCGGGGCAAGATCGGCACAAGGGGCTTCCGCCCCCTTCTGACGGACCCGCGCATGGCGGAGGTGCCGCTGATCCTGGAGACGCCCAAGGGCAAGGACCCCCGCGGCCGGGACTGGGACGAGATCAATGCGGCGAAGGTTCGCCGCATCGCAGGGCGGTAGCCCGGAATGGCCGGGAAAGCAGAGAAGGCGCCCGCCCCCTTGCCGCGGGACCCTAGTACGCCTCGCCGTACTCCGGGTAGTCCCACAGCGGGATATACGGGTCGATCTCGGTGGCGTGGCCGTCCAGCCAGCCGACCTGCGAATCGCCCAGGTGGCGCGGCTCGCTGAGGTCCGGCTCCGTGAACCACTGGTCGTTTATCACCTCGAACGGGACGCCCGGCCAGTAGATTTCCCTGAACTTCTCGTAGGGGATCATCCCCGTATTCTCCTCGGCCAGCAGGATCGTCCGCGAGGTGCACTTGAAGTCGCTGGCCCGGCGGTGGAAGTGCATCTCTCCGTCGTCGGTCCGCATGAAGTCGTACATGCCCCCACGTCCGAACATGGTCCTCGCATTGGTCGTGAAGTGATACGTCCACGGGTCGTCCAAGCCGTTGCCGTAGTGTTCGCCGGGGCTTGTGTGGTGGACGGCAGGGCAGAGCCATATTTCCGGCTCCTGGAGGAAGCCCCCGCGCCAGAGCAAGCCGCTGGAGGTCGGCGTGGTGGCCATCCAGCCCCACGGGCCGGGACTGCCGCCCATCTCGTCGATCCAGTAATCGGTGTCGACGGACGCCAGCATGCCCGGCAGGTACTGCCGGTTGACGCTGGCGTAGCTGTTCACGGCCGTGAGGATCTGGTGGAGATGGGCGCGGCAGCGGAGCCGGTAGGTGACTTCCTTCGCCAAGCTCATCGATGGCAAGAGGATCGCGATGAGCAGGGCGATGATCGCGATGACGATCAGCAACTCGACAAGCGTGAAGCCGCGCTGTCTCGCCGCGGACACTTCCATCGAGGTATCCCCCCCACACCATCGGCGAATCGAGGACATGGCCGATCTCCTCATTGCGCCCTGGCGGGGCACCAAAGATGCTTCACCGCCCTCAAATCTACCGCGCAGGGGTGGAAGCGGCAAGGGCAAAGACAGCCGGAAACGTTCCGCGAATGGTCGGCCGCGAGGGAAGAAGGCGTCCGAACCCGCTGTCGCCGGTCACTCCGGCTAATGTCCTGTCAGCAGATGAGAAATGAGCTGCGCCATCGTCAGCAGGTCGAGCAGGTTGTGGTGGAGGATGTCCCGGAGTCGGCGGGCGTCGCCGGTGGCGACGAAGTCGTGGTACGCGTCGGGGATGGCCGCACCGGGAATGTCGCCGGTGCGGTGCCGACCGCAGAGCATCGCCTCGAGGGTTTGCAGCTTGCAGTTCGGCAGGTCGCGGCGCCACCGGCGCCGCGCCTCGTGCAGCAGGTCGAGGTGAGGCGGCTCGCGGTCCGGGCCGGGCAGGCCGAGGAAGACCGACCGGTCCCGGATCATGTTCATGTCGAACGCCTTGCCGTTGAACGTGACAAGCACACAGGCGGCCGCGAGTCGCTCGGAAAACTCGCCGAGCACGGCCCGCTCCTCGGCGTAGTCCCGCGCGAGGAACTGGTCGAAGACGAGCCCGCCGTCTCGGAAGCTCATCAGACCGACGAGGAACACGACGCTGCCCGCGAAGCCGCACGTCTCGGTGTCCATGAACAGCAGATCACCCGGGCCCGCGACGGAGACGTGGCACAGCTCGGGCGAGGCGGACAGCTCGTCGAACCGCTGGCGGGCGCCGCTCATCACGTGGGCGTACTCACGGGCGACCGGCACCTCCGCGGCCGAGATATCCGCCAACGCCCGCTCGATGTGCCAGTACGGCCCGAAGGCCCCGTCCGCGACGCGCCCCGGACAGGCCCGCTCCAGGGAGAGGGGCTCGGCGAGGACCGGCTCGGCCGCCGGCGCCTCCCGCGCCGCTCGGGCGGCGTCCGCGTCGAGCGTCTCCTGCGCCCGCCGCACGTCGCCCCGGGCAAGCCAGCGGGTCAGCTTGCGGAGACGTTCGTTGCGTGTGTCCGGCGCGCTCATGGGGCTATTGTACAGGAGCCGTCGGGGCGAGCCGCGGAGGAAGAGCTCAGGCCCCGGAATCGGGGCCTCGGGGCGCGCCGTCCGAGCTGCCCTGCGTTTGCGCCTGCGGGCTCTCTGGTCGTGCATCGCCCGTCTCTCGCAGCAGACGCGGCCGCGCAGCGCCTGAGGCCTGTTGCCTGAAGTCTGTTGCCCATAGTCCGGGGCCTCACGCCCGCAGCACGTCCAGCAATGCGATCGTCCCCGCCTTGTTCGGCACGGGGTAGCCGCTTGCGAGGTCCGGGTCCGAGTGGATCGGCGGACGGAGGTTCGGCAGCCCCACGCACGACGGGCACCCGCCGTCACAGGGGCATTCCCGCACGATCGCCCCGGCCAGGTCGAGCCACTCGTCCATCCGCTCGTAGCCCTGCTGGGAGAAGCCCAGACCGCCCGCGTACCGGTCGTACACCACGATCGTCGGCACGCCCAGGTTCCGCGAATCGACCTGGCCGGAGATGTCCCGCCGGTCGCACATCGCCAGCGACGGCAAGGCCGCCAGCATCAGGTTCCGCACGCCCATCAGCGCCTCGATCGGGTTGAAGCCCAGGCGAGCCAGCTCGCCGCGGACGCCTTCCGGCGCGACCCACCACGCGGCCGTGGTCGAGAGCGTCTGGCTCGGCAGGTCCAGCTTCGTCTGCCCGATCACCTCCATCGTGTAGTACTTGACCTTCTGGAACGCGGTCGTCTGCCACGTCACATCGGCCGGGCCGAAGGACAGGTCCCCGCCGTGCCACTCGCGCCCCTCCGCCGGCTCGAACAGCGTGCAGCGGTTGGCCAGGATCGGCTGGGTGTAGTAATCCACCTCGACCGGCTCGACGCGCGCCACCTTCGCCTCGACATCCAGCTCCCGCACCAGGTAGCTCTGCCCCTCGTGCAGGTAGATCGCGTTGGGGTAGACCAGCTCCGGCGCGGAGATGCTGTCCACGTTGCCGATGGACTTGCCGCCGGCCGAGGCGTCGCAGATGGCGTAGGTGTCGTCGCTGATCGTCCGCAGGTTGACGTTGCGGCTCGGAAACTCGCTGCTGGCCCAGTAGTGCCGCCCGTCGATTTCGCGCGTCGCGCCCTCCTCGGCGAGCATCTCGGCGATCCGCCCGGCCATCGGCCCGAAGTAGCCGGCGTCCTCGGGCGTCAGCGGCTTCTCGAAGCACGCGCAGGAGAGCTGCCCGGTGAGGATGTGCGGGTTGGCCGGGTCGATCACGCCGCACTCGTGCGTGGCCCCGAACAGGAACTCCGGATGCCGGCAGATGTACTGGTCCACCGGCTCGTTGTACGCCACGAGGATCGCCAGCGAGTCCTGGCTCGTCCGCCCGGCCCGCCCGGCCTGCTGCCAGGTCGAGCAGATCGTGCCGGGGAAGCCCACCAGGATCGCCGCGTCCAGCGCCCCGACGTCGATGCCCAGCTCCAGGGCGTTCGTGGCGGTCACCGCCAGCAGCTCGCCGCCGAACAGCCGCGTCTCGATCTCCCGCCGCTCCGCGGGCAGGTAGCCGCCGCGGTAGGGGCGGATCCGCTCGGCCAGATCCTTCGGCAGGGCCTCCTTCGCGTAGCGGTAGACCAGCTCGACGACCACGCGGGCCTTGCCGAAGACGATGGTCTGCGCCCGCCGCTCGACGAGCCGCGTCAGCAGCTCGGTCGCTTCCATGTTGGCCGAGCGGCGAGAGACCTGGTCATCCGCGAGGAAGGGCGGGTTCCACAGGACGAAGTGCTTGCGCCCGCGGGGGGCGCCGTCGTCGTCGATCAGCCGCATCGCCCGGCCGGTCAGCTTGCCCGCCAGCTCGACCGGGTTGGCGATGGTCGCCGAGCAGCAGACGATCCGCGGCGACGAGCCGTAGTGCTCGCACATCCGCAGCAGCCGACGCACGACGCCCGCCACGTGGCTGCCGAAGATGCCGCGATACATGTGCAGCTCGTCGATGACGATCGTCCGCAGGTTCCGCAGGAACGCATGCCACTTGGCGTGGTAGGGCAGCACGCCCTGGTGGAGCATGTCCGGGTTGGTCAGGATGACGTTGGCCGACTGGCGGATCTTCGCGCGGTTGTGCGTGGGCGTGTCGCCGTCGTACACGGCCGGGTGGACGAAGCCCGCCAGCTCGGGCTCGGCGGCCCAGCGCCGGAGCGCGCCGTGCTGGTCCCGCGTGAGGGCCTTCGTGGGGAACAGGTACAGCGCCCGCCCGTCGGGCTCGGCCAGCAGGTCCCGCACGACCGGCAGGTTGTAGCAGAGCGTCTTGCCGGAAGCCGTCGAGGTGACGACGACCACGTCCTCGCCGGCACCGGCCGCGTCCATCGCCTCGGCCTGATGCGTGTAGAGCCGGTGGATGTTCGCCCGCCGCAGGACCGAGACCAGCGCTTCGGGAACCTCCGAACTCGGCTCGGCATAGCGCGGCTCGCGGGCGGGGATCGTCTCGACGTGCACGAGTTGGCCGCGGTAGGCCTTGTCGCCCGTGATGTCGCGAAGGAGTGGCTGTACGTCCATGCGGGCATCATGCCACGCGGGCCCGCGACGAGGCAAGCGTGAATTCGTCGTTTGTTAGGATCAGGACCGCGGCGAATGACGAATGCGGAAGCCCGAACGGCGATCAATGACCAAGCGAGAATGGCAATGCCGCCTGGCCGTCGCCGTTTGTAGCGAAGCTCAGAACCGACCTGCGGTACCCTCCTCCGCCCCGGCTTCGGAGGGCAAGCACGAAGGCAAGATGCCCTTCGGCGCGCTCAGGACGGTGCCCTTCGACGAGGTCAGGACTGACCTTCGCTGCACACGGCGCCGCGGCCGCGGCCGCAGAAGGTAGCCCCGGTCGTGAGACCGGGGGCCGAGAGCCGCCTCCCGATGTCGGGCGCTCGCGGCAGGGGCGACGGAAGCGCTACGCCCGGCCTCGGCAGCGGCGGCAGAAGGTAGCCCCGGTCGTCAGACCGGGGCCCGAGAGCCGCCTGCCCGAGTTGGGAGCCCCGGCAGGGGCGACGGAAGCGCTACGTCCAGCCGCGGCAGCGGCGCGTCGATTCCAGGCCGGGGCGGAAGCCCCGGCAACAGGGGCCGATCCGGCCGGAATCCCGGAGGGATGACGCGATTCCCCCCGGACCGACGCGGGCGTCGGCGTCTTGGCGTCACCCCGGCCGGGCGCAGTTGCACGGGCGGTGGCTTGCGTTCCCGCGGCCGGGGATCATCCGCCCGTTGCGCCCGGCGCCGCCGGCGCCAGCGCTGCGTAGTCCTGTATCGTGTGACCAGAACCTCCGGGCCACGTTGAGGGCCGGCATGGACCGCCCCGCTGTCCGTGGAGCCAGTATCCGGGCAAGAGCACGCCCCGCCGGGGCGTGGCACCACCCATCGCCAAAGCATGCCACCTGCCCGTTTATCCATCCGCGTTGCGTCTCAGAGTTGAGAGCACGTCTAGGTACTCGGCCCAGATCGCCTCGAACTCCCTGTCCCCTTCGGCGATGATCCTCTCGGCCAGATCCTCCGCCATCCAGGCGCCCCCGGTCCCGTTCCAGCCGCGCCGCCGGCCGTCCGTGAACTGAGTGTAGCCCAAGGCGGCGCCAATCTTGGGATGGTCCCACAGGTACTCGTGCATGCGCAGGTCGATAAGGACTTGCAGAGCCCGTCGACGCAACGGACTGCCCGCTTCGGCCTGAGCATGCGCCTGCCGCAGCGCGCTTCGCAACTCCCCTGTCCGACCTGCGTCAATGTACGCGTCGAGCAGGCGAACGTACCGTTCGTTGCCGTTGACGTACGAACTGCAAGTGGACAAGTGCCCCATCGCTGCCGATCCCATGTCAACATTGCCGCTAGCCGCCGTTCGGGCCACGAGCGAGAAGTAGTCTGCCCGCGAGAAGGGCGGGTGCTCGTCGCCGTGCCCCTCGGCGATTCGCCAACACCACTGGTCCAGTTCTACATACTCAGAGGATAGCGCGCACCCCCCGACGAATGGCAAGACGCTCACGCAGATAACCCCCAGACGCATTGTACGTCCCAAGTTAATCATGTCTTACCTCGCAATGTACAACTTCCGCGCCCGCTTGCGGAGTTCCCGCGCTACGCCTTCGCGCCCTCCTTCACGCACTGCCTCTAGCGTCTTGGCATCGGGGCCGCGTTGCTTGTATTCGTGCACGGCTCTGACTGTGTCCACCCAGGGAAAAGGGGACAGGCAACTTTTCCGTTCCTCCCGTCGTGCCGGTTGGTGGGATGCGGTTACGGAACACCTGCCTGTCCCCTTTCCTTTCCGCTCCGCGTGGACAATTCTTCGATTCAGGCCGTCGTAGGCGCTGTTGCCCCCGGCCAAGACGGCCACCTCCTCGGCCGACAGGGCCCGGGAGTAGATGCGGACGTCGTCGATGGCGCCGTCCCGTCCATCTTCGTGCGGCTCAACGTCGCCAGACGGCAGAAACAAGTAAGATGTCACCGGATATCAGTAACTGGCGGCACGTTGGCGCATGGCCCGCGCCCATTCCTCGCACTCGGCGCGCCACGAGGCATTCTGCGCGACCTTGCCCTGGGCCTCAAGCATCCCGGCAAGTTTCTCATACGCCCAACGCTTGTCCGCCGCCGAAAGACCGCTCGCTGAGGCCAGGGCGGCGTCAATCGTCGGAAGGCGCCGCAAGGCGCCGCCAAAGGTGTGGGCCTCAACGAGATCATCGTACTCGTGCGTGGCCGACACCAAGGGGATAAGCCAGATACCATCGCACCCGGCCGGGACCTCAGCGTCCACTCGATCGGGATCCAGGCCATCTCCTCCGTAGAGACCTGCTTGCCGCCCTTCCGGTAACTCTGGTAGCCGCCCTCCTTCCGGCAGAATGCTACCACCCACTGCTGTCCAAGATAATCGCGGTTCAATAGCTCGTTCAGCTTTGCACGCCT
>CAZHEH010000060.1:0-8439 GCA_964531695.1 uncultured Planctomycetaceae bacterium | reverse complement strand
TCGCCCCGATTTTCCTCATGGGAAGGCCTTCCGCCGGAAACGGAGGGCTTTCTCGTTGCGCAGGAGGAGTTCATAATCGCCTGCAAGACTGCTCCGGGCACCGAGCCGCGCGATCCCGCCGCCGCTCAGTCGTTCGGCGCCTCGGGATCGGGGAGCGTGTTTTCCCTGGTTCTGACCCCGGCGGCCGGGGGCATCCGCTCGACGAGCCGCGTCCGGCCGTCCTCCTTGATGAGGTCGAACGCGTCGTAGAGTTCGCCGGTAACGGTCGTGGCGCGGTAGGCGAGCTTGTCGCCGTCGATGCGGATGGTCTGATAGAGCTGGGTGTTTTCCGCGGCACGGTCGAGCCAGTCGTGCTTGTCGTAGCCGACGTCGTACATCTTCGGGCCGCTGACGGAGACGACGTAGACCGTGCCGGCTTCGTCGCGCGCCCGTTGGCCGACGGGCAGGTTGTGGCCGCGTCCGTATGCGTGGTCGTGGCCCTGGAGAACCATGTCGACGCCGTACTTGTCGAAAAGCGGCTGCCAGGCCTCGCGGAGCCGCCCGTTATCGCGGCTGGGGTGCGTGGCATAGAACGGGTGGTGCAAGGTAACGATCGTCCAGCGGTTCGGATTGTCCCGCAGCACGTCTTCGAGCCATTCGACATGCGCCTCGGGGCCGACCTCCGGCAGATCCTTCACACTCGAGTCGAGGGAGATGATGCGAAGGCCCTGGAAGTCGATGTAGTAGACCGACTCCTCGAAGCCCTCCGGACCGTGCTCGGGAAAGGTGAAGTGCGGGCGCCAGAAACGCGATAGACGTCGCGTCTTGTCCTGGCCCTTGCCCACATCGTAGTACTCGTGATTGCCGGGCGCGGCGACGGAGGGGATCATCGCGTTGACCCATCCGGCGGATTCGAACCACTCCGCCCACTCGCGGCGGCTGTTGGGACGGTTGACCAGGTCGCCGGCATGGACAATGAACCGGGCCTCGGGCAGATCGGAGTACGCCTCGCGGATCGTGCGCGACCACAACGACAGGATCGCGTTCTGCGCGTCGCCGACGTAGATGAAGCTGAACGGCCGGGCCTCGTCGGCCGCGGTGCGGAACTGGTGCCACGCGCTCCAGGTCTCGCCGTCGCCCACGCGGTAGGCGTAGAGCGTGTCCGGCTCGAGGCCGGTGAAGGTCACCGAGTGGAAGAAGCCCGAATCCGGCTCCTCGGGAACGGTCTCGGTCTGCGCCTTTACGCGGCGGGCGTAGTGGCGGAAGTTCGGCGAGGCATCGGCCGCCGCGATCTCGGCGAACGCCTTGCCGTCATAGGCGCCGGTGTGCCACGTGACCGCCTGTGTCTGGGCCGGGTCGCCGTCCCACGTCAGGATGATCCGCTGGGGGTAGTCGGGGCGGTGGATGAGGTCGGCGGGCGGACCCTGGCAGGCCGGCAGCACGGCCGTCGCGGCGGTCGCCAGGACGAATAGGCCGATTCGCGTCAGAGACATCGGAAATCTCTCCATGCATGGACCATTGGGCGAATTCCCTGCGCTCGCCAGCTTAGGCAATCCGGGCGAAGGCATCCAAGATGTTCACCGAACATTCACACGGTTCGGCGTGCCCCGATCCATCGGGGCGCGTCCTGCGGCATCGAAGTGGTTGACGATCAAGACAGGCGAGGCGCCTCCGGCAGCAGGTCCGGCTCCCACCGTTCCGTCCCGGCCGGGGCGGGGTCGCCGGCGAGCAGGGCGACGAAGGCCCGCAGCGCCTTGCGGGCGTCGCCGACGGGATAGGCGAAGGCGTCCCAGTTCTCGCTGTCCTCGCCGTCGTGGTTGGGGATCACACGGTCGAAGCGGTGCGCCTGCCGCATCTCGCGGTACGCGCTGCCGGCGCGGGTCTCGACGTCCTCCAGGTCCGGCCGGGACAGGTCCGTCTTCTGCCGCCGCGTCCGCCGGAGCAGCTTGCGGCGCATCACCTCCGTCACGAACTCGGGCAGATCGACGTTCCGCTCCGGCTCGCGCAGGAAGAGGATCTCCTCGCGCGACAGCGGTGCGAGGAACGCGGTGCATCGCTCGGCGCCCTCAGGCAGCGGCGCGTCCAGCAACTCCCCGCCGACGAACGGGTTGCCCTCGAAGAACACATCCCCGCGGGCGAGCATATCGGCCAGCTCGCCGAGGTCCACCGCCTGGAGGTCCGCGCGGACCTTCATCACGCGGTAGCCGTCCCGCTCGCGGAGGGCCTCGATCTGCTCGGTCGTGCGGAAGTGGTAGTCCACCCCGTCCCGCTCGCCGGGGCGCGGCGGGCGGTCGTTGTACAGCACGAGCTGGGCCAGGTCGTGGGCAGTGTCCGGGTACAGCCGCTCCAGGGCCGACACCAGCGGCCCCTTGCCCGCGCACGACGGCCCCGAGAGAATGACCAATCGACCCATGACATCGTCCTTTCCCTTGCAGGGAAAATTGTAGCGCCGCCGCGGGCAGGTCCGCGGCATGCACGGGCCGCGGAGAACGCGCCGCATCGGCCCCGTGCGGAAGGACCGATCCACCCGGCCGGCCGCGGAGTTGCAGTGCTTGGGAATCGGGCCTGTCTCCCGGCGAAAGGAGCCCCCATGCGTACACGTCGCCCTCTTTGCCTGGCCGCGGCCGTCTGCGTGCTGCTGACGCCGGCCGTGGGCGCCAAGCCGCCGAGCCCGACCGACCTCGACTGGCTCCGCGAGCAGTGCGGCCGCGATGCCGCACTGGCCTACCAGAGCCGCGGAACGATCTACCTGGCCGAACTGGCCACGGGGGAGACGGCGAAGGTCGGGCGCGGCGTCTGCCCCGAATTCTCCCCGGACGGCTCGAAGCTGGCGTGGGTGGACAAGGGCGTCGTCCGCGGCCGGATGCGAACGGCCCCCGAGGAAGGCGAGCCGGCGGTCCACGTCATCGCGCGGGGGGCGGACAGTGAGTCCGGCGTGCACTGGATCTCGAACGACGAGGTCGTCTTCTACACGGAAGAGGGCTGGCGGCGCTGCACGCTCGGCGGCGAGCCGAAGCCGGTGCCCGCTCTCGACAAGCTCGGCCAGGGCGCGCACGAGTGTGACGTCAAGCTGCGCGAGGACGGGGTATGGGTTCTGGTCAAGCGCGGCCGTTGGGCGGACATCACGGGCAGGCGCGGCGAGGCCCCGGGCGCGTGCTCGTACAGCTTGTCACCGGACGGGCGCTCGGTCACCGGCCTGCACCGGGGCCACAAGCGGTGCACGCTGACGCCGATCGCGGAGGGCGGCGCGGAGGGCGAGCTGCGCTGGACCTACGACCATAAGAAGAGCAAGGGCTTCGACAACCACCGCTGGTCGAGCAACGACGGCCGCTTCGTCGCCTGCCAGGATGAAAAGGCCGAGTGCATGGTCGTGATGATGCTCGGCTCGACCCGCTGCACTCGCATGGGCGAGACCGGCGGCGGCGAGATGTACGGCGATTTCACCGTCGGCGCCGGCGAGGGCGACCCCTGGCCGGAGCGGTCGTGCCGAACAGGGCGTGCCCGCTGCGGCGGGCGCGCCCCACGCTTGGCGCCTACTTCACCGTCGAGACCTTGACGGGCGCCTTGTCCTTGGCCGACTTCAGCGCCGCCTCGAGGATTCGCTGCGTCTGGTAGGCGTCGGCGAAGGTCACCAGCGGCACGGTCGGCTTCTTGCCGGCCAAGGCGAGCAGCACGTCGTAGGCCTGGTTCGTGAACCCGTGCTCGTAGCCGACGATATGCCCCGGGGGCCACCACGCCGGCTCGTAGGGGTGTTCGCCCTCGGTGGCGAGGATGGTCGTCCACCCCTGCGTCTCGGCCGGGGCCGTCGCGTCGAAGTACTCCAGCTCGTTCATCCGCTCGAAGTTGAAGCGGATCGAGCCCTTCGCGCCGTTGATCTCCCAGCCGTTTCGGTTCTTGTTGCCGGTGGCCTGGCGGGCGGCCTCGAAGCTCGCCACCGCCCCGCCGCTGAACCGCGCCAGGAACAGCACCGTGTCGTCCACGGTGACCTTGCCCTTCTTGGCCGAGGACTTCACGCCCGCGCTGATGCCGCCGCCGGCCACGCCGCTCATCAGCTTCCGCTGCTTGATGAACGTGTGGGCGATCGCGCCGGTGACCTCGGTGATCTCCTGCCCGGTGACGAAGCGCGTCATGTCCACGATGTGCGCGTTCAGGTCGCCGTGGGCGCCGGAGCCGGCGAGCTTCTTGTCGAACCGCCACATCAGCGGCACGGATTCATCCGCCCAATCCTGGAGGTACTGGGCGCGAACGTGGCGGATGTCGCCCAGCTTGCCCTTGGCCACGAGCTGGTGGGCCAGCGCCACCGCGGGGCAGCGGCGGTAGTTGAAGCCCACGAAGTTCTTGACCCGCGCCTTCTTGGCCGCGTCGGCCATCTCCTTGGCGTCCTTCAGCGAGCCGGCCAGGGGCTTCTCGCACAGCACGGCCTTCCGGGCCGCCAGGGCCGCCTTGGCTACGGGCGCATGGGCGAAGTTCGGCGTGACGATGTCGACCAGGTCGATCTCGTCCGAGGCGACCAGCGACTTCCAGTCCGTCACGGCGTTCCGCCAGCCCCACTGGGCGGCGAACTGCTCGGGGTTCTCGCCTTCCTGCCCGAAGACGGTGTGCATGACCGGCTCGACGGGCGGGTCGAAGAACCGCCGCACCTGGGTCCACGCGTTCGAGTGCGTCCGGCCCATGAACCCCTGCCCGATCAGGGCGATGTTGATCCGCTTCTTCCTGCGTGCCATTCCGTGCTCCTTCGCCGTCGCGGTGCTCGTCGATCACGCCAACGGGCGGACTATACGCCCGCCCCGGCCGGGCCGCAAGGCGGTCTCATCGCAGACAAGCCGGAGGACTGAGGACGGAGGGCTGAACGCGCGGTCCCATGCCCGGCCGGCCGTTGCGCCCGGCGCCGCCGGCGCCAGCGCTTCGTAGTCCTGTATCGTGTGACCAGAACCTCCGGGCCGCTTCTACGGCCGCCGTGGAGACTTTCCCCTTGTCCATGACTGCAGTAGCCGCCACAGGCACGCCCGCCGGGGCTTGCCGCCGCCGATGGGAGACGTATGCCACCTGCCACTTCACTTGCATGTCTCACCGGAACTCCATAGTCCGGGAGTCGCGCGTCGTAGCTTACCGAGGCAAGACATCATCCGTGGTAAGGCGACTTCCCGTCTTGTACCCGATCATCTGTGGACCGTGCCACACGATCCGGATTACAGCCTGTCGGTCCCCATCCCCCGCGTAGTCCCATACGACATAGTGTCCCCGCGACCAGACGCGGTCGGGTTGCCCGAACGCCGCAAGCACATCCGCCTTTGTCATTGCTACGTCTGGCTCAGTGACTAATCGATCGTCCTTCTGCAATGCCGGGAGCTTCTCCCAGGGCGCGATTCGCATACTAGCGGGCCGTGATTTCCCGGTTGCTTCAACATTTGACGCAGCGCGTGGTGCGGTACCGCACCCAAGCAAGCCGCCCAAAATGGCGGCCAGCACACAACGGATGAGCGCCCTATATCCACACATACCTAGTGTCCTTAACGCGTCCGTATATGCCCATGTACGGGTTGCTTATATAATTACGCACGGGGGGAAAAGGGGACAGGCAACTTTCCCGTTCCTCCGGTCGTGCCGGTTGGTGGGATGCGGTTACGGAAAGGCTGCCTGTCCCCTTTCCTTTCCGCTCCGCGTGGACAATTCTTCGATTCAGGCCGTCGTAGGCGCTGTTGCCCCCGGCCAAGACGGCCACCTCCTCGGCCGACAGGGCCCGGGAGTAGATGCGGGCGTCGTCGATGGCGCCTTCGAGATCCTTATCCGCGTCGTGGCGGCCGATCCGCACGGCCGCGGAGCCGTTGTGGAGGGAGGCCGGGACGTCTCCGCTGCCGGGCGTGTCGTCGGCCAGGACCCCGTTGACGTAGATCGCCATCGACTCCTCGGACGGGTCGTAGACGCCCGCCACGTGGACCCACACGCCCTGGGGCGCGGCGCTGTCCGCCACGACCCACACCGCATCCGCGCCGTCGGCGGTCACGCAGAAGGCGCAACTGCCGGTGTCCTCCTTGACTTCGAGCAGGTAGCTCCTCTGCCCGGCGGCCCACTTGCTGACGACGCCCTTGTACGCCGCCTCGGTTCCGTCCACGCGCACCCAGGCCGAGAGCGTCAGAGCGCCCGTGATATCGAGGTCGTCATCGTCGCCGATGTCATTTCTCGAACTCGTCCTCATCCGAGTCCTGTATCAAGACCAACAGCTTCTCCGCCATATCCCGGTGCTCTGAAGCCTTAGTCTCCAGGTACTTGTTGAGCCATTGTGCCGCCTCGTCTTCGCGGCCTTCCTTGAAGTGCCCCAGTCCGAGACCGTACAGCACGTCGGGGGCCGGCTCGTTCTGCCGATCATGCACTTTCTGCAGGTATCTCAGGGCGCAGCGGCTGTGTCCGGCCCGGATGAGGTCCAGCGCAAGCCCCGTATCATAATCAAGATGCTCCGCGAACTCACAACAAGTGCCGGCTATTGCCAAATATGCTTGCGCCGTTTCGGCGTTCCCTTCTGAAAGCTCTAGCGCACCCAGCCGGCACAGGGCGACGTGGACCGCATACTCGCCCGGGTCCAACTGGATAATGCGCAACCATTCGAGCCGTTCTTGGTCGCGATCGCCAGCTTGGCGGTGCAGGTCCGCACGAGCTAGATGCACGCTGTACAGCACCCCCCGGTCCTCCCCGCCCGCACGTGCCAGAGTCTCCGCCCGATTGAGCAGCGTCATGGCGACCGCATTCCGATTTAGCCCCAATATGTAGAAATCGGCAGCCGCCACTAGGACCTTGGCGTTCGCTTTGTCGCCATCCACGATGCGACCGACACGCTTCCGCATCTCGTCCAACGGCACCCCAGGGGCGAAGAATGCCTCTCCGTATACCTTGGTAGCGCAGCCAATATAGCTCACCGCGTAAGAGTTCCGCTCCGTATTCTCCCAGGCCTCCCACATCCAATCCATCATGCGGCGGATCTGCCTGGCTGCACGCACCCAGTCCACATCCTTGAGCCGGCGGTGAACCTCCGGCGACACGCCGGGGTCTTCGCCATCGAGAGGCATTTGGGCCACCCCATAACGGATTCGCAGCTCGGAGAGAAGCCACCTCATCGTTTCGGGGGCGTCGTCCGGCTTATCCCCGAGCAACTCCTCGGCCATCTCCACTGCCAAGCCTACGCGTCCGTCCAGGACCATCTGCCGGACGGTGTCCCAGTTTGGGGGCTCCCGCTCCATGTTCTCACGGTCGGGCTCCGCAGGACGCACGCGCCGGCCATCAGCAGCCGCCAGTCCGGCACACAGGATAAGAGATACCATGAGTATGTTGCTGCACATGAGCGTCCGCTTCAGTCCGTCCCACGTACTGTCCTGTGCACGCGGGCGCGCTCGCATCTGATGTCGCCCGTTCATTCCGCTGCCCTCTCCACCATTCTCGTTCGCGCTGGTTTGTGTACCGGGTCGCAAACCCTCCTGGTGCAACGCTCCAAGGCCGCTATGTTGGCTATCGCCCTTATCGAAAGCTCGCCCAGTGTAACCATAGTCGGGACGTGGGGGGTACCCGGAGGTACCTCCAGTTCAGGCGGTGGCTTCCAAGCCAATGCACGGCGACAGTCTTCAACGCCAGCGAATCCTGCGGATTGCCAGTATGGCATTTTCCAGCTCCAGTACTTCCGCCTGTAGCAGCATCGGTCCGCGTACTGCGCGTCTTTCGGCGCTAGCTCGTTGCCACAGCAACCATGATCAACCTTGTTGTAGATTACATCGCCACAACAGCCTTGCGTCTTGTGATCGTAGAGTTTGCCGCCACAGCACATCATCGGTTTGTCGCTCAAGTGCTTTCTTATTTCCTCGTTTAGTTCCATGACGGTCTCCCTGTGATCCCTCACCTCTTTGGGTACGTCTCTCATGGGCCCCATGCCTGGCTCCTCGACAGCATTCAGCAACCTTTCTGCGTTGTCCAGTCTCCTGTTCAGAGTCCCCAGATTGATTTCCCACTGCAAGACCTTCGCTTCGCTTGCGCCATCTCCTTTCTTCGCACGCCGATCTGCCCGCGTGGGTCCAGTGAGCACGCCTCGCCCCTCCTTCCACTCGTTGACCATCTCGCGATACTCGTCATCCGGGATTCGCTCCTCCACCCAGGTGGTCGGTGGCGGCACAGGCGCGCTGCCTTCTCTATCCTGAAGTCCGGTCCAGTCCACTTTTGTGATGGGCGCACAGCTGACATACTCATACAGATTGAGCCCGGCAATGTATCTCGCAAAGTCCCAAACCGTCCACCTTCCGATCGTGCAGTGATACGGGCGGAACCGCACATGGTAGATCCCCTGTCCGTTGGCGCCGGTCTCGGGGTCGAGGCGGTAGCCGCAGTAGAGGATGCGGTTGTCCCAGTCGGAGATGTTGTCCGCGTCGGCGGACCAGTCCGACACCCCGCCGTCGGCGTCGTCCTCGCCGTTGAGCACCGTCA
>CAZHEH010000059.1:0-9061 GCA_964531695.1 uncultured Planctomycetaceae bacterium | reverse complement strand
CAGGGGATCCAGTAGCGTCGCATCATGTCGGAAGTCTCCTCGTGGCGTGATTGCCCGGCCCTTGAACACGCTCGGCCGGGGAAAGTCTCGCCGTGCGGACGATTATATGCGTTACGACCGTGCGGAAGTCGCCTGCCGGGTCGGCGTGCGGCCCGGCCCGGGCCATCCGACCGAAGCGGCATCCGCCAGCGAGGCGCGGGACGGCCTCGGCACACGAAGGCCGGCTGGTCCGCCGCGGCCGTGGCGGCCTACAAGGTTCGAGCTTGACTCGGGCTCGCCAGTGTGTTATGTGATTATCATATATGCACCAGAATATGCGGTGCGTGAGTGGGGGGTGACAAGTGAATAGGTCAGCGGGTTGGGCGCTCGGCGTTCGATGTCGGTGCTGGAGCCAAGCAAGCGGAGAACAGAGGAGTGGGGGCTTGACCGGGGTCATAAGTTCTCGGTCCTGGCCCTCATTTCTGACGCTTTTTCGGTCTTGGCAGGAGTTGGATGCGTCGGGCCTGCGGGGCCGAATCTTCAAGTCCATGCCGCAGAATATCTTACAACGAATGTCGCTTGGCAGAACTTGGCAGAACCGGGCAGGATTCGGCAGAACTTGGCAGCATTCGGCAGAATCCGGCAGAGCTCGGCAGAATTCGGCAGGACTCGGCAGAACTCGGCAGCCACCGGGAGGGTCGCCCGACGCGGGCGGATCGCCTACGGGCGCATTCCGGGGCCGGTCGTCGGGGATAAAGAATGGGCCGTATTGGACTTGAACCAATGACCTCCTGCGTGTCGAGCAGGCGCTCTGGCCAACTGAGCTAACGGCCCGTGCCGGCGGTCCGGCCGCCGGTCATCTGACTATATCGGCTCGATTCGGGGGTGTCAACGCAGACCTCACGCCGACCGACACCTCCGCCTCCTCGGTTCCCTCCCGCCGGCAATGGCCTCTAGCTCATGCCCGGGATGCCCTCGCGAAGCGGGCGGGCCAAACCGGGGGCGCAACCGAGGATTTGCCAGCGGGTCGGGGCGAGCGGCGTGGCCTCGAAGTAGCCGCCCGCCTCGGCCAGGATGATCGCGGCCGCGGCGACGTCCCAGGTCCGCAGGTCGGCTTCGAAGAAGCCGCTGAGCCGCCCGTCGGCGACGTTGCACAGGTCGTAGGCGGCGGCGCCGAGGATGCGGATCTTGCGGACGCTGCCGACCAGCGCGGCACAGGTGTCTGCGAGCGTCGCGCACAGCTCGCGGGCCTTGCCGTAGCCGGTGCACACGATTGCCTCGCTCAGCTCGGTCACGTCGTCGAGGCGGATCGGTTCTCCGTTGAGGAAGGCGCCGCCTCCCGCCACGGCCGTGAACAGCTCATCCGTCGGCGCGGCGTAGACGGCGCCCGCGACCGGGCGGCCGAGCCCCGCCAGCGGCCCGGCGTCCGGTTCCGGGTCATTCGCGTAGCACGCGACGGACGTGCAGTAGTAGGGCAGCCCGTAGTAGTAGTTCACCGTGCCGTCGAGTGGGTCGACGATCCAGCGGTAGCCCGCGCCGACCGTGTCTCCGCCTTCCTCGGCGAGGATCGCGTGAGATGGAAAGGCGGCGCGGATCGTCCCGACGACGGCCTCCTCGCACAGCCGGTCGACCCCGAGCTTCACGTCGTGGGCTTCGATGTGGTCCACCTCCCGCGGGCGGCGGGCGTGGGCGCGCTGGATGGCGCCGGCATCGCGCGCGGCCTCGGCGGCGACGGCCAGGAGGGCTTCGGGCTTCGGGGCGTCATCGGCCATCGTGGTCACTCGCTCAGATGCGGCTCGGCGATTCGGCGGACCTCCTCGATCAGGGCATCGGCCTGCTTGGCGTGCGGCGCCTCGGCGATGATCCGCAGGATCGGCTCGGTGTTCGACGCCCGCACGCAGACCCAGCCGTCGGGGAGGTCCACGCGGAGGCCGTCGGCGTCGTTGAGCTTCGCGCCCGCGCGTCGGGCGAAGGCCTCGCGGGCCGCGGCCGTGACCTTCTCCGCGGCGCCGGCGGGGCAGCGCATCTTGGTCTTCTTCATGACGTATCGCGGGATCCGCTCGACGAGTTGTCTGACCGTCTCGCCCGTCTCGGCCAGATACGCCAGGACGTAGGCGATGGCGACCAAGCTGTTGCGGACGGGCACGACGCTCGGCTCGATCACGCCGCCTCCGCCTTCGCCGCCGAAGATGCAGCCGGCGCGGTCCATCGCCTCGACGACGTTCGCCTCGCCGGTCGGGGCGCGGACGACCTCGCATCCGGCCTCCGCGGCGATGTCGTCCACCATGCGGCTCGTGGCCAGGTTCGTCGCGAGCTTGCCCTTGCGGTGCCGCAGGACGTACGCGGCGGCGAGGGCCAGCGTGTACTCCTCGCCGATGAACGTGCCGTTCTCGTCGACGATGGCGAGCCGGTCGGCGTCGGCGTCCTGCGCGAAGCCCACTGCCGCCTCGTGCTTGCGGACCGCCTCGCACAGCTCGCCGAGGTTCTCCTCGACGGGCTCGGGCTTGTGCGCGAACCGGCCGGTCGGCTCGGCGTTGAGGTGGAACAGCTCCGCCCCGAGCCGCTTGAGCAGGATCGGCGTGGCCTCGCAGCCGGCGCCGTTGACGCTGTCGACCACGACGCGGAAGTGCCGCTTGGCGACGGCGGGCACGTCGATCTGCTCGCACACGACCGCGACGTGCCGTTCGTGCGTCTCGCCATTGGCGGACTCGGCGCCCTGGGCGTCGGTGCCGGTCAGCGCGAACTCGCCGGCCTCCCAGAGCCCCTTGAGCGCGGCGGCGTCGACGGCGGTCAGGCCCGTGCCGGTCGGCTGGAGGAACTTGATGCCGTTGTACTCCACCGGGTTGTGCGAGGCGGTGATGACAACGCCGCCGTCGGCCTCGAGCTGCCGGACCATCAGCGCCGCACCGGGCGTGGTGACGATGCCGAGGTCCACGACCTCGACGCCGCAGGCCAGCAGCCCGGCCGTCACGGCCGAGCGCACCGCGGGACCGGAGGGGCGGCTGTCTCGCCCCAGCACGACGCGGGCGCGCCCGCCGGTGCGTTGCGCCAGCATCGTGCCGAACGCGCAGCCGAAGTCGCACGCGATGCGCGGCGTCAGCGTCTCGCCGACCGTGCCGCGAACGCCTGAAACGCCCACCATGAGTCGATCCGCCATGAGCCGTCCTCCGTTACTCGGGAAAACGGCCATTATCGCTCAAAGAGGGCGGGATGCAATGCATGCCGCGGCGCGGTGTGGAAATGGAACGGCTCAGGCGACCTCGGGGAACGTCTTCCGCCAGCGGTATCGGAGCATCAGCTCCTCGAGCGGCCCGGCGTGGTGCAGCCGGGGGTCGTCCTTCCGGACGCGGTGGTGCTTGCCGCCATTGGTGACGAGGTCGAGTGTCTGATCGTCAAGGACCGCCGCGACGGTCCACGGCTTGCGGACGGTGTAGCTGTACCCCTCACCATGCTCGGCCGGGTGGACTTCCTCCGCCCGCCGGCCGGGCGAACGGGTGAACTTCTGCTTGAGATAGACGACGTGATCACCGCGCTCGAATTCCGGCTCCGACCCGACGGGCCTGACGATGCGGCGGATGACATACGCGGCCAAGGCCAGCAAGGCCACCCACCACCCGTAGGACAGCAGCGAGGAAAGCCCCGATGCCAAAGCCAAGCCGGCGGTGCTGCTGACGAGGTACACCCCCCATCCCAACGCCCAGCAGATCAGAATGCCGATCAGGATCGCGTTCATGCCGAAAGTCCGTATCATCCCAAGGCGATTCCCCCAGCCCGTTCGCGGGAAGTCGCCAGCCATAAGTATTATACGGCATTTATTAAGATTGCGCTCACATTTATTTAAGGCAGCGTGTGGGTGCCGCGCTCGTTTCGCCGCCGGGCACCGGGCGTGGCTCCGGGCGAATGGTTCCCGGGCGGTTCGCGGGCGGAGCGGACCGGTCGACCCACAAAAAAACGCAACTCCCTGCCGCAGCAGAGAGTTGCGCAAACTACCCCCAAGGGGACTCGAACCCCTGTCTTCAGGATGAGAACCTGATATCCTAGGCCGCTAGACGATGGGGGCGTTGGGTTGAGCGGGTCGGGGCCGACCTTGCGGGTCGGTTCCGGCCGGTGCTTCCTGGCCTAGCCCGCAGCATGCCGCGGGGCTCCTGAAGTGCCCGTATGGTAGCGATCCCTGCGCGGCGCGTCAAGCGGGAATGGGCGAGCGGGGCCGAATCACCGCCAAGGCGGCCGGGATGCGGCCGCTTGAGCCGCCGCGGCCGCACGATTGCCCCGTTCGGGGCGCCGCGCTATGCTTATCTGTCATGACCGCACCTCCGGTACGCTGCGACATCTACCGCACAGACCTGCCGATGCGCTCGTTCGAGCACGCGGCCGCGCGTCGCCGCCGTGCGCGGGCGGTGGTATTGCGGATCGAGCTGGGCAACGGGCACGCCGGGTGGGGCGAGGCCCTGCCCCGCGAGTACGTTACGGGCGAGACCGCCGACAGCGTCATCACGGACCTGCGGGAGGAACTGTGGCCGGCATTGGTGGCGAGTTGGCCGGGCGTGCCCCCCGGCAGGCCGCCGCGGGAGAGCGCGGAGCGGATCTCGGCGGCCGTGCCCCAACGCGACGTGGAGGGCCGTCGCACGAACGCAGCGGCCTGCGCGCTGGAGCTGGCGGCCCTGGAGGCGGCGCGGGTGTTCCCGTCCGGCGGGCGGATCGAGCCCCGCGTGTCGGGCGTGTTGGGCTCGTCCGATCCGGACCGGACGGCCAAGCGCCTACGTCTGATGCGTCTGTACGGGCTTCGGCACTTCAAGCTGAAGCTCGGCCTCGACGAGGCCTGCGACGAGGAGAACCTCCGCCTCGTGGCCGGCGGGCTCGGCGGCGCCTTGCGCAGCGGCGAGTGCACGCTGCGGGCGGACATCAACGGCGCGTGGACGGCGGGCCAGACGCCCGAGCGGATCGTCCGGTTGCGCGAGGTCGGCATCTGCGCGGTCGAGCAGCCGACGTTCTGCCCGGCCGGGGAGTTGGCCGAGCTGGCGGCGAGGTGCGAGTTGCCGCTGATCGCGGATGAGTCGCTGGTCACCGAGCAGGACGCCCAGACGCTCGCGGCCGCCGGCGGGAAAGTATGGTGGAACATCCGGCTGAGCAAGAACGGCGGCTTCGTCCCGGCCTTGGCGATGGCCCGCATGGCGGCCGAGCGAGAGATCCGCTTCGTCGTCGGCTGCATGGTCGGAGAGAGCGGCATCCTGTCGCTCTGGCAGCGGCGGCTGCTTCAGGCCGGGGCTCGCCCTCGGTTCGTCGAGGGCAACTACGGCAAGCTCCTGCTCAAGGCGGACCTGGTGCGTCCGTCGCCGCGGTTCCGCTACGGCGGGCGGCTCACCGAGGCGCCGCCGCGCCCCTGCCGGGTCAAGCGAAGGGCGCTGAAGCGATACGCCGAGCACGTGGCGACGTTGCGCGCCTGAGCCCTGAGCCCGCCTTGCAAATACGGCCCGGCCGCCATACACTGCCTCGTTCCCGGCCGGCGCCTCGAACGGGCCGGCGCAGTGCTCAGTCAGGAAAGGGCTACACGAACATGGCAAAGCAAGGCATGCATCTGTTCACGAGCGAGTCGGTCACCAAGGGCCACCCCGACAAGGTTTCGGACCAGATTTCCGACGGCATCCTGGACAGTTTGATCGAAAAGGACCCGGCCGCCCGCGTGGCCTGCGAGACGCTCGTGACGACGGGCCTGGTGGTTCTGGCCGGCGAGGTCACCGTGCACAACACGGCGGCGCAGGAGGCGCTGCTGAACGCGGAGGACACGGCCCGCGAGGTCATCCGGCAGATCGGCTACGACGATCCGGCGACGGGCTTCGATTACCGGTCCTGCGCCGTGGTGAAGACGTTGCACAGCCAGTCGCCCGACATCTCTCAGGGCGTTACGGCCGGTCAGGGCGAGGACAAGGACCAGGGCGCCGGCGACCAAGGACTGATGTTCGGTTTCGCCTGCACCGAGACGAAGTCGCTGATGCCGCTGCCGATCCACCTGGCCCATCGTCTCACGGCCCGGCTGAGCGAGGCCCGTGAGCGGGGGGAGATCAAGTGGCTCCGCCCGGACGGCAAGAGCCAGGTCACCGTCGAGTATGAGGGCGAGAAGCCCGTACGGCTGGACACCGTGGTGCTTTCCACGCAGCACACGGACGACGTGGTCAACCCCCGAACGAACAACATGACCGACAAGGCCCGCAAGGAGCTTGTCGAGAAGGTCGTCCGCCCGGTGATCGAGGAGGAGTGCCCGCAGTTCTGGTCGAAGAAGCTCAAGTTCCACATCAACCCGACCGGACGCTTCGTTGTCGGCGGCCCCCACGGCGACACCGGCGTGACCGGGCGCAAGATCATCGTCGACACCTACGGCGGACGCGGCGCCCACGGCGGGGGGGCCTTCAGCGGCAAGGACCCGTCGAAGGTCGACCGCTCGGCGAGCTACATGGCCCGGCACGTGGCCAAGAACGTCGTCGCCGCCCGGCTGGCGGACATCTGCGAGGTGCAGCTCTCGTACGCCATCGGCGTCTCGGACCCGATCAGCGTGCTGGTCGACTGCAAGGGCACGGCCCGCAAGCCGCAGGACGACATCGCCCTGGCCGTGCGGGACGTGTTCCCGCTCAAGCCGCGCGAGATCGTCGAGTACCTGAACCTGCTTCGCCCGATCTACCGCGACACGGCCCACGACGGGCACTTCGGCCGCGACGCCCGCAAGTTCGATTGGGAGAAGAAGAACAAGGCCAAGGACCTGAAGAAGGCCCTCAAGGCGTGAACTGAGGTGGTCGGATTCCCCGGCCGCACCGTGCGACGCCGTGGCCGCTGACGCCCCGGCCTGAGCGGACGGGTGGCAAGCGCACAAGGAAAGCCCGCGGGACACGTCCTGCGGGCTTTTTCTTGCAAGAGAACCTCTGGATGCGACGGCGGCGTCAGACGGCCTGCGCCTGTCGGCCCATGCGCCGCTTGCGGTTGATGATGCGACGGCCGCTCTTGGTCCGCATCCGGGCGCGGAAGCCGATTTTGCGGGCCCGCTTGCGCTTGGAAACCTTCCTAGGGTAATGCATGTCTCACCTCGCCTGCTGGGTCGGGGTCTTGCGCTTCGGTCAGTGTCGAGCCCAATATTCTAGGGTAGCCGTGGCAGTGCGGCAAGAGTCAAATGGGCGCCCGAATGAGGGAGCCGGAATGACGCATCAACCCCGACCACGAAGCCGGTCGGCCCGCCCGCTCAATACCCCAACAGCCCCGCCGCGTTGGACCACAGGATCTTCCGAAGCTCGGCCTTCGTGAGCCCGGAGTCGGCGAGGCGGTCGAGGTCCTCCTTCTGGGGGGCCCAGGGCCAGTCGGAGCCGAAGCAGACGCGGTCCACGCCGTGGCGGCGGATCATGTTCACGATCCGCTCGGTGTCCGTGCCGCGCTCGCCCGTGGAGAAGGACGTCTCCAGGTATATCTCCCGCCCGACGAGCAGGTCGTCCGACTCGTCCCACATCCGCCAGCCGCCCATGTGCGTGCAGAGCAGTCGGAGTGCGGGGTGGCGGTCCAGAACGCGGGCGAAGCGCTCGGGCGCGGCGCGATCGTCGTCCGGCGGGTACGCAATGTCCCGCCCGCAGTGCACGGCCACGACGAGGCCCGCCTCAGCGGCGGCCGCGTAGATCGGCTCCAGCCGCGGCTCGTCGGCGGCGAATTCCTGATACATCGGGTGCAGCTTCATCCCGGCGAAGCCCGCCTTGGCGATCTTGTCCACCGCCTTTCCGGGCTTCGGCGTGTCCGGATGAACGGACGGAAACGGCTCGATGCGGTCCGAGCGGACCTTCTCGCACCAGGCGAGGATCGACTTGGCGTGGTCGGGCTTCGTGGCGATCATGCAAACGACGGCCACGTCCACGTCCGCAGCGTCCATCGAGGCGATCAGCCCGTCCAGCGTGCCGTCGCCCACTGCCTTCCAGGGGCACTCGGCCTCGAGCGTCCGAATCGCCCGCTCGGCCAACTGGTCCGGAAACGCGTGTGTGTGCATGTCGATGGCGGCCATGCACGATAGTCTATTCCCGGAATGCATCGTCTGCCAAGGGGGCGTCGCGGGCCTGCCACATCCGAAATCCCAAGCCGGAAATCCGAAACAAGCCGCAGACGACAAACAGCAAACCACACGCCGGCCGGGCCGGCAGCCCGTGGCACGCCTTTCCCGGGGCACGGCCGCGGCGTTCGGATTTGTGATTTCGCGTTTCCGCTCCGCGCGGCCGGCCCTTGCGGCACGGGCGGGGCCGCCCTAGAATCCGCCCTTTCGCCGCGTCCCGCGGAGGATTGACCATGGCGGAGAGCCAAAACGGCCTGATGGAGAAGCTCGTCGCGTTGTGCAAGCGGCGGGGCTTCATCTTCCAGTCGTCGGAGATCTACGGCGGGCTCAACGGGTTCTGGGACTACGGCCCGCTGGGCGTCGAGCTGAAGCGCAACGTCAAGCAGGCGTGGTGGGAGGACGTCGTCCGCCGCCGCGATGATATCGTCGGCCTCGACTCCTCGATCATCATGAACCCGCGCGTCTGGGTGGCGTCCGGCCACGTCGGCGGCTTCAGCGACCCCATGATGGACTGCCGTGGCTGCAAGGCCCGCTTCCGGGCGGACAAGCTCGCGCACGTTCGGCTCTTGAAGGGGGAGGACGAACTGTTGGCCGGTACCCTCGAAGCCGACGACGAGGCCGGAGCCGTGGAGGCCCTCCGCGAGAAGGCCAACAGCAAGGTTAGCCGCCGCATCGACCAGGCCGGCGACGCGCTCGTCACGCGGGTCGCCTTCCGGCACCAGACGGACGATGCCGCGGCCGGCGGGCTGTTCCGTTGCCCGCGGTGCGATGGCGAGCTGACCGAACCCCGCGAGTTCAACCTGATGTTCCAGACGTACGTCGGGGCGATGGTGGACGAGGACGCCAAGGCCTACCTCCGCCCGGAGACGGCCCAGGGCATCTTCTGCAACTTCAAGAACGTGCTCGACACGCAGCGGCTGAAGCTGCCGTTCGGCATCGCCCAGATCGGCAAGAGCTTCCGCAACGAGATCAACCCGCGCAACTACACCTTCCGCAGCCGCGAGTTCGAGC
>CAZHEH010000058.1:0-9392 GCA_964531695.1 uncultured Planctomycetaceae bacterium | reverse complement strand
AATGGTTCCTTCCCGGCGAATCCATCGCGAGACCGCCGCGGGAACAATCGCGGTATAGAGCAGAGTTTTACGGCGCGCGAAAAATCGACACGGAGGAAGAAATGAATGTCCCGGAGACGATCACGCACTCACCCGAACACATGGAAGCAGGCGGCGAGCGAAATGGTCAACCGACTCAACGTGGACCGATGCAACGCCGAAATTCAACGAAATCCATGGTCACGGGCAGCCCACTCGATGATACAGGGCTGGCGAATACGTCTGAGCCGCCCGCTGGCAAGCGGCAAAGGCAAACACAGCCCCGCCGCGACATGGCACGAGCTCGCTCGCCGCGGCGCGAGCATTCTGGCCACGGCGGCATCGCACGGCCGCAGGAGTCCCTGGGCCCTTTGGGCGTCGAGACGCGTCAGCGGCGGCAGTCGGTACATCCCGAAGGCCAGACGGAGCAAGACAAGCCCACGGGAACCGTGTCGACGAACGGTGTCCTGAACCTCCTGAACTATCAGAGCTACCGCTGCGCCCTGACAGGACGGCCACTGACGCCCCGAGAGGCAGCCCTGGATCACATCATCCCCGTTCGCTTCGGTGGCGAACATCGAATCGACAACGCCCAAGTTCTGCATAAAGAGGTCAACCGTGCAAAGGGATCGCTCACAAACGAGCAGTTCGTCGCTCTTTGCCATGAGGTCGTGGCTTGGTCAGGCCCCAAGAAGCGAAAGGAATCGCAATGAGCTTCAACATCGAACTCCGAAACACCGAAGATGTCCGGCCGTACGAATCGAACCCGCGCGACAACGAGGCAGCCGTCGAGGCCGTCGCCGCCTCGCTGCGGGAATTCGGCTTCCGCCAGCCCATCGTGGTCGACGCCGAGGGCGTGATCGTCGTCGGCCACACCCGCTGGAAGGCGGCCGTGAAGCTCGGGCTGGAGAAGGTGCCCGTCCACGTCGCCAAGGACCTCTCGCCCGAGCAGGCCAAGGCGTACCGCATCGCGGACAACCAGACGAACACGCTCTCCGGCTGGGACTACGAGCTGCTGCCGGTCGAGCTGAGCCAGCTCCAGGAGATGGACGTCGACCTCGAGCTGCTCGGCTTCGACCCGGAGGACCTGGCCCAGCTCATCGAGGGCGACCTCGAGCAGGGCCTGACGGACCCGGACGCGGCACCCGAGCCGCCGGATGACCCGACCACCCAGCGCGGCGACCTGTACGTCCTGGGCGACCATCGCCTGCTGTGCGGCGACAGCGGCAGCGAAGCCGACCTCGACCGCCTGCTCGATGGGGCGGCCATCGACCTGGTCAACATGGACCCGCCGTACAACGTCAAGGTCGAGCCGCGGAGCAACAACGCCATCGCGGCGGGGAACTGCTCCTTCCGGCAGACGCATCACCAGAAGCTGGACCTGGCCCGTCATCCGGGCAAGGCCAAGGCCACGCACCGGCAGATGCGAGCCAAGGATCGCCCGCTCGAGAACGACTTCGTCACGGATGAGGCGTTCGACGAGATGCTCCTGGCCTGGTTCGCCAACGCCGCGCGGGTCCTCAAGCCGGGCGGCTCGTTCTACATCTGGGGCGGCTATGCGAACCTGGGCAACTACCCCGCCCCGCTCAAGGCGGCGGGCCTGTACTTCTCCCAGGGCATCGTGTGGGACAAGCAGCACCCGGTCCTGACGCGCAAGGACTTCATGGGCGCCTTCGAGATCTGCTTCTACGGCTGGAAGGAGGGCGCCGGCCACCACTTCTACGGGCCGAACAACGCCTCGGACCTGTGGCACGTGAAGAAGGTGAACCCGCAAGCGATGGTTCACCTGACGGAGAAACCCGTCGAGCTGGCCGTGCGGGCGATCCAGTACTCATCCCAGCGCGGCGAGCGGGTGCTGGACCTGTTCGGCGGCTCCGGCTCGACGCTGATCGGCTGCGAGCAGACGGGCCGCAAGGGCTACCTGATGGAAATGGACCCGGCCTATTGCGATGTGATCGTCCAGCGGTGGGAGGAGTTCACGGGGCGGAAGGCGGAGCGGATCACCTCGCCTGCTGAAGAAACTGCCGAGGAGAAAGTATCGGATGCCCGCTGAACTGCCGCAGATCGAGCAAATCCCTGTCTCCGGTGACGAGGCAGTCGGCATCGGCGGCCACGAGCGTTCCCAGCACGGGCAGATCGTTCTGATCGCGACACGCCGTCGAGTCAACCATCTCCGGCGAGACGATGCTGCAGTGACGACGCAAGAACTGCACATCGGCCTCTACGTCACCGACAGGCATACCGAACTTGTCCACGAGCTTGCGGCGGAACTCATCAAAGATGAACTCGCTGAGGCAGATATGGTGGGCCAGAAGGCAGGTCTCGACGACCTCGCGACAAGTCCCACCGGTTCCGAAGGCCGCGAGAAGAACGTTCGCGTCCAATACGACCGTCACGACGCGTCCTTGAGAATATCGTCCTCAGAGGTGAAGCCGGCCTTCGTGGCATGGTTCTCGGTGGTCTGCGCCAAGTCACGAAACTCGTGCAGCGCCAGACGGCGCCGAACCATCTCCCGGACCGCCTCTTCCGGCGAGACATGTGCCTCTTCGCAGAACCTGCGAAGTTCCGCGTCGAGGTCTTCGGGGATGTCGATCACCAGCCGGTTCATGGTTGCCAGTGTACCTTTCGGCCGGCAAGACGCCAAGGTCCATAACGAGCCCGAAGACCGCCCCGGCCACTGTCGCGACCGGGGCGAAGGGGGAAGATGCGGCAGGCGGCTACTGGGCCAGCTCGAACTTGCCGCGGCCGGCCTTGCGGAAGCGGGCGGCGTCGCCCTTGGTCTGGATCTCGCGGATGATGGCCGCGTAAATCGTCGCATGCGGCGTCTTGCCGTTCGTGCTCCAGAGCTTGCGCCCGAGCATGAGGGCGACGATCTCCTTGGCGCTGAGCGGCTCCCCCGCGTCGGCCAGGACCCGGGCGGCCGCGTCCAGGCCGCTGGGCTTCTTCGCCTTGGCGTCTGCCTTGGCCCCACAGCCTGCCTGCCGGTAGGCACGGACGCGACGTTCGCCCGTGTCGGCCTTCGTCGCCGCCTTGGCCTTGGGCTTCGCCTGCGAGGACTTCTTCGCCCTCGTGGCGTCCTCGGCCGATTCGGCCATGGCCCGCTCGCTGGCCGTCTGGCCGTCGGGCGAGGCCGCCCGCTGCTCGGCCTTGCGGGCGTTGGCCTGGTCGGCCGCGTGGATCGCCTGGGCCTGCTCGGCGTCCATCTTCTGGCTGGGCCCTCGCGTTTCGCCCCGCAGGCGCTGGGCGGACTTGATGCGGACCGCCTTGCCCGTCCGCACGTTCGTGGCGTTCCAGCCGCCGTTGGCGTTCTCCGCGTCGATGCGGACCGTCGTCATCTGGCCCGACACCTTCGCCCGGTAGTGCGTGCCGATCTGTACGTCTGCCTTCTTCATCGTTCTGCTCCTCTGGCTGTGGCCGACCGGCCCACCCGGCCGGCCCGGTTCTCGTCGTTACTCGTTCGCCTGGCGGCTCTGCACGATGGTGAGCTGGTACTCCGCGCCGTCGGCCATGCGGAGGACCAGGCCGGCGTTGTACGTCAGGACGCCCGCCTGCTCGAAGCTCCGCGTGCCGTCCAGCTCGGCGAGCTCCTCGGGCAGGTCCTGGCCCGCCAGCTCATCCGCGTCGGCCAGGGCGAGGTTGTCCAGCGTCGCGCCCAGCACGGTTTGCAGCGTGAAGTCGTCCATCGTCGTGCTCCTCGTCGTCGTGGACCGGCCCATCCGGCCCATCCTCGGCCGTCGCGGCGACGGCGGCCGAGGGCGGGCCGTGCCCGCCCGTCGCTAGAGGCCGAGCTCATCAAGCAGGTGGTCGAACTGACCCTCGCCGAGCATCTCGACGAGCATCTCGCGGAACCAGTCCACCTGCCGCTGCACGTCGTCGTTGTCGACGCGGGCCGTCTGGAGCGAGGCGGCGATGGCCGCCACGGCCTGCGGCGAGAGGTTGTCGCGGAGGGCGTCGTAGAGGACATCCTCCGGAGTGGGGTCCTCGGGGATGCTGACCTTGCGGGTGCGTCCGTCGGGCGTCTGGGCGTCGTCGCGTTTCGCGTTCGTCATGATCGGTCTCCTGGTCGGTGCGGCCGGGCCCATCCCGGCCGGTCAGATCGCCACCTGGCGAAGCAGCGTGAAGTACTCGTAGCGGTCGAAGTTCGTGCCGCGGCAGCCGTCGAGCGTGGCCTGGAGGCAATCCGCCATGGAGCGGATGTCCTCGTCGCAGTGCACGTCGACGGTGTGCGTCCGCTCGGCCTCGGGCGTCCAGATCTCCACGCAGAGCGTGGGCTCGCCGGGCTTGCGGCTGATCCGGGCCGCCGCCCGCGGCGTCCGCTGGCCCCTGAGCGTCGTGCCCGTCAGTTCGATGCTCGTGATGCGCATGGTCGTTCTCCTCGTTGCGGTGCGTTGCGTCGTAAGTCGCTTCTATCGCTTACTTTACACACACATGGAGCCATGGAATCGCGCCCCCGGCAAGGGAATTGCTGCGGATTCCGCGAGAATCTTCCCGCTACGTAACTATTGGACATGACAAGAGATACGAAACATGGCGGGCTGAATCCCGCGGCGATCTCGCCCGAGGACGCCGCCCGTCTGCTGACGGCCGCGGCCGGGCGGCGAATCGACGCCGAGGCCTTACGGAGGGCCCTCGCGGCGGGCGCACCGCGGCTGCCCGACGGGCGGGTCAATCTCGTCGAGCTGGCCGCGTGGCTGGAGCGCGAGGCATGCCCGCCGAAGGCGCGCCGAAGGCGGGGGGCGGAGCGGCGATGAAGCTCGACTGGCGGAACCTGAAGCCCGGCCAACTGGCGGGGCTGCTGAACTCGACGCGTCTCGGCGAGGTCGCCACGGAGACGCGCGTGCGGCGGAACGTCGTCCGCGCGGGGTTGCGCGTCGGCGACGGCACGCGCGTCAACTTCCTCGGCTACGTCGCCTGGCTGCTGAGCAGTTGGACGCAGGCCCAAGACGAGGCCGCCAAGCCCACCGGCTACGAGGGCCTCAAGGATGCCGCCCGCCAGCGCAACGCCCAACTCTCCGCGGCCGGGCGGGACATCGCCCCGCTGCCCGAGGTCGTCGACCCGGACCGCAAGGAGCGATCCGCATCGAGCTTCCGGGCCTTCTGCGAGGCGTACTTCCCCGAGACGTTTCACCTGCCCTGGTCAGACGATCACCTCAAGGTCATCGCCAAGATCGAGCAGGCCGTGCTGGCCGGCGGCCTGTTCGCCATGGCCATGCCGCGCGGCTCCGGCAAAACCTCCCTGGCCGAGTGCGCCTGCCTCTGGGCGATCCTGTTCGGCCATCGCGAGTTCGTCTGCCTCATCGGCTCCGACGAGGGCCACGCCGTCGAGATGCTCGAGAGCATCAAGACCGAGCTGGACGCCAACGACCTGCTGCTCGAGGACTTCCCCGAGGCGGTCTGGCCCATCCACCGGCTCGAGGGCATCGCCAACCGCGCCGCCGGCCAGCTCTGCGACGGCAAGCGCACCCACATCGGCTGGACCGCTAAAGAGGTCGTCCTGCCGACAATCCCCGACTCGAACGCCTCCGGGGCGATCATCCGCGTGGCCGGGCTGACCGGGCGCATCCGCGGCATGAAGTTCAAGCGGCCCGACGGCAAGACCGTCCGCCCGTCGCTGGTCGTGCTGGACGACCCGCAGACGGATGAGTCCGCCCGCTCGCTCAGCCAGTGCGCCACGCGGGAGAGCATCCTCGCCGGAGCGGTGCTCGGCCTGGCCGGGCCCGGCCGCAAGATCTCCGGCATCATGCCCTGCACGGTCATCCGCCCGGGCGACATGGCCGACCGCATCCTCGACCGCGACAAGCACCCCCAGTGGCAGGGCGAGCGGACGCGGATGGTCTACCGCTTCCCCGACGCCGAATCGCTCTGGGCGAAGTACGCCGAACTCCGCGCCGAAGGGCTGCGTACGGACCGCGGCATCGTCGCGGCCACGGAGTTCTACCGCGCCAACCGCGAGCGGATGGACGCCGGGGCGTCCGTCGCCTGGCCGGCGCGGCACAACGAAGATGAGCTCTCGGCCGTCCAGCACGCGATGAACCTGAAGCTCCAGGACGAGGCCGCCTTCTGGGCCGAGTACCAGAACGAGCCGCTGCCCGAGGACACCGGCGACGACGAGATGCTCACGGCCGATCAGATCGCCGCCAAGACCAACGGCCACCGGCGCCGCGAGGTGCCGCTCGACGCGGCCCACGTGACGTGCTTCATCGACGTCCAGCAGAAGGCCCTGTTCTACCTCGTCGCCGCCTGGGCCGAGAACTTCACCGGCTACGTGGTCGACTACGGCACCTGGCCCGACCAGCGGCGGCCGTACTTCACCCTGCGGGACATGCGCAGGACGCTGGCCCGCGCCAAGCCGGGCGCATGCCCTGGCCGTGGCGATGGGCGACCCGGGCTGCCTGTCGCTCTATGGCCGCGAGCCGGGCCCGCATCGCCTGCTGGCCGACCACCTGACCGCCGAGTACCGCGTCCGCACCGAGGCCCGCGGCCGGACCGTCGACGAGTGGAAGCTCCGCGCCGGCCGGCCGGACAATCACTGGCTCGACTGCCTCGTGGGGGCTGCCGCGGCCGCGTCGATGTGCGGCGCGACCTTACCCGGCATGGCCGCCGCGCCCCCGCCGAGAACACGCAAACGCTACACGCAGCAAGACCTGAGGAGGCGACGATGAGCACGGATGCAGCTACAGGAAAGACCGTAGATCAGCAGCCCATTACACCGGGCCGCCACGGCGACCCCCGCCAGACCGACCGCAAAGGCCTCGTATGCCGTGCTTGCGGCTGCGGGCACTTTCGGGTAATCTATACTCGGCCGACATGGGGCGGCCGCATTATGCGTCGAAGGGAGTGCCGACATTGCGGCAAACGAATGACGACGTGGGAGAGGGCATAAGCGCTTGATGAGGGATGATATGCCGACCACAGTTGCTGCCGATAACTGGCAAGCAAAACTGCCCGCGGGGTGGGAATGGCCACGCGACGACGAGTGTGTCACCATGTACCACCCCGACGGCGTCGGAGTCCTGCAGATTAGTGCGGCCGTCAGCGAGTCGGCCGTTACCGACTCCGATTTGCAGGAGTTCGCTCGAAAGCACTTGGATCGGGGCGCGCGGACACGAGCCGTCTCGTGCGGCGACTTCGCCGGTTTCACGCTCGCCTTCGGAACCGAAGATGCCTACTGGCGACACTGGTACCTTCGGTCCGGCCGGCGGATGCTGTTCGCAACGTACAACTGCGATCCCGAGGATTTGGAGCAGGAAGACAATGCGATATGCAGGATCATGGCCGCCCTCCGTGCCCTGACTCCTGCGTAGTCATTGTGCCTACGGATGCCCGGCTGGAACAGCGACGAGGGCCTCGTATGCCGCCATTGCGGCTGCGGGCACTTTCGCGTAATCTACACGCGTCCCACCTGGGGCGGCCGCATTATGCGACGAAGGGAGTGCTGACATTGCGGGAAACGCATGACGACATGGGAGAGGTAGATGGCAGCCTCCCGACATGGGGCCAACGCACACCTTCCTCGTCGTCCCGGGCGGAGAACTGTTACGACGCCCCCTGGATAAGCGAAACTGGTGGAATGCCGGACATTATTACCGAGCCGCAAATATGGCTCCTGGCTGCGCGGCCGGGGATGGGCAAGAGTCATTTCGCCCTTAGTATTCTGGCCGATGCAGCGCGGCGCAGCAGAAGTCCTTGCCTGCTCCTGAAGTCGCCTCGGGGCGGAACGCCTGCCACACCCGAACTCGTTGAGATAACAGCAAGCGTTGAGGGCCGGTCGGCGAATGGCGGGAACGACATGGAGCCAGCAGCGGCAGCTCAGCCCCTGATCTCCAAAGCACGGAGTGTGCCAAGCAGCCCTCAGGATCTGGTCGCGGTCCTCGCGCGGGAAGCAGCGAACCGCCAGTCACCGGTCATCGGCATCGATACGATTCAGTCGGTCGCTCCGCCCGCGTCCGGCCCCATCATGTGGGTAGACATGCTGCAGCAGCTCCAGCGACTGACCCGTAGCGACGGTGTCTCGCTGCTGGTTCTTTCCCAAGCGGATGCACGGCCCGAGAGCTACGGCAGCTTCCGGCCCACCCGTCAGGATATCCGGCTACCAACGAAGGGCGTCGGCCTGGCCGATCTGGTTCTGCTGCTACACTGCGAAGACCACTATTGGAAAGGGGATGCCGAATACCGACCAACGGCCAGTACCGATATTTTCATATTCGAAAAGGGACAGAATTCTGAACAGCGCCTTCGGGCCGCCGTGCTGCCCTCAGGTTAGTCGTCGGAGTTTCGCGATACCGCGTGCATTATGAACTCAACTGAAAGCGAGTGGAATCTGCTGACCTGCCTGCACCGCTGGGCGTGGCGGCAGGACGAAAACTTTGTCTCAGAGGCCTTCGCCCACCTTCTGAGGCGACTGCTGATCCGAGAGCCCGCGCAGGCACTGGAGTTCCTCAGGGAATTCGTCCGGCCGTACGGCAAGGGGCCATGCTTCCAGACGGCCGCAAATGCGGTCGTGCGGACGCAGGTCACAGTGGACGGACGGAGGCCTGATATTGAGATTGACCTAGGTGAGCATCTGATCTATGTCGAGGTCAAACTCGATGCAGTGGCAGACGAGGACAAACTCCAAGGGTACGCGGACGCCCTTAAAAGGCGCCGCCACCAAAACAGGGAGACGACTTTGGTCCTCCTTACGAGATACCCAGCGACGCACATATCCGAGCCTAAGGACTTGGTCAGGCGGCGCTGGTTTTGGATCGCGGACATGCTGTCGAAGGTCATCGAGAAATGTGCAGATCCGGTGAGCAGGCACCAGATCAATCAGTTCACAGGATTCCTGCGGAGCCGAGGTGTGACTATGGACCGAGTCGGATGGGAATATGAAGCTGGTATCGAGGCATTCTTGAATCTTCAGCAGATGATCTGCGAAGCAGTGGCGGCGTGGGGACAGCAGGCGTCGGTCGGGGCAGCACAGGGCTGGATCGCGGTTAAGATAGGCGATGGCGACTGTTATGTGGGCCTGCGCTACGACGAACCATGTACCTTGGTATTCTGCACTCAACCCGACCGTTTCGAAGTGAGCCAAGATGCCGCCGATCAGGTTGGGTACGGCCAGAGCGGCGATGGCTTCCCGTTACCATGGCCCGGTCAACGCTGGTGGCTGACGCTGGACCTCGGGTCCGAGAAAGAGCATTTCTTCGCTCGGACTCGCGGAAGCCAACGCAAGTGCCTTGAGGAGTTCATCAAAAAAGGGCTAGAGGCGGTGAGCAAGCTTCGCGGAGAGAGCGGGCCCGCATAGGGGCCGACTGGGGGCCGCAGTTCCATATCTGGACTCACTGCTGTCCAAGATAATCGCGGTTCAATAGCTCGTTCAGCTTTGCACGCCT
>CAZHEH010000057.1:0-9466 GCA_964531695.1 uncultured Planctomycetaceae bacterium | reverse complement strand
GGTCCCGGGCCGTCTGAGTGAGCGTCCGGTGAACGTTCATTCGCCCGCCGCAGGCCGGACATCGCAACCTGCGCCTGCCGTCGCGTCGAAGGTTCACCTGGACAATCTCGCTGCTCATGGTAATCTTCTGGACGACGTACCCTTCAAAGCGAAACAACGCACGAATGCCGTGCACATACATGGCTCAACCTCCTGCCGCTCAATGAGTCGTGATAAACCATTGAAAAAGCAGAGGTTGAGCCTCTTTTCAAGCATTCAGTTCACCAGCAAGATTGAAGAAGGGCCGTTATTGTGGGTGAGTCAATCCCGAACGGGTGAGTCCGTCACGAAGGGGCATCGGATGTGGGCCAAGATGGCAGCGGTTCTGGCGGCCGTGTGGGTGTTCTCGGCCTCGGCCGCACCGGCCGGGGAGCCGGCGGAACCCGCCGAACCCGGCGACCCAATCCCCCTGGACCGACTCCGCATCCTCGATGCATATCCGCCCAAGGTGACGCTTCGGCAGGGGCCGGACGGAGTGGTCTGGCAGAACCGCGGCCGGCAGATCGGACACACCGGCAACGCCAGGCGCCTCGATGCACGGCAGCGGCTGTGCCCCCTGGTCGACGCCCGCGCGTTCCAGCCGCCGAAGGAGAAGGTCTATCTCGGCGAATTGGTCGCGATCGATACGGGCGACCGGCGATGGTTCCTGAAAGACGGCTCCGAGTCGGGCATTCGCATCCAGTGCGTCGACGGCAACGGCGTTCTGACCCAGGAGACGTTTCCGGAGAAGCACGCGCGTTACTTCGAGGATTTCGCTCCGGCGATCCCGGCCGGGCCTCCGTTCTTCGGGAACGAGATGCTCATCGACGAGTCCGGAAGCGTCTGGTGCGCCGACGTAAGCCGCTTGCACCGATGGTCGCGGGGCGAATGGGAGGGCTTCGTCCTGCCCGATCCGACGACGAACCGGCCGAAGGATGCCGGTTTCTTTCACAAGCATACCGGGCAGGCCCACAACACCGACCGGCTCTTCCGCGACGGCGACGTGGTCTGGCTGATCCGCAGCGCGTACGCCAACGTCAGGCAGGCGGGTTCGTTCCTGGTGCGCTTCGACGAGAGGCACGGCACGCTGGGCGTCGCCGCTCGCACGTGCGATGAGTACCTGACGGCCGTCCTCCGACACGGGGACCGCCGGCTGCTCCTCGTTGCGTCGGGCAGCGACGACAAACATCCCATCCAGACATCCCCGACGCACATCCTGCAGAGCAACGCGGCCGGGGAAAGCTGGAAGCGGGGCAAGCTGGCCGGCTACGAGGCCGCGCGGCTGGTTTTCGTGTGCGCGGACGGCCGGCAATGCGTCCGCCCCTGGGCCGACGGGAGACCCGCGCCCGAGTTGCTCGTTCTCGACGGCGAGGGCGAGCTGCAGCGCGTTCCGCTGGAGGCCCAAGGGCTGCGTCTGCAACACCAAACCGGCGAGGGTGATATCTACGGCCGCGATGAAAGGGGCGTTGTCCGGCTGGACAAGGCGGGTCGGCTCGAGCTGGTCGTGCCCGCCGGCGCGGTGGAGGCGAGCTCCCTGACCGTCACGGCCGTGAGGGACGGACGCATCTGCCTGACGTGCCCGGTGGACTACGGCGCTGGCAGCAGCACCATGTCCTTCTGGGTGGACCCGGCCGTGCCGTCGCCGCTGCGGGCGATCCGGGGCGAAGCCATCGCCGAGGGCCTGCCGGAAGTCCCGCTGAGGACGATCGTGTTCCCTGTGGTCCGCGGGCCGGAAGGCGCGCTGTGGTTCGTACGTCACGAGTGCGTGGGCGTCGAGGACGGGAACCGGGTGCGCACGCAGCTCTGGCGGGCCCGCGACGGCGAGGCGGAGCAACTGACCTCTTGGGTGGCCACGGCCTCTGACCCGAGCATCTGGGTTCTCGGGCCCGACGCGGCCATTGTCGTCGGCGACTCCGACGACGGCAAAGGCCAGGGCTGCTTTCTGTGGGACGGGAAGACCGTCGGCCGGCACGGCACGCTCGGCGAGCTGGTCGAGGCCGAGGAGGGCAAGCTGCTGGAGCTGATGGAGGACGGCGCGATCTACTGCGCCGGGGCATACTACGATCGACTCTGGCTGGGACGGCTGGGCGACGGATTCGTGGTGGCGGAGACCTGCTACAAGACATTCGACACTGGGTGCAGATTGCTCAACCGTTGTGGCATCCGCCGGAAAGGCGAATGGACCGAGCGGGCGGAGGAGCAACTCGGTCGCAAGGGGCGCAATCTACCGTTCAACCGGCCGGTCGGCGCCGACCCGGAAACCGGGCGTCTGCTCGCCTACACCGATGGCTGCACCAAGCTTCAGTGGCTTCCGATCGCCTCCGACGCCGAGCCGGCGGAGGAACTGGTGTCCCTGAGCGTCGCGTTCGCCTGGCAGTGGTTCGACGGATCCGAGCAGCCACGAATGGACGGGGCGTGGATTCTCGCCGACGAAGTCGCGCGGAACTGGGAGAAGACTCGGGCCAAGCATGAGGAGGAGGCCCGGGAGGCCGGGGTGGAACCGTACTCCCACCCGTACTCCAGCGACGACTTCCCGGCCTTCCGCCGGTGGCACGACGGGCAATGGCAGCAGCTCAAGCGGTCGGTCTACGGCAGCCAGTCCTGCGACGGCCCGGCCGGGGACGTGTGGATGCTGCGGGTGGGGGAGGCGGAAGTCGTCTTCCCGGATGGGCATTCCCAACTTATCGAGACCGACGCGATGATCGGCTGGTGGTCGCGCCTGGAGGCGGAATCGGACGACGCGGTCTGGCTGACCACGCAGTGCTCCCTGACGCGCTACCAACTGCTGCGCGATGCCGAGGGCGCTCCGACGGGGTGGCGCCCGACCCATCGCTTCGGCCTTCAGTCCGTCGGCTTCGAGTTCAAGGGCCCGTGGATCAGCGGCGACGATTTCTACTACGTCTCCGACGGGTCGGTCTACCACACGACGCTGGAGAAGCTGCTGGCCGATGAGTAGCGGCCGAGCGGCCGGGCCGACGATACGCCGTCACACGCCGTGCCCGAGCGCCCGCGCGGGTGCTTCCGCGTGCAGGCGAGCTTGCCCGGCTTGCGCCGGCTTCGGGGGGCACTACGACTCCGGCCGCGCTTTGCGTTCCGCGTGCTCTCCGCGTTGAGAACTCATCGGCAATCGGCTACGCTGACCCGCGTATGGCGGTGGGAGGAGTCGACCATGAGCCAGGTTCCGCAGCAGCCGGCCGAGACGCGAATCATCGAGAACCTCGCCAAGGCCAAGGGCCAGATGCTCACCGAGCTGCACAAGGCGGTGGTGGGCCAGGACCCGGTCATCGAGCTGCTCATGCAGGGGCTGCTCAGCCGCGGCCACTGCCTGCTGGTCGGCGTGCCGGGGCTGGCCAAGACGCTGATGATCTCGATGCTGGCCAAGGTCCTCAAGCTCAGCTTCAGCCGCATCCAGTTCACGCCGGACCTCATGCCCTCGGACATCACCGGCACGGACGTGATCGAGGAGGACCGCTCGACCGGCCGGCGGGAGTTCCGCTTCGTCAAGGGGCCGGTCTTCGCGAACATCATCCTGGCCGACGAGATCAACCGCACGCCGCCGAAGACGCAGGCCGCCCTGCTCCAGGCGATGCAGGAGTATCACGTCACGGCCGGGGGGAACACCTACGAACTCGACCTGCCGTTCTTCGTGCTGGCGACGCAGAACCCGATCGAGCAGGAAGGCACCTACCCGCTGCCGGAGGCGCAGCTCGACCGGTTCATGTTCCTCGTGACGGTGGACTACCCCAGCCGCGACGAAGAGCGGATGATCGTCCGCCGCACGACGATGGACGTGGCGGACGAGCCGCAGCCGGTGCTCAGCGGCGCCGACATCCTCGCCCTGCAGCGGATCGTGCGGAAGATCCCCGTCTCCCAGCACGTGGTGGACTACGCGGTGAACCTCGTCCGGGCCTCGCGGCCGGAGCCGTCGGCCCCGGAGTTCATCCGCAATTACCTCACCTGGGGCGCCGGCCCGCGCGGCGCGCAGAACCTGATCCTCGGCGCCAAGAGCCGCGCCCTGCTGCACGGGCGGTACAACGTCTCGGCCGAGGACGTGCGGGCCGTGGCCAAGCCGGTGTTGCGGCACCGCATCTTCACCAACTTCAACGCGGATGCCGAGGGGGTCACGCCGGATCGTATCGTCGAGATGCTCATCGAGAACGTCCCCGAACCCCGGCCGGAGGATTACCGGCAACAGGCCGCGCCGCAAGTGCCGCCCACGCAACCATGAAAGCCCACCCTCCGTCCTTCCGTTTCGTGCTGGCGCTCGCGCCGGCGTGTGTGCTCCTGGCGGCCGGGCCGGTCGCCGCGGCCGCTCCCGAGGTCCTCGCCCGCGAGGTGCTGTCCGAGGCGGTCACCGACGCCGGCAGCGCGGACGGCGCCCTGGCGCTGCTGTCCGGCACGGATGACATCGAGCTGATTCCGCTGTTCGTCAAGCTTCGGCGGAGCGAATCCGTCGGGCGCCGACGGCTGGCGCTGGACTTCCTCCGCCGCGTGGCGGGCGAGCGGGCCGCGCCGATCCTCCGCCAGCGCCTGACGAACGACCCCGAGCCGCGCGTGCGCCTGCAAGTGCTGGCATACCTGCTCGACGACGAAGTCGCCACCGAGGCGGACCTTGCCGCCGCCGCCGAGGACGAGGACCCGCGCATCCGCCTGCTGGCGGCACGCGGCCTGCTCGGCACCGGCGAGGTTGAGAAGGCCCAGGCCCTCTTCACGGAGCTGGCCGACGTGGACGACACGGCCGTGGCCGACTCGGCGCGGCTGGGCCTGCTGGCGACGGGCGACGCGTCGCAGCTCGCGCATCTGCGGGCGGTGGCGTCCCGGCCGGGCACGCGGGCCGATCTGTTGGCGAGCTGGATGGGCCAGATCGCCCAGGATGAAATCGCGTCCGCGGCGCCGCTGGCGCGCGACGTGGCCACCTCCGACCGCGACCCCGTCCTGCGTACGCTGGCCTGGGAAGCGCTGTCAGCCACGCTGGACGCCCCGGCGGAGCTGCGCCGGGCCGTCGCGGGGGCCGACACGACGCGGATGCGGCTGAATCTCATCCGGGTGCTGGCCGACCGCGACGACGCGGCCGGGCCGTTGCGCTCGCTCGCCGACGGCAGCCGCCCCGTGGCCGCGGTCGCCCGGCTGGAGCTGGCGCGACGCGGCGGCGACCTGACGGCCGCGACACTGGCGGCGACGCGGCTCGGCCACGCCGGTGTGGTGGAATACCTGCTGGCTCGGGGCCGGCAGGACGTCGAAGACGGCGAGGCGGACGGCTACGTCGATGCGCTGATCGAGGTGGTCCAATCGGCACCCGCCGACGCGGTCCGTCCGACGCTCGAGCACCGGCAGGCGGCCGCCGCGGCGGCGCTGCTGGTGGACATCGGACAGGCCCGCGGGCTGGCAGCGCTCGAGGAGATCCTGTCCGGGCCGTACAACGCCCTCCAGCGCGCCGTGGCGACCGGCCTGCACCAGACCGAAGACCCGGCGGCCTGCCGGCTTGCCGCCCACGTGGTGGACAGCCCCTATCGGGAGCTGGCCGCCGACGCCGCGCTGGTGCTCGGTCGGCACGAGCGCCCGGAGGCGCTGCCGGGCCTGGGCTCGATCCTGCGTCACGCGGAGCGGCACCCGGCGCCGGTCCGCATCCTGTCGAGCTGGTACGTGCTGTTGCAGGCCGATGCCGCCGAGGCGACCGCCCGCCAACTGGCCGAGGAGCTGAAATAGCCCCTCCCCGCCGGAATTCCCCAATCCGGGATCGCGCGAGCCGAGTCATCGTGGTAGAATGTTTGGTGTAGTGAACTTTTCGGAACCGGCGCCGGATCGGCCGGTGCCGGGACGGAGGCGAGTGCCCCATGCCCCACGGCGCGCAATCGAACTCAACGCCCGCCCCCGCCGGCGGGCCCGTCCTTCCGCTCAGCGAGGTCCTGACCGGGCAGGAGGTCGTCCTGTCGGCCATCGAGGGCGGGCGGCGCTTCCAGCACCGCCTGACCGAGATGGGCCTGACGCCGGGGGCCCGCTTCGAGGTCGTCAACCGCGGGCGGCCGGGGCCGCTGGTCATCTCGGTCAAGGGCACGCGTCTGATGCTCGGCCGTGGGGCCGCCCGCCGCGTCCACGTGCGCCCGGCATCGCCGTAGGAGGCCGTGAGGATGTGGTGGAAGTACGGGATTGTCGGCGTGATCGTCGCGGCCGCGGGGCTCGGGTTGGCATGGTCGCTCTACCGCAAGCTGACCGGCCGGGGCGGATGCTCCTGCGGATCGTACCCGGACGGCTGCGCGCGCGGGGGCACGTGCGGCGCGCGCCGGTTTTGGCGAACTCGCGACTCAGCCGAGTGACGCCGCCAGCAGCGCCGTGGCGATGCCGAAGTAGATCACGATGCCGGACACGTCCATCATCGACGCGATGAACGGACCCGACGTGACCGCCGGGTCGAGCCCGAACCGCTGGAAGGCGAACGGCAGCATGGCCCCCACGAGGTTCGCCAGCGTGACGGCCACGGCAATCGCCAGCGCCACCGACACCGCGATCCGCGGCAGCTCGGCCCCGACGTCCGCCCCCGCCAGCGGCGCGAAAATGTAGGCCGCACCATAGCCCACCACGCCGAGCACCAGGCCGATGGTCAGCCCGCGAAGCAGCTCGCGCGATACGATCCGGCCCCAGTCCGACAGGTCCATCTCCTGCAGCGCCAGGCCCCGGACCATCAGCCCGGCCATCTGAGAGCCCGTGTTGCCCGCGGGGGAGTTGATCAGCGGAACGAACACCACCAGCACCGCGAACAGGGGAACCGCATGGAAGCTCGTCAGCGCCAGCGTCGCCAGCATCTGCGCGCCAAGCAGCATCATCAGCCACGGCAGCCGCTTGCCAAGCATCCGCAGCCAGCCCGTGCCGAAGTAGCTGTAGCCCAGCGGGTCCATGCCCGACATCTTCTGGAAGTCCTCGGTGCTTTCGGCCTCCGCGACGTCCATCACGTCGTCGAAGGTCACGATGCCCACCAGCACCCCCTTCTGGTCCACCACGGGCAGGGCGACCACGTCGTACTTCTTGAACAACTCCACGGCCGCCTCCTGGTCCTCCGTCGCCAGCAGCGACGCCACCGTGCCGTCCATCAGTTGCGTGACCTTCTCCTCCGGGTCGGCCAGCACGACGCGCTCCAGGCGAATCTCGTCGAGCAGCTTCCAGTACTCGTCGACGACGTACACGACGCTGATCGTCTCCTTCGTCGGGGCCACCTCCCGGATATGGTCGAGAACCTTGCGGATGGTCCAGTCCGGACGCACGGCCACGTACTCCGGCGTCATCAGACGCCCGATGCTCTCCCACGGGTACGCCAGCAAGCTCTGGGCGATGCGGCGCTCGTCGCCCCGCAGCACGTTGAGCAGTCGCTGCGAGACGTTGCCGGGCAGCTCCTCGAGCAGCTCGGTGCGGTCGTCCGGGGCCATGTCCCGCAGCAGCGCCGCCGCCCGCTCGCTGGACAGCTCGGTGATGAGCTTCTCCTGCTGGTCGATCTCGAGCCGCCAGAACACGTCCGTCGCCAGCTCGTGCGGCAGGAGGCGGAAGACCATCGTCAGCGGCTCGCCCTCGATCTCGCCGATCAGGTCGGCCACGTCGGCCGGGTCCATGTCGCGCACCACGGCCTTGAGTCCCGCGAAATCGCGGGCCTCGACGAGTGCGTTCACGTCCGGGCTGAGAGGGCGGTCCGATTCCGACATCGCTTCACGTTGAACGATAGACAGGTTGCCCCGCGGAGGGCGTGTGCCGGTCATTCTCGGAGCCGGGCGCGGGCAAGTCAACGCCGCCCCCGGCCGGGCCGATATCATGGGCGGATTGCCCGTTGCCCCTTCGGCGGGGGTTGGGCTATAATCCGCAGTGTCGGATGCGCGGAAGGCCGCTCGTCCCCGGCGGTCCGAGAGGGCCGGTCGGGACGGGAGGAAAGTCCGAGCACCACTGGGTCACGGTGGTGGGTAACGCCCACCGGGGCGTACGGCGACGGACGCTCCAGGGAAAGTGCCACAGAAAGAATACCGCCGGCCTTCGCCGGGGCGAAGAGGGCTTGCCCTCCGAAGCTTCGGCGAAGGAGGGTAAGGGTGAAACGGTGCGGTAAGAGCGCACCGCGGCGGCCGTGAGGTCGCCGGCACGGCAAACCCCACCGGGTGCAAGGTCAAGCAGCGGCGATGGCCCGACCCAGGCCGATTCCGCCGCGGGTAGGCCGCTTCCCGGTGTACATCGGGAGAGCGCGGCCGTGAGGTCGCGTCGAGATAAATGGCCTTCGCCCCGCCGGGCCGGCCCGGCCCGCGCGGGGTACAGAACTCGGCTTACAGAGCATCCGACCAGGGCATGCGGAATGCGGATTGCGGGAAGGCCCGCGGCTGCGATGGTTCGTTGATCTAAGCTTCGGATCGGCCGTCAGGCGTCTGTTTTGGATTTGTTGTTTCGGGCTTGTTTCGGATTTCGTGTTTCGGTTTGAACAACGTCGGGGCGTAGCTCAGCTTGGCAGAGCGTCCCGGCGGGAAGGCCGCTTGGGCAGGCAACGTCGCGGCCGGCGTGGAATGGTGGGGGCGGATGTGGTACAGCGTGTACATTCTGCGGAGCTTGCGGGATGGTAGACTGTACGTAGGCCACACCGACAATCTGGGTCGCCGCGTTAGTGAACACAACGCCGGACAGGGCGGGAAGTTCACGCGGCACCGAGGTCCGTGGAAGCTGGTGTATGCCGAACAGCATGCGAGCCGATCGGATGCGATGCGGCGGGAATGCTTCCTGAAGAGCGTGCAGGGCTCGCGAGAGAAGAAGCGGTTGGCACAATCCGGGGCGTAGCTCAGCTTGGCAGAGCGTCCCGGCGGGAAGGCCCGCGGCTGAGATGTTCCGTCGATCTAAGCTTCGGATCGGCCGTCGGGCGTCTGTTTCGGATTTCGTGTTTCGGTTTGAACAACGCCGGGGCGTAGCTCAGCTTGGCAGAGCGTCCCGGCGGGAAGGCCGCTTGGGCAGGCAACGTCGCGGCCGGCGTGGAATGGTGGGGGCGGATGTGGTACAGCGTGTACATTCTGCGGAGCTTGCGGGATGGTAGACTGTACGTAGGCCACACCGACAATCTGGGTCGCCGCGTTAGTGAACACAACGCCGGACAGGGCGGGAAGTTCACGCGGCACCGAGGTCCGTGGAAGCTGGTGTATGCCGAACAGCATGCGAGCCGATCGGATGCGATGCGGCGGGAATGCTTCCTGAAGAGCGTGCAGGGCTCGCGAGAGAAGAAGCGGTTGGCACAATCCGGGGCGTAGCTCAGCTTGGCAGAGCGTCCCGGCGGGAAGGCCCGCGGCTGAGATGTTCCGTCGATCTAAGCTTCGGATCGGCCGTCGGGCGTCTGTTTCGGATTTCGTGTTTCGGTTTGAACAACGCCGGGGCGTAGCTCAGCTTGGCAGAGCGCTTCGTTCGGGACGAAGAGGCCGCTGGTTCAAATCCAGTCGCCCCGATT
>CAZHEH010000056.1:0-9699 GCA_964531695.1 uncultured Planctomycetaceae bacterium | reverse complement strand
GGGGTTTGGGGGACTGGTCCCCCAAACCTACCCACACGAAACAGCGAAGAGCCTGAAAAGGTACGCATAGACGTACGCCGTCACGAGCAACCAGGCGAATAGCGCCACGATGCCCAGCATCCACTGCGCGAGGAAGTCCAGCACGGACAGCACAATGGCCGCCACCAGGATCATGTACTTGCCCGGCCCCAGGAACGGATAGCTCGGCGCTCGGGCCAGCGCCATGAGAAAGGACTTGTTGTGGTCATGGTGCACCTGGTTCGTCGGCATGTCATGTGCTCCCGGCTGCAACGGTTCTGGCGTGCCTGGCCTCGACCCGCTGGGCGCTCGGTCGGGTCATCCTGCCGGAGTGTCCGGGCGGGCCGCGCGAAGCCGCTCCTGAATCAGCAGGCAGTCGAGCACCACCAGCGCGGCCATCGCCTCCATCACCGGCACGGCGCGGGGCACGATGCACGGGTCATGCCGGCCGTGGACCTCGATCTCGCGGTTCTGGCCGTGGACGTCGCAGGTCTGCTGCGGGCGCGCGATCGACGGCGTGGGCTTCATGGCCACACGCGCGATGATGGGCTCGCCCGTGCTGATGCCGCCGGCGATTCCGCCGGCGCGGTTGGCGGCGAAGCGCCCGTCGCGCATCGGGTCGTTGTTCTCGCTGCCGCGCGACCGGGCGGCCTCGAAGCCCGCGCCGAACTCCACGCCCTTGACGGCCCCGACGCTCAGCAGCGCGCCGCCCAGGCGCGCGTCGAGCTTGGCGAAGACCGGGTCCCCCAGACCCGCCGGCACGCCCGTGATCTCGACCTGGATGACGCCGCCGAGCGAGTCCTGGGCGTCCCGCGCCTCGCGGATGGCCCGCTCCATCGCGGCCGCGGCGTCGGGGTCAGCGCAGCGCACGGGGTTCCGCTCGATGAAGTCGTAGTCGGGGTTGCCCGCGCGGATGCCGCCGATCTCCACGGCGTGGGCGCGAATCTCGACGCCGCGGGCGGCCAGGATCTTCTTCGCCACGGCCCCGCCGGCGACGCGCCCCGCCGTCTCGCGACCGCTGCTGCGCCCGCCGCCGCGATAGTCGCGGACGCCGTACTTCGCCCAGTAGCCGAAATCCGCATGCCCGGGGCGGAACACATCCTTCAGCGCCTCGTAGTCCCGCGGGCGCTGGCGGGTGTTGCGGATCACCATGGCGACCGGGGCTCCGGTCGTGCGACCGTCGAAGACGCCGGAGAGGATCTCGACCCGGTCGGCCTCGGAGCGAGGCGTCGAGACGCGGCTCTGGCCGGGGCGGCGGCGGTCCAGCTCGCATTGGATGTCCTCCGGGCCCAGCGGCACTCCCGCCGGCACGCCGTCGAGCACCGCGCCGATGGCCGGACCGTGGCTCTCGCCGAACGTTTGGACCTGCAGGACCAGCCCGAGCGTGCTGAAGCGCCCGGCCGCGAGGGTCAGCTCCTCCTCCACGCGCTGCCGGACCCACGCGGCCAGGTCCTCGGGGCCGTCCCCGGCCTCCACGCGGACGACGGCGTCTGCGTAGGGACGCACCACCTCGTCGATGCGAGCGAGGCGCTCGGCGAACTCGGCCTCGGGATCGTCGCTTGTCAGATAGGCGGGCGTCCCCTCGGCGCTGATGCGCCGCCAGCACAGCTCCGCGTCCGCCTGAAGATAGACCAGCACGGCCTCCCGTCGAAGGGCCCGCCGGTTATCCGGGTCGAGCAAGGTCGATCCGCCCGTGGAGACGATGCAATAGCGACGCTCGCCGGCCTCCGCGGCCGCACGGGCTTCCCGCGCCCGGAACGCCGCCTCCCCTTCCGCGCGGCAGATCTCCCGGCAGGACAGCCGGGATGCGGTCTCGGCCTCGTAACGGGCCTCCAGCAACTCGTCCGTCTCGACGTGGGCGATGCCCAGCTCCCGTGACAGCAGCCGCGCGACCGTGCTCTTGCCCGAGCCCTTGGGTCCCGTCAGAACGATCTTCATGCCCGTGTCGCCATATGCGTTCTCGTGCCCGAGTCGTCCCGGCGCCTCAATCCGTTTCCAGGTCCGCCCCGACGCGCTGCATCTGCTTAACGAACTCGGGGAAGGTCTTCTTGACGCACTCGATGTCGGTGATGGTGGTGGTTCCGGTGGCGATGAGCCCCGCCACGGCCGCGGTCATCACCATGCGGTGGTCGTGCCGGCTCTCGATCCGCGCGCCGTGCAGGCGGCTTTGGCGCACGACCAGCCCGTCCGGCCGCTCCTCGACGTCGGCACCCATCGCCGCGAGCATGTCGCGCATGGCCGTGATGCGGTCGCATTCCTTGTGGCGGCAGATCTCGGCGTTGACCAGCGCCGTCTCGCCCGACGCCTGCGTGCCCACGACCGCCAGCAGAGGGAACTGATCGACGAAATCGTTGCAGTCGATCTCCCGCCCGCTCAGCCGGCCGGATCGCGCGACGACCGTGCCGCCGTCCATCTCGATCTCCGCCCCCATGCGACGCAGGATCTCGACGACCGCCTTGTCGCCCTGCGCGTCCGAGTAGTCCATGCCGCGCAGGCGAACCTCGCTTCTCTCGGTCAGCACGGCCGCGACGATCGGATACAGCGCCGCCGACCAGTCCAGCGGAATTTCCGTCGTGAATCCATCCCATCGGCCCCGTCCGCGGACGTGATAGCGGCGGAACTCCTCATTCGCGTAGTCCACGCCGCACCGGTCCAGCCAGTGGAGCGTCACGCCGACCCACGGCTTCTCGCCGGCGTTGTGAACGGTCAATTCGGTCGGGGCGTCGGCGAGGGATGCGGCGATCAGCATGGCGGAGACGGGCTGGGAGTCCTTGCCGTCGATTTCGGCCCGTCCGCCCTTGAGCCGGCCTCGGACGACCAAGGGCGCCCGCCCGTCGCCTTTGGTGGACACGGCCCAACCGCCGAGCGCGTTGATCGCATCCAGCAACGGGCCGCACGGGCGGATATGTCGCAGGGATTCATCGCCACTGAGCACGGAGTAGCCCTCGCAGCACCCCGCCAGCGCCGTGAAGAACCGCAGCAGGATGCCGCTGTTGCCGCAGCCGATCACGTCTTCGGGCGTGGCGAGCTTGCCGGCCATGCCCCGGACCTCCCAGTAGCGGTCGGCCTTGGGCGTGACCTCGGCGCCGAACATCTCCAGCGCCTCGACGCCGCGGAGCCAGTCGTTCGACACGGCCGGGCCGTGAATCCGGCTCGTGCCGTCGGCCAACGCCGCCATCAGCAGCGCGCGGAACGAGTGGCTCTTGTTCGGCGGTATCTCTACCTCGCCGGTCAGGTGAGGCGAGGGGCTGATCTGCAAATCCATGGGCCGCTCCTTGCATCCCCATGCTATCGGCCGGCAGGCGCGCGTGCAACGGCGCGCCCGCGCGCACGCGAAAGGCGGGCGACGCACGGCCGCCCGCCCTCGCCCCCCGACTCTGAACCGGTCGCTACTGGCTGGTTTCCCCGGCCGGCTCGGTCGCGTCGGCGGACGTGTCCGGCTTGGGCATGACCCGATCGAGCACGGCCTGGCGGATTTCCTGCTGGAGGTCCGAGTTTTCCTTGAGGAACTCGATGGCATTCGACCGGCCCTGGCCGAGTCGGACATCCCCGCAACTGAACCACGAGCCCTGCTTGGCTACGATGCCGTGCTCGATGGCCAGATCGATCAGGTCGCCCTCGGCGCTGATGCCGTTTTCGAACATGATGTCGAACTCGGCCTTCTTGAACGGCGGCGCGACCTTGTTCTTGACCACCCGGGCGCGGACGTGGTTTCCGACGGCGTCCTCGCCCTCCTTGATCGTGCTGACGCGGCGGATGTCCAGCCGGACGGAGCTGTAGAACTTCAGCGCCCGCCCGCCGGGGGTCGTCTCGGGGTTGCCGAACATCACGCCGATCTTCATCCGGATCTGGTTGATGAAGATCACGCAGGTGCGCGACCTCGAGATCACGCCGACCAGCTTCCGCATCGCCTGGCTCATCAGCCGGGCCTGGAGCCCGACGTGCTGGTCGCCCATCTCGCCCTCGATCTCCGCCTTCGGGATCAGCGCCGCCACCGAGTCCACGACGATCACGTCCACCGCGTTCGAGCGGACGAGCATCTCGCAGATCTCCATCGCCTCCTCGCCCGTGCTCGGCTGACTGATCAGCAGTTGCTCGAGGTCCACACCCAGCTTGCGGGCCCAGGTCGGGTCCATGGCGTGCTCGGCGTCGATGAACGCCGCCACCCCGCCGCCTTTCTGGGCGTTGGCCACGATGTGCAGCGCCAGCGTCGTCTTGCCCGAGCCCTCCGGGCCGTACAGCTCGCAGATGCGGCCGCGCGGAATCCCCGCCCCGCCCAGGGCCAGGTCCAAGCTCAGCGCCCCGGTCGGGATGCCCGGCACCGCGGCGATGTCCCCCTCCGCCATCCGCATGATGCTGCCCTTGCCGTAGTTCTTCTCGATCTGCTCGACCGCCGCCTGGAGGGCCTTCTGACGCTTCTCTTCCGTCCCGGGCGCCTCCGGCTCGACCTTCTTGCTCTGCGACTTGCTCTTCGTTGCCGACTTGGCCATCGTCCGATCTCTCCTACCCGTCGTTGCGCGACGTATCGTGGCCATTTCAACGGGGTCGCGGCAGTCGGTCAACCCGCCGAATCCACGAGGGCCACACCCCATCACGCGGCACACCTTGTATGGTATATGTTCGGTAAATGCAAGCGGAAAGCGCCAGAAAATCCCCCGGCGGGGGATATTTCACCTAACCGACTATTGCAAAACGGGATAGCGCCGTGTACGTCGGTCCGTTTCGCCGCAGTTCGCTGCCGTAGGCCGTCACGGAATCGGCCCGGCTGACGCCGAAACGGGTCTCGCCGTGGGCCGCCACGAGCTCGCGGACGGCATCCGGCCGCCTGGCGTACTTGACCCGCCCCAGCGTGATGTGCGGCCGGTAGGCGCGACGCTCCTGGTGGAAGCCCAACCCCTCCAGCGCCTCGCCCAGCTCGGCGTGAAGCTCGGCCAGCCGGCCGGTCGGCTCGGTAACGTTCGCCCACACCATCCGCAGCTTCCGCCCGGCCGGAGGGATGCAGACCGCCCCCTCGACGGTGAAGTCGAACGGCTCTCCCGCCTCGGCCACGGCCTCGACGACGTCGCAGACCTCGGCCATTCGCTCATCCGCCACCTCGCCGAGGAAGTGCAGCGTCACGTGCAGGTTCTCCGGCGCGACCCACCGGACCTTCGCACCGCCCACGGGCCGGTCCGGCACGACCTGCGCGAGGGCCTTCCGCATGGCGTCGTCGATGTCCAGCGCCAGGAAGGTTCGCATGGACGGCCCACTCAGAATCTCGCCAGCTCGCGGTACTCGGCCAGGCGCTTGTCGATATCCTCCCGCGTCGTGCCGATCAGCCGGGTCAGCGAGAAGTCCTCCAGCTCGATCGACGCGGTGACCGTGCCGTAGGCGATCGCCTCGCGGAGCGCCAGCGCATCGGTCGCGCCCGTCGCGGCCAAGTGGCCCATCATCGCCCCTGCGTAGCAGTCGCCCGCTCCGGTTGGGTCCACGACCGTCCCGGCCGGGTAGCCCGGCAGCGGATAGGCCTTCCCCTCCATGAACAGGATGCTGCCGTGCTCGCCCTTCTTGACGATTACGAACCGCCGGACCATGCGGGCGATCTCCAGCCCGGCCTCGATGAGGTTGTACTTCTCGGTCAGCAGCTTGGCCTCGCTGTCGTTGAGCACGAAGCCGTCGATCCGCTCGAGCAGCGCATCCAGCGCTTCGCGCTCCGTGCGAATCCACAGGTCCATCGTGTCGGCGACCACGAGCTTCGGCCCGGAGAGCTGCCCCAGCAACTCCATCTGGAGTCCGGGGTGCGTGTTGGCCAGAAAGACATACTCGCTGTCAAGGAACGGCTCGGGAATCTGCGGGCCGACCTCCTCCAGCACGTTCAGGTCCACCTCGATGGTGTCCCGCACGTTGATGTCGTCGTGGTACCGCCCGTGCCAGCGAAAGGTCTGGCTGCCCTCACGGACCTCGAGCCCGGCCAGGTCGATGTTCGGGTTGTCCTCCAACGGCTTGAGGAAACCGGCGGGGCAGTCGTCGCCCACGACGCCCACCAGCCGCACCGGCCCGAAGAACGAGGCCGCGTACGAGAAGTAGATGCTCGAGCCGCCCAGGGCGTCCACCGCCTTGCCCGAGGGGGCCTCCACCGTGTCGATGCCGATGCTGCCCGTGACCAGCAGCTTCATGTCGTATCTCCTTGCCTGAATCCCGGATTCCTCCGGCGAGTCTATCGGCGGACCCGGCTGTGAACAAGTTCCATGGCCGTTCCGCCCTCGCGCGCCTGCCGAAGTCCTCGAGCCCGGACACAGCCGGGATGGCCGTGGCACACCCGGGCGGGATGCCCCCGCGGCGACGCCCGCCCGGCCGGGCTGGCATTCGCAGCGCCCAGCGCGCTAAATAGGGACCATGCACAAGCGGATTCTATACGGCGCCGTGATGATCGCCGCGGTCGTGGGCCTGCTGGTGCTGGACGCGTGGCTCGGGTGGCAGATCGACCGCGCTCGCCGGCAGTTGCCCCCCGAGGGCCAGACGCCGATGTACGCCCTGCCGCTGGCGCTGCTGCTGCTGCCGCTGCTGGCGCGGGGCGCGGTCGAGCTGATCGCCATGGCCGCGGCCGCGGGCATCGACATGCTGCGATTCAGCGGCCTGTTCGGCACGCTGACGCTGGGAACGCTGCCGTTCTGGTGGCAGTTCACAGGCGCTCCGCTGACCGGCGGCGCCGTGCTGGCCGTGCTGGCGGCGCTGCTGGCGTGCGTCTTCGCCGACCAGATGATCCGCCGCCGCTGGCGGGACGGGTTCCGCTCCGCCTCCGTCACCCTCCTGGCGGTGGCGTATCTCGGGCTCGGCGGGGCGCTGATGCTCCAGATGCGGCTGGAGTTCGGCGTGGCGGCACTGGCGGTGTTTCTGGCGGCCGTCAAGTTCACGGACATCGGCGCGTACTTCACCGGCAAGGCGATCGGGCGACACAAGATGATCCCGTCGATCTCGCCCGGCAAGAGCTGGGAGGGGCTCGTCGGCGGCCTGGCGTTCGGCGCCGGGGCCGCGACCGCCGGCTGCCATTGGCTCGGCATGCTGCCGGGCGGCGAGCCGCTGGCGGGCATCCCGCTGCCCGCGGCCGCCGGAATGGGCATCGGCCTCGGCCTGGCCGGGCAGTTCGCGGACCTGGCCGAGAGCGTCCTGAAGCGCTCCGCCAAGCTCAAGGACTCCGGCGCCGTCGTGCCCGAGTTCGGCGGCGTGCTCGACATCCTCGACTCGCCCCTCCTGGCCGCACCCTTCGGCTACGCGCTGCTGGCGCTGTTGACGGGGTAAGCCAAGTGGCGGGGGCATACCCCCCGTCGGAAAAATCGCGGAACTTCCATCGGAAAGACGCGTCGAAGCATATCAGCGGGGAGGGACGACTATGAACCGTCGAAGACGATCGGCGGCGGTGGGCATCTCGGTCGCGTGTGTGTTTTGCGCGACCCTCGCGTCGTCTCCGGCGGCGGATCCCGTCGGCGAAGACGGCAGCACGACGGCCGAGGCCGCATCTCGCCCCGGCGACAAGGCCTCGGCCGAAGCGCCCACCGCGCCCGGTCCGTGCAGCTACGAGTAGCTGCTGGAGGAAGCCCCAGGCGCGGAAAGGGCGCGGGCAGGCGGCCGCCGGGCGACGTATACTTGATCCATGCCTCTTCGGCACCTGATTCTCGTCCTCGGCGACCAGCTCGACGCCGGATCATCCGCCTTCGATGAATTCGCTCCGTCATGCGACGCCGTCTGGATGGCCGAGGTCCCCGCCGAGAGCGAGCATGTGTGGTCCACCAAGCCGCGGATCGCCATGTTCCTCGCGGCCATGCGGCACTATCGGAACGCCGCACGCGACGCCGGCCGGACCGTCCACTACCGCCAACTCGACGACCGCGACCCCGCGCCGGACCTCGCCACCGCGCTCAAGCGGGACATGCAGCGCCTCAAACCCGAGCGGCTCATCGTCGTCGAGCCCGGCGAGTACCGCGTCCGCGAGCTGCTCACCACGGCCGCCCGCGAGGCCGGCTGCGAGCTGGAGGTCCGGCCGGACCGGAGCTTCCTCTGCACGCACGAGCAGTTCGCCGAGCACGCGGCCGGGCGCAAGCAGCTCCGCATGGAGTACTTCTACCGCCAGATGCGGCGCCGCCACGGCGTGCTGCTCGACGGCGATCAGCCCGAAGGCGGCAAGTGGAACTACGACGCCGCCAACCGCGGCAGCTTCGGGCGCGATGGCCCCGGCCACGTGCCGCGCCCCGCGAGCTTCCCGCCGGATGAGACGACCCGCGAGGTCCTCCGCTTGGTCAACGAGCGCTTCGCCGACCACCCCGGCTCGCTGGACGCCTTCGACTGGCCCGTTACGCCCGCCGACGCCTCGGCCGCGCTGGGCGACTTCATCCAGCACCGCCTGCCGCTGTTCGGCACGTACCAGGACGCCATGTGGACCGACCAGCCGGTGCTCTACCACGCGCGCCTTTCGGCCGCGATCAACCTGAAGCTCCTTTCGCCGTGGCGCGCCATCGAAGCGGCCGGGCGGGCCTACGCGGACGGCCGGGCGCCGCTCGAATCGGCCGAGGGCTTCATCCGGCAACTGCTCGGCTGGCGGGAGTACGTCCGCGGCGTGTACTGGCGCTTCATGCCGGAGTACCTCGACCGCAACGCCCTCGGCGCGGCCGCGGACCTGCCCGCGTTGTACTGGACGGGCCAGACGGACGCCGCCTGCCTCCGGGCCGCGATCGGCCAGACGCTCGCGCTCGGCTACGCCCATCACATCCAGCGGCTGATGGTGACCGGCCTGTACGCTCTTCTGCTCGGTGTCCGGCCGCGGGCTGTGCACGAGTGGTACCTGGCGGTGTACGTCGACGCCGTCGAGTGGGTCGAGCTGCCCAACACCCTCGGGATGTCTCAGTACGCCGACGGAGGCGTGATGGCCTCCAAGCCCTACGCGGCCTCGGGCAAGTACATCGACCGGATGAGCGACTACTGCCGCCGTTGCCCCTACCGCCCGGCCGAGGCCACCGGCGACCGCGCGTGCCCCTTCACCACGCTCTACTGGGACTTCCTCCTCCGCAACGCCGACGCCCTCGCGAGCGTGCCCCGAATGGGCATGCAACTGCGGAACCTCGACCGGCTCGACAAGGACAGACGAAGGGAGATACGACGGGCGGCGGACGGCATGAGGCGCGGATGAAGGCGGGGGAATGCCGCAGATCAACAACGCCCGGCAATCGCAGCGAAGCGAAGGCCCCGTAGGGGCCGCCGCAAGGTAGCCCGGCGTGGAGGTGGTCTGCACGCCCGGCAGCCGGAGCGAAGCGAAGGCCCCGTAGGGGCCGCCGCAAGGTAACCCGGCGTGGAGGTGGTCTGTAGGCCCGGCAGCCGGAGCGAAGCGAAGGCCCCGTAGGGGCCGCAAGAAGGTAGCCCCGCCCGTGCGGTCTGAAGCGAGTCCCGGCGCGCCGGGACGAGTCGAAGGCCGGAGGGCGGGGGAAAGTTCACGCCGCAGCGTCGAGGAGCCCCAGCGGGGCGACAGAGCCGTGGATCGCCGCTTCCGTCGCCCCTGCCGGGGCTCCCAACTCGGGCAGGCGGCTCTCGGCCCCCGGTCTCACGACCGGGGCTACCTTCTGCCGCCGCTGCCGCGGCCCCGTTTGCCCTTGTCGATTCCGGCCGTGCGCGCGACAATCCCCGGCCGTGATGGGGCACGCGTCATCTCGGGGC
>CAZHEH010000055.1:0-9954 GCA_964531695.1 uncultured Planctomycetaceae bacterium | reverse complement strand
GCCCTTTGCGCAAATGCAGAATTGGGGCAGTTTTGCTGCTATTGTACTGTCACAGTGCGGAATTGAAGGATACTCGTTCTGTCGGCGGGGCTCCGCTCGGCCTGCGGCTCAAGAATCTACTCATAGTACTCAACGCTCGATTTCAACGCAAAGGAGTGCGTTGGTTCGGCGAGCTGGACGATCCCCGTCGCGCAGACAACGTGATGCATCTGTGGCCGGACATGCTGGGCGTCGCCGTCCTGTCCGCCGGCCACGGCGCTGGGCGCCGAACGCGCTGAAGCCGGACAACGGCTTGGGCGGGCAGGCGAGTCCACGAACCAATGGATCCATGAGCCAGCGAAGGATGCGCCTAGGGCCCCGCCCGGCGACCTGGGGGATTCCCATGGGGCCGGGTCATGGATCCCCGGACCCTCGTGCATCGTCCGGCGTGCGGGGGCCCTGCCGGGAGCCCCGCAGCTTCGCCGCCAGCGTGCCGATCACCGGGCGGTACTTGCCGGAGGGGGCCGGGCGAATGTCGTCCACGACCTGCACGCCGACTTCGTCATCGCTCTGCAAGCGCTGGCGGACCGCGCCGCGTATCCGCTCCATGCCGTCTTCGGGAAAGCGTTCGTCCACCGCCAGGCGGACGTCGACGCGGCCGCAGCGCTCCTGGTGGACCTGGAACTTCACCACGCCGGGCACGGCCCGGCAGATGTAGATGAAGGCATAGCCGGGGATCCATACGCCGTGGGTCGTCACGACGAAGTCCGCGACCCTCCCGCCGCTGATCGTCACGCGGGACAGCGTCCGCCCGCACGGGCACGGGTCTCTCGAGAGCGTCACGATGTCACCCGTTCGATAACGCAGTACGGGCATCACGGCGCTCATGATGTTCGTCACGACGAGTTCTCCCTCGCCGTCCACGGGTTCGCCCGTGTCCGGGTCGACCGTCTCGAGGATGAGCTGCTCGTCCATGCAGTGCATCGTGCGCCGTTCGCACTCGTGGCCGACCAGGCCCGCCTCCCGCAGGCCGTAGGAGTCATACACCGGCACCCCGAACGCCTGCGAGATTTTGTGGCGGTCGACATCCGTGAGCATCTCCGAGGTCGTGACGATGACCTTCAGCCCGCGACGGGACAGCTCGGACAGGTCGATGCTCTGCCGTCCCGCCATGTCGGTCATCAGCGTGAAACTGCACGGGTAGCCGAACAGACATCGCGGCCGCCAGCGTCGCCAATACTCGAAGTACGCCGCCACGCGGTCCTCGCTCAACTCGAAGCCGCTGGTCAGCCCGTCGTTGATCAGCCAGTCGCGCAGGCGCTTGAGCCGGTCCTGCGCGCTCAGCTCGACGGGACTGCCCCAGAAGTACATCTCTTTCTCGCCGCGGCGTATGCCGACCCACTCGTGCCCCCGCATGCGGGCGGCGTTGATGTGGGCCTCGCGCGTGGCCGAGGTGTAGAACTGCAGCGCTTCATTCGTCGAGCCGCTGGTGCGAACCAGCCGGACGCGGCGGCCTTCCTCGCGCCAGACCATTTCCTCGCGGTGCTCCCGCAGCGTCTGCTTCCCCAGCAGCGGGAAGCGTCGGAGGTCGGCCAGGTCGCGGACATCCTGCGGGCCGAACCCCGCCTCCTGCATCACGCCCCGCCAGTACGGCGTGTGCTCCCAGGCCGCCCCCACGACGCGCCGGAGGCGTTCGAGCTGCAGAGCCGCCATCCGCTCCGGGTCCCAGCGCTCGCTCCTCCGCAACTCGGCCAGCAGCCGGAAACTCGGCCGGCCGAGCATCCGCTCGTGCAGACGAAACGCCGCCCTGGCTATGGGAGGCCACATGACAGATCCTCTCGTCTCACCCCGCGCCGCGAACTCGGCGGAGCACCAGCCCAACGACGATGGCGCCCAGTACGGTTGCGCCCGCGATGTACAGCAGCCATTCCGGGAGATCGACGCCCAGTACAGGACTCGCCGTGGTCGTCGGGGGCACTTCCGGCGTCTCGACGTCCTCGAAGTTCTCGGGGGCCTCCCACCGCTCATACGCCCGGGGACCGATGCCGTCCAGTCGCGGGTCCTCCGAGCCGATCTCCATCGCCGCGGTGCCCGCATGCCGGAGTTCCGGGTCCACCTGGTGGACCCCGCCCCGCTCGGCCACGGGCAGCGACGGCCGCCGCCCGTCGGCAAAGTACCAGGCGTTCTCGCGGAAGGCGAAGCTCCGCGGCGCCGTGCCGCGGCCGACGTTGATCGCCGCCGGCAGCTCCGCGTCGGCCACCACCAGGTTGTGGGCGAACACGCCCCGTCCGCACGGCTCGAAGCGGCCGTCGTCGGTCTCCTGCAGGATCCGCCCAACCCACTTGCCGGGCCGGTAGAAGATGTTGTGATGCACGTGGGTGTCCAGGCACGTCACCCAGGCGATGTGGGCCTCGCCGCCGACGAACCGGCAGCCGGCGACGGTCACGTCCTTGGCCTCGTACGGCACGCCGCGCGGCCGGAAGAACGCCTCCCCCGTCGCCCCGCCCAGGTTGACCACCCGCTCGCCGGCGTTGAGGAAGGCACAGTCCTGCACGAGGACGTGGGACGAGCCGCCCTTGATCTGCACGGAGTTCTTCTGCCGGGCCTCGGGGTCGCCCTGAAACCGGCAGCCGTCGACCACGACGCGGTGGCAGCCGACCATGTCAATGCCCGACCCGCCCCAGCGGCTGATCCGGCAGTCCCGGATCACGGCGTCCATCACACCGGAGAGCTTGATCGCGTCGTGGTTGCCGCCGGGCCCGATGTCCTCCACGGTGAGGTGCCGCAGGACGATCCGCCGGGAGGGCAAGCGGTCCGATCCGCCGTCGTCGATGTTGATGCCGTTGTCGCGGCAGCCGCGGACGATGAGTCTTTCCAGCCGGATGAAGCTGCAACTCGTAAGCTTGATCGCCTCGTGGCCGCCGCCGAAAACCGGCGGGTCCGTGGCGTCGGCGGCGGTGATCACGACGGGCGCGTCCATGCGGGCCGAGAAACGCCGCAGCGAAAAGCCCCGGTACTCGCCCGGCGCAACGAGGATGCGCGTGCCCGGCTCCAAATCCGCCAGCGCCGCCCGTAACTCCTTCGGGGAAGAAACGTACACGTCGGTAAGACTCGCCTCGACGGCCGGGGCCGTGGACGGCGCCGTGGCCGGCGCGGTCGCAGGCGCCGGGCGCGGCGAGGCCGCCGCCTGCGCCGCGATGCACCAGATGACTGCCGCCGCTGTCGTCCACTCCCGCATTGCTCGCCTTCCCGTATTCATCAATTTGCCGCCCCTCAGCGGTCATGTCCAGTGCAGGTTGTTCACCGCCTGCACCGCCTTGCGGCGCAGCGCCCGCCAGGGCCGACCCAGCGCCGGGGGCGCCACGGCCGATGCCTCGAAGTCGCCGCGCTCGACGGCTTCCGCCAGCTCGGCCACCGTCCGCACCGGATGTGCGTCTTCCGCGGACGCCAGCCAGCGGCACAGCCCCCGGAGCCGCCGCGTCACCACGCGGTTCGGGCGGCCGCCATGGTACTGGACGTTCCGCACCTTGAGCAAACTGAACGAATGCAGAATGGCCACCGCCTCCGCCCCGGCCTCCGCGATCCGCTCGATGGCATCGCGGCACTCGCCGAGGCAGATCCCCACGAGGTCCACGGGCTTGGCGCGGTGCAGCCCCGGCATACGCGGCTGGCGGAAGCCCGACAGGGCCAGCTCCAGCACGTCGCCGTACCATCGGGTGCCGTTGTACGGGTCGCCCGGCGGGAAGCGGCACTGCCCGCCGGCATAGACGAACGTGTAGCTGCTGTCGATCCGCAGCCCGGCCGCGGCGACGGCCCCCAGCGTCGCCTCGGACGCGCCCATGTTGCCCGCCCGGAAGGCCACAGGCCGGCGGCCCGTCCAGCGGGCCAGGCGCTCGGCGCCTTCCTCGATCAGCTCGCGCTGCCGCCCGGGCTCGAGATCCGCCATCTGATCGGTCCGGCCGCATTCGACGCCCTGCCGGATCAGCCCGTAGTGCTTGTGGTTCGGGTGGATGTGGAGCTGCACGTCCTGGCCGTGGTCGAGCAGGTACGTGCAAACCGGCTCCATCTCGCCCGGCCAGCCCTGCTCATCGGTGAACGGCTCCACAAAGAACGTCGCCGCCAGGCCATACTCGCCCAGGATTTCCACGATGCGCGGCACGCCCAGCCGGCGGCCGTCGTAATCGCCCCAGATCGCACGCGACGGCGGCACCGGGCGCAGCTTGGGATTGCCCCACGCCCCGCCCATGCTGCACTCGACATCCACCGTGATGTACACGCCCGGCGTCAATGCGCCGTCTCCTGGGTCTTGGGGTTGCCGATGATGTCGAACGTCTCGGCGCCGAGCTTGTGAACCATCTGCCTCAGATCGGCAAGGAACGGCTTCGGGTCGCCCAGCAGGAACGTATCGTCCCGCGTCCACGGCCCGGAGTGCCACAGGAATCGCCCGATCGTCGCCAGCTTCCCGAGCCGGCGCTCACCCGGCGGGAGTTGATCGCCGCGCATCATGCCGAACATCCAGTTCGCGTCCCCGCCGAGGATTCGGCTGCGGAGCCCCACCTCATACCGGCCGGGGACCATCCGCTCCGGCTCGAAGTGGCTTTGCCACAGCAGGAACGGCGCCTCGAAGCCCGCCAGGATGACGGTCGGCAGCCCGCCGATAAACCGCGGGTTGATCTCCAGGAAGATGTACTCGCCCGTGGCCGGGTCGTAGTGGAATTGGGCGCCGGCGACGCCCTGCCAGCCCAGCGCCGCCAGCAGCCGCACGGCGTCGCGAATCACCGGCGGGTGGTGGCAGCTCACGCGCTGCACCGTCACGCCGCCGGCCAGCGGCATGTGGTGCTCGCCGATGTAGTCGCCCGTCATGAAGGCCCGGCCCTCGTGCATCAGCACCTGCACGTGCTCCTCCACGCCGGGGTGGTACTCCTGGACGAGTACGTTGTCGGCCAGATCACAGACCGACTCGTGCAGCGAGGAGAGCTGCTCGGGGCTCTCGGCATAGGCCGCTTTCCACGGGGCCCGCCGGCCGGACGGATCGTTCTGCCGACGGGTCCGCAGCACCAGCGGAAACGCCAATTCCTCGGCCCCGGCCATCAGCCGATCCAACGTCGTGCCCCGGGCCACGGGCACGTCCAACTCCCGGCAGAGCAACTGCATGTAGTCCTTGTCCGTGGCCTTGTCGAACCGCTCGCGCGGCGGAGAGAATATGTGGATCTCCGGCTCGAAGCGCTCCCGGATTCCGATCAGTACATCGTGGTAGGTCTCCGAGATCGTCATGATCGAGCCGACGTCGAGCCGTCGGGCCAGCGATTCGAGTTCCTCGGCGAAGCCGGCGTCCCGCGGCGCGGAATCAAGCGTCCACGCCCCGGCGGCATAGCGGCTGTACGCCGCCTGTCCCTGCGGGGAGCCGACAATGGCGTAGGCCCTCAGGCCGTTGCGGGCCAGACTGCGGATCACCCACAGACCTACCTGGGTATCGCCCACGATCGCCAGAACGCGGCGGCGCCGCTCGCCGCTCGCATCCGGCCGGGTTGATCGAAGCTGCCGCAACCGCGCGTCCTTTACATCCGCTGAATGCCCTTCCGCCGTACACGATCTATCGGCACGGAGGCCCGGTGGGCGTTATCGCGAGCCCGGTTGCGGCTGTCCAGCCCCGGCAGAAGCCCTGCCCCACATACGATCGCACCATATGCGTGCCGCTGCCTATGATTGCCGCAAAGGCGGCTTACGGCCAGCCGCGTGACCCCCGGGAGCGTGCGTGGCAAGGACCCGCGCGGCGAGCCCGGAATGACAAGAGCAAGGAGACGAGAGATGAGACAGATCGCTTGGATTGCGCCGATGCTGCTCGGGGTGGCCTTCTTCGCCGCCGGCTGCGGCGGGGAGGATACGCCGGAGACGAGCGAGGAAGCCCGGAAGATGGCCGACGAGAAGCTGGAGGAGATCAAACAGCACGTCAAGGACCAGGACATGGACAAGGCCGAGGAGGCCCTCGAAGAACTCAAGACCAAGCTCGAGGACGCCCCGCCCGAGGCCAAGGAAGCGATGCGGAAGGCCGTGGAGGCGGGCGAGGCGGCGATTCAGGCCGCCAAGTCGGTCGGGGAACAGGGCCGCGAGGCGCTGGAGAACCTCACCGGCGGCGACGAGTAGCCGAGGGGCGGCGCGCCGCGGCCGAGGCGCGTCGATTCCAGGCCGGGGCGGAAGCCCCGGCAACCGGGCCGCCCCGGCCGGAATCACGGAGGGATGACGCGATTGCCTTCGGATCGACGCGGATATCGGCGTCTTGGCGTTCCCCCGGCCGGGCGTCCGCAACGGCCGGCCGCAGGGCAGCCGGTTGCCGGCGACAGCCCAACGGAAGGCCGCGCCGCATCCGACAGACGATTGTCTGCCTCCTCCGCTGGGGCGAATGGCTTTGTTCCGCAGAATCGTTCTCACCGTCTTGCCCATGGCTTTGTTCCGCAAACCGCCTGCCCGGCGGAGCGCTCAGCGAGCCGGCCGGCCCGAGCCGTCGCCGCTGCCGCCGCTGCCCTTCTTCGCCCCCGCCTGCTGTGTCTCCGACGGCGGGGCCGCCTGCCACTGCCGCCGAGTCTGGAGTTTCTCAAGCCGGGCGTAGGCCCGCTCCAGCGCCCGGTCCAGATGCGCCTCCTGGCGCTGGACCTTCTGAAGCTCGTATCCGGGGGGCAGGAGTTGGCTTTCCTGTTGGCGTTCCAGGATCCGGCGATACGCATCCCGCTCGGCGACGAGGCGATCGCGCTGGGCCGCACGGACCTTCCGGGCCGCGTCGAGCAGGGACGACGACTCCACGCCCTTCCGGGCCGCGAGGGCATCCACGATACGACGGCAGAAGGCGGCCGTGGGGGGCTCTACCAACGGCCCCTGTTCCTCATTCTCGGCGAACCATTCCCGGTCCGCTTCAGGCAGGTTGGGATTGGCCATGAGCCCAAAGAGGTCCGTGGGCCCGAACCTCCGGGCCATCCACTCCAGGGCCGACAGGCCGCCGCGTACGTATCTGGCATCCGGGGCTTCGGCGATCTCGTCCAGGACGCCCAGCGCCTCTTCCTCCTCGGCCGCCGCCTGGGCCGCCTTGTGGTAGTCCGTGAGGGTACCGCGGAGCTCGCCCCGGCACAGCCATTCCATCTGCAGCTGGTTGTCGATGTGCTCGATCACGTGCCCCGAAGCGGAGCCCTCGTACCGCGCGACCCGCTGCAGGCGCCACAGCAGCGTGGCGATTCGGGTCGCCAACGCGCTCTCCAGGTGCCCCACGGGCTGCAGCTCGGCCAAGACGAGGCGGAGGTGCTCTTGCCATTCCTCCTCGGACTCGAATTTGGGCAGCACCGGCATCCGCGCGAACAGGCCGTGCTTCACGGCGTTCTGGCGGACTTTCGCCTTGCCACCGGCCGTCTTGGGCCCGGTGGATTTCTGTGCATTCCGTCGATTGGCGCGTTGTTGCTTCGTAGGGGTCATGGCATCGCCTTTCTGTTTGGCGGAGAACGCGTACCGTAGACTTCTCTATTGACTGTATCGTCCGGTTATCCGTCGACCCGAAGGGGATATGCCCCAAAATCCTGAATACGCCGGATTCGGTTCCCCCACCGGTTGGGGTAGCGCTCCGCGATGCCCGCGGACGCGCGAAGACAGGCGGGCCCTCGGAAGGTACGTCCAGATTCCCTGGGCGATTGCCGTCCCGTCGCCGATAATGAGAGGCAGAGGTCGTAGAGGCCCCGGAACGGACTCGCAAGGAGCCAGAAGATGGATGTCACACGGAAGCGGCCGTGCACCCCGGCCTGGGACGCCCTCCCGCCACGGCAGCAGGCGTTCGTGGACTTGTATGTGGTCCAGGGCTCGGCGTACCAGGCCTACATCGGCGCCGGCTACAGCCCGCGCCGGGCCGAGACCCGGCCGCAGGAGTTGCTGGAGACGGGGCCCATCGTCCGCGCCGTCCAGGAGCGTGAATCGCACCCGGATACGCTCCGGGCGCAGATGTCCCTGTTCCTGCACCATCTACTCAGCGGGCGGTCGCTGGCGGGCCTGGAGGCCCTGCTCGAGGGCCGGAAGACGCCGGAGCAGCTCTTGCGGGAGGGCATCAGCATGCCGCCGGTACGGAAGGTCAAGACGCACCGAGGGCCCCGGAGCCGCTCGATCGAGGTCTGCATGGAGGACACGATCAAGCTGCTCGACATGATGGCCACGCGTCTCGGGGTGTGGGACGAGATGGCGAGGATGCGCCAGAAACTCTCCGGTCGCCTGCGCGGCGCAGGCGGCATGAGCGAGCTCGAGCGGCGCAAGGCGACCCAGGCGGAGGCCCGTGTCCAGCGGGCCCTGGCGCCGGATCCCGAGTTCCTGGAGGCCGAGCGGCAGGGGGAGACGGACTCCGGCCAAGCATAGCGCCCGCGGACGGAGCGCACGGCAGCGCGCAATCCGGACACCGAAGCCCGCCCGCGCCGGCAAACTTTGCAGTCCGCGACCGGCCGACTCGGCGCCTCGCGCCTGCAAACTTTGCAAGCGGCGGGGCTATTTCGTTCGCCCGCCCCGGCCGCGGCGGAGACGCTGCCAGCGGCCGATGGCCGGCCACATCCGTACCTTCGTATCGCCGCGGATCACGTGGGGCTCGTAGCGCGCGTTGCTCGGCTGGAGCCGCCACTGGCCGTCGGGCAGTTCCCACACCGTCCGGAAGACCGCCTCGCCGTCCACGTCAACCAGGGCCGCGTCCCCGTCGGCCGCGTCGCGGGTCAGGGAGAAGACGACGAGGTCTTGCTTTCGAAAGGGCGGATCCATCGCGTCGTCGGGCAGATAGGCGGCGAAGGTCTCGCTCGCCTGGACGCCAGGGACGCGGAATACCGTCCGGCCGTGGTTGACCACTTGGCCTTCCTTTAGGAGCGGGGCTGGTAGTGTACTGTCGCGCGAGGCATTGATTATCGGGATTCCCCCCGAACGTCCCGGGTTGACGTCGTTTTCATCGTTGGTTGCCAAAAGAGCCGCGGGCGGCACAGCCAAGGCGCCTGCCAGCCGCAGCAAGATGCTCATCGAAGGCGAAAACTGACCGGCTTCAAGGCTACTTATGTACCCTTGCGCGCAGTCACACTTCTCGGCGAGATCCCTTTGACGGAAGCCCGCACTTGCACGAAGGCGCCGTAGGTTTGCCCCGAATGTTGCAGCAAAATCCATAGGGAGGTCCTGGATGCGCCTGTCTGGACGCCAGTATACGAGGGGCGGTACCCCGAGCAAATAAAAATCACTACAATTGATTTTTTGTTTGACGGACATAGGCCCGGCCGATACTCTAAGATCAGACATGGTGATGTTCGATTTACATTCAACCGCAAACTTTGCAGTCACAAGGAGACCGACCATGACGCGACTCGAAGGCCCGTACCATCAGTGGCAGATCAACGCTTACCTCTCCTGCCCGCACGCCTTGCTGTTGCGGTTACAGGGGGTTGCGCCGGCGTTCCGCACGCTCGGCCAGTGCCGCGGTACCGTCGTCCACAACGCCATCCAGCGGCTGCACCAGGACGAGGCCTGGGACGACTGGGACCGCGTGTTCGACGATGCCTGGTTCGCGGTCTTCTCCGACGACGGCCCGAGCATCGACGCCCCGCCGGAGAAGATCGACCGGGAGTACGACGACTGGCACACGGCCGTGCGGAACTACGTCCAGCGCGAGCGGGATGCCGAGGTCCTGTTTACGGGCCCTTCTTCAATCTTGCTGGTGAACTGAATGCTTGAAAAGAGGCTCAACCTCTGCTTTTTCAATGGTTTATCACGACTCATTGAGCGGCAGGAGGTTGAGCCATGTATGTGCACGGCATTCGTGCGTTGTTTCGCTTTGAAGGGTACGTCGTCCAGAAGATTACCATGAGCAGCGAGATTGTCCAGGTGAACCTTCGACGCGACGGCAGGCGCAGGTTGCGATGTCCCGCCTGCGGCGGGCGAATGAACGTTCACCGGACGCTCACTCAGACGGCCCGGGACCTGCCGATG
>CAZHEH010000054.1:0-10774 GCA_964531695.1 uncultured Planctomycetaceae bacterium | reverse complement strand
CTCCCACCGGCGCCGCAAGAGGCCCCACAGGACGGCCGGAGATGAGCGCCCGGTTGTCTATCGCCTTCTCCTCCTGGGGCGAGCGTGGCATGGAATCCCGAAAGGTAGAGGTTCATTGCACCGCATCGGCGCCGACGGCCTGAGCCCCCGTCGGTAACCGCTTCCGGTCTTCTCCTCCTTCGCCGGAAGCCCTCGCCGAACGCGGATTGAGCGCCACCGTTGGAACTGCGGAGTTCTCTCCTCCTTGGCCGCAGTCCGGCATTCGGGCCTCACTGCAGAGCGAACCTCTACCGGGCGAAGGGCGATGACGCGGCCTTGAGCAGGCCGCGTCACGCCCCCTTTTTCTTACGGCCGGACTCTCACGGGCAGCGCGCCTGGCCGGGCATGGCCATCGGGATTTGCGGACGGATAACCGAGAACTTACGAAATCCTAATAAGACCCAAGTAGGATGATTGGCGGAGTAATGGCGAGGGTCGATCTGCGTATGGTGCATGGTCTTGGCGGCTGAGCGGCTTCGTTCTTATGGTGCGGTCGCCGGTACTGTCGGGAGCAGCTATGGATGGCGCAATGGCAACGGATGCCGACACTTCGCCTCAAGTCACTCACCGGATGAGAACAACGGATGCGGATGTAGTGTCCGAGGAAGAACGGCACGCGCCCGTTACGTGCGGAAAGATCGCGGCCAAGCGGGTGCATAGGAGAAGCTCTGAGGACCTCGTTGCGGTCCGCGCGGTCCCCGGCCCGAGGAAGAGTACTATGAACCGGACTGACATGAGAAGTGCTGCCGAACGCAGACCCGGCGGTACGGGTTTCACGCTCATCGAATTGCTGGTGGTGATTGCGATTATCGCGCTGCTTGTGGCGATTCTCTTGCCTTCGCTGAGCCAAGCGAAGGAGTTGATGCGGCGCGCGGCATGTGGGGTACATCTCAGCGCGGCGGGGAAAGCCCGCGCTTTGTACGGCAGCGAGTTCGACGGCTGGCTGGCCGGCCCGAACACGAGCGGCCGGGAGCTTACCCGCTTCGGGGGCATGAATAAGATACAAGACGTCAATACAAGCGGGACCACTCCCATCCAGAACATGGACTGGGCGTCGCCGACCTTGGGATTGACACTCGGTTTTCCAAACAACGACGTCGCGAGACTCGTTCAAATCCTGGGAACCGATCTTCGCTGTCCCAGTAACGAGCAGACCTACGACTACTGCTGGCCGGACGACGAGACGGAGCTCGCCGGTATCCCCGTGAACGAGATCCGCTATTCGAGCTACTCGGCCGCACTGGCGTTCCACGTGTTGGGTTCAGGGAAAGTCGAGAATCATTCGGACATAGTCAATTCCCGGACGGGAATCGTAAGGGTCCCGGAGTACTACCTGCCGCAGATGGAGAACGTCGGATCGCCTTCGGATAAGGTATATGTCCTGGAGGGTGCCCGGTACTACAACGGCGCCGAGGTCAGTCTCAACAATGTGCAACGGCAGATTGCCGGTGGCAACTTCATGCTGTACGGCCCCCCGACGCCGATGGGAGGAGATCCGCACCGTCCGAACAACGACCTGACGCTGCGCCCGGAGAACACCGATTATGCATGGCGTCACGACGAGTCGATGAACCTGCTGTTCTACGACGGACATTGTGAGAATATGAACGCGGTCGAGTCGATGAAGACCAGCTACTACTGGCCGACAGGGTCGGAGATCATCAACTCCGGCTCCACCTTCGACCCGAACGATCAGAACGGGGTTATCCGGTGAGGGACTCGACGGGTCTCAGACACCGATGACCGGGATTGTGAGTGCGCGGACAGCGCGGAGGAAGGGACAGGACATGCATGAGTATTGTGGGAAATGGCGGCGGGTGGTGAACTCGGTTCTGATCATGGCGAGCGTGGGCGTGGCGGCCAGTCCGGCTGCGGCCCAGCTCCGTGTCGTCAGTTGGAACACCGCCACAAGCCAGACGGGGGGCTTCTCCGCGCGTCAGACGCACTTCAATCGCGTATTGGACTACATGGGGCGGGAGCCGGTTAACGGAATCAGCCGGCCCATCGACGTTCTGATTCTGCAGGAGCAGCGCCAGGACAGCGGTTCGCTGACGGACTTCGCTGACGAGCTGAACGCGATCACCGGCACGAGCGACTACGCCGCGTGGTCCGAGACGCCGTACAACACCGACGGCTACCAGGTCGGCTTCGTCTACAACAGCGCCACCGTCTCGGTGCAGCATGAAGACTGGTATCGCACGGAGACCGGTCGCTCCACGGCGCGGATCGCCCTCCGGCCGGCCGGCTACGGCGCCGAGGCCGACTTGTGGGTCTACAACAGCCACTACAAGGCCGGCAGCGACTCGGGCGACCAGACCCGCCGACGCGACGCCGCCCTCGACGTACGGATACAGTTTTCCGAGGGCCAAACCGGGTCCGGCGACTCGGGCCTTCGCTTCGGCTCGGACCACCTCGACGCCGATGCGAATATCCTCTATGCCGGCGACTACAACCAGAAGAACAGCTTCGAGGACGCGAACAATCTATATGCGTGGCTGGAGAATCCCTATGAGATCATGCGGCTCTCGACCGAGCTGGGTACCTCAGGCAATGGTCAGGCGGTGGACGTGCTGAACCGCCCCGGATACTGGTACAACAATTGCTCGTTCGCGGATATCCATACCCAGAGTCCCCACGACGGCAGCTATGGGCTGGTGACCGGCGGCATGGACGACCGCTTCGATCACATCATGGTTTCCACGGAGCTCAATGACGGCGAGGGATTGGCCTACATCGGCCCTGACTCGGGCGATTCGCCCGCCACCGAGGAATCGTATCACACATTCGGCAACAACGGCACGAGCTTCAACCAGGCCGCCAACAGCTCCGGGAACACGGGCCTCGACTGGATCATGAGCGAACTGGGGGAACCCGCCGCAACGCGGGACGCCGTGCGGGACTCCCTGGCCAAGGCGAGCGATCATTCGCCGGTGGTGGCGGACTACCAGCTCCCCTCGGTTCTCGATGCCTCTTCGGAGCCGACGGGTCTGGTGGGGGGTAAGGTGAGGCAAGGCCGCACGGCCGAGGTGGAGGTGACCGTGTCCAACGGCGCGACGGTGAGCGTCCCGCTGGGCGCGGACGAATTGGACTACGACGGCTCCGGCAGCGGCGCGCTGGCCGGCAGTTTCAGCGACACGGATCCGGCGCTGGGCGGATCGAACAGCCACGTTCTCACGATGGACACCTCGTCGGTCGGCGCTCGCAGCGGCACCGTCAGCGTAACGGCCACGAGCCGGGCGGCGGCGAATGCCAACTACAGCGAGCAGGTGAGCTACGAGGTGACGCTGCTCGGCGACGTGGACACGGACGGGGATGAGACGGCGGACGACATCGACGCGGCCGATATCGATCTGTGCTACGACTGGTTCGGCACCTCGGACATGTTCGCCGACTTGGACGACTCGGGGACGGTGGGCCAGCCGGACGTGGATGAGCTGGTCCAGGACATCCTCGGCACCGAGTATGGCGACGCGGACCTGGACGGGGACGTGGACCTCAGCGACTTAGGCATGATGCTCGGCGGATATGGCAGCACGAGCGGCATGGGTTGGGCCGACGGCGACCTCGATGGCGATGCTCAAATCGGCTTGTCCGACTTGGGCAAGTTGCTGGGCAACTACGGCTATACTGGGGGCATGGCCGGTCCGCCTGCCGATGCTCCCGAGCCATCGGCCATGATGCTGCTGGGACTGGGTGCAGCGGCCCTGCTGCGCCGACGGGCGAGGCATGGCGCATAACGGCGCGGCCGGTATGCCGCGGAGGGCAGGAACATGCGGCAGGAGCCGATGCATCGCATCCGAGGGACGTGGGCAGCGCTCGCGATAGCCGTCCTGTCGCCCGTGGCGTTGGCCGGTGTTCGGGACGAAGTCGGCTACACCGAGCTTCTGGCGCGGCTTGGGGATGGCGCCCCCACGGGGGCCGGCATCGGCGTGGCTCACGTTGAGGCGGCGTCTTCCGGCAACTACCTGCCCGACACGAGCCACTCCGAGTTCGAGGGAAAGGTCTTCACGGACGTCAGCCAGAACGGCGGAGGCACCTCCAGCCACGCGACGCTCGTGGGCAAGCGATTCTACGGGCTGGATACCAGCATCGCGCCCGGCATCGATGAGATCGACCTCTACTACGCAGACGACTGGCTGGCCGGCGGCATGCTTCGAGTGAACCGGACCCAGCCGCCCGAGGTGCAACCGCGGCGCGTGGAGAATCACAGTTGGATCGTCAACTACGGCAGCGACAGCACGGCCGTGGACATGCTCCGCCGCCTGGACTACAGGATCGCGCGAGACGGCGTCGCCTGCGTGGTAGGCCTCAACAACGGCACGGGGGCACTGCCGGATGGCCTGGCCAATGCCTACAACGTCATCGCCGTCGGTGTCACCGACGGGGACCACAGCCGGGGCGGCACCACGCGCGACGGCGAGGGCCGTCTCCGGCCGCACATGGTCGTGCCACAGGGAGCTACCAGCTACGCGGCCCCCTTGGTGGCCGGTGCGTCGGCCCTGTTGCTGGAGGATGGGGCGCCCGATCACGTGGCGGTCCGGGCCATGCTGCTGGCGGGCGCGACCAAGGATGAGTTCCCCGGCTGGTCGCGTTCGCCCGGCGCGCCGCTTGACCCCGTCTACGGGGCGGGCGAGCTGAACATCGACAACAGCCATCGCATACTCGAATCGGGCGAGCAGCCCGGCGGCGCGGCCGCGGACGTGACGGCCACCGGCTGGGATGCGGCCTCGGTCAGCCCCGGTTGCGCACAGCGTTATTTCATCGACGTGCCGGACGGCTACCATCTGGCGTCGCTGTCCCTTGCGGTGACGTGGGACCGCGAGATCACCGATGCGCCCGGCTACGGCTTTGATCCGGAGCCGGCCATGGCCGACCTCGACGTGAGCTTCCACGAGGCAGACGGCTACTCCGCAGGCGCTACTCTCGATACGAGCCGGTCCGCCGCGGACAACGTGGAACACATCGCGCTGGAGCACCTGTATGGCGAACGGTACGTATTCGAGGTAACCACGGATGAAGCATGGAGCTACGCGGCCTCGTGGCTGTCGGAACTGCTGATCCTGGGCGACCTGGACGCCACGGGGGCGGTCGATGCGGCCGACCTGGGACTGATGCTGGGCAACTACGCGGATGGGCCGGGCGTCGGCTGGCAAGGGGGCGATGTCGGCGGCGACGGCTATGTGGGTGTGAGCGACCTGGGCGTTCTTCTCGGCAATTACGGCTCGACATCGATGCCCGTTTCGGGCGCACCCGCAACTGCGCCGGAGCCAGCAATCCTGGTCATTCTGGCGGGCGGCGGCGTGCTGCTCCTGCGCCGCCGGAAATAATCAAATCCTAACGTAGCCGAAACCATACCTGTGTCGGGGCAGTCTACAATCCCCTTCGAATGGGCGGGCCGCCCACAGGGATGTGGCGGTCTCTTACCCGGTATACCGAGCGACTCCAAAGAACAGCATAGGGAGGTGCCCATTCGGTGGGTTACGGATTTGCCGTCGAACTGCGGAGGGATTCCACCGGCTCGCGGTTTGAGCCGCACCTGTGGAGGTTTTCTATAAGCTTCCCCGCGTGGGGGAGTGCCTTGGAGCCCAGGGAGTCGCGACGTGAGCGCGGCGTCCCGCTACGGAAAGGAAGCATGAAGATGCGGAAGACACGAACGTTACTGTTGACACTGATTGCGGTGGGCCTGCTGGCCGGCGCCGCGGCGGGGGGGACCCCGCAGAACCCCCGGAAAGTCATGGCCTTACTCGATGGCACTCAGAACTTTGGCACGACCAAGCGGGCGATCAATTTCTACGACGTGACCGACGTGGGCACCACCTCCTCGACCGATCCGGACATCTTCAACCAGAGCCCGATGTTCAGCGTGTTCGTCGGCTTCGATGACTCGATGTCGCAGAACTACGAAGACATCGATTCCTTTACCCTCAACCCGGCCAACGGAACCGTGTACGCCGTGGCGTACGACAGCGGCCCTAACGGTGTTCCGGATGGCGCAGGAGACACCCAGGGCGATCTGGACGTCTACCGGATCGACTACCAGGAGATCCTGAACGACTACGTGACCAACGGCGTTGCGGCCGGCACGATGTACGGCCCGACCGTGGCACCGGACGGCGGGGCCAATCCGGACCACCCCGACCACTTCGGCACCACCCGGCACATCGCCAACGCCATCACGAAGGTCGGCGAGGTCGGCCGGACGCAGGGCAGCAGCTTCTTCGATCGCGACGTGGAGTTCATCGATCCGCAGACGCTCGCCTTGGTCGACAACGAGCAGGACAGCAGCGATACAACCGCCCAGGACCACGAGCTGCGGATCCTCGAGCGGGTCAGCACCTCCGCCGGTGCGGCGACGATCGACACCACCGATCTGGGCAGCATCGAGGGCGGCTACAACCGCCAGACGGCCGAGAGCTGGGAGGCGGACCGCGCGGCTCTACTGAACATGGATTTCGACAACGACGGAAATCCGATCGGCTTCTCGGAGCCGGAAGACATCGCCCTGGGTCAGAAGGACGGCGTGACCGGCGTGTTCGTCGGTGAGACCGACGGCGGCGGCGACGACATCAGCTTCTTCGAGCTGAGCAACATCGCGGCCCCCGCTCAGGATGCCTTGGCCACCAAGTCGACCTTCGAGTCGCTCGGCACGAGCCGAAGCGTGGACGAGGATCCCGAGGCCGATCCAACCACGAATGACGGCGATCACGACGGCATCAAGGTCGACGTGGACGGCAACCTTGTGATCGTCGAGTCCGGCTACTTCGATACCGTCATCGGCGGCGAGCAGGGCATCGGCGGCAACCCCGCCGGCGAGCCGACCGTGCTCCGCCTCAACATCGACGCCTACCAGAGCGGCAACCTGGATCTGTCGACGGATACGTGGGACGACCTGAACGAGCAGGACGGCCTGGGTCCCGTCGGCTCCGACCGCAGCGGCGACAATACGGACGCCCCGACGCAGATCGAGGGCCCGCTGGGTTCGCTCGATAACGCCTTCGACAGCGGCACGGCCAGCGGGTTGAGCATCGACGATGACACCTACGTCACCGACGGGCGCTTCACGGCCCTCGATAAGGGCGAGAACCTGCTGTACGTGTTCGACATCGACGGCGGAGGCCTGCCCGACGTCGTGGCCGATACCTACGTGATTGACCTGGACACCGGCGACATCGTGTACGAGGAGAAGAACTCGGCCAATCACTTCCTCATCGAGCACGGAATCCGGTGGATGCTCCGCGGCGATATAACGGATGACGGCCACATCACCGCGGATGACATCGACGAGCTGTTTGCCACGGATGCCAGCTCGGACACGCTCGTGAACGAGTGGCATGACCTGACGGGTGATGGCACCGTGGACTCGAGCGACTTGGACGAGCTGGTGCAGGAGATCCTCGGCACCTACTACGGCGATACCGACTTGGACGGTGACGTGGACCTCGGCGACTTAGGCATGATGCTCGGCGGATACGGCAGCACGAGTGGCATGGGTTGGGCCGACGGCGACCTCGACGGCGATGCTCAAATCGGCTTGTCCGACTTGGGCAAGTTGCTGGGCAGCTACGGTTCGACGGGCAGCGTCGGCGCCGGCGCTCCGGCCCCGACTCCCGAGCCGACCACGATGCTTCTGCTCGGTCTTGGCGGCGCGGCGCTGATTCGCCGCAGGCGCCGGGTGTGAATGTGTGTGATGTGTGCCCCGAGGCCGCACGGGCGCGGCTCCGGGGGGTACACTGCGGAACGAATGTGCAACGGCGGGCCGGGTCCGCCGGCGGCTGGGACGCAATACTGACAGGGTACGGGCCGCGAGGCCCCTCGGCGCCCGCAGCCGCGGGTCGGGCAGGACGGACCGCTCGGCACGACGTTCGGGCAATCGGTTGGATGTGCTGTGTGACGTTGGATGTCTGTTGTTGCTGAGAGGGGCGGGCCAGCGGGGCCCGCTCAAAAGAGAGAGTGTGAGGTTTTCGTTTCAACACAAACGGAAAGGTACAGACAGATGAAGCTTACGAGGATTGCTATGGTGGTCGCCGGCGTCGCCCTGATCGCCGCCGGCGCGCAGGCCGCTCCCACACTGGAGTGGACCGTTGAGAAGAACGCGGGCACGTCGGACTGCGGCGTGGCTCTGGACCGGTGGACGCTGCACGCCACGGCCGCGGCCGGGCAGGTTCTGACCGCCGTCGACGCCAGGCCCGGTGGGACGAACCCCTACGGCGGGTTCTATGACTGCCCGGACCAGTACGCCGGCATCATCGACGGCGAGGAAGAAACCTGGGATTTCGGCGCGGACGGCGTGAACAACCCCAACCACCCGAGCGACGCCCTGCACCAGGTGTGGCTCTTCAACGGCGCGGTGGAGACACCCAAGGATCCGCCGATGTCGGGTCAAGACGCGGATGAACTGGACACGCACTGGATCATCCCGGCCACCCTGCTGGTCGACCAAACCGATGAGGACAACGACATGAGCTGTAATAGTTCGGACACCGGCTGGGGCACGTACCTGCACGGCCTGGTCGGTTGGGCGGGCTACGAGGGCATCACCGAGGCCGACCTGGTCCAGATCGTGGTCCCGAGCGGCCAGGACTTCTACGCCAAGGTGCAGGTCGCCCAGGGCGACGGTGCGGTGACGGAGTTCGCCGGTTGCGTGCCCGAGCCGGCGACGATGTCGCTGCTGGGTCTGGGCGGCATTGCGGCCCTGATCCGTCGTCGCCGCCGCAGCTAAGCACGCTGCATCGAGCGAGGACGAAGCCGCAACGGCTGTGAGATTACGAGGCGGTGGTTCGGGCACGTCCCGGGCCGCCGCCTCCCTCTTGTCCATGCCTCCGGCAACGCGTGCGGCAGGGCCGCGGGAGCCGTGTGTGCCGCGCGTTGTCGGGGCCGATCCGCCGGGGGTATCATCCGGGCGGCGGCCCCAAGGGCCATGCGCGGCGGCCGGGACGTTGCCGGCCCGGCGGGTTGAGCGTCGAAACATGGAGATCGTTATGTCACGCGAACACGGCAAACCCCTGGCCCTTTGCGGCCTTGTCACATTGATGTCGCTGGTCAGCGCGCGACCCGCCCTCGCCTGGCACGGTCCGGGGCACCAGCGCGCCACGCGCATGGCCATCGGGGCAGTGCCCGAGGATGTGCCGGCCTTCTTCCGCGAGGGGGCGGCCACGGTGGCGCACTGCTCGATTGATCCGGACGCGTTCAAGAAGCCCTTTGCCGGCGAAGCGCTCCACAAGGCGGAGTATCCGCACCATTACTTCGACTGGGAGCGCCTGGACGGCATGGACATCCCGCGGACGCGCTACGAGTTGCTGCTGTGGTGCGGGCGGGAGGAGATCGACCCGGACGACATCGGCCTGGTTCCTTACGCGATCGAGGAGTGGACGGGCAAGCTGACGGTCGCCCTGGCCGAGCACCGCAAGTGGCCGGCGAACCCGCACATCCGGCGGAAGGCCTTGGTCTACGCGGGCATCCTCGCGCATTACGCCCAGGACCTTTGCATGCCGCTTCACACGACGATCCACTACGACGGGCGCGTCGGCGAGGATGGCGAGTCGCCCCGGACCGGTATTCACCTCAAGGTGGACAACCTCATCCAGAAGCTGCCGGATGAGTGCGTGCAGGCAATCGAGGCGGAGGCGGTCGGGGCATACGAGGATGTCTGGATCGGCACGATCTCCGAGATGCGCGACTCGCACGAGCTGGTCGACCGCGTGTACGAGCTGGAAGGCGAGTTTCCGGAGCTGGGCAAGCCGATCGAGTCCAAGAACGTCCGGGCCTTCACGGCCGAGCGGCTGCACGCCGCGGCGATGTTCACCTCGCGACTGTACGCGACCGCCTGGGCCGATTCGGCGGACGTGGAGATTCCCGATTGGCACACCCGCGTGGACGGCGCGGCGCCGGCGTCGGTCCCGACGGATGGCCGGCTCATCGCGGCCGCGAGGGACGACGAGCTGCCGCCAACCGGCGAGGGCGTCGTCCGCATCGCCACCTACAACGTCGAGCACATGAACAAGATGTTCGACCAGCACCTGCTGCCCGAGCGCAGCCGCGAGCGGACCGAGATGTGGCGCGACGAGGAGGACCAGTACGAGGTCGCCCAAGTCCTCAAGCTTATGGACGCGGACATCGTCGGCCTCCAAGAGTGCTGCGGCCGGGAGATGCTCGAGGCGTTCAACGAGCGCTGGCTGGGCGGCATGTACGAGTTCGTGCACGTGTTCCCGTCGAACACGGAAGGGCAGTGGCTGGGGATGCTGGCCAAGCCGGGCTTCAAGCCGGTCGAGGTTCGCGAGGCGTACCTGAAGTTGTCCGGGGAGTAGCTGCCCGGCCTGCTCCCGCCTTGCGGCCGGGCGGCGCCGTGGTACACTGAGCACCCCGGCCGGAGTGGCGGAATCGGCAGACGCGCGGGATTCAAAATCCCGTCATGGCAACATGGTGTGGGTTCGAGTCCCACCTCCGGCAGTATGGACGAGGCCTATACGGTCTATGTGCTTCGCAGCCAGAGCAAGGGGTGGTTCTACATCGGGATGACGAGCGATTTGGATCGCCGCCTGCGCGAGCACAACCGTGGCTACAACCGGTCAACGAAGGGTAAGGGCCCTTTCGCCTTGGTGCACACGGAGACCTTTGCCTCCAGGACGGAAGCTCGGGCACGAGAGAAGAAACTGAAGACGGGCTCCGGTCGCGAGTGGCTTGCGGCACGCCTGGGGCAAGCGTAGCGCGGGACCTGCCTGCCGGCAGGCAGGTTCAA
>CAZHEH010000053.1:0-11150 GCA_964531695.1 uncultured Planctomycetaceae bacterium | reverse complement strand
CTGCCACGCCACCCAGGCCCATCGCGCACACGATGAGCAATGCAATGCTCCCATACCGGATTGATCTGCCGCCGCTATTCAGACGCTGTGCGGCATCGCACGCACGTGTATGTAAATGTTGTGTTTCCACTAAATGTCTTCCCGTGATGGTAGGTGGCAGACGTCTGAACAGAGGCGTTTAGGCTAGCGCTCTACGCCTGTACCCATGCGCTGGACAGATTCCGGTCCGGAATAAGGTGGAACCGTCCGCAGGGGTAACGTTCCCGCTGCTGTTGCGGAGGGAGCCCGAAGGGCGACCGGAGCAACAGCAGCGCTCCCCGCGGCGGAACGCCCGCCGCCTGTCTCTATCCTCTCCATCCACGCCGGCCCGGCAAGCAGCTTCTGCGCCCATGCCGATGGCTTCAGCCCGTACACACTCGCCGGTGTCCGCCGCCCCAGGCGGCTGTGGCGACGCAACTGTCCGTAGTACGCGAAGTAGCGATCCAGCCCCAGCCGCGCCTCGCCCGGCGTCTGGTAGTCCCGAAGATACACGTCCTCGTACTTCATCATCCGCCACAGTCGCTCGACCATGATGTTGTCGAACGCCCGGCCCTTGCGGACATCGAGCGTCTGCCACTCGACTCCGCCTGCGCTTCCGCTCGCGGCAGGCCACGACGTATTACAGTACAAATCCCGCTCCGCGTGGGCAACCTCCCGGCCGGGCCGCGCTTACGGCCGGCGTTCAGACCGCCTGCCGCGGCGTAGCCGACAGGCGAAGCCGGGTCGTAGGCGCTGTTGCCCCCGGCCAAGACGGCCACCTCGTCGGCCGACAGGGCGCGGGAGTAGATGCGTGCGTCGTCGATGGCGCCGTCCCGTCCATCTTCGTGCGACTCAACGTCGCCAGACGGCAGAAACAAGTAAGATGTCTGCGGGATATCCATACGGCACAACCCCGGCATGCGTCGCCAGGCATGCCGTTGAGCCGCTGCCGGCCATCGTGTCCGGCTCCCAGTCGCCCGGCCGCCCCGCCGGGGACCACGTCGGGACGCTCCTCGATGCCCACGCGAGCGGGGATTCGGCCCCGTCGTTCGGGCCTTCCGCCCTTGCGACGCTTCCGATGGCCCTGGCGGAGGACGCCCCGCCATCGCTCGCCGCAGGCCTCCCGACGGGCGATCCACTCGTAGATGTACGTATGGCTGACCCGGCATTGCGCCCGGTCTGGACGGAGGTGTCGCAAGCGGCCGACGATCTGCTCCGGCGACCCGTACCGCCGGAGCTTGTCCCGGACGTAGGCCCCCAGGGCCGTGCCTTCCAGCTTCCAGGGCCGCTTGCTGGTGCGCCGACGCCCTGGGGCCGCCGCCTGCGCCCGGCTGGGGCTTGCTGAGGTCAACAACAACCTACCAAGCCGGCCTTGCGATGCCATTTGCTCATCCGCGTTGCATCTCAGAGTTGAGACCGCGGTTTTCGCCGCGGTTCTCCGGGCTCGCGCTTGCTCCTGCCGATGGGCGTGATAGAACCAGACCCGGTCGGATGGAGCCAACAGATGCCCAGGCAAGCAACGCCCGCGGAGCGAACCCGCGCCGAGGGCGAACAATACGACATGGAAACGCGGCAGTACGGGGCGAAGGAGGTCCTTCGGCGCATGCTGTCGCTGGCGACGCCCCACAAGCGGCCCATCGCCGCTGCCATGGTGCTGATCGTATTCGCGGCCGCGTGCATGGCGGCGATGCCCCTGATCGGCAAGGTCTTCATCGACTGGGTTCTTCCGGCCGGAAGCGTGCCTTTGGCGTTGCTGGTGGCGGGGGGGTTCATTCTCATCGGGCTGATTCGCGTCAGCGGCTGGTACTGGGGGAACTACATCCTGCTGTTCGTCGGCGAGGCGGTCGTCTTCGCGATGCGGCAGCGCGGTTTTCGGCATGTGCAGCGTCTGTGCCTGCGCTTCCACAGCAAGTATCCCTCCGGCTTTCTCTACAACCGAATGTTCGAGCAGGCCATCAATCGCATGGGCGTGTTCTTCCGCATGGCCCTGACGAACATCATCGTCTGGATCGTCGGGCTGGCTCTGTCGCTGGTGATCTGCGTCATGCTCAGTTGGCTGATGACCGCGGTGATCGTCGTCGGCGCCGCGGGGTACGTGCTGGCCGCCCGCAAGCTGGGCCCGCGCATCCGCCAGCGGACCCAGGTCGCCACCAACGCCCACAACTGGATCGCCGGGTTCATTCTGGACCGCATGCGCGGGACCAAGACCATTCAGGCCTACAGCATGGAGGACCGTGTACAGGAGGAATTCGACGAGAAGGTCTGGCCGATGCAGAAGCAGTGGATCGCGGCACAACGTGAGATGATGAAGCTCCGCCTGCTTACCGAGGGCATCGGCTTTACGGTCAACGCCAGCGTATGGGTCGTGGGCGCCGTGGCCGCCTTCAAGCTGGATATGCGTGTAGGCACGATCGTCGCCTTCGTCACCTACCAGACTCAATTGACCCACATCGTCAACATGCTGACGAACATGTGGGGACAGTTCGCCTCCGCGCGCGCCGGGTTCGACCTCTACCAGACCGTCATGGACACCGACCCGACGGTCGTTGACAGTCCCACCCGCGATCTGCCGCAGCCCATTCACGGCCGGCTTCGGTTCGAGAACGTCACCTTTGCCTACGAGGAAGAACCCGTCCTCAGGGGCCTCGATCTCACCATAGACCCGGGCCACACCGTTGCACTCGTCGGGCGTAGCGGGGCCGGAAAGACCACCCTCGCCAACCTTCTGTTGCGATTCTACGATCCCAATGAGGGGCGCATCCTGCTCGACGGCATTGACATCCGCGAACTGCCCCTGCGCAAATACCGCGCGCTTTACGGCGTCGTCCTGCAGGAACCATTCCTGTTCGACGACTCCATCGCCAACAACCTGCGATCGGCCAGGCCTCAGGCCGACGAGACCCAGATGCGCCAGGCCCTCGCCGACGCCAGGGCGCTGGAGTTTGTCGAGGCCCTGCCTCACGGCATCGACACGGCCGTCGGCGAGGGAGGGGGCCGCCTCTCCGGAGGGCAGAGGCAGCGGATAGCCATCGCCCGTTGCATGCTGTTGGACCCGAAGTTCCTGCTGCTGGACGAGGCCACCAGCGCCCTCGACAACGAGACCGAGCGCGACGTTCAGGCGGCACTGAACAAACTCTTCGAAGACCGCACCGCCTTCGTCATCGCCCATCGCCTCTCGACCATCCGCCGGGCGAGTCGGATCCTGGTCTTCGACGGCGGGCAGGTCGGCCAGGACGGCGATTTCGACGAACTCGTGGCCCGCAAGGGCTTGTTCCGCTATCTCTACTCCATCGCCACCTCGACCAGCACGCGCGACACGAAGATCGACGAGGCCGGGTTCGCATAGAACCCGCGATGGCAGGGGCTGGGCTTCGAACAGGGGGCTCCAATCGTCAGACGTCCATGTGCCCGTCTCGCAGTTTCGCAGGGCGTGCCGGAGCGACGCAGGTCGGGGCTGCACGCGCAACCGCAGGCCCCGTTCGAGCGCCTACCATCGGCGGACCGGGGCCGGTACAATCCCCGCGCCCGCGGCGGCGGGCGGGAGGCGAGTCATGGGCGAGCCGATTTATCGCGAGCTGCTGCAATCGGTCATGTCGGGTCAGGCGCTGACGCGCGAGCACGCCCACTGGGCCTTCGGGCAGATCATGGAAGGGCTCTGGTCCGAGGCGCAGGTGGCGGGGCTTCTGACGGCGCTGGCGATCCGCGGCGAGACGGTCGACGAGATCGCGGGCGCCGCCACGGCCATGCGGGAGCACGTCGTCCGCATCGACACCGGCGGGGCCGACGTGATCGACACCTGCGGCACGGGCGGCACGGGGCTGTCGACGTTCAACATCTCCACCGCGGCCGCCATGGTGCTGGCCGGTGCGGGCGTCCGGGTCGCCAAGCACGGCAACCGCACGAACACGCGGGCCAGCGGCTCGGCCAACGTGCTGGAGGCCCTCGGCGTCAACCTCGACGCGACGCCGGAGCAGGTCGCCCGGTGCATCGGCGAGGCGGGCGTGGGCTTCTGCTTCGCGATCCGCTGCCACCCGGCGATGAAGTACGCCGCCCCCGTCCGCAAGCAGCTCGCGGTGCGGACGGTGTTCAACCTGCTCGGCCCGCTGACCAACCCCGCGGGCGCCCGGCGGCAGCTCATGGGCGTGTTCGACGCGGAGCTGACCGAGACGGTGGCCGAGGTGCTCGGCGCGCTGGGGGCGGTGCGTGCGATGGTCGTGCATGCGGACGACGGGCTCGATGAGTTGTCCACCACGAGCGAGACGAAGGTGTCCGAGTACCGCGACGGGAGCGTCACGACGCGACGCGTCGCGCCGGAGGACTTCGGCCTGGAGCGGGCGAAGCTGGACGACCTGCGGGTCGAGTCCGCCGAGGACTCGGCCGGGCGCGTGCGGAGCGTACTGGCCGGCGAGCCGGGGCCCGCGCGGGACATCGTGCTGCTCAACGCCGCGGCCGCTCTGGCGGTGGCCGACAAGGCCGAGACGATCGCCGAGGCCCTGCCCCTGGCGGAACGGTCGGTCGATTCCGGCGCGGCCGGGCGGGCGCTGGAGACGCTCGTGCGCGTGTCGCATCAGGTGTAGTGGCTATGCGGCAGTCGTCGGTAATCCGTCCTCGGTGGCGGGTGGTCGGCAACTCATAGGGCACAGCCCGCCCGGCCGAAGCCGGGCGACGCGTTCACCTTCCGACTTGTACGCACGGTAGCTTGTTATCCGTTGTCTCCCCGCTTGGGTATGCCGCTCTGCGACTCGCGGCGATCACCTTCGTTCAGCGGGTGCTGCATGCGTTTCGAAGGTCACGTCCGTGTCCCCGAACAACGTGTTCGCTTCCCGCTGGATTCTCCGGCGAGCCATCTCCACGTATTTGCTCTCGATCTCGATGCCTATACTGCTGCGCCGGCATCTCATAGCTGCGATGGTCGTGGTCCCGGTGCCGGCAAAGGGATCGACGACGGTGTCGCCCACAAAGGAGAACATGCGGACCAAGCGGTAGGCCAACTCGACCGGGAACGGCGCGGGATGGTTCCGCGTCGACGCACCGGTAAGCTGCCAGATCTGCCGGAACCACTGCTCGTACTCGTCCTTGCCGATCATGCTCCGTTCACGCTGCTCCGCCGTCGGCTTGCGGTAGCCGCCGGGCTTGCGCTCCATTAGGATGAACTCGATATCGTTCTTGATGATGGCATTCGGCTCGTACGGCTTGCCGAGGAACGAGCTGCCGTTGCTGACCTCGTAATTCGCGTTCGCGATCTTGTGCCAGATGATCGGGTTGAGGTTGTCGAAGCCGAGCTTGCGGCAGGACACGCAGATGTCCGAGTGCAGCGGCATGACGACGTGCCGGCCGAACTTCCGTCGCGAGAGGCATACATCCCCTACCACGCACACAAGTCGTCCGCCGGGGACGAGGACTCGGTAGCATTCCCGCCAGCAGTCCGCGAGCGTTTCCACGAACTGCTCGTAATCCTCCACGTGCCCCAACTGTCCGGGATGCTCCTCGTACCGTTTGAGCGTCCAATACGGCGGGGAGGTGACGATCAGGTGAACCGACGCATCGGCCAGGAAGGAAAGGTCGCGGGCATCGCCGTGGACCAAGCGGTGAGTTGTCGCGTCGTACTCGGCCATGTCTATGTCTCCCCCCATATTCTCTCGTAAGCCGCGACGTGCGCGACGAGCGAAGCGGCGAATCGCTCGAAGGCCAGCTCCGCCGCCGGTTCAGCGTACTCGCCCTTCGCGCCGCTCCGCTGATCCGATATCAGCAAAGCAGCCGCCTCATAGTGCCGCTCGCGCACCAGGTGGCGGCAGAGCAGTTCGTATCGCTTCTGATAGGACGCCTCGCGGAAGATGTCAAACACCGGGAAGTGCGGCTCCTTGACCGTTACGGGCCGTCTGGACCGTTCGCAGTCTTCGAGCAGGAACAGGTAGCCCAGCCAGGGACGAGGCGAATCGCGGAATGCGCCCTCTCGGTAGGCCGTCCACAGGTCCACCGCGCTGCCGATGGCCTCCTCGCACCGATTGTTGAAGTTGTTGCCGAACGACGGGCCGACCTGCGACTTGGCCTCTATCGCCGCCAGCAGGTGGCCATCGGTCACCACAAGGATGTCCCATTCCTTCGTCGGGCGGAAGTAGCCCGGCAACTCCAACTTGCGCTTGCGGAACACGCACGCCTCGGGAGCCCCGGCCTGCCGCACAAGGCCCTCGACCAACTCAACGAAACCGTCCATCTGGGCGCCGCCCGTCACGCTGGCTCTGGCGCCCTGATCGGATCCGCCCCGTTGCTTCTGCGCGCTGACCTGCCTATTCCGGGTGCGCCAGAAGGCACGCACCGCCCGGCGAACGCCGGCTGCCAGATCGTCTCGGTCAAGGTCCATATGGTTGCCCCGCCCTAGATGTAGTTCTCCAGCTTGCCTTGCGCCTCGCGGATCTGCTCGTAGCCGATCTTCCCGTCGGGCAGGACGGAGTTCTCGTAGCGGTGCCGCCAGCCCTCGCCGGTCCGTCGGCAGTGCGGCAGGACGGTCGTCACGCGCGTCGTGCGGACCAGCCACGTCAGCAGGTCGCGGTGCAGCTCGCAGATCTTCTCCGCGCACGCCGGGTCGAAGAAGCGGTTGTTCATCTCCCACGGGTCTTCGGCGACGTTGTACAGCTCGCCGAAGCCGTCCGGGTAATGCTCGGCGTAGGTCTCCGGGGCGTACCAGACGAGACGCCAGTCGCCCTTGCGAATCGACCGGCTCAGCGCGAACTCCGTGACCGCCACGTCGCGGACCTCCCCGCTGCCACCCGTCACCAGCGACGAGATATCCAGCCCGTCGGAGGTCTCCATCCGAGCCAGCCCCGCCAGAGACGCCAGCGTGCCCGGCAGGTCCACCAGCTCGACCAACTCCCCGGCCGCGTGCGCCGCGGGAACCCGGCCCGGCCAGCGCCACAGCATCGGCACGCGCGTGATGGCGTCCGAGCCGATGCCCGGGGCCTTCTCGATCAGCCCGTGCTCGCAGGCGTAGTCGCCGTGGTCGGACGTGTAGACGACGATCGTGTCGTCCGCCACGCCGGCGGTCTCCAGCGCCTCGAGCAGCTCGCCGAGGGCGAAGTCCACGTGCGTGATGTTGCCGAGGTAGCCGCGGAGCTTCCGCCGGCGCCCGGCCTCGAAGGTATGCGGCTCGTATTCGGTCCACTCGGCGGCCCGGGCGCGGAACTCGGCCGCGAACTTCCGCATGTTCGGCGGCTTGTGGGCCATCTCGTAGTCGGCGTTCGGGGGCAGCGTGAGGGCGTCCTCGTCGTACATGCCCCAGAACTCGCCGGCGGGGCAGTACACCTGGTGCGGCTTGGGGAAGCTCACGTGGGCGAAGAACGGCCGTCCAGCGTCGGCGGCCCGGCGGATGAAGCCCGTCGCCTGCGTGACGCACCAGCCCTCGGGCGAATCGCGGTAGGTCTGCTCGGAGGGGAAGCCGTCGAGGCACTGCCCGAACGGGCCGGTGCGGCGTTCGGAGCGGTCCCACTCGTCCCACACGCCCTTCTCGCGGAGGTAGGCCTGGTACTCGGGGTTTTCGCCGATGGAGCAGTTGCCGACCTCGCGGAAGAAGTCGCAGTCGTCCTCCACCCAATACTCCGGGCAGTGGATCTTGCCGATCGCCGCGGTGGTGTATCCGTGGCGGCGGAAGTGCCCCAGCACGGTCGGCAGGCCGTTGGGGTTCGGCCCCGACAGCCCGTAGTAGCCGTGGTTGTGGCAATACTGCCCCGACAGGAAGCTCACGCGGCTCGGCGTGCAGATCGGGCTCTGCGTGATGCAGTTCTCGAAGCGGGCGCCCTCCGCCGCCATGCGGTCCAGGTTGGGCGTCTGCACGTCGGGGTGGTTCTTGTGTCCGAGCACCTTCGCGTTGTGCTGGTCCGACACGACGAAGAGAACGTTCGGCATGCTGCTCATTCAGACGACTCCCACATGGGCACGGCCTTACCGGTTCGGGTCGAGCGAACCCCCAGCATACCCGCCCCCGGCGGAATCGGCAAACCGCCGGCGGCGCTTGACCCGGCCGCACGGGCCGACGAGCATGGGTCGCTTCGCTCCGCGGCGGGCGGCGAGGGCGACCCGCCCGGCGGCCAAGACCGCCCCGCCGCATCCCGCAGCGCCGGAACCGACATGCGCATCAGCCGAAGCGACATCCCGTTCCCGCCGGCCCGGTGGCCGTTCTTCTACGGCTGGTTCATCGTCTTCGGCGGCATCGTCGGAGCCGTGATGAGCGTGCCCGGCCAGACCATCGGCGTCGCCCCGTTCACCGAGTCGCTGATCGCGGCGCTGGCCCTCGACCGCATGCAGCTCAGCACGGCCTACATGCTGGGCACCATCGGCAGCGCGCTGATCCTGACGCCCGCGGGGTGGTTCTTCGACCGCTTCGGCGCGCGGATCACCGCCGCACTCGCCGCGGCCGGGCTGGGGGCCGTCCTGCTGGGCCTCAGCCGCATCGACGTCATCGCCCGCTCGCTGGCGGGCGCGATGGGGTTACCGGGGTCGGCCTGGGTCACGATGGGCGTCGCGGTCGTGGGCTTCTTCCTGCTCCGCTTCCTCGGGCAGGGCGTGCTGACCATGGCCTCCCGCAACATGGTCATGAAGTGGTTCGACCACCGCCGTGGGCTGGCCAACGGCATCATGAGCATGATCGTGCCCCCGGCCTTCTCGCTGTCGGTGCCGTTCATGGCGTGGGTCATCGACCGCCGCGGCTGGAGCGGCGCGTGGGTCGCCGGCGGGCTGGTCGTCGGCCTCGGCATGACCGCCTTCGCCCTGGTCTTCTTCCGCGACAACCCCGAGGCCTGCCGGCTCCGCCCCGACGGCGGCATGAAGCCCAAAGCGTTCGACCCGGCCCACCACCCGGCCGCGGACTTCACCCTCGGGCAGGCGATGCGGTCCTGGACCTTCTGGGTCTTCAACTTCGCCACGGCCATGATGGGGCTGTATCTCACGGCCTTCGCGTTTCACGTCGAGTCCATCTTCGACAAGGCCGGCATGGACAAGGACACCGCCTACTGGTTCTTCACGCCGACGGCGATCGTGACGGTCGTCACGGGCTTCACGGCCGGGTGGGCCAGCGACCATATCCGCCTGAAGTGGCTGCTGCTGGCGATGCTGCTGAGCGTGGCCGCGGCCGTCGGCTTCACGCTGGCGATGGAGCACGCCTCCGCCGCGTTCTACCCCCTGATGCTGACCCAGGGCTTCGCCGCGGGCCTGTTCGGCGTGATGATGACCGTCTCGTGGGCCCGGCTCTTCGGGCGGAGGCACCTCGGCGCCGTCAGCGGGCACAACATGGCCTGGACGGTGCTGTTCAGCGCGATCGGCCCGGCCGGCTTCGCGGCCGCCGCGAAACACACCGGCAGCTACGCCGCGGCCCTCTGGGCCTGCCTGGGCATCGTCCTGCTGCTGGCCCTCGGGGCCCTCAAGGCCGACCGCCCGGCAGCGCCGAAGCCATCCTCCCAAGCATCCGACGCCGCGTAGGCCCCACACCCGGCGAGCGGCCGCAGAAGGCGGCCGCGCAAGAGCATCCTGGAAAAAGGGGACAGGCAACTTCTACGTTCCAACCGTCGTGCCGGTTGGTGGGATGCGGTTACGGAAAAGCTGCCTGTACCCGATTCAGGCCGTCGTAGGCGCTGTTGCCCCCGGCCAGGACCGCCACCTCCTCACATTGTCCGACACTACTTCAGCCACCAAGATGTCCGCTACGCAGCGGCGGGCTGATGTTCAATGTACCGTGCCCCCGGTAGTATCATCCCACACCCTCAAGCCGCTCACATCGGTGATCTCTGTTGCGATATAGTCATCAAGTTCGATGGACACAACGCGCTCGGAGCGCGATCTCACTGTCAGCATCGGGACGCTCACGGTGACCTCTCCCCGGCGACGCTCGCTATTCATCAAGCCCGGGGCAGTCAGCAGAAACACTGCCTCCGCCTCCGCCTCGGCGCCAAGCTCCAAGACCTGAACACGATCAGGCGCTCCGACAACTCTCACGACGTCCGAAACCAAGAGTTCGCTCCTATCCAACTTCTGCTCCATACGGCTGAACCATTCGTGCACCCATTCCGCGGTCAGCGGGCGCCCCGCGCCAGAAGCCATGATCCGGCGTGAGTCGCACGTGTATCGTTCCAGCAGCGACGCTTCCGCTCTAGTCATGTCGAGATCGATGATCCTCATCACGCGTTCTGAGCTCTCGCCAGCGCCCTCGTCTCGAACCTTGCGCGTGAGGAACACCATATATCTTCTGCCTGGGGTGTAGGCGAACGGGCCTGAGGCCCGCACGCCCGGCGCAAGCATGTGGCCCTGAGGCATTGAGTAGCAGGCGCGTTCTTTCCCGGCTACTACATGTATATCGCTGAGGACCGCCTCGCGCCCCAACTCCTCGTCCACCATCTTTAGCTTTCCATAGAAGATACTTGTGTACGCATGGTCGCCCTTCGGCATCGCTCCACCTCGATCAGGCGGTCCGTCGGTGCCGCTGCTGTGCCCCGTTCGGCACACCAGGAGAGCCAATGCACCCACGCTCACAGCAGCAACAAGCCCGATTCGCGCCATAGGTGCCATGTTCAACCTCCCGGCGCTCCGTCCGCGCCGTTCCGGTGTGCGACCTCAGTCAGTCGGTCGCGTAGTGACGTCACTATCCGCCGGACAACACAATTCCACAGACCAGTCCCACAGCAATCTCTCTCCGCCGTATGCCCTACCTATGCGCTTACGTTTCGCGGGATTGTAGTGGGTTGATGACTCTAGAGCCTTTCGGACCTTGGTCAGGTAATCTTCGTAGTACGCATCCTCTCGCTCAATTCCCTTGCGCTTGTCGTCGAATTCCCTACCGATGCGTCTTGCCATGGCCTCTTCGTCAAGGTAACCCTCGTCGCGCGCCTTTCTATGGGAGCGGGCAGCGGCCACGAACATTTCGGCCTGCAAGGCGTACGTAGGCTCAAACTCTGGTATTCGCCGCAACACCTTGGCCGTCTCCAAAAGGGGCTCAACGGCATCTACATATTCGCGGAATTCACTTGCATGGGGAAGCTCGTGACGAAGAACCACGGCCGTGACGCCTGTCCGGCCGTAGCCGGCAGGCGAAGGGGGATACGGCTTCAGCGGGTCGGCGTCGCCGTTCGTGCGGACCTCGAGGGGCTGTG
>CAZHEH010000052.1:0-12920 GCA_964531695.1 uncultured Planctomycetaceae bacterium | reverse complement strand
CATATCCTCCTACCCCGCTACGACCGAAACGCTTACGAACATCGCAAATGGCTCTCTGCGACCGGCGCGGTTCGGGGGGCGTGCCGGCCGCCGAGCACGAGCCGGGATGCTGGCGGGCGGATGCCTCGCCGGGAATTCGGCCCGTAGATTCGGCAATCCGTGGTAGAATGCCGCCTATGGCCGGGAAGCTCACCCGGCCCATGAGTAGAAACAGGAGGCCTTCCAATGTTCCGCACGCTCTGTGTGTGCGCCGTGGCGGCGTTGCTCGCGCCGATGGCCGCAGCCGAGACGTTCGTCCTCAATCAACCCGCGGACTCCACCATATTCTCGACGGCCCTCGACCAGCCGGAATTGCTGGCCTACCTCACGCGCGACGGGGAGGTCATCACCAGCGGCGGCGGGCCGCCCCGACCGTGCATAGCATAGGCGGGGGACGCGCCCGGTGCAACCCGCTCCGGAGGGCTGCCTGCTTCCCGCGGCTTCAGCGACCGGCCTCGCAGGGCGGACGCCGATCGCCGGGCCCTCAGGGCCTATGACGCTGGGAACGGCCGAGCGGGGTTGGTACACTTCGTGCAGCGTTCCAGCCAGGGAGAACAGGTATGGCCGATTACCCCGACAGTTCCGGTAGCCAGGATTCCACGCAGGACCGCCCCAGCGGCGCGTCGCAGGGCGCATCGGCGCCGACGATGGCGGCCGTTCCGCCGGTTCAACCGGCGCCGCAGCCGGCGCGGGAACGCCGGCGCTTCCCCTTCGCGCGGATCGTCGCGGGCTTCCTCGGGCTGTTGCTGGTGCTGTCCGTTCTGATGAACGCGTATCTGCTCGTGATCGTGTCGGTGCAGATGAGCGGCGGGCTGTCCTCGAGCACGTTGCTGGAGGGTGAGGAGGAGCAGACCGTCGCGGTCTGGACCGTCGACGGCGTGATTGACGGCGACCAGGTCGCCGCATTCCGCCGGTTCGGGGACATGGTCCGGGCGAGCGAGGACGTCCGGGCGGTGGTACTCCGCATCAACTCCCCCGGCGGCGGGGTGTCCGCGTCGGACCAGATCCATCGCGAGGTGGTCCGCATGCAGCAGGCGGGCAAGCCGGTGGTCGTATCCATGGGCGGCGTGGCGGCCAGCGGGGGCTACTACATCTCCGCGTCGGCCGATGAGATCCTGGCCGAGCCGACGACGATCACGGGCAGTATCGGCGTGCTCGCCGCGTGGCCCATCATCGACGGCACGCTGGAAAAGATCGGGGCGAAGTACATCGTGCTGAAGTCCGAGCACGCGGAGAAGTGGAAGGACAGCATCAGCCCGCTGCACGAGCCGTCCGAGGAGCAACGGGCGCATCTCTACGAGATGCTGGACGACATGCAGGCCCGCTTCGAGAAGGTGGTGATGGACGGCCGCGGAGGCAAGCTCTTGCCGCTGGAAGGCGCGCCGGCCGTCGAGCCGGACCGGCGCCCCGCGCCGGAGTATGCCGCATTCAATGGCAAGACCTTCGGCACGGACGAGGCCGTCGAGTTGGGACTGGTGGATGACCTCGGATATGTCGAGGACGCCTTCGACCGGGCGGCGAAACTGGCGGGCCTCGAGCAGCCGCACATCGTTCAGTACTACAAGCGCCCGCCGCTGCTTCAGCAACTCGGCTTCGAGTCGCCACGAATGGGCCTCGAGATCACCGTCGAGTCCCTCGAGGAGATGCAGACCCCGCGGGTGCTCTACATGTGGAAGGTTCAGTGAGGTCACGGACCGCGCGGAAGTGCGAACGGCTGACGCTTCTGGCGGCGACGTTGCTTGCGGCCGCCGCCGCGCCGGTGCGGGCGGGCGGCCCCGACCCGGTCGAGGTCCGCTCGGCCGTCGAGCGGGCGGCGCACTTCCTTGCAGCCCGGATCGGGCCCGACGGCAGGGCCCGAGACGAGTACGCGCCCGACAGGCGAGAGCGCCTGCACGGCGGTCGCACCGCGCTGGTCTGCTACGCCCTCCTGGCGGCCGGGGAGGATGCGAAGTCCGAGCCGCTGGCGGGCGCGCTGGAATGGCTGGCCGCGTCCGAGTTGGACGGCACCTACCCCGTCGCGCTACGGACGTGTGCCTTCGCCGAGGTTTGGGACAGGCGATTCCGCGCGGTACTGGACCGTGACGTCGAATGGCTGCTCGCGGCGGCCGGGCCGGATGGCGCGTTCGACTATACGCCGCGCACCGCGGAGGAGGGCCGCTACGACAACTCTTGCACGCAGATGGCCGCCTTCGCCCTGTGGCGTGCGGCCCATCGCGGCGCCGAGGTGCCTCGCGGCTTCTGGCGGTTGCTCCGGCAGCATCTGCTGGACGACCAGCAGCCCGACGGGGGCTGGGCCTACCGGATTCCGCCCGGTGCCGTTCGCGCCCGGCCGTACGGGTCGATGACCGCTGCCGGGCTGGCCACGATGTACGCATGCCAGGATGTCCTCAGCGCGGATGAGTACGTCCGCTGCCGCCTGGTGCCGGAGTACGAGCCGATCGCCAGGGCCCACGCGTGGCTCGGTGAGCGGTTTGCCGCGGACGAGAACCCGGGCAAGGGTGTCGAGTGGTACACCTACTGGCTGTTCTGCGTGGGTCGGGCCGGCCGGGCGAGCGGCTACAAGTACTTCGGCGAGCACGACTGGTACGCCAAGGGGGCGGCCGAGCTGCTCTCACGCCAGAACCGTGACGGCTCGTGGGGCTTCGGGGACGCCTCGCAGCGGACGGAGACGACCGCCTTCGCCCTGCTGTTTCTCGTGCGAAGCTCCGCCCCGGTGGTGGCCACGAAGCTCCGGTACGACGGCAAGTGGAACGCCCGCCCGCGCGACATGGCGAATCTGACGCGATGGCTCTCGGTCACCTACGAGCGGACGCTGGGCTGGCAGGTACTTCCGGCCGACGCCTCGCTTCCGGATTGGCGGGAGGCGCCCATCCTGTACGTCTCCGGCGCGGGCGCGTGCGAGTTGTCGGACGAGCAGGTCGAGCGGATGCGCGACTTCGCGTTGCAGGGCGGTCTGATCGTCTCCGAGGCGGCGTGCAGCAGCGGCAGCTTCTCGCTCGACATGCGGAAGGCCTACGAACGGATGTTCCCCGAATGGCCGCTGGAGCGGATCGACCGGGAGCATCCGCTGTTCTCGGTGGCGTTCTCGCCGGCGGCGGGAGAGGGCCTGGCGGGCGTTTCGAACGGCGTGCGTCTGCTGGCGATTCACGCGCCGCGCGAGCTGTCGCTGGGGCTGCAAATGGGCCCGGCGGGAGAGCACCTCGGAACGTACAAGCTGATGGCGAATATCTACCTGCTGGCCACCGGTCGAGGCCAACTTCTGCCGCGGGGGGGCGACCGCTGGCCGGCGGCGAGCGATGTGCCGACCCGGCGGACGATTCGTGTGGCCCGCGTGCGGCACGAGGGCAATTGCGACCCGGAGCCGATGGCGTGGAAGCGACTGACGCTGCTGGCCGCCCGCGACGGACTGGCGCTGGAAGTGGCCGAGCCGATGCCGCCGGCGGAGCTGGACGCGGAGCGGTGGCCCGTCGCGGCCGTGACGGGAACGGGCGCCCTGGAGTGGGGCGACGAAGACCTGGCGGCTCTGCGAGGGTACGTGGCCGAGGGCGGCTCGCTGATCGTGGACGCGGCGGGGGGCGCCGAGGCGTTCGCTGACTCGGCCCGCGAGTGGCTGCCGGCCCTCGTGCCGGGCGGGCGGCTGGAACCGCTGCCCGTGGCCCATCCGATCCTCACGCGAGCCGGCTCATCGGGGAAGCATGCGGGTGACAGAGGCGGCGCCGGGGATGCTTCCGCAAGCGAGAGCGCGGCACGGGACACGGCGCCGGGCGCGCCGGCGTGCCGTCCGATCCATGCCCAGACGCTCGGCGAGGAGGCGGCGGCGAAGGTGCGGCTGGAGGCCGTCTTCGCCCCGGCGGATGACGGCGATCGCCGCCTGGCTGTCCTGTTCAGCCGCGACGACCTCACGGCCGGGCTGGTCGGCTACCCCGGCTTCGACATTCGGGGTTATACGCCGGAATCGTGCGTGCGGCTGATGCTCTCGGCCACCGAGCATATGGCCGAAACGGCGCCCGAATAGGCCGCGCAAGCTCGCGGACGCGCGAGAAGGGGCGCACGGGGCGGCATTGCGCGTATGAGTCGCGGAGCACGCGCTACGCTTCGATCGCGGCCGGTCGCTGTTGAATCGCCCGCAGCCGCGCCACGTCGAACTTCGGCTGACGGTCGAACGTGTACAGCCCGTTCTGCTCCTGGAACACATCGGTGAGCTGCGTGTAGCAGTAGCCGAACATGCCGGGGTTGTCGAGCAGGGCGGCGCAGAGCCCCTCGAATCGGCGATAGAACGCCTCGATGTCGGCCGGGCGATCCCCGTAGCCCCACGAATCGCCGCGGTCCTTGCCCTCGGATGCAGCGCGGGCCAACTCCTCGTTCCACCAGATGCCGCCGAACTCGCTGACGAAATACGGCTGCCCGCGGTAGGGGAGGTTGTGGATCGTGTCGCTGTCGTTCACGAACGGCCGTCCGTCGGCCGCGGCGGCGTGGCGTCGGACGAACGCGTCAGGGTCTTGCTCGTAGTCGTGGCTGTCGTATATGTCCGCCTCGGCCACTCGGTGGCAGTAGCCGGAGGCGTCCAGCGCCGGGCGCGTCGGGTCGGCGGCCTTCGTCGCCAGCAGCAGCGCCCGAGTCAGATCGTCGAGTTCGGTGATCTCGTCGTCGTCGCGGTGGTCGTGCGTCTCGTTCAGCGGGCACCAGCCGACGATGCACGGGTGCGACGCGTCCCGAGCGAGTGTCTCCAGCCATTGCGAGATGAGCGTCGGCGGGCGGGTCTCGCCGAAGCCCCAGTCCCCGAACTCGCCCCAAACGAGGTAGCCGAGCCGGTCCGCGTGGTACAAGAACCGCTCCTCGAAGACCTTCTGATGCAGCCGGGCGCCGTTGAAGCCCATCGCCAGGGACAGCTCAATGTCACGCCGCAGGGCCTCGTCGCTCGGGGCCGTCAGGATGCCGTCGGGGTAGTAGCCCTGGTCGAGCACCAGCCGCTGAAAAAGCGCGTCCCCGTTGAGCTTGACCGACTTGCCGTCGAGGGAGACGGATCGCAGCCCGGCGTAGCTGGTGGCCGCGTCGATCACGCCGCCGTCAGGTGCCAGCAGCTCCAGCCGGAGGTCGTACAGGAACGGGTCGTCCGGGCCCCACATTCGGCGGCGATCGTCGGGGATCTCCAGCGCGAGGTGTGGCGTGAAGCCGCCGTCGGCGGGCGTCTCGGCGCAGGTGACTTCGCCCGCGTCGTCGCTGAGCACGGCGCGGATGCGCAGCTCGGCGGCGGGCCCGGCAACCGGCGCGTCGATGCGGAACGCCCCGGCCGTGGTGTCGGGCAGAATCCGCGGTCGTTCGAGGCGGCCGGCGGGCACCGGCTCCATCCAGACGGTCTGCCAGATGCCGGTGGTCCGCGTGTAGTGGCAGCCGTGGTTCGCGTAGCGGTGCGATTGCTTGCCGCCGGGCTTTGGCTTTCCTTTCAAATCCCGGCAGCGGACGACGACCTCGCACGTCTCGCCCGGTGCCGCGACGCCCGCCAGCTCGCACGTCAACGGCGTCCAGCCGCCGCGGTGACGGCCGACCTCGTGCCCGTTTACCCACACGGTCGTGTCGTAGTCGGCCGCCTGGAAGTGAAGCAGCACGTCGCGACCCGTCCAGTCAGTGGGGATGTCCACACGCCGGCGGTACCACACGGCGTTGAGGAAGTCGGTGTTGCCGATGCCGCTCAACTCGCTTTCCGGGCAGAATGGGACCGTGATTTCTCCCGCCAGCGGCCGCTCGAGCAGACCGCGCTGGCGTCCGGAGTCGCCCGGGTCGATCTCGAACTCCCACGTGCCGTTGAGGCACAGCCAATCGGGCCGGGCGAACTGCGGACGCGGGTACTCGTTGCGGGGGATGCTCATGATTGGGTTGGTCTCCGGGCAGCAGGGGCCGTTACCGATTCCCGGCCGAGTTCGGTCCATGCGGCAGGCCGGTGGGTGGGAATCGGCGACTGTCCCAAGGTCCCATAGTAAAAACCGCGAGACGGCGCGAACGCGCCGCCTCGCGGAGTCATTGCGCGAACGGCATGCGGCGCGTGTCTACTCACCCGCTTCCTGCGGCGTCCAGGACATCTCGGCCTGCTGCTCCAGCAGATGCCAGCGGATGTTCACGTCCTGCTGGCCGAGCTGGGCAAGGCGCTGGGCCTGCTCCGGGTTCGTCTTGGAGAGCATCTTCCAGCGGTTCTCGGCGGAGATGTAGTCCTGGTAGGCGATGCTCGGCGCCTTGGAGTCGATCTGCAGGGGGTTCTCGCCCTGCTCGATCCGCCGCGGGTCGAAACGGTACAGGGGCCAGGCACCGCTCTTGACGGCGTTATCCTGGTTCGTGAAGCCCGTGGTCATGTTGATGCCGTGGGCGATGCAGTGGCTGTACGCGATGAGCAAGCTCGGGCCCGGGTAGCTCTCGGCCTCAACGAAGGCCTTGACCGTCTGGTTGTCCGACGAGCCCATCGCCACCTGCGCGATGTACACGTTGCCGTAGGTCATCGCCATCGCACCGAGGTCCTTCTTCGGCAGCGGCTTGCCGGCCGCGGCGAACTTCGCCACGGCGCCTCGCATCGTCGCCTTGGAGCACTGCCCGCCCGTGTTCGAGTAGACCTGCGTGTCCATGACGAGGATGTTGATGTCGCGGCCGCTGGCGAGGACGTGGTCCAGCCCGCCGTAGCCGATGTCATAGGCCCAGCCGTCGCCGCCGAGTCCCCAGACGCTCTTTCGAACGAGCACGTCGGCCAAGCTGGCGAGCTGCACGGCCGCGGGGTCATCGTCGCCCTCCAGCTTGCCGCGGAGCTCATCGACGCGCTTCCGCTGGGCGGCGATGCCTTCCTCGGTGGACTGGTCGGCGTTGAGCAACCCGTCGGCCAACTCGCCGCCGAGCTTGTCGGACAACGCCTTGACCAGCTCACGCGCGTACTCCACCTGCTTGTCGAGCGTCAGGCGGAAGCCGAAGCTGAACTCGGCCGCGTCCTCGAACAGCGAGTTGTTCCAGGTCGGGCCGCGCCCGTCCGCGTTGACGCAGTAGGGGGTGGTCGGCAGGTTGCCGCCGTAGATGCTGGAGCACCCCGTTGCGTTGCCGATGATCGCCCGGTCGCCGAAGAGCTGCGAGAGCAGCTTGACGTAGGGCGTCTCGCCGCAGCCGGCGCAGGCGCCGGAGAACTCGAACAGCGGCTGGCAGAGCTGGCTGCCCTTGACCGTGTTGACCTTGAGCTTGCCGCGGTCGAAGTCGGGAATCTCGTTGCGGAAGAAGGTCCAGCTCTCCCGCTCGCGCTCGCGGATCGGGATCTGCTCGACCATGTTGATGGCCTTCTTCTCCGGGGCCTGCTTGTTCTTGGCCGGGCAGACCTGCACGCACAGGCCGCAACCCGTGCAATCCTCGGGAGCAACCTGGATGGTCCACTTCATACCGGAGAAGTCCTTGCCCTTGGCGTCAGCGCTCTTGAAGGCGTCGGGGGCCTTGTCGAGCAGGGCAGGGTCGTACACCTTCGCCCGGATCGTTCCGTGCGGGCAGGCCACGGAGCACTTGGCGCACTGGATGCATACTTCCGGGTCCCATTCCGGAATCTCCAGGGCGACGTTGCGCTTCTCGTACTGCGTGGTCGCGGTCGGCCAGACGCCGTCTGCGGGCATCTTGCTGACCGGGAGCGTCTCGCCGCGCCCGGCGAGGATCTCGGCCGTCACGTCCTTGACGAAATCCGGCGCCTCGTTGGGCACGGCCTTCCGCATCTCGTAGTCGCTGCGGGCCGCCTCGGGCACCTCGATCTTGTGCAGGTTCGCGATCGACTGGTCTACCGCGTTGAAGTTCTTCTGGACGACCTCCTCGCCCTTGCGGCCGTACGTCTTCTTGATGGCGCCCTTGATCTTCTCGATGGCCTCGTCCTGCGGCAGCACGCCGGAGAGGTAGAAGAAGCATGTCTGCATGATCGTGTTGATCCGGGCGCCCATGCCCGTCTTCTTCGCCACGTCGTAGGCGTTGATCGCATAGAGCTGGATGTCCTTGGCGATGATCTCCTCCTGGAGCCGCCGCGGAATGTGCTCCCACACCTCGTCCGCCTCGTAGGGCGTGTTGAGCAGGAACGTCGCGCCCTTCTCGGCCTGGGCGAGCACGTCGTATTTCTCCAGGAACATCCACTGATGGCAGGCCACGAAGTTGGCGCTGTTGACCAGATAGGTCGAGCGGATCTTGTCCGGCCCGAAGCGCAGGTGGCTGACGGTCATGGCCCCGGCCTTCTTCGAGTCGTACACGAAGTAGCCCTGGGCGTAGTTGTCCGTCTCGTCGCCGATGATCTTGATGGAGTTCTTGTTCGCGCCGACCGTGCCGTCGCTGCCGAGCCCGTAGAACATCGCCCGCACGACCTTCTCGCCCTCGGTGATCCAGGACGGGTCGTAGTCGATGCTCATGTGCGTCACGTCGTCGTCGATGCCGACGGTGAAGTGGTTCTTCGGCTCGGCGGCCGCGGCGTTGTCGAACACGCCCTTGACCATCGCCGGCGTGAACTCCTTGCTCGACAGGCCGTAGCGCCCGCCCAGCACGCGGCAGTCCCGGCCGGCCTCGGCCATGGCATCCACGACGTCCAGGTAGAGCGGTTCGCCGGCACAGCCCGGCTCCTTGGTCCGGTCCATGGCGATGACGGTCTTGACCGACTCCGGCAGGGCTCCGATGAAATCCTTCACGCTGAACGGGCGGTAGAGCCGCACCTTCAACAGGCCGACCTTCTCGCCGTCGTCGTTCATCTTCTCGATGGCCTCGTGGGCCGCCTCCGCGCCCGAGCCCATGATGACCATGACGCGCTCGGCTTCGGGATCGCCCTCGTAGTCGAACAGGTGATACTGTCGGCCGGTCAGCTCGGCGAAGCGGTCCATGTACTCCTGCACGATGGCCGGGCAGGCGTCGTAGTACTTGTTGACCGTCTCGCGTCCTTGGAAATACACGTCCGGGTTCTGGCTCGTGCCGCGGATGGTCGGGCGGTCGGGGCTCATGCCGCGCCTGCGATGCTCGAGGACCCGCTCATCGTCGATCATCGCCTTCATGTCGTCCCGAGTGAGCTCCTCGATCTTGTTGATCTCGTGGCTGATTCGGAAGCCCTCGAAGAAGTGCAAGAACGGAACGCGGGCCCCGAGCGTGGCGGCGGAGCCGATCAGCGCCATGTCCATGGCCTCCTGCACGGACCCGCTGGCAAGCAGGGCGAAGCCGGTCTGACGCACGGCCATGACGTCGCTGTGGTCGCCGAAGATGCTCAGCGCCTGGCACGCAAGCGACCGGGCCGACACGTGGAAGCACGTCGGCGTCAACTCGCCGGCGATCTTGTACATCGTCGGGACCATCAGCAGCAGGCCCTGGCTGGCGGTGAATGTCGTGGTCAGCGAGCCGGTCTGGAGGGCGCCGTGAACGCTTGCCGCGGCGCCGCCCTCGGACTGCATCTCCACCACCAGCGGGACGGTTCCCCACAGGTTCTTCTCGCCGCGGGCGGACATTTCGTCCGCGTGCTCGCCCATCGGGCTCGACGGCGTGATCGGATAGATCGCGATGACCTCGTTGACCTTGTGGGCGACGTGGGCGACGGCCTGGTTGCCGTCCATCATCTTCGTGGCTCGTGCCATGTCCTGTTCCTTGGGGCTGTGGGGGAATCGGTGGGTCGTCGGCGGGTGTGCCTCCGTCCCGCTTTGGGACTACGCCAGCCGAGCGGCGACGAAAGCTGACGAGGACTCGCCATCCCGCTGAACGGGCCTGTGGCCCCGCTCCCGCGCCGTCCGCCTGGAACCGGCCATTCTGCACAAAACCGCTCGGGGCCGCAACGGCTTTTGGCGGTTTCGGCCGGCCCCGCTGGCATAGCCGGACCGGCGGGCGTAAGCTTGTCGGCGGGAGCCGACCATGCCCGAGCCGCGCATTCTTCTGGGACTGCACTGCGACACGCCGGACGCCGGCATCGACGCCGTCGCCATCGAGGTGCGCGGGCATGGGGAGCAACTCTGCCCCCAACCGCGGGCGTGCCGCGTCTGCCCGCTGCCGGAGGAACTGCGGAGTGCGCTCAACGCCCCGCCCGGAACGCCGGGCTTGCTGCCCGAGACGGAGCTGGATCTTCGACTGGGTGGGGCCATGGCGGACGCGGCCGTGGGCCTTTCGGCCGAGGCCGGGCTGAAGCACGAAGATCTGACGGCCGTGGGCGTGCTGGGGTTGCGGCGCGCGGGCTCAGCCGGAGGCGTCCGCACCTGTGGTCTGCCCGAGGCCGTGGCGCAGGGCACGGGGTTGCCCGCGGTGGGGCGGTTCGCCGTGTCGGACCTCGCGGCCGGGGGCAACGGCGCGGCTGTGTGGGCTTGGCCTGCCTGGCGTCTACTCCGGCACGACCGGCTCAGCCGGGTGCTCGTGCACATCGGCCAAGTGACCTCGCTGGTCTTCTTGGGCTCGGGCGCGGAGCACGACGAAGCGGTGGCATTCGACGCCGGCGCTGGGGCCGGCGCGCTCGACGCCCTTGCGGCGCGGCTGCTGGACGTTCCCGGCGACGCGGACGGCGCCTTGGCCGCATCGGGCCGGGCCTCGGCCGAACTCGTCCATGAGTTGCTCGCCCATCCGCACCACCGACAGGTTGCGCCCAAGGCCTGCGACCCGCATGAATGGGGCACGACCCATGCCCAACGCGTCGAGCTGATCGGCCGGAAGCACGGCTGCGAAGGGCATGATCTGCTGGCCACAGCCATCGAGGCCGTGGCCGCGGTCGTCGAGCAGGCCGTGGGCGAGCTGACGGAGCGACCGCACGAGATCATCCTGGCCGGTCGCGGGGCGGCGAACATCACGCTCGCCCGGCGGATCCGCTTCCGGCTCAGCCCGTCGAGCACGTACACGGTCGAGCGCTACGGCCTCGGGCTCCGCGCGGTGCCGGCGACGGCGGCGGCCGTGCTGGCCGCGGCGCGGCTCGACGGCTTCCCCGCCCATTGCCCGGCCGCGAGCGGGGCCACGCGCGCAGCGGTTCTTGGCAGCGTATCCGTGCCTTGACGCGGCGCGGCGTGGAGCGGTATAGTTGCGTGCATGGAGCGCGCGTAGCTCAATGGATAGAGCATCGGTCTACGGAACCGAAGGTTGCAGGTTCGAGTCCTGCCGCGCGTGATTACAGTTCCGGGGAGTCGCTATGCCCGAGGCCGTTCAACATGTCGCTGTCTTGGCAGCCGTCATGCTATGCGCGGTTCCCGCCGTGGCGATGGGTGAGGAGGACGCCGAAGCCCCGCATCGGGCCGGCGACGTGGAACTCACCATCTCGGCCGAAACGACGTACGTCGGGGACCCGGTCCGGCCCGACGGCACGATTGACTGGGCGGCCGCCTACAACGAACGCTTCGGGGAGGGAGTCACGCCCGAGAACAACGCGTACGTACTCCTTCTCCGCGTATTCGGCGTCGAGCATATTGACGAACGGGCCCGGGCGGCGGTGTGCGAGGCGATTGGCCGGCCGGACCTTGTCGACGCACCGGGGCTCTACATCGGGCCGCGTGCGTTTGCGGAGAGCTTGCATTTCGAGGACACCCGCGAGGCATTGGATTTCGCCAAGCGACTGGAGGCGGCCCGCGACGAATTGGCCGGCCTCTCGGGCCCTGAGGGGACACCACGCGCGGACCGGGGCGAGTTGGCCCGGTGGCTGGAGGCCAACAAGGAGGCGCTGGACTTGCTCGTGGAAGCGTCCGAGCGGCCGCGGTCCTTCCGCCCGTGGGTCGCCGTGGATGAGCCGGGGCTCACCGACGGTTCCCTGTGGTGGTTGGACGTCTACTTGCATCTCTCGCACGGCATGCGCTCCCTGGTTGCTCGAGCGGCCTTCCGACGGGAGGCGGGGGACATCGACGAGGCGATGGCGGACTTGTTGGCCGTGCACAAGCTATCGCGCCTGAACATGCAGGGAGCGACGCTGGTCGACGCCCTGGTGGCAATGGCTCTGGAGCATCTGGCTTGGCAAGGAAACACTGCGCTGATCCGCAGCGGGCACCTCTCCGCGGAAGAGGCGCGGGCGTATCGTAGGCAGCTAGAGGCGACGGACGAGATTCCATCTCTGGCTGGCGTGTGCGAACGGGGCGAACGGATGTGGGTCTTACGGGTTTTGACGTTGGCAGCCCGGCATGGGCTGAACAAAGTCCTGCCGGCATGGGGGGGAAGCATCTCGTCATTGCCCGAGGTCGAATTGGACTGGGACATTGTGTTTCGTGCAGCCAACACGAGGATTGATGAGGTCGTGACGTTGGCGCGCCTTGAGGATGTTGCCGTTCGGAAGGAGCGGCAAGCCGAACTGGAGAAGGCGGCCGATATGCGTTTGGCGGAGTTCCTCGGCCGAGTGCCCAAGGACGACCCCGTGGGGCGCAAGGCCCTGGCCGAAGTCATCGAGAAGGTGGGGACTGAAGACAAGGCGAAGTTGTCGCATGCTGTGGCCGCGGCCATCGCATTTGAGCCCGCCTCGCTAGCTGCTTGCGACATTCGGGACCGGGCAAGCATGGAGTTCCAATTGACGCGCGTCGGGTTGGCCTTGGTCGAGTACGAGCGGGGGACGGGGGCCTACCCCACGAAGCTGGCCATCCTCACGCCCAAGTACCTAACGGCCGTGCCGGTGGACGTGTTCAGCGGCGAGCCGCTGCGGTACCGCCGGACCGGTGAAGGATTCGTGCTCTACAGCGTGGGCCTGAACCTAGAGGACGACGGCGGGACGGCGGGCAAGGGGATGGACCACGGCGACATCGTACTACGCGTCGGCGAAGCAGACTGATCGAAATCGTCCGAAGCTACGGAAGCCTCTGTCCAGGAGCGCTACGAAATCCCGCCGCCCGCCCCGCGCCACGGTTTTGCTCCGCCCTTCACATATCGCCCTGACGGAGGGCCAGCGCGACGTGCTCCAGGCCATGGCCGAGAAGCCG
>CAZHEH010000051.1:0-13086 GCA_964531695.1 uncultured Planctomycetaceae bacterium | reverse complement strand
TGGTCTAATGCAATCGGGGCGACTGGATTCGAACCAGCGACCTCTTCACCCCCAGTGAAGCACTCTAACCAAGCTGAGCTACGCCCCGGCGTTGCCCAATACGAAATCCGAAACACGAGACAAGCTCGGAACGGCTTCGGAGCACGAAGCCCGCCAAGCCGGCGCCGCGAGCATCCGGACGCCCGTATCATAGGCCCGGCCGGCGGGTCAGTCAAGACTGGACAGCAATCCCTTCCGCGGCTAGAATTCGGGATTTCCGCCCGATCCGGGACTCCGCCCCGCCCCGGCGACGCCCCACACCGACGGACCGAGGATGACGAAGCGCGTACGCATACTCCCCGCACTGCTCGTGCTCTGCATGCTGACGGCCGTGGCATCGGCCGCCGACGGCGGCGCCCACGCGGCCGCCTCGCCCACGCACCGGGCGATGATGCTCGTCATTCAGCTCGGCGTGATCATCCTGGCGGCCAAGCTTGGCAACCTGTTTGTTGAGAAAATCAAGCTTCCCGGCGTCCTCGGGGAGCTGATGGCGGGCGTGGTCATCGGCCCGTACGCCCTGGGGCGGATCGGCTTCTATGGCTTCCCGCACGGGCTGTTCGAGGCGTCGGGGGCGGTCGGCGTTTCGCCCGAGCTGTTCGGGCTCAGCTCTGTAGCGGCGATCGTGCTGCTGTTCTACGTCGGGCTGGAGACGAACCTGAGCTTGCTGCGGCGCTTCGCGCTGGCCGGGGGACTGGTGGGGCTCGGCGGCGTGCTGGCGTCGTTCCTGCTGGGCATGACGGCCGCCTGGGCCCTCGGGCCGATGATCACGGGCGAGCCGGTCGGCTTCTTCTCGCCGACGGCGCTGTTCCTCGGCGTGGTCTCGTGCGCGACGAGCGTGGGGATCACGGCCCGCATCCTGTCCGAGCGGCGGCAGCTCGACTCGCCGGAGGGGGTGACGATCCTCTCGGCCGCGGTGATCGACGACGTGCTGGGCATCGTTCTGCTGGCGGTGGTGATGGGCATCGTCGCGGCGGGCCGCTCGGCCGGGGGCGTGAACTGGGCCCACGTGGGCATCGTCGGCGCCAAGGCGCTGGGGATCTGGCTGCTGGCAACGGTGCTGGGCCTGGCGGTCTCCCGCCGCATCAGCGGCGTGCTGAAGTGGTTCGGCGAGCGGACGACCATCGCGATCATGGCGTTGTGCCTGGCGCTGATCGTCGGCGGGCTGTTCGAGGAGGCCGGGCTGGCGATGATCATCGGGGCGTACGTGATGGGCCTGTCGCTCTCGCAGACGGACATCAACCGCGTGATCCGCGACAAGCTCGACCCGGTCTACGAGTTCCTCGTGCCGATCTTCTTCTGCGTGACGGGCATGATGATCGACCTGTCGGCTTCGCTCGACCCGGCCGTGCTGCTGTTCGGGGGCCTGTACACGGTGACCGCCCTGCTAGCCAAGCTGCTGGGCTGCGGGCTGCCGGCGATGCTGGCGGGCTTCAACCTGCGCGGCGCGACGCGGGTCGGCATGGGCATGGCCCCGCGCGGCGAGGTGGGGTTGATCATCGCGGGCATCGGGCTATCGACCGGTCTGATCGGGGCGCCGCTGTTCGCCGCGGTCATCATGATGGTCGTGGTCAACACGCTGCTGGCCCCGCCGGCTCTCGTGGCGCTGTTCCGCAACGACGCGCCCGGCACGCGGCGCGCGCCCGGCGAGCGCACGGCCGAAGCGCAGCTCCGCTTCGACTTCCCGTCGATGGAGATGACCGAGTTCTTCGTGGGGAAGCTCGCGGACGTCTTCGAGCATGACGGCTTCTTCGTGCACTCCCTGAGCCACGACCCGCCGATCTACCAGCTCCGCAAGGACGAGACGGTCATCGACTACCGCCAGGAGGGCACGGAACTGCTGTTCGACTGCCCGCGGCGGGCCGTGCCTCTGGTGAACACCGCGGTCTACGAGACGGTCGCCGCCATGGAGCGCGCCGTCAAGGGCCTCCGCAAGCCGCTCGACCGGCAGGACATCGGCGCGCGGCTGCAGGACGCGGGCCCGCTCGGCCCGGAGTCGCTGAGTTTGAAGGACTACCTGACGCCCGGGCTCGTCAAGCCGCGGCTGGAAGGGGCGACCAAGCCGGAGGTCATCGACGAGCTGCTCGACCTGCTCGTACGCGACGGCAAGATCCGCGACGCCGACGCCGCCCGCAAGGCCGTGTGGGAGCGCGAGGAGAGCATGTCCACCGGGCTCCAGTACGGGGTGGCGATCCCCCACGGCAAGACGGACGCCGTGGACGGGCTCGTCTGTGCCGTGGGGCTCAAGCCGGAGGGCATCGACTTCGAGGCGATGGACGGGCAGCCGTCGCGGATCTTCATCCTCACGCTCTCGCCGAAGAGCACGCCCGCCCCCCACGTGCAGTTCATGTCGACCGTCAGCCAGGTGCTCAACAGCGCGGGGCGGGAGCGGATCCTTCGCAGCCGGACCGCGCGGCAGATCCACCAGGCCTTCACCGCCCCGCCCCGGAAGAAGCTGCCCGAGCCGGCGCCTCCGGCCGCGACGGCCGAACGCCCTGCCGGGCCGTTCCAAGTGGCGGACTACCTGAGCCCCGAGCGGGTCAAGCCGGACTTGGCGGGTACGACCGGCGAGGAGATCATCCGCGAGCTGATCGACCTGCTGGCCGAGCGGGGGCAGGTGGCGGACCCCGAAGCGGCGGCCGAGGCCGTGCTGGCGCGCGAGGCGAGCATGTCCACCGGCATGGAGAAGGGCGTGGCCGTGCCCCACGGCCGGACGAACGCCGTGGACCGGCTCGTCTGCGCGGTAGGCGTGAAGAAGGAGGGCATCGACTTCGGCGCCGCGGACGGCAAGCCGTCCCGCATCTTCGTGCTGGTGGTCACGCCCGAGGACGGGGCGGACCCGTACCTTCAGTTCGTCGCGGCGTTGATGGGCCTGCTGGACGAGAACGGCCGGCGGGCCGCCCTGACGGCCGAGACGCCGGGGGAGCTCTACCGGGCGCTGACCGGCGGGAGCCGGTAAGTCGAGAACCCGAAGCGCGAAATCCGGAACACGAGACCCGCCCGGATGCCGAAGGAAGAAAGGCCGCAGGCAGGCATCGGGATTCGTGATTTGCCATGGGTTCGTCCTTCGCGCTTCTTCACTCGTGATCGCGTCACGGCACGTTCACATCCGGCCTCGCCGCCACGATCCGCCATATGCCGTCGGGCTCCCGCACCCAATCTATCGCCACGGAGTGGATTCGAAGCAGATCCTCAGGTGCACGGCACCGTTCTGCGCCGTTCCGGCTGTCAGCCCTCTTGGGTCACATCCTGTCCCGTTTCAGCCAGCCACCTCTCGCCCGCGGGCGTGGTGACATAGCGTTGGTTCCGGCTGCGGGGCCTGTCGGGAACGGTCCTGGCGACGAACCCTCGTTCCATAAGCGGGCCGAGGTAGTTGGACCTGAACGTTTTGGCGTGACGGAGTCCAAGCAGCTCCATGATCTCCCGGGCCCTGCGGGGCTCCTGGCAGTGCCGCAGGACTTGCGCGGTAACTTGGTCGGTGACTTGTGCGGTGACTTGTGCGGTCGACCGCACATGTTGGTGCCCCTTGCCGGGACGAAAGCAGACCACCACCTCCCCGCCGTTGCAGCGGAACTCCGGGGCCGGTAATCCGGCCTGCGCGGCAAGCTCCTGGATCTTCAACGTGCCGCGACCCCATGCCTCGACCACGCCCCGTCGATAGAAGGCCTGAGCGATCAGCGGGTTCCACGGGCGGGACGCGTGCGGGTGCAGCAGGTCGTCGGCTGTCAGGTCGAACGGCAGGGAGCCGGTGCTGGAGACCTCCAGGCGGTCGTCATAGACAGCGATGCCCACCGACCCGCCGGGCACGGAGTAGTCGCGGTGGCACAGAGCGTTGGCCAACGCCTCCCTCAGGGCGGCTGGGGGATAGAGGGGGTCATCGACGCGCTCGAAGACATCCGGCAGCACCTTCCCGGCGACGGGCAGGTGCTCACGCAGGAATCGCTGCCCTTTCTGGAGCAGTTCGAAGGCATTGCCATGCGCCTGACGGTTGTCGATGAACTCCGTCTTGTCCGTGCCCCGGAACCGGGCCATGCGGAGCAGGCATTGCGGGTAGTTCGGCAACAGACTGAACTCCTTGGCGAACAGCACCACGGCCGCGTTGAGCGGTTGGGTATCCTCGATGAGTCCGAGGCCGCTAAGCAAATCATGCACAGACCGGGTCCCAGGATCTTCCAGCCGTCCCCGTCGGATGGCTTCCTCGACCGTCCGGACGATCTCCGTGCGGTCCAGATCACGGGTCCTTATGCCCTGAGCGGGTTGGTTCTCCCAGCGGCTGCCGGCGTGCATCCGCTCCAGCAAGAGCTGCTCGTAGCGGGCCTGCGGCATGGTGCGAGTGGTGGAGCCCTGCCGCACGTAGGGACGACCGTCATATGTGTACGGCCCGCTGCCGCCGGGCACTCGCAGGGCGATGACGGACTTGCCCTTGCCAACCGCGACCGTCTCAATGTCGGGGAAGGCCGGTGGCTCGATCTTGCTGAGCTCGTTCGCAATACCCCGGAGGGTGCTGTCCGAGACCTCTTGGCCGGCGAGTTGCCCTCGATTCCGAACGCCAAAGAGCACGAAGCCCCCCCGACCATTGAGCATCGCGCATGCAGACTTGGCGCCGTCGGAGCGCTGCCCGGTCGTGCGCTTGAATTCGACATGGGCCGATTCCCCCGCTGAAACCAGCTCTTTCAGTTCACTCAGGTTCATCTGCCTCACTGCCGTCAACGAGTCAACCTGTCAAAGGGCGCCGTCACGGCACATTCACATCCGGCCTCGCCGCCACGATCCGCCATACGCCGTCGGGCTCCCGGACCCAGTCGATCTCCCAACCGACGAGCGTCCGGAAGGTCGCGCCCTCGTAGCCGCCCTCCACCACCGTGCCACCGGTCATGACCGCTTGCTCGCCCTCAACGGTCACCTCGACGCTCCGGACCTCCACGGCCGAAAGCTCGTAGCGGTCGATGACGCGACGCGAGCGGGCGAGCACCGCGTCCCGCGAGCCGAGGGGGCCGTGGAAGTCGCGCGACACGTACCGCTCCAGCGGCCCGTAGTCGCCCGCGCTGAGCCCCTCGGCCATCTCCCGCGCCGAGGCGACGATCACCTCCCGGTCCGTCTGCACCGCCCGCTCCAGCAGGAACGCCCCGCCGGCGAGCACGACGGGCACCGCGAGCAACGCCAGCGCCCCGCGGGTCCTCCGCTCGTACCACACGGCCGCCAGCACCAGCTCGGCGAAGGCCAGCGCGATGTAGACGTAGAGCGGATCCTCGAAGAACGTGCGGCGTAGCGTGTCCATGCCGGGATTCTACCGCTCCCGGCCGCTCGGCTAAAGCCCGCGTACCGGCGGGGGCGATAAGGGATACGAGCCCACCATGGCACGCAACCCCGCCCAAAACGAGGACTTGATGCGAATTTCCGCCGCGGCCGAAGCGGCCGGAGTCAGCCGTCAGACGATCGAGTACTACATCCTGATCGGCCTGATCGAGCCCCTCCGCATGCCGGGCCGCCGCTCGCGATTCTTCGACCGCGACCTCGTCCGCCGCATCCGGCTCATCCGGCAGATGAACAAGTCCGGCTACGCCCTGCGCGACATCCGCGACACCTACCTCCGCGGCAAGTAGCCCCCCGCCGCCGTTCTGTCAGACGTTGGCCCGTTCGGCTACAATGCCGGTCTTGAATGGGCAAGAAGTTCGTCAAAATCTCGCTGGCCACCAAGTTCCGCGTGCTGTTCGGAGCGGCCGTGCTGAGCATCATCGCCGTCGCCCTCGTCGTGCCGTGGTTCTTCATGGAGATGCTGGCCGAGAGCGGCGTCGAGAAGACCGCGGCCGAGCTGACCCGCCTGCGGCTCATCGAGTACAACCGGGACCACCGCCTCGGGCGCGGCGCCGCGGACGAGGCCGCGGATGACGCCAACAGCGAGGTCGTGGCGCTGTACGCCAGCGGGCCGGGGGCGGAGAGCGCGGCCGGGCCGTCGTTCATCCCGCTCACCGGCGACGAGTCGGACCCGGCCTCGCTGGATTCCGCGGCCAGCCGGGCAAGGGAGACGTTCCAGGACGGCCCGAGCCAGGACATGGCCGTGTTCTCCGGCGAGGACGAGCGGGGCGAGCAGGTGTACCGGTGCTTCCGGGCGGTGCGGATCTACCCGAACTGCGCCGAGTGCCACCGCAGCCAGCAGCGGCCGGCCCTGCCGACCCAGCCGGGCAAGCTTGTCGGGATGATCGGCATGACCCTCCCCGCCTCGGCCGCGTCGGACGAACTCGTGTGGTGGACGCGCGGCGCGTTCCTCGCGGGCGCGGGGCTGGCGGCGCTGGTGGCGTTCTTCCTGCTGGTGATCATCTCGGAGCGGCTGGTGCTGCGTCCGGTGCGGGAGCTTCGCGACGTGGCGGACAAGGTGGCCGAGGGCGACCTGGCCGTCCGCAGCGGGACCCGCACGGGCGACGAGCTGGAGCGGCTCGGCGCGAGCGTGAACGAGATGCTCGACGCGATCAGCGATCAGCACGGCAAGCTGCGCTCCGCCAACCGGGCGCTGGACCTCAAGCTCAACGAGCTGGCCGAGTCGAACGTAGCGCTGTACCAGGCGAACCAGGTCAAGAGCGAGTTCCTCACGAACGTTTCGCACGAGCTTCGAACGCCGCTGAACAGCATCATCGGTTTCGCCGATCTGCTGGCCGGGCGCGAGGACGACCGCGTCGCGCGCTACGGGCGGAACATCGGCGAGGCGGCCAAGAGCTTGCTGCGGATGATCAACGACCTGCTCGACCTGGCCAAGATCGAGGCGGGCAAGGCCGAGGTCCGGCTGGACAGGGTCTCGGTCGTCGACACCTGCCAGTCGCTCGTGACGCTGATGAGGCCGCAGGCGGACAAGAAGGACCTGGACCTGGAGCTGACGCTCGAGCCGCACGTGCCGGTCATCCGCACCGATCCCGGCAAGCTCCAGCAGATTCTGTACAACCTGCTGTCGAACGCGGTGAAGTTCACCCCGGCCGGCGGCAAGGTCACCGTCTCGGCCCGCGCGGAGGACGCACACCGCGACGGCGCCGAGGCCCGCGACGTGGTCGTCACCGTCTCGGACACCGGCCCGGGGCTCAGCGAGGCGGACAAGCAGAACATCTTCGATAAGTTCTACCAGGCCGGGCAGACGCTCACGAAGGAGTCCCAGGGCACCGGCCTGGGCCTGGCGATCGCCAAGGAACTCGTCGGCCTGCTCGGCGGGCGGCTGACCGTCGAGAGCGAACCCGGCCACGGGGCGAGCTTCACCGTCCACCTGCCCGTCGAAGGACCGCCCGAGGCGGCAGAGGAGGAGGGCGAAGGCGAACTGCAGGACGGCCGGCAGCGCCGCTCTTAGCCCGTAGGGCGAGCCCCGATGTGTCGGGGCCCGCCGGGGGATCGGTCCGGAGCGTGCCGGGGTTACCACCCCGGCCTGGAATGGTCTCATCCCTCGGGATTGTCGAAGGGCCGGGTGTTGCCGAGGTCGCCGGCGCCAATGCCGTCTCTGCCCTCCACGGGCGCGAGGACACGCCGGGGGCACGCCGCCAACCGCTTGCCGGCCCTTCGGGCCGGATGCTCTTCGACAAACTCAGTACGATGGTGTTTGTAGCGAAGGCGGGCTTGTCCACCACGGCCGTGACGCCTGTCCCGCCATAGCCGCCAGGCGAAGGTGGGTCGTAGCCGCCAAGTCCTGAGCCAACGCCCGCCCTTAGCGAACGCCTGCCCTGAGCGAACGCCTGCCCTGAGCGAACGAAGTGAGTCGAAGGGAAGCGAGTCGAAGGGGAGTGAGTCGAAGGGAAGCGAGCCGAAGGGCTGGTCCCCCCGGCCAGCACGGCGACCTCGTCGGGCGAGAGGGCGCGGGCGCAAATCCGCACGTCGTCGACGGGGGCGCCATGTATTGTGTCACCAAACCCCCGGGCTAGTGGTCATCCCAGGCCTACGGAGGAAAGGGTTGAGACATGCGGACCGCGCAATCCGGCAATGCGCGGCACAGCCCGGTGAGACCGGTCGGCGTAACCTCGCAAATCGCCCCCATATCAATGATCCGAAGTCGCCGCAGGCCGTACAAATGCATCAGTTGAGCATCTGTGATGTCGCAACCCCATAGCATCAACTCACGAAGGGCCGGCAGGTCTTCCAGCGCCGCCACGGCCCTTTCGGATAGCTCCGCAGAGCCCACCTCCAGCTTCCACAGACGCCGTGGTGTCGCTTCCAAATGCCCCAAGTCTTCAAGCGAAGGTCCTGTTCCGCCTATGGCCAGCGTTTCCAGCGAACCCATGCTGGCAAGGGGCGCCAGACCGGCGGCCGTCAACCTTGGGCAATCCGCGATATCAATCGTACGTAGTGTCGAAACGCGTGCGACATGCGCCAATCCCACATCCGAGAGCCCATCGCAGTAGCTGAGGTAGATCTCGCGTAAGCCGTTCATGTTGCTCACAGGCGCGAACCCCGCGTCGGTGAGTCCGTCGCAATCTCTGACGCTCATCCGCCGCAAACCGGTCAACTCGCCCGCATGCGCCATGGCCACGTCTGCAAGCTCCGTGCAATCATCGAGACAGAGCGTTCGAAGCCCTGTCATCCCTTTGAGATGCGACAAGCCGGCACCGGTCAGCTCACTAGACGCGCTCAGATCGAGCCGGCGCAAGTTGCACAGAGGTTTGAGGTGAACCAATTGCTCATCCGTGACCGAGGTGCCGTCCAGCGACAAATTCCGCAAGGTTCGCATGCGTCCCACGGCGGCTAGCATCGAAGTGGAGATAGGGCAACGGACCAGTCGCAACTCACGCAAGGGCAGTGCCTCGAATTGGCGCTGTGCCGCGCCGGCAATCCGACATTCGTCGAGCCGTAGCGAACGCAACTGGCCGAGTCGCTGTAAAGCAGCTACGTCATCGCCCCTGATGAGCGTGGCTGGCGTCGATGTATGGCCCCATGCATTCGACGTAATCTTGAGCGTTTCCAAAGATGCGCAGCCGCTCAAAGGACGCAAGCCGGCATCGCCCAGCAGCGCTCGTGGCAGAGACAGAGTGCGCAGATGCTTCATGGCGGCCAGCGACTCGAGTTCGCTTCCCGTCCACGTTACTTTGGCTTCCTCGGATAGCGACGCATACAAGTCAAGACGGCGAAGGCCCGTCATCCCCTTCAGTTGCCGGAGCTTTCCGGCCGTCAAATAGCCCGTATCCAATGTTAGATGCCGCAATCCGCTCAGCGTTCCGAGGTGCGCCATCCCCTCTTGCGTAACCTCATCGTCTAGATACACGTCCAGCACGCGCAAACGACGGAGCGACTTCAGGTACGACAGGCCCTTATCCGTCAGCTCGTCACCCCCGTAGAATCTCAGGCCGCGCAGGCGCTTCAGTCGGCTCACGCGCTTCAGGGTCCGATCGGCAAACCATTCGTAACGCCCCAAGACAAGATGCGTCACGCCGGCGGCCTGCAACGCCTCTGCCGTCGCGTCGGATAGGCGCGAACCGGCCACCGTCCCGATGCAGGCACACCAAGCCTCGCAAGGCGGTATGCGCACGCTCCCGCCATCGGTGCCGATGCCCGCCAGATAACGCCATGGCGACCCCGCGGCATCCCGCGTAAGCACTTCGAAGGGAATATCCAAGGTCACCGTGACGCCCCCGGCCGGCGCGCTTGACGCGACACCGGCGCTCGCCGCCCCGGCTCCCCCGGCGCCGACGCGCTGAGCCGGATCACGGGCATCATGGCATCCGGCACACACCAAGGACCCGGCGATCCACACCAGTACGACCAAACCGCTCAGTCTTTTCAACCGCGTTTTGTACATGACTGAATTCTCCATCCAGGTGGCAGCTCAAACAACTGGCCTATATCTCGCACATGGCTCGCCCGAGCTCGCACCCTGGCGCCCGCGAGGCGACCCACAATGTCAGCCTGTACCCATGCGCTGGACAGATTCCGGCCCGGAATAAGGTGGAACCGTCCGCAGGGGTAACGTTCCCGCTGCCGTTGCGGAGGGAGCCCGAAGGGCGACCGGAGCACCAGCAGCGCTCCCCGCGGCCGAACGCCCGCCGCCTGTCTCTATCCTCTCGATCCACGCCGGCCTGTCAAGCAGCTTCTGCTCCCATGCCGATGGCTTCAGCCCGTACACGCTCGCCGGTGTCCGCCGCCCCGGGCGGCTGTGGCGACGCAACTGATCGTATCCCGTCGGGACGCCCTTCGACAAGCTCAGGACGGTGCCCTTCGGCGAGCTCAGGACTGACCTTCGCTACAAGGCCCGGCCGGGCACAGTTGCACGGGCGGTGGCGTTCGTTCCCGCGGCCGGGGGTCGTCCGCCCGTTGCGCCCGGCGCCGCCGGCGCCAGCGCTGCGTAGTTGTATATCGTGTGACCAGAACCTCCGCGCCGCATTTACGGCCGGTGTGGAAACTCCCATTGTCCATGACTCCACTAGCCGCGACGGGCACGCCCGCCGGGGCTTGCCGCCGCCAATGGGAGACGTATGCCACCTGCCCCACCTGCCTCAATCCGGAATCTCCTGGAAATAGAGTTGCAGCACCTCAGCCCAAACATACTTGCACAGATCGCTAACGCCAAGCAATCGCTCGTCGCAATCATTCTGTGGCTCCTCGGCACCCAGTAGATGCGTTGCCTCGGGATTAATCACCAATACGGATTCCAACACGCCATTCGCTTCGACTTGGAGACAGTGGATTTCGGTGCCATCAAAGCTTTCCGCGTCCACATGCAGACCGGTTGGACCCTCCATCGCCGTGTTGAGTGCTCGCCTGATCCGTTTCCGGTGCCAGGTGCTGCGGCTGTCCAAGGGAACCTCCATGTACCAGACAATCTTTCCCGTCCGGTCCAGGAGGAAGCGCGCGTCGCCAACGATCCCCGTACGAGGAGATACCGTACCCATCACCTTCAGAAGACTACCGTCCAATCCGGCGTATACCACGGCATGTCCAGAGGATGTAAGGACTCGAGGATCCGGCCCGAGCCCCATCTCCGGCTCGTAGCCCGCCGCAACGTGCACACTGGTCCACGCCAGACGGATATCGCATTGCTCGAGGCGGTCGGCCGCAAGCGCAGCAAGCCCTGCCTCCTCGAGACCGATGCCGGCCCTTTCGAGCACCTCGGCGACGGCCGCGTCGGGAGCGTCACGACGGGCAATCGCTGCGCTGGATCCGAAACCGTAGAACTCCGTCTCGGGTTCCATGCATCCGCCCTGGAGCATCAAGGCGACGAAAGCGAGCATGCCGACTATGGTCCGCACGGCTCCAGGCAACTCACCCCGACGCTTGTTGGCCGTGCTGATGCTTGATGTACTACTCATCGCCCATTGGCCTCAGCTTGTACCCATGCGATGGACAGATTCCGGCCCGGAATAAGGTGGAACCGTCCGCAGGGGTAACGTTCCCGCTGCTGTTGCGGAGGGAGCCCGAAGGGCGACCGGAGCAACAGCAGCGCTCCCGGCGGCGGAACGCCTGCCGCCTGTCTCTATCCTCTCCATCCACGCCGGCCTGGCAAGCAGCTTCTGCGACCATGCCGATGGCTTCAGCCCGTACACACTCGCCGGTGTCCGCCGCCCCGGGCGGCTGTGGCGACGCAGGTGATCGTATCCCGTCGGGACGCTCCAGACCCAGCCGCGCCTCGCCCGGCGTCTGGTAGTCCCACCGATACACGTCCTCGTACTTCACCGGCCGCGGCAGCACGAGAACGTGAGACAATGCGCGTCGAATTCGCTGTCCCGCCGCCTGCATCGCTTCCGATGCGGAACGCCCTCAGCACCCATGACTCCGGTATCCGGCCACGGGCACGCCCCGCCGGGGCATGGCACCGCCCGTGGGGTCGCGTGCCATCTGCCTACCGGCTATCGGTACTTCCCGGCGCCGGCGGAGTGACGGGGAAGGGGCATAGCTCGGAGTCGCAAGGGATCACCCAAAGGCACGTAGAACAGGCGGTCGTCAGCAACGCAGGCGGGTGCCACAGCGGACGGAACAAGTTTCGTCTTTTCACCGGTCGGCGATATATGCAGGATCGATGCGGTACCGCCAGACTCCGCCACGGCAGCCGTGATCAGCGTGCCGTCATCCCGGACCGCCAACAACATCCCAGTTTCTCCCGCTTCCCACGCTACCTCCCCGCCAGGCATTGTCAGGATGCGCGTGCCGGAGGCGCCCGGCGGGCCGCTATCATCCTGCCGCCTCGGCTGCACCGCCATATAGCGTCCATTGGGGCTCAGAACGTAGTTGCCAACAGCCGCTTCTCTGCCGATCTCACCCAGCACCTCTCCCTCAGGGCTCAAGGCGCACACGGTTAGCGACTCGACCTCATCCAGCGTGACGGTCCGCCCCGGATCGGCCGGGTCGCACGTAACCACCAAGTAGTCACCCACAGGCGAGGCCGCGACGGCAACACCGCCCAGAGGGAGTTGGGACAGGTTGTCTGTCCGGACGTCATACACCTGAATCGGGAAGCTGCGACCGTTGAGATCGAGCCCGCTCACGTAGAGTTTATCGTCGGACCAAGCCGTGACGACTCCCATGCCCTGCGCCAGCTCGCGGATAGTGCCGCGTCTGACCGACATCACATACGCCCGAAAGGTCATCGCCTCATCCTCACCCCCCAAAACGAAGGCGACATGCGTGCCGCTGCTTGAAGGTGTGGGGCTCTGTACGAAGACTCCCGTTACGCCCAGTGCGCCTTCGATAGACTCCCCCAAATCCGCCATCTCTCCTGTTGACGTGTCAAGCGCGAAGGTTCCCTCATAGGCCTCGTGCCCCGTATCGCTGTCGAAGGTCTCGATGGAGAATACAGCTATACTGCCGTCACGGCTGACCGCGAGGGTCGCGAGCCCCGCCCGCGGCTTGTCCGTCAGTTCCCACTCTGAGATGCGCTGACCATCGGTGGCTCCGCTTCTGTGCCCCGGTTCGGCCGCGGCTGGCCTATCACCATGCCCAGCCGACCCAGACTCCCTTGTCCCGTCTGCTCGGTCACAACCCGCCGCCGCAACGAACCCTAAGCCCGCGGCGCACCATGCAATGGCGCTCAACCACGTTATCCCGCATTATTCATGAGGCCCCGCGCGAAGCAAGGTTGCGACGGTTTTTGGCATG
>CAZHEH010000050.1:0-13155 GCA_964531695.1 uncultured Planctomycetaceae bacterium | reverse complement strand
GACCACCCCCGCACTCCGCCCGACGAAACCCACGCCGGGCGGGCATTCGTCGCTGACCAGCCGCGGGTCCACACAGGGATTCATCGGGCGCGTATCCGCATCGGATTGGTACATGAACACTCCCGGGCGAAGGGCGATTAGTCGTTGGGGCACTTGGCCATGCGGCGGAGCCGGCGGAGGACCGCCTGGTGCCGCAGGCAGACGGCGGATTCGCTGATCTCGAGCACTTCGGCGATCTCTCGGAACGTCATCGACTCGCCGTAGTACATCATGACGAGCTGTCGATCGCGTGTCCGCAGGCGGGCCAGGAGCGTCCGGCACATCTCGCGGGCCTCCAGCCGCTCGGCCGCCCTCTCGGCTCGCTCGTCGGGCGGGTCCAGCTCGGTGGTCTGGCCGTCGTCGCCGGCCGTGGTCAAGGGCTGGAACTGGATGGGGCTCTTGCTGTTCGCACGGCGGAGGATGCCATCCTTGCGCATCTCGTCGATGGCCAGGTACATCCCCTTGCAGGTGGCGAATCGGCTGAACGGCATGCCGCGGGCCGAATCGTAGCACTCCCGGGCTTGCGTCAGGCCCCAGAGCGCGTAGCTGTACAGTTCGTCGATGTCGACCCACCCGTAACGCCGCTTGAGTTGCCCGGCGATCCGCTGGGCCAGGGCGAGATCTTTTGCTTCCTCGGCACTCGCGACCGGCACGGCCTCCTGCGACCATATCATTGTGGCGCCCCTTCTCTTGGTTACAACGACAGGTTACTTCCCTACTTGCTCAGACCGGAAAACTCGGATTCCTTATGCGACATACCATCATCGCGGAAAGTACCAACAGTCTTCAACAAGGCCTGTCCCTCAAAGCGGTGGGCACGCGGACAGGGGAAATGGCCCCAGATGCAGAATACGAATACCCCGCCGTGCTGGCGTGTTAACATAGGCAAACATTCAGATTGATACGATAATAACCATGGGTCGGGGGCTGCTGCTATTGAGGCACAACACATGGGGTACATACAGAAGCCGCATCGTACCAGCAGCACCTTAGGGAGTTCTCCCGATAGGCGGCGTGGATTGAGTGCATTTCCTCAGTGAAAACATTGGGGAAATGGGGCCCAATGATAGGTAATTCTGGAATACTCGGAAGACTCGGCGCGGGACACTTGGTCTGAGTGGGCGCGAGGCGGGGGTCAGATGGTCACGAGCCCATGCTGAATAGCGTGCCGCATGAGCCCGGCCAAGCTGTCCACCTCGCACTTACGGTAGATGTTGTACCGATGGTTCTCGACGGTCTTGCCGCTGATGTGCAGCCGCCGCCCGATCTCCTTGCTCGTGAGTCCCTCGCAGAGGAGTTGGACGATCTCGATCTCCCTGCGGGACAGCTCAAGCGATGGCAGCCGGCCGGTGCTGGAGCCGGGGTCGACGGCGGTGGATACATCGCTGACGAGCAGCTCGGCGGCGTCTGGCGCGAGGTAGACCTTGTTCTGTGCGGCCATGGAGATGGCCTTGATGAGCTCGTCGGGCTCGGCCTCGAAGCTGACATAGGCCTTGGCGCCGATGCGGAGCGCGGCGTAGACCTGGCCTCGCGTGGCCCGCTCGGAGAGCACGAGCAGGGGGATGCGGTGCTCGGTGCTCTCGAGCGCTTCCCGGATGTGGTGAAAGGTGCTGAACGGCCCGCCGCTGAGCAGCAGCACGATGGCGTCGCACAGGGGCTCTTTCGCCTCTTCCAGGGCTTCGGTCAGGGCCTGGGCGGTGGGCATGACCTGGCAGACGTCCACGCCGCGCTCGTTCAGCAGCGCGCAGAGCGCGGAGCGGAACATGCGAGGCCCGTCAACGACGCATACGGAGGTCTTGGTGTGAACGGCGTGGGTGTCTTCGGCGACGGATGACGACATCGGCCCAGTCCATTGCGACATGGCCGGTTCTCCACCTTCAGCGTAAGTGAAAACGATGCCGTCCGTGGCGGGGCGCGCCTCACTCGTCCGTGCGAGGCGCTGTGACGACCATACAACTCAGCGCGAAGCGTCCGCCCAAGAACCCGTACGCCGCTTCGGGGGAGATATTATAACGGGGTATTTGCCCTATGGAAACAGATTTCTTGTGCCCCATGCGTCCGAATCCCCGTGGCGAAAACGCGGGCTAGCTGCTATTCTGTGCGGCCGTTGGCGGGCAAGCCGCCGGATCAGCGAGGAGCGTATGAGCGTTGTCGTGATGAAATTCGGCGGCACGAGCGTGGCGGACGCGGAGAAGATCCGCTCGGCCGCGAAGCGCGCCATCCGCACGCAAACGCAGGGTCACCAGGTCGTCATGGTCGTCTCGGCCATGGGCAAAACGACCGACCGCCTGGAGACGCTGGCCGACGAGGTCATGCGCGGCAAGCCGGCCCCGAAGCGCGAGATGGACCAACTCCTGGCGACCGGCGAGCAGGTGACGATCTCGCTGATGGCGATGGCGCTGGAGGAGATGGGCGCCCCGGCCATCAGCTTCACGGCCGGCCAGATCGGCATCGTCACCGACGACGCCCACACCAAGGCCCGCATCCAGACGATCGACGCGCGGCGGATTCACGAGGAGCTTCGGACCGGGCGGATCGTCATCGTGGCGGGCTTCCAGGGCGTGACGGAGGAAGGACACGTTACGACGCTCGGCCGGGGGGGCAGCAACGTGACGCTCGTGGCCATCGCCGCGTCGCTGGAGGCGGACGTGTGCGAGAATTACACGGACGTGGACGGCGTGTACACGGCCGACCCTCGGCTCGTGCCCAACGCCCGCAAGCTCAAGCAGATCAGCTACGATGAGATGCTCGAGCTGTCCTCGCTCGGCGCGGGCGTGCTGCACAACCGGGCGGTCGAGTTCGCGAAGAAGTATGCCATCCCGATCCACGTTCGGAACAGCCAGAACACCAGAAAAGGGACGATGATCGTGTCCGAGACCGAATCGATGGAACGCATCGTTGTCAGCGGCGCGGCCCTGAAGGGGCACCTCGCCCGCGTGACGATCTCCTGCGTGCCGGACAAGCCCGGCGTGGCCGCTCGCATCTTCCACACGATCGCCCGCAGCAAGATCGTGGTCGACGACATCATCCAGACCGTCGGCGAGGACGGGCTGGCGACGATTTCCTTCACCGTCGACATCGGCGATCTGGCGGACGCCAAGCGGGTGGTCAACGGCCTGTGCGCGAAGCTCGCGGGCAAGCCGCAGGCGAAGTACGAGGACCACCTGGCGAAGGTTTCCGTCGTCGGCGTCGGAATGCGCGTCCACACGGGCGTCGCCGACCGCATGTTCGACGCGCTGGCCAAGGCCAAGGTCAACATCCAGAACATCACCACCAGCGAGATCAAGATCTCCTGCCTCATCGACCGCGACCAGGGCGAGCAGGCCCTCCGCGTTGTCCACGACGCCTTCCTGCTGGGCGGCAAGACCGCCAGCAAGACCGCGGGCAAGAAGAAGGCGAAGCAGAGCTCCGGCAAGAAGGCGAAGAAGGCCTCCTCGCGCAAGCGGGCCGCGCGGAAATAGCGCCGGCGCCCGCGAAGACGGCGCGAAGTTCCGGGAAAATCCGAGCTTGCGCTCCGATTGAGCGGGCATCCGGGTATAATTCGCCCGCAGAGGCGCCCCGCGGACGGCCCCAGGTCCGAGCGGGGCGATGCAATGCCTTCCGCGGAAAGCGAAGAACCATCCAAGTACTTCCGCCGGCTGGAGGAACTTCCGCACGCCGAGCAGCAGCACCTGACCTCCATCGCCGCCGGTCAGCGTGTGCGCGCGGTGACGGACTCGGACATGCTGTTCTCCGGGGCCTACGGGCGATCGCGGCTGGTCGTGCTCGAACGGGACGTGGTGACGCTGCAGGACGGCCAGGAGGTTCGCCGCGTGCCGCTGAGCGAGGTCGAGGGGGCCTACTGCCGGGAGTACGTCGGTAACGGGGCGCTGGAGCTGCACACGTCCGACGGGCGCAGGATCGAGGCGATCCGCTTTTCCAAGACCAAGGCCGAGGAGTTCGGCGAGCTGGCCGAGCTGATCAACGAGTCCCTCGACACCAGCGCTGAGCAACTCGAGGCCCGGCAGGAGGAGTTGGCCAAGACGGCCGGGCCGACCGAGGACCGCCCGACGTACCGCTGCCCGAACTGCGGCTACCCGCTGCGGACCGCCTCCGACGCCTGCCCCAAGTGCACCAACACGCGCCAGGTGATGTGGCGGCTGATGCGGCTGATGAAGCACCACTGGAAGCTGGGCCTGTTCGGCGTCGTGATGTCGGTGTTGTTCACGGCCTTCAGTCTGGCCCCGCCCCTGCTGGTGCAGCAGCTTGTGGACACGGCGCTGGAGCCCGGGGAGGGCGTTTCCGACGAGCAGCGCTGGAGCAACCTGTACAAGATCGCCGGTGCGCTGACGGCCGTGTTCGTGCTGAGCGCCGTGACGGCCCACCTGCGGATCCGGGCGCTTGGGACGCTGGCCAACCGCGTGGTCAAGGACCTGCGTGGAACCCTGTATCGGACGTTGCAGCGCCTGTCGCTGAGCTACTACGACACGGAGCACACCGGGCGGATCATGGCCCGAATGCTGACGGACACGCGCGTGGTCCAGCGGTTCATCGGACGGTCGCTTCAGCAGATCCTGGTCAACGCTCTGACGGTCATCGGCATCGCCGTGATCCTGTTCTCGAAGAACTGGAAGCTTGCGGCGGTCGCCCTGCTTCCCACGCCGATCGTGCTCGTGCTGGCCAAATGGTTCTCGACGCGGTTCCGCAGCATCTTCCGCGCCGTGCGGCGGAAGTACGCCAACCTTTCCGCCTCGATCAACGAGACCATCTCCGGCATGCGCGTCGTGAAGTCCTTCGCCCAGGAGGACCGGGAGATCGAGGGCTTCGACGAGAAGAACATGGACGAATATCATGCCCGGGTCGTGGCGGTCTCCGCGCGGTCCTGGTTCACGCCCGCGCTGATGTTCCTGACCTCGATCGGCGTCGTCGCCGTCTGGCTCGTGGGGGGCGGCTGGGTGCTGGCCGGGGTCGGAGGGCTGACCGTGGGCTGGCTGATCGCCTACATCCAGTTGATGAGCCGCTTCTACAACCCCGTGCGGCAATTGCTCAACCTGACCGAGGTCTTCCAGGAAAGCGCCACCGGCGCCGAGCGGATCTTCAACATCATGGACACCCCCTCGGAGGTGACGGACCACGAGAAGGCGCGCGAACTGGACGAAGTACGCGGCCGCATCGAGGTCCGCAACGTCTCCTTCGCCTACAACGAGGGCGAGCGGGTTCTGAAGGACATCCATCTGACCGTGGAGCCGGGAGAGATGGTCGGCCTCGTCGGTCAGACCGGCTCCGGCAAGAGCACGCTCGTTTCTCTGATCGCGCGGTTCTATGACCCGAGCAAGGGCCGCATCCTTCTGGACGGTCACGACCTGCGCGACATCCGCATGAAGTCGCTCCGCTCCAGCATCGGCATGGTCCTCCAGGACACTTTCCTCTTCGCGGGCACGATCCGCGAGAACGTCGCGTACGGTCGCCCGGACGCCTCCGAGGCCGAGATCATCCAGGCCGCGAAGGCCGCCAACGCGCACGCGTTCATCATGAACCTCCCCGACGCTTACGACACGCAGGTGGGGGAGCGCGGCGTGTCGCTCTCGGGGGGGGAGAAGCAGCGCGTCTCGATCGCTCGGGCCGTCCTCAAGGACCCGCCCATCCTGATTCTGGACGAGGCCACGAGCGCCGTGGACACGGCGACCGAGGCGATGATCCAGGAGGCGATGGATCGCCTCGTCCACGGGCGGACGACGATCGCCATTGCCCATCGGCTCTCCACGCTGCGCAACGCGGACCGGCTCGTGGTGCTCGACGAGGGCCAGATCGTCGAGCAGGGCACGCACGAGGAGTTGATCGCCGCGGGCGGCATGTACGCGGACCTGTGTGAGATTCAGGCGAACTTCGCCAAGTCGCTGCCGGCCAACTCGGCCCTCCGCGGCGAGAGAGGGAGATGAGCAGATGGCCAAGACCGACATGGACGCCTTCATCATCTGCGGGCGCGACGCGCGCCTCCGCCGCGACGCCGAGGGCGACGTGGTCCTGACCACGCCGGGGGGCAAGCAGCGCGTCGGCCGTATGACCGCCGCCTACCCCCTGACCCGCCCGCGACGGCTGATCTCCGTCCGGGATGAGTCCGGCGAGGAGATCGGCATTCTCGACCGCGTCCGCGACCTGGACCCTGACAGCCGACAGATCGTCCGCGAGGAGCTGGAGCGATCGTACTTCATGCCGCAGATCACCGACGTCTACGGCATCCGCGAGGAACTCAACCTCGTGCAGTGGGACGTGCTGACCAGCAAGGGCCCGCGCAGCTTCCCCGTTCGCGGCGTGCGGCGGAATGTGCGGAAGATCGGACAGCGGCAGTTCGTCATCAAGGACGTCGACGGCAACCGCTACGAGATCCCCGACTGGATGTCTCTACCCACGGCCGCGCAGAAACTGCTCGAGCCGTACATCTGAGGTCGGAGATCGGAGTGAGAAGCGTTCGACGTTCGACGCTACGGCGCATGTCGCCGTGCGACGATTGCCGATGACGGATGCCCTGCCCTGAGCGAGTCCCGCCTCGCCGCTTCGAAGGGCTGATAGCTGCGGCCAACGCTCGTACGCTGTATCCTGTCGGCATGAGCAAGCATACCCCACCCCGCACGCGCGTGGCCCGGCGCGGGATGCGAGCTGTCGCGCGCAAGGCGCTGCCGCCGGTGGTGCTGGCCATCGCGCTCGTGGGGCTCATTCTGGCCGACCGCGCGGGCGTGTTCGGCCGCCGGCCGGCCGACGACCGGCAGACCTATGACGGGCGCGAGGTCCGCGTGGTCCGCGTCCACGACGGGGACACCTTCGAGGTGGACGTGCCCGACGGCCCAAAGGACCACACGGACGTGCGTTTCTGGGGTGTCGACACGCCGGAGGTCGCCCGCGGCGATCGGCCGGGGATGCACTTCGGACCCGAGGCGGCCGCCTTCGTCCGCGAGCTGTGCGAGGGCAAGACGGTTCGGCTGGAGCTGGAGCCCGGCCGGGACACACGCGACCGCAAGTGGAACCGCCTGCTTGCCTGGGTCTACCTGCCCGACGGGCGGCTGCTCAACCGCATGCTCGTCGAGCGGGGCTACGGCTACGCGGACCCGCGCTTCGACCACGAACGCTCCCGCGAGTTCCGAACGCTCCAGAAACGGGCCATGCGCGACGGCCGCGGCCTTTGGAAGGACGTCCGCCCCGAGGACCTGCCGACGTACTACCGGGGGAAGCTGGAGCTGCCGGCAGACTGAGCCGGAACGCCGCGACGCGCGGTGCTAGCCCACCCAGTCCGGGTTCGGCGTGGGCAGCTCGGCCCCGACGCTCTCCCGCCAGGCGACGAGCAGGCGGTGCAGGTGGTCCCGCCGGTCGGGCTCGGCCGCCGACAGATCGCGGTTCTCGCCGATGTCCTCCCGGAGGTTATACAGCTCCAGCCGGGCGTCGTCGAAGAACTCGATGAGCTTCCAGTCGCCCGCGCGCACGGAGCAGCCCGGCGTGCCGCCCTGGTTGCCGTAGTGCGGGTAGTGCCAGAAGATCGCCTCGCGGTTCAGCCCCCGCTGGCCCCGCAGAAGCGGTGCGATGCTCACGCCGTCGCAGTGCCGCTCGGGCTCGGCCGGCAGGCCGGCCAGCTCCAGCAGCGTGGGGTAGAAGTCCGTCGTCGTCACCGGCACGTCACAGGTCGAGCCCGCCGGCACCAGGCCGGGCCCGCACACCAGCAGCGGCTCGCGGGTGCCGCCCTCGTACATCCAGCCCTTGCCCTCGGACAGCGGCGCGTTGCACGTTGGAGATCCCTCGGCCGTGGCGAGCCCGCCGTTGTCCGAGGTGAAGATCACAACCGTGTTGTCCGCCTGCCCGGCCGCGGCCAGGGCGCCCATCAGCCGACCCACGCCCTCGTCCACGCTGCGGATCATGGCGGCGTAGGCCGGGTTCGACTGCACCAGCCGCCGGATGACGCGCCGCTCCCGCTTGTGGGCGCACGGGAAGGGCTCGCCCTCGGCGAAGGTCTCCGCGTCGGCGAGGCCCATCTCCGCCGCCTTGGCCCGGAATGGCTCGACGTACGCCTCCTTGGCCTCGATGGGCGTATGAACCGCGTAGTAGCACAGGTTCAGCAGGAACGGACGCCCGTCGGAGTTCTCGATCAGCCGCACGGCCTCATCCGTCAGCCGGTCGGTGAGGTAGTCGCCCTCGCGGCCATCTTCGAGCGTCGGGCAGCCCCATGGGCTGAAGTAGCCCTCGCGGGGGTGGCCCCAGCCGCAGCCGGCGACGTTCACGTCGAAGCCGTGCCGTTCCGGCCAGTAATTCTTGCCGCCGAGGTGCCACTTGCCGACGTGCCAGGTCTGATAGCCGCCCTCCCGGAGCGAATCGGCGACGGTCTTCTCCTCGCTGGGCAGGTAGGGCGCGAACGGGGCGCCGATCAGCCGCCCGCGTTCCTGCCCCGAGATGAAATTCGTCAGCCCCAGTCGCGCCGGGTATCGCCCGGTCATCCAGCTTGCCCGCGTCGGCGAGCAGACGGGGCACGAGGCGTAGGCGTCGGTGAAGCGCATGCCGCCGGCGGCGAGCGCGTCGATGCTCGGCGTTTCGTAGAACGTGCTGCCCTGGCAGGCCAAGTCCGCCCATCCCATGTCGTCCAGCAGGATGAATACGAAGTTCGGCTTATCCATGCTTCGCTCCTCGGGGCGAGCCGGCGCGCCGCGGGCGTCCGCACCCCGCGAATCCGTGCGCGACGTGATGCGTCGTTCCGGCGGGGGCATGCGGCGTCCCTCCCGGCGCGATGTTACCCGGCCTGCCGCCGCACGCAAGGAGCCACCTTCGCGCCCCGGCGGATCCGGGCTATGATCGATTCGTGCGGTACGTGATCGACGGCAACAACCTGATGCACGCCCTGGCGGCGTGCGGCGAAGAGGTCGGCCGGTACGGGCTCTGCAAGCTGCTCTCGCCGCTGGCTCGGCGGGAGAGCGTTACCGTGGCGTTCGACGGTCCGCGCCCGGAGGGGCAGATGGATCGGCAGATCCGGGAGCTGGGCGTCGAGGTCGTGTACGCTCCCGGCCGCCCGGCGGACGAACGCATCCTCGCCCGCATCGGGGCGGACAGCGACCCTCGCCGCTTGGCCGTGGTCAGCACGGATCGCGAAATCCGCACGGCCGCCCGCAGAAGACGCTGCAAGGTCATTCGCAGCGAGGATTTCGCCCCGCAGCTCCTGGCCGAGCGCCGGGCCGCCGCCGAACCGCCTCCGCCGGCCGAGCCCCCCGAGAAACGCCGAGGCCTGTCACCGGGCGAAACAAAACGCTGGCTGCGGGAATTCGGGCTGGACTGACGACAGGTCGAAGGTCGGCCTGCCTGCCAAGCCGTGCGGCACGCTGAACCACTCGGATGTCGGGGGTGTCCTCCGTTGCCTCCGCGGCCATGACCGCCCGAATTCGTCCCGCCTATTTGAGCCGCTCCGTCCGCGCGGTATCATCGCCGCGGCCCAAACGGAGACGGAGCGACCATGGACGGATTCGTTCACCTGCACGTACACTCCTGCTACTCCCTTCTGGACGGTTCCAGCCGCGTGACGGAGCTGGTCGGGGCCGCCGCCGAGCACGGCAGCCCGGCCGTGGCGCTGACCGACCACGGCAACCTCTTCGGCGCGGTCGCCTTCTACGAGGCGGCCAAGAAAGCCGGCGTCAAGCCGATCCTCGGCATGGAAGCGTACATCTCGCCCACGACACGCGACGACCGGTCCATGGGCAATCAACAAACGGCCGCGTATCACCTGGTTCTGCTGGCGATGAATGAGGTCGGCTGGCGGAACCTGATGAAGCTCTCCAGCCGGGCCTACATGGAGGGGTTCTACTACAAGCCGCGGTTGGATCGGCAGTTACTGTCCGAGCTGAACGAGGGGTTGATCTGCACGACGGCTTGTCTGAAGGGCGAGATCCCGGCCGCCCTGCTCAGCGGGCAGCCCGACCGGGCCCGCCGGATTGCGGGCGAGTACAAGGACATTTTCGGCCCGGAGCGGCTGTTCATCGAGGTGCAGAAGCAGGGCATCGCCGAACAGGAGCAGGTCAACCCCGGGCTGATCGAGATCGCGGGCGAACTCGGCCTCGGGCTCGTGGCCACGAACGACGTGCACTTCCTCCGACGGGACGACAAGCCGGCCCACAAGGTGCTGACGGCGATTTCGACCGGCAAGACGCTCGAGGAGGGCGGCGGGCTGGACTATCCCGACGACCTGTTCCTCAAGAGCCCGGCCGAGATGCGCTCGACGCTGGCCGGGCTGCCGGAGTCGGCGGCGGACAACACGCTGAAGATCGCGGAGATGTGCAACGTCGAGCTGGACCTGACGGCCAAGCACCTGCCGCACTTCCCCACGCCGCCGGGCGTGTCGGACGACGAGCACCTGCACGAGATCGCCTTCGCCGGCCTGCGGCGCCGCTTCGACGGAGATCCCCCGGCCGAGTACGCCGAGCGGCTGGAGCGCGAGCTGGAGGTGATCGCCGGCAAGGGCTACAGTTCCTACTTCCTCATCGTCAACGACTTCGTCGAGTTCGCGCGCAGCAAGGGCATTCCCTCGGCGCCGCGCGGCAGCGCGGTCGGCACGCTTCTGGGCTACTCGCTGGGCCTCCAGGAGATCGACCCGATCCGGTACGGGCTGCTCTTCGAGCGGTTCACCGACCCCCAGCGGGACGAGGACCCGGACTACGACATCGACATCTGCCAGGACGGGCGGGGCGAGGTGATCGAGTACGTCCGTCAGAAGTACGGGCACGTCGCCCAGATCATCACCTACGGCACGCTCAAGGCCCGCGCCGTGCTGCGCGACGTGGGGCGGGTGATGGGCATGCCGCTGGCTGAGGTGGACGCGATCTGCAAGAAGGTGCCCGAGGGGCCGAAGGTCACGCTGGAAGCGGCCCTTCAGAGCGAGCCGGACCTTCGGAAATGCTACGACACGGACGCCCGCGTCCACGAGATGATCGACAACGCCATGCGGCTCGAGGGGCTCAACCGCCACTCGGGCGTCCACGCCTGCGGCGTCGTCGTCGCGCAGGAGCCGCTGGAGAACATCGTCCCGCTCTATCGTCAGGCGGACAGCGAGGACGCGATCACCCAGTGGGACGGCGAAACCTGCGCCTTCAAGGCCGGGCTGATGAAGATGGACTTCCTCGGCCTCCGCACGCTGAGCATCCTCCAGCGGGCCCGGGAGCTGGTCCGCCGCCGGACCGGCGAGGACATCGACCCCGACAAGATCCCCCTCGACGACCCGGCCGTGTACGAGTTGTTCTGCAAGGGGCGGACGGACGGCATCTTCCAGTTCGAGTCGGAGGGGATGAAGAGCATTCTCATACAGATGCGCCCGCAGCGGATCGAGGAGATCATCGCCGCCAACGCGATGTACCGCCCGGGTCCGATGGAGTTGATCCCGAGCTACTGCGCCCGCAAGCACGGGCGGGAGGAGGTTCCCTCGCTGCACCCGAAGGTCGACGACCTGCTGGCCGAGACGTACGGCATCATGGCCTACCAGGAGCAGGTGATGCAGGTCGTGAACCGCCTGGGCAACCTGCCGCTGAACCGCGCGCTGACGCTGATCAAGGCGATCTCGAAGAAGAAAGAGGACGTGATCGCCGCCGAGCGCCCACACTTCATCCGGGGCGCGAAGGACAACGGCATCGACGAGACGGAGGCCGAACGGCTGTTCGACCTGATCTACCGGTTCGCGGGCTACGGCTTCAACAAGGCGCACTCGACACGGTACGCGATCGTGGCCTACCAGACGGCCTGGTTCAAGGCCCACTATCCGGCGGAGTTCGTCGCGGCCACGCTGACGTACGAGTCCGGCGACTCGGACAAGGTCGTGCAGTACATGGCCGAGGCCGAGCGGATGGGCGTCAACGTCGCGCCGCCGGACGTCAATGCGTGCAACCGCGACTTCACCGTGGACGGCGACCGGGTCCGCTTCGGACTCGCCGCGGTCAAGGGCGTCGGCGGCAAGGCGGTGGACGCCATCATCGCCGCGCGGGACGATGTCGGCGGCTTCCGCGATCTGTACCACTTCTGCGAGAACGTGGACCTCAGGGCGGTCAACCGCATCGCCATCGACGCCCTGGTCCGTTGCGGGGCGTTCGACGCGCTCGGGGCCAGCCGGGCGCAGATGGTCGCCGCGCTCGACCGCGCGATCGAGCTGGGCCAAGGCGCCGCCGACGATCGGCGCAGCGGCCAGATGAACCTGTTCGGGGCGGCCGAGGAGACGCCCGCGGCGGCGCAGTTCCCCGAGGTCGAGCCGTGGACCGAGTCCCAGCTTCTCAAGGCCGAGAAGGAGACGCTCGGCTTCTACATCACCAGTCACCCGCTCGTGAAGTACGGGCGCGAGCTGTCGATGCTGTCCGGCACGGACATCGCCAAGCTCAACGAGACCTGCCGGGGCGAAATGCCCGTGACGCTCGGCTGCATGATCTCGGCCGTGCGACGCACCGTCACCCGCGCCAAGCAGGAGCGAATGGCCGTGCTGACCGTCGAGGACGTGACCGAAACGTGCGAGGCCGTCGTGTTCCCCCGGCTGTACGAGCAGTACGTCGAGATGCTCGTGGAGGAGCGGATGGTGTTCCTTGTCGGGCGGGCGGACCGTCGCCGCGACCGGCTCAACATCGTCGTGGAGGAGATCATCCCGATCGACGCGGCACTCGAGCGGCTCACGGGCGAGGTGGTGCTGCGCTTGCCGCCCGACGCCGACGGCGACTCGCTCGCCCGCCTGCGCGAGATGCTCGAGGCCAACCGGGGCTCGTGCCCCGTGCAGATCGTCGTCCGGCCGCGATCGCGCGCCGACGTCCGCGTGGCCGTGCGGGTCGATTCGAAATGGAGCATCCGCCCCACGAGAGAGCTGCTCAACGCGTTGGCGGAACTGCTCGGCAGCGAGGAGGGCATCGTGCTGCACCCCAGGCCGAGCGATGGCAACGGCAACGGCCGGAAGTACGGGCGAGGCCGGCGCCCCGGTCAGCGGCCCAACGGCCGACCGTCACGGCCGGCTGTGTCGCGGGCCCCCGCCTCCGAGGCCGTGACGCGCTTCAACTGACTCGGCTGCCCTCTTGCCGATCCCGCTCCGCGCTGCCGGCGCCGCCGGATGTGCTTCCGCCGCTTCCCACGGCCGGCGGCTGGATGTCGTATCGT
>CAZHEH010000049.1:0-13351 GCA_964531695.1 uncultured Planctomycetaceae bacterium | reverse complement strand
TTCGGTGGCCTTTGTTATGCGCAGACCGTCAAAACTCGTGAATTATGTGGGCTAAACCTGCTAGGGCTAGCGAGCCCGGCTCCGGTACATATACTTGTCCGTCTTGTACGCCTAAAGGATTATGTATATTTATCCTATCCCATTCTGTCAAAGCGAAAAAATCCTTTCCATAGATATCTCCCGATGGAATTTGATCATTATTCATATCAACAAATACACTGGAACCTATAGGATTGCCAACATTATCCATATTTCTAAAATACTCGCCAACAGTCACCATCAAATCATTACTATAAAGCGCCTCATCAAGATCCATACCGCCAAGTGAATAAGTCTGGCCGTCAGCGACCTTAACACTATTACCCATCATATCAGCTATCCTGCGTATATCATCCGAATCAGTCGCAACTAAAAGCGCCCAGTCAAGACCGCTCACATTAGCGCTCGGATCAAGCGTAGTATAGACATGAGCATCCCAAAAACTGCTTAAGTTTGGAGTAATTCTGCTCTCTTCACTAAAGTTCTCATCAAGTAATATCACATCATTATCAGCAACACCAACATAACCATCTGGCCTTGCGACAACATCCTGCAGTCCAGCTATGCCGGTATTATACTGGTTGACAAGCGAAGCGCTTACCACATCTCCGCCACTATGATTTATCTCATACTCCTCGACGATCCCGTCATTGCGGCAGGCGAGCATGCGACTTGGGTCACTGCACTTGTAGGTCCCGCCCGTCCAGAACCAGTTGGCCCCCTCCGGACGCTGGATGGTGCAGGCGACGGGGGAGTTGGATGGCAAGGCAGATGTCGGGGCTACCGGGTCAGGTGCGGGGGGCGGGGGTGAGGCAAATACCTGAGCGTCTTGAACTGGGAGAGCGTTGTGGAGGTCGATGCGCGACAACTGGGCAAGCGTGCTGTATCCGCCACCGAATGCGTCTGCCTGCCCCCCAAAGGGATTGTCCATATCGACGTAGGTGCTGCCGCTAATGGGCGCGCCACTGGAGGGCATGTCTCTGAATCGATCGCCGTTCGTGACAAACAGCCCACCGGTATAAGCGCCCGCGTCGAGGTCCATCCCGCCCAGGCTGTGAGTGTGGCCATCGGCGACCTTCACGGAACCTCCGCTTTGGTCCGTGATGCGGCGGATGTCATGGCTCTCCGTCGCGACGAAGATGGCGTAGTCCAGGCCTGCGACATTCGCTGCCGAGTCGAGCGTCGTATAGACATGCGCATCCCACATATCAGAGAGCGGTACGCTTATGGGGTGTCTGGTCTGCTGAAGATTCTCGTCTAGCAAGTAAACATTCGTTCCAGCAACTGCGACATATCCGCCCGGCCGTGCGACGATGTCCTGGCAGTTGGGAATGCCCATGTCGTAGCGATTATCAAGAGACGCAGAAAGGACATCGCCATTGCCATCGAAGTGCACCTGATACTCCTCCACGATGCCGCTCTCTCGGCAGGCGAGGAGCTTCGTGGGGTCCATGATGTTGTAGGTCGCCCCGGTCCACCACCAGACGGCATCGGCCGGTCGGGCGATGGTGTACTGCACCGGCGAGGAGGACGGCAGGTTGCTGGTGGGCGACACGGGCGTGTCCGCGGCGGCCGCCGCGACCAGTCCGGTGAGCGTCGCCAATGCCGTGAGCAGGGTGCGACTGCGCATAGCTCTTCCTTTCGATTGGCTCAAAGACGCCCCCGAGAAGACCTGCAGCCCTCCCGCAGGCGACTAACATCGGATAATACCACGAGATGGCGAATCCGGCCAGAGGTTTTCCCGCCGCGCAGCAGGGCTATCGGGGGGGGGCAAACAAGCTGTTTCTTCCTCTTGGGCTTCCGCGTGGGCTTCTTGGGCACCCAGTCGCGGCCGATGGCGGCGCTGAGCTGCTCGACGAAGCTGCGGTTCCCCAGCGGCCGGGATTCAATCGCCCCGCCGGGGCTCCTCGGGGCTGCGGCGTGAACTTTTCCCCGCCCTCCGGCCTTCGACTCGTCCCGGCACGCCGGGACTCGCTCCGGCCGCACGGGCGGGGCTACCCTCTGACGGCCCCCACGGGGCCTTGGCTTCGCTGCGGCTGCCGGGCCCGTCCCTTTTCCGCTTGACTTGCCGTGTATGACGTGTATCATATATGATGGACATTCACTATTCGGGGAATACACGCGGACGCACGGGGCCGACTCCCGACGCGGCACGGGCGGGAGGTCGGCGTCAGGCGTCCGGCCCATCCCGCACAGAGGAGACCGCCATGTCGAAGGCATCCGCGCTGCTGAATCTGCTGACCCAGGACATCGCGCCGGAGGACGTCGTGGGGCTGATGAACCTGCCCCCGAGCAAGTGGCGACGGCTGATCCAGAGCCCGTCGTTCCGCAAACTGCTGCGGATGTACGCCGAGGCCCACGACCTGATGCTCGACGCCCGCAAGACGGCCGAGGTGCAGTTCGTCTTCGACAAACTCGTCGAGCTGGCCCGCCAGGGCGGCGGCGAGACCGCCCGCAAGGCGTGCATGAGCTTGCTCCGCGAGGCCGGTCAACTCCGCGCCCCGTGGCTCCAGCAGAGCTACGACGGCCGGGAGGAGTCAGCGGCGGCGGACGCTCCGGCCGCGGGCGGGGGGGCCGGACGCCGACGCCGGAGCGGATCGAAGAAGCCGCGGGACGGCCGCCACGGCGCGCCCGGCCGGGCGCGGAAGAAGGCCGGCGAGCCGGCCAACCGGCCGGGCCCCGGTCCCGGGCCCTTCCGCGATGCGATCGAGGGGGTCCAAGAGGCCGGAGCGCTGGTGGAGGAACACAAGCGGCGGAAGGCGGCCGAGGCGGAGCTGCCCCCGGACGACTGCCAGGTGATCCGTCCGGTCTTCGACCCGGCGTTGCGCCCGGCGGGGGAAGACCCCGAGGATGCCGGTGCGGGGGATGGAGATTCGGACGAGCCGGACCTTTTGACGGCCGTGAGAGAGGAGCAGAAGCGGGAATACTTCCGTGGAATTACCCTGGGCGCACACCGCGGCAACGCGGCGAACGAGGCCAGGTAAATGCAAGTGTCTGTCTCAAAAATATTTATGACATACAGAGCCCGGCACAACGCGGCAGAATCGGGCGGAATCCGGCAGAACTCGGCAGAATCCGGCAGGATTGGGCAGAACTCGGCAGGACTCGGCAGAATGCGGCAGGACTCGGCAGGGGGTGGGCCATTCTGGCCGCGTGGGGATCGCGTCGCACGTCCGCGAACGGAAAACGGGATGGAGCCGGTTGAGGCAAGTCCAAGCCCGGCGGAGTGTTCTGCGGCCCGCGGGGCCTGCGCGGGGTGCGTGGGGTCGCTTCGGCGTGCCGCCCGCGCGAGGAATCGTAGACTTCCTAGCGGTGCTCAGGAACGGGCTCGCGGGCTTGGCGTCGTGTGGGTCCTCGTAGATGTGAGGTGTACTCAGATGTCAGGAAGAGATGTAAGACGAGATTCGCCCTTCGCCCGAAGTAGCCGAGTCGACGAGTTGAAGCGAGTGCTGCCGGTCGTGGTTCTGTTGGGTCTGGCGATGCTGCCGCGCTACCGGCCGCCCCAGGCGAACGCGGCCGGTCCGGAGATAGACAACCAGACGCTGGCGGACGAGGTGCTCGCCGCCCAGGGCGGCACGTTGCGGCTGAGCGGCATGTACCACGTGACAAAGCCGGTGAGCTTCGACGGATTGAAGGCCGTGATCTGTGAGCCGGGCGTGTGGATCAAGTACGTCGGGCCGAAGACGGATGAGCCCGTCATCGAGCTGGGCTCGTGCAAGTGGGTCGAGCATCTGAACGTCGCGTGCTACTACAATGCCAAGGGCGTCCATGGCATCAACTTCAAGTACGGTGAGCGGCTGACGGACATTCGGGTTCGCCATCCGAACGGCTACGGCGTGTGGCTGGAGCGGTCTTGGGGTGCGGAGATCGACGGGCTCCAGGTGGACGCCCCGTTCGGCGTGGCGCTGAAGCTCGACCAGCACAACGGCGGCTGGGTGCGGGGGCTGATCGTGGAGAGCCGCACCGACGGCTGGAGCGGCCCGGTCGCGGAGGTCGACGGTTCGTCGGGTCGGTACTCGGATTGGCTCATTGGCGCGGCCTATAACCCGGACGGCGCGGCCGTCGAGGTTGTGGGCTCGTGCAAGACGTTCCAGAACATCCGCTTCGAGGGCGGCGACCACGGCACGGTCGTCAAGTACGGCATCCGGTTCCACCCGGACCGGACCGGCAAGACGACGGGGCACGTGGTGCGCGGGTTCCACGCCGAGACGATGGACGGTTCCGGCCTGGAGGCGGCGGTGAAGGTCGTGCCCGGCCGGAACGGAACGAACGTGGCATGCTCCGGCGTGTCGATTCCCGGCGGGACGTGGAAGGAGCGCGCCGCGACGATGGGCGTCGTGCTGGACGGCGCCGAGGACGCCGGAGGCAACTACGGCGGGCCGGGCAGGTGGGCTCTTCCGGTAGACTGGAAGTGAGCCGGCGGACCGGCGCGATGCGCGGGCCGGACGCCTGCGGCGCCTAGGCCTTGACGATCTTCTTCCGGCCGCGTTTGACGCCTTTGGTGGCGTTGCGGGTGTCGATGACGACCTGGGCGTTGTCGACGATCCACTGCCAGTCGTAGTCGTCGTGGTCGGTGGAGATCAGCACGGCGTCGTACTCGGCCAGGCGCTTGGCCGTGAGCTTCTTGGAGGTCATCCGCAGGTCGTAGTCGCGCATGCGGTGGGTCCGCGGCACGTAGGGGTCGTTGTAGTCGACCTTGGCCCCGCGATCCTGCAGCAGCTCGATCAGCTCCAGCGACGGGCTCTCGCGGACGTCGTCGACGTTCTTCTTGTAGGCCAGGCCGAGGACGAGGATCTTCGCGCCTTTCATCGCCTTGCCCCGCTCGTTCAGTGCGTCCATGGTCCGATGCACCACGTACTCCGGCATGGAGACGTTCACCTCGCCGGCCAGCTCGATGAACCGCGTCGGCAGGCCGTACTCCCGGGCCTTCCAGGACAGGTAGAACGGGTCGATCGGGATGCAGTGCCCGCCGAGGCCCGGGCCGGGGAAGAATGGCGTGAAGCCGAACGGCTTCGTGCTCGCGGCGTGGATGACCTCCCATACGTCGATGCCCATGCGGTCGAAGAGCTTCTTGAGCTCGTTGACCAGTGCGATGTTCACGCAGCGGTAGGTGTTTTCCAGAATCTTCGACGCCTCGGCCGCCTCGCAGCTCGAGACGAGCACGACGTTGTCGATCGCGATTTCGTAGCAGGCCTTGGCGGCCTTGCGGCTGTCGGCGTCGTAGCCGCCGACGACCTTTGGAATCGTCTTGGTCGTGTAGTCCTCCCGGCCGGGGTCCTCCCGCTCGGGGGAGTAGGCCAGGAAGAAGTCCTCGCCGACGGCCAGGCCCGACTCGGCCAGGATCGGCAGCATCACCTCGCGGGTCGTGCCGGGGTAGGTCGTCGATTCCAGCACGACGAGCTGGCCCTTGCGGAGGTTGTCGCGGATCGTGCGGGCCGTGGCCTCGACGTAGGTCATGTCCGGCTCGCGCATCTTGCTCAGCGGCGTCGGCACGCAGATCAGGATGCAGTCCGGCTCCGAGAGCCGCGAGAAGTCGGCCGTCGCCTCGAACTCGCCGGACCCGACCATGTCGGCGATCAGCTCCGACGGAATGTGCCCGATGTAGCTCTCGCCGGCCGTCAGCCGCTCGACCTTCTCGGGGTCCACGTCGAAGCCGATGACCTTGGCGCCGCCGTGGGTGAACTCCCGCACGAGCGGCAGGCCGACGTAACCCAGGCCGATTACGCCAATTACGCTGGAACGTTTCTCGATGCGCTGCAGAAGCTTGTTGATCATGCGAAACCCTCTCGCGGCAAAAGGTATCCTAGCCATGGCTCAAAGCGGCCATTATGATCGGTTATGGTCGATCGTGCCAGTGAGAATACCTACTGGCGAAGCCGGCCACAACCGGTTGCAGCGTGCTCCGGCGCATGCCCCGTGGCGGGCACCGGGCTGGCGAACTTCCCGCCCGCGGCCGACGTTATTATCGACGGCCTGAGGCTTGGGTTGGCCGCTCCGGCGAGCTATGGCGTGTCTTTGCGGGTTCTTGATAGAATCGTAACCTGTACAGGCCTTGATGGAAGTATGCTAACGCGCGAACAGAATCCGCCGCTCCAGAGCCCGGAGGACCGCCAGATCGAGGCGTTCGACGGCCGCTGGTGGGTGGCCCATACCAAGCCGCGGCAGGAGAAGGCCCTCGCCCGGGACGTTTGGCACTCAGGTGGGCAGTATTTCTTGCCGATGCATGAAGTTACGCGGACAAGTCGCGGACGCAAATGGAAGACGTGGCTGCCGCTGTTCACCGGCTACGCCTTCCTTTGCTGCGACGAGGCGGGCCGTGTGGATGCCCTCCAGACCGACCGGATCGCCAACTTGATCGAAGTGCCGGATCAGCAACAGCTTGTGGACGAGCTGGCTTCTCTGCGTCGGCTGCTGGATCAGCCCGGCGAGATCGACCCCTATCCGCATCTGGTCCAGGGCAAGCTCTGCCGCATCCGGAAAGGGCCGTTGGTCGGCCTCGAGGGCATAATCGAGCGACGCCGCGGCCGGACGCGATTCGTGGTGAACGTCACGGTCCTTGGGCAGGCGGCGGCCGTGGAAATCGACGCCGATGCGCTGGAGGTCGTCGACTAGGGCCCTCTTGGGTCCCTTCCGGACGCACTGCGAACCTAAGACATTGTTGTGTAAGGCCTTTATGCCTTGAATCGGCGTGCAGCCGACGGGGACGGAGTCTGTCATGGCCTTCTGAGCCGCCGGATGTATGTGCCCTTTGCGGCCGGCGCTTGCGGTCTCGATGCGCGGGTCGATGCTTGGATGCCTCATGCGTGACGTGCCGATCCTGGTCATCTCGTGCGACGCCTACTCGGACGTGTGGCGCCCGTTCTTCGAGGTCTTCTTCGCCCGCTGGCCGGACTGCCCGTTTCCGGTGTGTCTCGGCGCGAATCACCGGACATACGACGACGACCGGGTCCGGACCCTCGCGATCGGCAACGATGTTTCCTGGGGGGACAACGTCCTGAAGATGATCGACGGGCTCGGCGGGGCCGAGTGGTTGATCATGTTCCTCGAGGACTTCCTGCTGACCCGGCCGGTTTCCACCGAGGAAGTGACCGGTTACGTCGAGCTGGCCCAGCAGGAGGAGCTGGGGTGCCTGCGGCTGGCCCCGCGCGACTACCCGGCCCGGCCCATCGAGGGTCGTGCGAATCTCGGGGTCCTCGGCCGGAGAGTCGACTACCGCGTGTCGACGCAGGTGGCCATCTGGCGGGTGGATACGCTCCGCGCTCTGCTCAAGCCGGGCTACACGCCGTGGGACTTCGAATGGATCGGCTCGCTCGAAAGCGCCAAACGGCCGGAGGCCTTCTGGTCGGTGATGACGCCGGTGGTGGACTACATCCAGTGCGTTCAGCGCGGCAAGTGGCGGCCGGAGGGGTTCGGCATCTGCGGTGAGCTGGGCGTCGAGATCGATACGGACGCCCGGCCGGCGATGGATGACCGCGAGATTGCCGAGTTCGAGCAGTTGTTGGCTCGCCGCCGATGGAAGAGCCGCATTCCCGGCCCGGTTCGCTATCTCATCCGGCGAGCGAAGTACCGAAAGGCGGGGCGCCGGTAGACGTTCCCGGGGCGGCGGCCCCGCGGGCGAAGCGCATGATTATCTCGCACAAGTACAAGTTCATCTTCGTCAAGACGAGCAAGACGGCCGGGACGAGCATCGAGGCCTTCCTCGCGCCGCACTGCGGTCCGAAGGACGTGATCGTTCCCCCGGAAGGCCGGCGGAGCCCGGACCCGAATACGGTTCGCGGGCAGAACTACCACGGGCTATGGAACGTTTTCAGGGAGATCCGCTCGAGACGAGGGCGCCGCTGGTGCTTGTCGCTCTACCGGTTCCTGTGCATGCGGAAGTTCACGAGCCATATGATCGCGCGCTTGATTCGCGACAGGGTTCCCCCGGAGATCTGGAACAGCTACTTCAAGTTCTGCGTTGACCGGAACCCCTGGGACAAAACGCTGTCCCATTACCACATGGTCCGCGCCAGGCGGGGCGGAAACCTGACGCTCGACGAGTACTTCCGCGAGGGCAAGCACGCCGTGAACTTCGGGCGATACAGCGACCTCGAAGGGAACGTGATCGTGGATCGCGTCGTGAAGTACGAGTCCCTGAACGAGGAGCTCGGGGAGATCTTCGGCCGGCTCGGCATCCCGTTCGACGGAACGCTCGGCCCCCGGATGAAAGGGGCGTACCGAAAGGACCGGAGGCACTACAGCGAGGTCCTCACGCCGGAGCAGGCGGACCGGATCGCGCATCTGCACGCCAAGGAAATCGAGTATCACGGCTATACCTTCTAGCCGGCGGGCGCCTTGGCCCGGTGCCCGGCGCGGCTTCGCAAACACCCCTGTCTTCGCGGCCAAGGAGGCGTCGGGGCGGTTCGTGGGGTTGATGCGGATGACGACCAGCTCGGCGCCACGCGTGATCGTGTGGGTCGGGCGGATCGACGGGTTGTGGGGCGGCCGGGGCCCGGCCTTCGGCGGGATGCTCGGACCGTTGCGTGGTCGCCGCTCAGGGCCGGTCGGCCTCGTCCGGAGATTCGCCGGGCCGGCCACGCACTCGGCGGGGGAGGAGGCCGAAGAGCTTGCGTCGCAGCTCCCGATCCTGTCGCAGGGATGCCGCGAAGTAGAGCAGAACCGCCAGAACCGCCACCCCCGTGATAGACAGGGGGCCGGCCTTCAGGAGCCACTTGGTCAGGGCGATCGCCGCCAGGCCGGGCACGGCGATGAGGATCTGCAGCAGGACTTGCGAGGCCAGAACCCGGATGCGGGCGCGCGCCAGGCGGAGGATGATGACCCCTCGCAGAATGTATATGGCCGCGCCCGCCGCACTGGAGTACACAACGGCCTGCACGGGCGAGCCGGTCACGTGGCCGCCGATCGCGAGGCCGGCGACGATTCCGGCGAGCAGCAGCGCGGGCTTCAGGCGCGGTGGTCGTGGCTCGTATGGAAGTGGAGAGAACCGGGTGAAGATCGCGATCGTAAATGACTACCTCAAGGCGGGCGGTGCCGAGCGCCAGTGCCTCTACTCCTCTGTGGTTCTTACCCAACACGGGGAGGACGTAGAGTTGATCCGCTTCAGTCCGGTTAACGATTACGGCGACATGCTGGAGCGCCACGGCGTCCGGACCCGGTGCATCACCAACCGCGGCCCGATGCGGCTCGGACGGCTTCGGGCGTTGACGCGGCATTTGCGGCGAGGGCATTTCGACGTGGTTCATGTCTTCAAGGACGGTGTTTTTGGACGCCTTGCCGCCGCGCTCGCCGGGGTGCCCTGCATCTTCGGTGGATACCGGGATCAGAATCCGCGCGGTCGCCTAGCCAACTTCATTAACCGCCGCCTCAGGGGCCGGATGGCCGGATGGATCACGAATTCGCCGGGCGTGAAAGAGGCGGTCATCCGGGATGTCGGGATGGACCCCGACCGCATCTTCGTTTTGCCAAACGCCATCTACCCTGAGAACTTTCGTAGTCCCCTGACGCAACGCGAGGCGCGAGCGAAATTCGGCGTCCCCCCGGGGGCGGCGGTCATCTCGATCATCGCGAACTTCCGGCCCATGAAGAACTATGATATGTTCTTCCGGGTGGCCGATAAGCTTTGCAGGACCGGAAGGCGTCTTCAGTTCTTCGTCGCGGGGCAAGGCGACCTGGCTGAGCACGTCGCAGAGCTCAAGCGCCGCCACGACGCGACGGACAGCGTCCGCATTCTGGGACGCTGCCAGGAGATTCCCGAGCTTCTTCGCGCATCCGACATGCTCGTGTTGACCAGCCACGCGCGCACCGAGGGCTTGCCCAACGTGCTCATCGAGGCGGGCGCCGCGGGGCTTCCGTCTGTCGCCACTGACTGCGGGGCGGCCGACGTGGTCATCGACGGCCGGACGGGGTACATCGTGGCGCCGGACGATGACGAGGCGATGATCGCGCGCGTCGGCGAGCTGCTCGACGATCCAGACCTGCGTGCACGCGTCGGCACGGCAGCGCGGGAGCACGTGGAACGCACCTACTCCCCCGAAGGCCTGTACCGAAACCTTATGGGCATATACCGGCGGGGCCTGGAGTGGAGCCAGAGTGGGCGGCAAGGAGAGCCCGCGAGAGATGCTGATGAATGAGACAGTCCTCGCGCGTCATGCTGAACTCGGCGGTCTCACTGGTCCGGCGCCTGCTGATGACCTTCCTGGAGCTCTTCCTTCTGGGCTACGTGCTGCGGAGGGTCACGGACGAGGCGTATGGCGTGTTTCTTCTTGCGGTGGGGATGCGCCGTCTGGTCGTTACGCTGCGACAACCGGTCCACAAGAGTACTGTCGTGGGCGTTGCGCATCACCTGGAGCGCGGAGACGATTCGGCGGTCAACCGCACGGTGGTGACGAACATCGGGTTGCTGCTGGGGCCCGCGTTGCTGGTGCTGGCCGTGGCGGGGCTCGGGGGGCGCCAGATCGTGGCGTTCTTCGACGTTCCGCAGCATCTGGTCGTTACCGGGGGCCATGTCTTCCTTCTGGCCGGGATCGCTGTGTTGTTCTCCTTCCCGGCGGCCCCGTTCGAGGGAGTCATAGCGGCCCATCAGCGATATGGGCTGATCGGGGCCACGGATATTCTAGCTCAGGTGCTGCGGGTGGGCCTGACGGTGTGCCTGTTCGAGTTCGTCCGGCCGAGTGTGACCTTCGTCATGCTCGCATTCGCCGGCTCAGCGTTGCTTCGGGCCGGGATGGAGGCCTTCCTGGCGCGCCGCCTGCGCCCCGGTCTCTCGCTCCATCCGCGATTCTTCGACCGGACGGCGCTATGGGCGACACTCGGCTTCACATCATTTCTCTTGGCGGGCAATCTGACCATACACGGCTCGCTCGAGGCGGCTCGGTGGACGATCGGCAAGTTCATGGCCGTGGAGTATGTCACCTACCTCACCGTGGCAATGTACTGCCGCCGCTTGATCCATCAACTTGCGCAGACGATGACGATGGTACTCGTTCCGGTTGCGAGCCGCTTCAAAGCTCAAAATGCCGCGGGTCCCGTTCGCCAAACGGCTGTACGCGGAACGCGCTATGCCACGATGCTCGCGGCGGCGGTGGCAGCGATGCTCCTACCCTCGTTGGGAGCACTGCTGGCGTTGTGGCTGGGTCCGGATTTGCGTTGGGTGGGCCCTTACGGGGTCGCATTGGGCTTGGCCGGCGTCCTCACCATCCCCGGCAACGTTGCGGTGCAGATGTTGGATGGAATGGGCCTTCCGAAGCATACCTTCTACGCCTCACTGGCTGGGGGGATGGCTCTTGTGGCCTCCATGATCGCGGCGCTGGGTCCCATCGGGGCTGGCTTCGGCGGCGTCATCGGCGCTATCATCATAGGTAAGACCGTATCCTGGGCCTATCAGACCTCCTGCGTGATCCGGATCATGGGGGTAAGCGTCAGGAGTTTGGCTTGGCGTTCCTACGCACAGCCTGCGCTCGCTGCCGCACCCGCCGGGGCGGTGGGTATCGTCGTGACTCGCGCGCTGGCACCGTCGACATGGCCGGGCCTGCTGAGCGTGTGGGCCCTGACGGGCGTGGCCTTCTGCATCGCGCTGAGCCCGCACCTGACGAAAGCGGAGTGGCAGTTGGCCAAGAAGGGCCTAGGCCGACTTGTGCGTATTGCGCCCCTGAGGGACCGAAGAGAGTAGGCGTCGGGCTCGCATCAGATGTTGGGCAAGCTGAGTCAGGACCGCTTTGGATCGGCCAAGATGCGCTTCATCGCAAAGGAGAGCTATGCGCAAGGCAAGACCGGACACTTTGACAGATATCCAGTATTGGGCAAAGCGGGCGACGCCGAACCTGGTGCAACCGGCTGAGCCCAGGTGGTACAGGCAAGTCGAAAGATTTCTACCCAGTGGTACGGACGTCTCGTGCCTCGAGGTCGGCGCTGTCCCCGGACGCGCCTTGTTGTTCTTTGCGGTCCACCACGGATATCATTGCACGGGCTTGGACTTCGCCCCGGGCATCGATGCCTTACGTCGGTCTTTCGAGATTCATGGGGTCGAAGGCCATTTTCTGGAGAAGGATTTCTTCACATGGGAGCCCCACGAGCGGTTTGACATTGTATACTCCCAGGGCTTCGTCGAGCATTTCACGGAGCCCCAAGGCGTAGTCGAACGGCATTGGCGGCTTGTGAGACCGGGCGGCTTGCTTATTCTGACTGTGCCTTTCATGTCCCCCGTGCAGCAAGCCCTGAGGAAGATTGTGTACCGTAGGGAAGCAGCGCGGGAACTTGCCGGCGCGCATAACCGGAGGACGATGAGTATGGGTGGTTTCGCTCCGTTGGTGGCCAACCTTCCTGGGGGGCAAGTGCTATCGGTCGGCCCTGTTGGCGAGATGCAGATATGGCTTTCTGTCTCTTCGCCTAGGGTGCGGCCGGCGGCACGCCCTTTTCTCTTCTTGATGAAGGTGCTCGACCGGCTGACGCGGCCTTTGCGCTGGTCCAGTAGGGCGTTCTCGCCCTTATTGCTGGCGGTCGTCCGGAAAGGGGGCGGTGAATCGCGATGATGGTCATGCTCGGCGAAGGAGTCTTGGTTTCTCTTTGTGCCGATATCGCATAGGTTGGGTATATCGTTACGAGTATCAACGTGAGTTTGTGGACACCGAAGTGGCTTACCCCATATTCGTAATCGGTCGGAATCGTTCCGGCACCAAGTGGCTGTCCAACCTCCTGGCAAACAGCCCGGAGGTGGCGTGTGTCCAGCGCGAGGGGGCCGGCGGGATTATCGAGACGGGCCTGTTCGGTAGCGTCCCCAGGGTCTTCGGCCCGCTGACGATTCCCGAGAACTACCTCGGCTTTCTGGCGTGGTTCTCTCAGAGCAATGCCTTCCGAGTGATGGGCCTGCCGCGCCATGTGCTGTATTGCGCGGAATGCACGACGTATACGGAGTACTTCCGCTATATCATGGACCGTTATGCGGAGAAGGAAGGAAAGCGGTTCTGGCTCCAGAAGGCCAGCGTCGAGCCGTTCAGGTTTCTGCTCAGCGCCTATCCAGACGCGCGCTTCGTGACGATGAAGCGGGCCATCGAGCCAAATATCCGCTCGGCCGTCGGATTGGCCGAATCCCTAGGACAGCCGCGCAGGAGCGTCGTGCGTCTGGCTGCCGGCTATTGCAGGGATGAAAAGCGATTGGCCAAGGCGCTTAGCTGGCCGAATGTCCTGTCGGTGACCTACGAAGAACTCCGGGCCGACACGGCCGGAACGGCGCGGCGGGTGTGCGAGTTTGTCGGGGTGGCGTCACTCTTGTCCAAAATAATCCTGAATTCGCGGCAGGTTACAATCGCTCCTGAAT
>CAZHEH010000048.1:0-13731 GCA_964531695.1 uncultured Planctomycetaceae bacterium | reverse complement strand
AAGCTCAGGCAGCAATCACTGGAATGCGACCAGCGAAAGTGAAGAAGGGCCTGTTTACGGAACTGCCCGTCCGCGGCCGGGTTACCTCCCGCTCCGGCCGGGAGTACACGCTGGAAGGGCGGGTGGACCAGATTCGCCGCAGCCCCGACGGCGGCTTCGAGGTCGTCGAGCTTAAGACGAGCAAGTCCCTGCCGGGCTCGGCGAGCTTGGAGCGGAACGTGCAGATGTGCCTCTATTGCTGGTGCTGCCTGACCGGCGAGGTGTGCGTCGACGACGGCTGGCGCCCGGCGAAGGAGGTCCTCCCGGGGCTGCTGACGAACTACGCCTTCTACAAGCTCTCGGACCTGATCCCCTACAAGCGGTCCGGCCGTCGCCGCGACGGGACGAAATACGCCCCGGGCGATCTCCGCGGGGAGGTGCGGCTGGCGATGCCGGTCCACGCCGACCAGCTCGTCGAGGGCACGCAGGCGATCGCGCGGATCATCGCCGCCATGCGGGCCGGCGGGTTCTTCTGGAATCCCTCGGCGCTCTACGGCGGCTGCGACGCCTGCCCGTACAAGTACGCCTGCGGCAGCGCTTTCAGTTCGAACGACGCCGGTGCAACCGGCCAAGCCCCGCTGGCGGCCTGCGCGTAAAGACAATCGTCTGTTATCCCGAACCGACGGAAGGAGCGTGCGACCATGACCGAGACGAACACCCAACAGACCGAACGGCCGCCCCGCAACGCCCAACTGCGGCAGAACGAGCTCATCATCCGCCGATTCGTGCTGAACCAGCCGGCCAGCCGGATGGGGCTGCGGCCGGGGTGGTTCCGCAACAGCTTGACCGGCGAGGAGCGCGAGCACCTGCGCTGCCACCTGCTGTGCTGGCGGCGGGGCCGGGTGTACTTCGAGGGCGGCGACGCGACGATGCCGACCTGCAAGAGCAACGACGGGCTGAAGCCCTCGCCGGTGATCGACCAGCCCAAACGCGAGGCCTGCGGCTCCGTCGACAGTGAGGGCAACTTCGTGCCGGAGTGTCCGCTGGCGGCGTGGCGGTACCGCAACGGGACCCGTTGCGCCCCGCCGTGCCGGGAGACCTGGAGCTTCCTGGGGATCCTGGAAGACGACGATCTGCCCTTCTGGATCAGCTTGAAGGGCGCATCGCTACGACCGGCCCGGCGCCTGCTGTCCATGTGCTACGAGCTCATGCGGGCGGACAGGCGGGACCTGCTGGACTGCGGGATCACGATCTCGGCCCGGCTCGTGGAGGGTCGAAGCTTCGACTACTACGTCGTCGCGTTCTCGGATCCACAATGGCTGGCGAAGTCCGACAAGCGGCGGAAGCAGCTCAAACGGAAGCTCCGCAAGTTCGGGCGGGCGGATATCCAGGCGACCTTCGATGCCGAGCAGTCCGACGCCGAGCCGCCCGCCCTGGCGGGGTGAGGAGATCGCCACGATGGGCGCGAAGAAGAGCGGACCTTCGAAGCGAGCCCGGGACCTGGACCGGCAGGTGCGGGACATCCGGGGCGAGATCCGCACGCACTGGCTGCGGCTCGGCCGCGTGCTGGCACAGATCCAGGAGGCCTTGGCCTACCGCGAGCTGGGCTTCGACAACTTCCAGCAGTACGTCGAGGCCCGCCTGGCGATCAGCCCGCGGTGGGCGAACTACCTCGTGTGCATGGTCCGCAAGGCGGACCGCTTCGGGATCGACGCGAAGCAGATCAGCCGGCTCGATATCTCCAAGGGCCTGGAAATCTTTCGGCTGGATGACGCCAAGAAGGCCCGGCAGCTCGTGACCAGCACGATCCGGCAGGACACGTCGCTCAAGGACGTCAAGCGGCAGGTGGCCGCGGCGCTCGGGCGGCCGAAGGAGGATGAGCCGCAGAGCGTGCGGAAGGTGTGGCACTTCAGCCCGTCGCAGTGGGCCGTGGTCCGGCGGGCGATTCGGGCGGTGAACCTGAGCACCGGCTCGGACAGCGAGACGTACGCCGTCGAGCTGATCTGCGCGGACTACCTCGCGGGGATCGGCCTGGACACCGGAGACGACGGTGAATCGCAAGCGGCTTGAGCGACGGACCCGACTCCGGCGGCGGACGCCGCTGGCACGGCGTGGGAAGCACGGCCGGCCCGAGGGATTGGGAAGGGGGAAGGCCAACGCCTGCCCCGCCGACCCGGCCGCCAAGCGGACAGCCCTCGAACGCGACGGGTACACCTGCCAGCTCTGCGGCGCGCGGCGGGACCTGCATGTGCACCACGTCCGCTACCGCTCCCGCGGCGGCCATGACGGGCCCGAGAACCTGCTTACGCTGTGCTGCGCCTGCCATGAGGCGGTGCATCGGTCGGAGCAGTCGCTGTACGGACCAATGGGCCGCGATTAACCTTGACGCTTTCGGGGCGGGAGCTACAATTCTTGTGGCTGGCTGCGTGTCGGGCCGGGTCTTATCGGTTGGGGAAGGTCATCCGGTCCGAAGGTGCACGCCGGCTTCCACGGGGTCAACATGGCGCAGACCGACGGGTCATACCGGGCAGTGCCCACCGCGGCTCGAACCGAGCCGGACTGCCCTCCCCGACCAAATCAGCTTCGCTCAATCGAAGTCGGCCCACACCCGAAGACGGGCAGCCGGATCGGCAGCCGCCCGCGGCCGGACGTAACCGTCGTGACGCTCTCACGGAACTCCCAGCGCTACATCGCCAACTGTGTCGAGCGGACCGTGGAGGAGCTCGGCTCGGCCGGGCTCACCTACGAGTTCTACGTGATCGACAACGGTTCAACGGATGCGACACCGGGCATACTCGAGCAGTTGCGGGCCTGGGATCCGTGCCTCCGGACCGTACGGCTCCGCGCCAACCACGGGACCACGAGCACACGCAACCTCGCACTACGGAGGGCCTGTGGTGAGTTCATCTGCGTGCTGGACTCCGACGCCTATCCCCAGCCCGGCTGTATCGAACGGCTGATCGAATGCCTCCGTGACCATCCGGAAGCCGGATTGGCCGCGCCCAAGGTCGTCTACCCCGACGGGCGGTACCAGAAATCGACGGATCGCTTCCCCACGGTCCTGCGGAAGCTGCGGCGGGCGGTGTGCCTGCACGGCATGGAGGCCAGGGAGCACGTACCAGTCGCTGGGCCGGTGCCCTACGCCATATCCGCCTTCTGGCTGCTGCGCCGGACCGCGATCGATCGCGTTGGCCTGATGGACACGGGGATCTACTACTCACCGGAGGACGTAGATTACTGCCTGCGGCTATGGAAGTCCGGCTTGGCCGTGTGGTATGAGCCCTCCGCCGTGGCCGTGCACGATCCGCGGGAATGCTCCCGGCACGTGATCCCGAACCGCATGACGCTGTCGCATCTGCGGGGTCTGGCGCACCTGTTCCGGAAACACCACTACTTCTTTCGGCCGCCGCCGGTGCCGGCTGTCGCGGAGAGGGAGCCCTGACAGACGGCCCGCCGAGAAGCATACGAGTTCCTGCACGCTCCCGGCTTGCCCGATTGCCGGTGTTTACGGGGAGCTAGCTGAAAGGCAGCGCAAGCGACGCATGTGCGGAATCTGTGGCATTGCGGATTTTGACAGTCATGCGGACGACTTCCGGCACAGACTTCCGGAGATGGTCCGCGTGTTGAACCACCGCGGGCCCGACGATTCCGGTGTGTGGGTCGAGGAGCGGGCAGGGCTCGGACATTCGCGGCTGAGCATCATCGACCTCAGCGATGGGCACCAGCCCATGTCGAACGAGGACGGCAGCATTCGGATCGCCTACAATGGGGAGATCTACAACTACCGTGAGTTGCGGAGCGAGTTGATGGCCCGGGGACACCGGTTCCGTACGCGATCGGATACCGAGGTAATCGTGCACCTCTACGAGGAGGACGGTGTCGAGTGCGTGCGCCGCTTGAGAGGCATGTTCGCCTTCGCGGTCTGGGACGCCCGCGCCGGGGCGATGTTCTTGGTGCGTGACCGCCTGGGCATCAAGCCACTCTACTACACGATGCTGGGCGACCGACTCGTCTTCGGCAGCGAGATCAAGGCGATTCTGGCTCATGGCGAAGTCCCGCGGGAGGTCCGTCCGGACGCCCTATCTGACTACCTCACGTTCCTCTATGTGCCGGCGCCCAAGACCATGTTCCGCGACATCTGGAAGCTGCCGGCCGGCCATTGGCTGAGGTTCGGGCCGAACGGCGAGGAACTTCGTGAGTACTGGGATGTGCCCGCGGCGGAGCCGCCGTCCGGGGCCGCCCGTGAGGAGATCGAGCGCGGGCTGGTCGACGAGTTGGCCCAAGCTGTCCATGCGCGTCTGGTGTCCGACGTTCCACTGGGAGCGTTCCTTAGCGGCGGCGTGGACTCGTCGGCGGTGGTAGCGATGATGGCCAGATCGCAAGGGCGACCGCCGGTGACGGCCAGCGTGGGCTTCGACGAGAACCGCTACAACGAGCTGCCCTATGCCAAACGGGTCGCAGAACGGTATCAGACGGAGCACTACGAGCAGATCGTACGGCCGGACGCGATTGAGGCGGTGAAGAAGCTGACATGGCACTACGACGAACCGTTCGCCGACTACTCGTCGATCCCTACGTTCTACCTGTGCCAAGCCGCCCGCCGACATGTGACGGTGGCACTGTCCGGCGATGGAGGAGATGAGCTGTTCGGCGGCTACCGCCGGTATCGGCTGGACATGGCCGAAAGGCGGGCCCGGCGAGCCATCCCACGTTTCTTGCAGGCCGCCATGCTCCGTCCCATGAGCCGCCTATACCCCAAGGCCGACTGGCTCCCCAGATGCCTACGGGCGAAGGTCACGCTGCAGAACATCTGCGATGACGCCCCCTCAGCATACTGCCGCAGCGTCGGCTTTCTCGATGACGATCAGAAGAAGGCCTTATTGACATCGGACATGGCACGCGAACTGGCGGGCTATCATAGCGACAACGTGATTCGACGCCACATGGCACGAGCTGCCGGCGGCGATCTCGATCAACTGCTGTACACGGACATGAAGACCTACTTGGCCGACGACATCTTGACGAAGGTGGATCGTGCCAGCATGGCGGTCTCGCTGGAGGTTCGTGTTCCGCTCCTCGATCCCTTGTTCGTCGCGTTCGTCCGCCGCATCCCGGCGGCGATGAAGCTGTGCCGCGGCGATGGCAAATCCATCCTGAAATCAGCCATGCGCCCCTATTTGAACGACGATATTCTGTATCGTCCCAAGCAGGGCTTCGTCCCCCCGTTACGCGAGTGGCTGCGGGGTCCGTTGCGCGATATGGCTGCCGACACGCTGCTTTCGCCCCGGGCGGCGTACGCCGACTACATCCGGGCCTCGGCCGTCAATAAGATCTGGCGCGAACACCAGTCCGGACTTAGCGATCACACGCCGCTTCTTTGGGCGGTCCTGGCCTTCGAGTTATGGGCTCAGAGGTTTGTGAATGCTTAACGCTACGTGGCGCCGGCGCACTCTCGGTCAGCTCACCGTCATGCCGGCGCGGTTTCGTGTTGCCAGATGTTGTGGACCTCTTCAGCGACTCGATCCCAACCCGTCACAGCAGACGCCAGGGCATCGCAGTCCCAATCGCGGCCCAGCGCCTTGCGCAAAGCGATGGCCAGTCGGTCGGGATCCCGGACCGGCACCACGTAGCCGTTCACTCCGTCAGTGATCTGCTTCGGCACCGTGCCCACGCCGGTGGCTACAACAGGACGACCGCATGCCAGCGATTCGAGCACAACATTGGGGCAGCCCTCTCGGTAGGAAGCCAGCACGCTGACATCCGCCGCGCCCAAGTAGAGGGGGATCTCTTCGTGCGGCCGTACCCCCGCCAGCAGCACCCGATCACGGACGCCCCAGCTATCGATACATCTCTGCAGCGCCCGCGTGTCCGCTCCGCCGGCACGGTCCCCACCGACAAGCACCAGCCGGACTGACTCATCCAGGTGTGAGAGAGCTTGGATAACCTCGTGGTGTCCCTTCCGCTGGCCCAGATGACCGACCGTGACGAGCAGTGGGCCGCCATGGTCCAGGCCGATCCGCCGGCGGGCCTGCCTTCTGTCAACGGGCCTGAACATGTTCGTGTCAACGCCGTTGGGGACCACGTGAACGCGCTCCGGCGCCGCACCCAGCTCACGGGCCACTACGGCCATCGGACCACTTACGCTGATGACGGCCGCGGCGTTTTGAAGCGCTTCACAGCACTGGCGCCGCTGCGAAGGAACATCCAGGCACGGGTAGATCTTGCCCCTGAGCGTGACCGAGTACGGAACGCCCAACTCGCGGGCGAGCAGGCCGACCGCCACGCCGTCCGGCCAGATGAAATGGGCATCCAGGATGTCCGGACGCCACTCGGCCACCAGTCGCCGCAGCCGGCGGCGCAGGCCGCGGGCGTACAGGCGGGCGTCAGCGGACTTGAACAGCTTCGGCACATACCAGAACCGCGGGCGGTACACCTTCAGGCCGCGGCAAGCGTCGCGGACAGGCCCCGGCGACGGCCGGAATGAGGTCAGCGGCGGGCACACGGGCACCGGCGAAACGACCTGCAAGTCCACACGCCTGGACAGCGCCTCGAGCCGCTGGGCCACGAATATGCCCCACGTCGGCTGTGCGTGGTTCGGAAAGCAGTATGAGAATGACAACACTCGCAAGGGCTTGTCCTACGATCCACGCGCCGCTGCCGCAACCCGCGAAAACACGTCCAGGTACTCCCGTGCCATCCGCTCCACTCCGTATTGCTTCAGTGCGTGCTCGCGTGCGGCCGCGCCCATCGCCCGGCGACCGTCCGCATCGGCCGCCAGGGCCGACATCGCCTCGGCCAAGCGGTCCGGATCGGACGGCGGGACGAGCACGCCGGCCGTGTGAGGCACGGCCTCGGGCACGCCGCCGACCCGCGTGGCAACGACGGGCAACCCGGCCGTCATCGCTTCCAGAAGCACCATCGGCAGACCTTCGCTCCGACTGGACAGGACGAACACGTCCGCGGCCGCATAGAGCGCCGGAACATCCGACCGGAAACCGAGGAACAACACCGAGTCCTGGAGGCCCAAGTCCGTCTGCTGCCGCCGCAGGCCCTTGGCATATGGACCGTCGTCCATCTTGCCGGCCACGAGTACGCGCCAGGCCGGCTGCCTGCCTACCTGCCGCATTGCCGACGCCGCCGCCAAGAGGTCCTCGAAGCCCTTCTCCGGCCGTGCGTTGCCCACGGCAACAAAGACCGTCTCGTCCTCGCCGATTCCCAGTTCCCCCCGCACGCGCGTCCGCTCCGCGGGATCCATGCGCACATCGGGCACACCGTTGCGGACAATCGGAATGTCGCCCCGCCAAGCGAGGTACTCGCGATGGCGCTCCGCGACGGGCTCCGACACGGCCATGAGGTCCGACAAACACCGCGCGGCACGCCGGTGCCGCTTCTGAAGCCCTTCGAAGCCCTCGTACAGCAGGCCATGGGCCGTGAAGACCGTCGGCGGGCGGGCCCGCAGATGCCGGGCCAGTGCGACATACGTCAGACTCGCATAGTCGTGCACGTTGATCACGGAGGGCCGGACACGACGTAGCGTCCGCGCGAGGCGGCACAGACCTCGTATATCTCGTCCGCGGGTGCTGCCGATCGCGGTCAGTCGCACGCCCGCCGCCCGGGCCTCGTCGGCCAGGGCCCCGGGACGCTCCAGGCACAAGATAGACGGCTCGATGCCAAGTCGCGGCATTTCCGTGGCCAAGTGCATGACGACGCGCTCCATGCCGCCCGGGCGCAGTTCAGCCAGCACGAAGGCAACGCGCGGCACGCCACCGTCACGAGCGGCATCGCTTGGAGATTGCTGTGTCGTCATGCGCGGCAGACCCCTCAGTCGCCCACCCAAGTCAGGCGTCCACTCGTCGGCTCGGCACCCGCCGGCGCGGCGGCGCAGGCGCGCGTTTACGGCGCACGCTGCTCCTCTGCTTCCGGCGGGACTTGAGTTCCTTGAACTTGTCCAACTCGGAAACGGGCGCCGGCTCGTTCTCCGCGCTCCGAACGAGGCAAACGGGCAGGAGCAGGAACCACCACAGGTACTCCACGTAGGTCAGAGACATCGTGATGCACCCGCCGAGGACGGTCACCATTGCGACCAGCATGCCGTAGGACAGCAGCCGCCGCCGGTCCTGTTCGTCGGGCGGCAGCCCATCTACCTCCCGGCCGAGCTTCCAGAGCGACCGACCGGCCACGAGGATCATCGCCGAGAAAACCGCGATGCCCTGGATTCCCAGCTCGCAGGCGCAGCGGACATAGGTGTTGTGGGCGTCCCGACCATCGTGCTGCGGCGCGTAGTTGCCGATCTTCTGGTAGAAGTTGCCGGCGCCCACGCCGAAGGGATGGTCCGCCAGCATCGCCATGCCGCCGCGCCACAGAGTCATCCTGCTGGCCGCCGAGCTGTCCATCTGCTCTTCCTGCGTCGAAATCGTGGACATACGGTCGATGAACTCCGGGTCGCTGAGGTACACCCCCCCGGCAATGGCCACGGCCAGGCCGAGGGCGATCTTGCCGCGATGGCGCCGGGGCGCCACCAGCGCCGCGGCCACCATCCCCAGCGCCAATCCAACGAACGCCCCCCGGCTGCGGGCCAGGACGATCGCGTTGGCCGTGAAGGCCCCGGCCAGAAGGCACGCCGCCTTCCCAACCCACCGGCTGCGGAGAAACATGACCCCGATCAGGGGCAACATGCCGGCCATGTAGGTCCCGAAGAAGTTCGCCTCTGCGAAGTCAGGACCGCCCACGCTCTCCAGACGGCCCCGATTGAAGGCACTCAGCGGCGTGGACCACGCCTGGTGCCCCAGCACGAAGGCCCCCACGATGAAGACCCATAGCAGGCGGTCCAGGTCCTTCTTGGTCGTGACCACGTGGGTGAGCATGAAGGCGAAGATCAGGATCTTCGTGAACTTCACCGACGGGTGATCGATGCCCGGCTTGGTGTACCGCCCCACCGTTTCCGGACCCATGAGCACGGAAAGCCACACGATGGCCAGGAACAGGAGGGCCAGCTTCTCCGGGCGATGTAGCAGCGAACTGCCGAACCGGAGCTTCCGCCAGTTCAGCAGGATGCCGACCGCCGTCGCCCCTGCTAGCGTGAACGAGTACCGGATCCCGTAGCCGCTCAGCGGCGCGTTCCACCATTGCCGATCCGCACCGATGCAGTAGTGGCCGATGTACCCGACGATCCCCAGCAGTGGATTCCACAGCGCCCCCACCACCGCAACGGCGAAGAACGCGGCCCAAGCTATGGTCTTGAGAGGCACTTACTCGTCGCTTTCGGTTTCTGCCGGCAGCAACTTATGCGACTCCCTGTCGCAGCCAAAACCGGCAGGGGCGAGACTTCTCCGTCGTCGCCATCGCCGCGGTGCCCCGCATTGCTACCGCAGCGCGACGGAATTTATCAGTTCGGCAATCTGCTCGGCGGACCGATCCCACGTCAGCCGCTCAAGCACACGCTGTCGGCCGGCCGCGCCCATCGCCGCCGCCTGGTCCTCATTACTCAGCAACTCGATCAGCGCAGCGGCAATCCGTTCGCTCGAATCTCCGTCGACGAGCATGCCCGTCCGGCCGTCCTCGACCGCATCCGGGATCCCGCCGCACCGTCCCGCCACGACCGGAACGCCACAGGCGCCGGCCTCCAGGAACACGATGCCGAAGCCCTCCACGTCGCGGGTTCCGGGCGTCTGACGGCTGGCCATGATGAATATATCGGCCAAGCGATAGAGCTTCGGCAACTCCTCCTGCGGGAACTCCCCCAGCAGCCGGACCGAGGACTCCACGCCGAGCTCTCGGCAGAGCCGCCGGAGACGGCCCTCGTCCTCGCCGGTACCCGCGACCAAGTAGACCGCATCCGGGACGTGCCGCAACACACTGGGCCACGCCTCGATTGTGCGGTCCTGTCCCTTTCGCGGGCAAAGCCGGCCCACGCTCAGCACCACCTTCTTGCCTTCGACCCCCAACCGCTCCGCCAGGTCCGCCGGCTTCGGGCCGGGCGTGAACCAGTCGGGGTCCGTGCCGGGGTGTATGACGTGGATCTTCCCCTCCGGCACGCCGCCCCGCACCAGCAGCTCCCGCGTGTAGCGACTGTTGGCGATGATCGCGTCCATTGCCTTGTACGTGTCCCAGAGCATCTGCCGCTTCCGGGCGGTGCGGAACCGGTGCCGATCCGGCAGAGGCGCATCCGGCATCGACCGGTTCACCTCCTCGCCATGGGCGAATGTCAGGGCGGGGAGCCCCGTCTTGCGGGCGATCCATCGGGCGACGATGCCTTCCGGCACGGCCCGCGCAGCGAGTAGCACTCTCGGCCTCTGCCGCTTCGCCTCTCGCAGCCCGGCCCGATACATCCGAACGTACATACCCAGCGACTCCGGCCGCAGGTACCACTTCCGCGAGAAGTCCACGCGACGGACCGGCACGCCGTCGATCTGCTCGACCTCGCTTGGGCGACCGCCGCCGGCAACGACGAACATGCCCGGCAAACGTCGGCAGACCTCATGAAGCCACACCACATGACCGCCACGAATCGGAAGATACTGCTCGGTTAGCACCAGGCAGCTCGCGCCTTCAGACACGGGGGCGCCTGATTTAATCGTTTCTGCCGCAGGCCTCACGCAATGCTCCCAGGACTTGGTCTCTGACCGATCGGATGTCGAAGTGCTCCTCGGCGAAGCGCCGCGCACACCGGCTCGCCACAGGCCATGCACCGCGCTCACACAGGGCCGCGATGCTCTTGGCCAGTTCCCGGCCGCCGCGGGCGAAGCGGACGGCCTCCGGCCCCAGCCGGCGCAGAAACGCCTCGGTTGCCGAACTCTTGGCGACCGAAGCCACGACCGGCAGCCCCGCCATCAGATAGTCTCCCACGCGGCTCGGCAGCGAGTAGCGCCCGTACGCGTCCAGCCGACATGGCGACGGCAACAGCGCTATGTGGCACGAGCATAGCATCGAATGGTACTCGTCGTCACTCAGGAGCCCGGCCGAGCGCGCGTCCGCCCGGACCTGGGCCGGTACACGCTGCAGGTGCTGGCCCACGTACACCATTTCCGGTCGGGCGCCCGCGGACCGCAGGATATCCCAGGCCTCTCCCAGTGCCGCCGGGAACGGGTTGTCCGGCTCACCCAGGCTGCCCACCAACGCAATGCGCAGCGGCCCGTCCGGCTGTGGGGCCTCGGCTCGGTCACGCCGAACTCCCTGACCGAAGCCCACTATCCGCGGTTCCGGGCCCGCGAAGCCGCGCAGCTCCTCCGCCATCGCAGGCGTCAGGACCAGCACGGCCGCGGCCGATCCGAGCAGCCCTGCATAGCCCGGCATGGTGTCCGGGTCCAGCCCCGACTCATGGCACAGGTCCCACAAGTGAACGACATACGGGCAGTCCAGAACCGCCAGCAGCGACACTGCCCGGGCGGCCTCGCGCTCGTTCGACACACAAACGTAGGCCACATCCGCCCGCCAACCCCGCCGCGACAGAAGCGACGAAAGCTTGCGGCGATTCACGTCCGCGCCCTTCCACCAGCCGAGCCCCAGCAGATTCTCTAGGCCGCGCACGACACGCTCGCCGCGCACCCGTCTCAACCACGGCATAGTGCGCAAGCATGCCGAATGACAGCAGTCGCTCGGCAACTTGGGCCTCGGTGCCCAGTAAAGGTGCCAGTGCCGAACGCCCGGGGCCGCCAGAATACGGATCGTCTGGATACCCGTGCCGTGGCGACGGGACAGCGCGGGGCCACTCACGGCCGCGACAGTGAGTTCGGCAGACCACAGGCGCCCTTGACTCGTCCGTGCCTTCGTCAGCTCAATTAAGCACTTTTCCATGCTGTCACTCAATACTAGTATCACCAGCCACATCCGTATTCACATAACCAACCATTCTCGTCTCACCTCCCAACGCGTTCCAATATCAGTCTGCGGCACACCAACAACTCGGACAAACTCGTATCCCCCGATCCTCCCAGCCAGCTTCCGGAGGCCGGGTATCCTGTCCATCTGCAGCATGCGGACCACCAATGCACGAGCTCTCCCTGTACGCTGTCGCCGGTACCGCCCTAAGATCCTACGGCATTCCTCTCTGTAATTATCAATATCATGGCTTCGCTGTCGCCCGTGCCTGCGAAACCCGCCGAGCGGGACACATACTCCATACAAATCCGCATGCTCGTAAAACCTCGCCCACAGATCACAGTCAGCCGCCAGCTCATAGCTGCAGTCTAGGCCACCAACCTTATCCCACAGCCAACGTCGCCAAAACGTCGATTCCTGTTGGATCGTTACGATAGGTTTGCGTTTTGGTAATGGAGACAGGCGACCATCATAGAACGCCCTCGCACTGAAGCCCGGCGCCGTACATAGACTGTTCGGGGTGTCATACACATCCCACGCGATAGGACACGTGGTTGTCAGCCACGCTATGCGCGGGTGCTGAGCAAATATCGAGCTCACGATATCGAAGCACCACGGGCAGTACATATCGTCAGAGTTCAACCACGCGCATATGTCGCCCTTCGCCCTAGCCATTCCCTTGTTTATGGCCTCATACTGCCCACCATCTTGCTCTGTCACCCACCATGCCAACTTATCTTCATACTTCTCGATGGTCTGCACGCTCCCGTCAGTACTCCCACCATCAACAACTATATACTCCAGATCCGGATATCCCTGCCTCAATACAGACTGCAACGCCGACTCAATGAAGAACGCTTGATTGTAACTTGGCGTAACGATTGATATAGCCAACGCATTCTCCGGCTCGGTGTGCCTCGGCCTGCCGAGGCCTGTCTGGCCTTCCCAGCTCGATGCCATCTCTCTGCTCCTGCAAATTACTGCGCTCTGCAACGCAATGCGCAAGGCACGACAGGCGAATAGCCCCCCAGCGTTGGACTACCTAATCACGCTGCCGGCCCAAGCATGTGTCGCCCGTGTGTTGCCGCTTCGTGGCCTCCATATTCAGACTCACCGGCACCCGGTCGTGGCGCGCGCAAATGGCTCGGTTGGAGCTATCGTGCATGCCCAGAACGTCAGGACTCCAGCGACGCACATGTCCAAACCCATGTTTTCGCAACACGCTGACCAAGAATGCCTCATCGAACACAGAATGATGGTAGTTGCCATACACATTCTGCTGGCCCATCAAATATCCCCGAATTTGTCCAATATCCCCTTCCCTTAAGTACACGTCCACCAAAGCGGCAAAGTCTGGAACTGCAAGTCTGAGCGTGCCTCCAGTCACCAGAACCCGGTTCCATTCCTTCAGAGCATCGTCCACCTCGGCAAACGATAAATGCTCCAACACATGTGAGCAGTATATCAGATGTACGGATGCGTCCCCGAACCGCTCCAGCGGCCATGCCCAGTGGACCCAGTGTACGTGAGGCAAAGGGACAACATCAATATTGAAGAAGCCTGGTAAACTGACATGACCACACCCAATGTGGAGCCGGATACGTCCATCACCTGACTTAGGTGGGCGCACCGGCCTCACATATCGACAAAGGCGCCACCATACTAACTTGCGCACTTGTCTAAGGTATCTTCGTGTCTCCCATAGCAGCATCGCCTTATCTCCGTCTCTCTGCCCATTGTAAATGTATGGGCCTATAGGTAGCCGAACTGTCCCATCAGGCTTCCACACGACCTTTCGATATGCGCTCGCTGTACTGCCGGCAGTTCCGTCCGCCACCCGCCTGCCGTCGCACGATTAACAAATCGCATACCAGACTGCATAATATGGCTCTTCGCTGTTTCGTGTGGGTAGGTTTGGGGGACCAGTCCCCCAAA
>CAZHEH010000047.1:0-13750 GCA_964531695.1 uncultured Planctomycetaceae bacterium | reverse complement strand
GCTTCAATGGGGCCGCCTCATGGATGAGGCGGAAAGCTAGGGGTCGGGCGGGGCGAGAGTCGGCTAAACGATGCTTCAATGGGGCCGCCTCATGGATGAGGCGGAAAGAGGCCGTGTCGAGCACGGAAATGATCGCGATCGGCTCGCTTCAATGGGGCCGCCTCATGGATGAGGCGGAAAGTACGTCCTGCGAAACGTGATGATGCCGCCCATGCGGCTTCAATGGGGCCGCCTCATGGATGAGGCGGAAAGACATGAAGAAGGCCGCCAGCGGAGACCTGGTGACGGCGCTTCAATGGGGCCGCCTCATGGATGAGGCGGAAAGCCCGCTGAACGGCACCGCCTCGAGCGGGGCCTACACGCTTCAATGGGGCCGCCTCATGGATGAGGCGGAAAGCACTGTCACGACGTTCATCGCAGACGGCACGCAAGTCGCTTCAATGGGGCCGCCTCATGGATGAGGCGGAAAGGACGCCCTCGCCGCCGCGGACGACACAGAGGAGCGAGAGCTTCAATGGGGCCGCCTCATGGATGAGGCGGAAAGACGGGTTGGCCAGCTTTGGAAACTTCGCCCGTAGGCAGCTTCAATGGGGCCGCCTCATGGATGAGGCGGAAAGAGGTCCGCCGCGGTGCCGTAGACGTACCGGATCGGGATGCTTCAATGGGGCCGCCTCATGGATGAGGCGGAAAGGAGATGCTCCGGTTGCCGGCCGACGAGGATACCGAGGAGCTTCAATGGGGCCGCCTCATGGATGAGGCGGAAAGAGCCGGAACGCGGGGGGAGAGGAGATCGACCATGCAGCTTCAATGGGGCCGCCTCATGGATGAGGCGGAAAGTTCGCCATCAGAAAAACGCCCCGTCCGTAAAGCCCGCTTCAATGGGGCCGCCTCATGGATGAGGCGGAAAGATCGAGTTCGGCGGCGTCGAGCCGGCCCATGGGGCGCTTCAATGGGGCCGCCTCATGGATGAGGCGGAAAGACTGCGGTCACGTCCCTGACGTACAACTCCACCACGCTTCAATGGGGCCGCCTCATGGATGAGGCGGAAAGGCCGCCGGCGGCGATCCGGCTTCGACGCGGCGGCGACGCTTCAATGGGGCCGCCTCATGGATGAGGCGGAAAGAGCCGCTGCCACAACCTACGGAAGCATAACGACCTGTGGCACCGTTTTCGAGGGGTCGCCCTGTCAGCCATCGGAACACCTACCAACATGCGCGTATTCTCCCATGCAAGTATTTGTATGTCAAAGGGTTCGAGCAAGCCCTATCCGCAACGAATCACCGGACCGCTCGAATGGCCCGTGCGATCATATCACCGTCACCCTAGCGGGCGGCGCATACGCCTTGCCGATGCACTCCAGGCGCGAGGCCAGTTCCGTCTCGGCCGGGCCGAGATCCAGGATGACGACCTGGTCCCGCCGGGCGTTCACGCTCTCGGCAAGGGTTCCCTTGAGACGCTCCAACTCAACCGTGTTCAGTTGGCAGAGAAACACGCTGAACTGCACGTGATCTCCATTGCCCATCAGGGCCTTGAACACGGCGTTTCGCCGCTTGTCGTCGGAGACATCATACGCGATGAGGTATCGTTTTCGCACGGATCCGCTTCCGCTCAGCGGGTCATCATTCCCGTGTACTCCGGCACATCTCCGGAGAGCCAGCGGGCCAGCAACCGGGCCTGGAGGCGGATGATCGACCGCCACGAACACCGGTAGTCGAACACGGGATGCGTCACGAGTTGGTCAAGCCGGGCCTCGTACGCCCGGATGTAGGCCTTTCGGCCGATATCGGTCAGGATGCAACCGGCCTGGGACCGCCGGAAACTCCGGGTGGTGACCATGCCCGTGTTGACGGCCGTGATGACGGCGCTGTCAACGACGAGCGGACGGAACTCCTCCATGAGATCAAGGGCCAATGCCGGGCGGCCGTGCCGGGGCCTATGGTAGAGCCCCCACCACGGGTCGAGCCCCTCGGCCAGCAGGGCCACCGTGCATTCCTTGGCAAGCATTGCATAGCCGAAGGACAGCATGGCGTTGACGGGATCCTTCGGCGGACGGCGGTTGCGCTTGGTAAAGTCCCAGTCCGCCTCGAAGTCGCGCGGGGAGAGCAACTGGGAGAAGTTCGCGTAGTATCGCGCGGCGAGGTTACCCTCCAGCCCCAGCAGGTGTTCGCATGACGGCGCGGCCGGAACCTTGCCGAGGAGCTCGGCCATCTGCTCGAGGTCGGCGGCCGAGCCAAGTGCGGCGTTCCGGCGGAGCATCGTGCGCTGGTTCGCGCCCTTGGCCTGAACCGTCGCTCGTGCCAAGGCGAGCCGCCGGGCCGGCTCTGCGGCGGCCTTGTACTGGGCAGCACGGACGAAGGCGTTACGAAGTGTGATGCCTGTCGTCAACCCGCAGAACCAATGGCCGGTGGTGAGGTGTATGATCGGCACGCCCTCCTGGCAGAGCCACTTGAGGGCCTGGGCCGTGACGGTCACGCTGCCGCAGAGCACGAGCTGGCTGATGTCCTTGAGACCTGTGGAGCCGAGCTTCTGCTTACGCTTGCGGACGACGAGGCCGAGGCCGTGCTTCCCCACGGTAGCCCCTTGCTCCTGGACGTAGAGCGGCAGCGCATCGTCGCGGATCGGAAAAAGGCGGCGGACGTCGCACTGGGCGGTGGCCTTCGGCTGTTCCCTGAGGGCCCGCGTCTCATCCGGCAGGCAGATGCCGGCCAGCGAACAGCCGAAGCACTTCGGGCTGTCATCGAGGGGCGGGGGCAACTCATCCGTCGTCGCGGCTTGGCGGGCTTGTTCGATCAGTTCGCGCGTACGACTTTCCAGTTCGGCCGTGAACGGTACGTCCACTCGCGTGCGAGAGCCGGCGAAGTAGAGCACGCCGTGGTCGCAACGGTAGCCATGCTCGCGGAGCAGAAGTCCTTGAGCCATGAGCTGGACGCGCTCTGGCTCGTAGCAGCGTTGCTCGTTGTCCGGTACACGGCCGCGCTTGGTCTCGACGGGCACGGCCTCGCCGTCGGCTGTGGAGACGAGGTCGAGCTTGGCAGTGAGGCCGAGGATGTCGCTGCCAAGGGGGATGGACCGCGTGATCTCCGGCGGTTCGTCGCCGGGCGGCTTCTCGTTCTGATCGGTATCGGCGTCATCTTCGGCTTCATCGGCGGCGCCGGCGGCCTGGGCGTCGGGCAGGACGTGGTCGAGCTTGTCCACACGCCGATGGACGTTTCGGCCTTCCTGCGTGTAGGCGTTGTCGGCCCATCGGCCCTGAACATGCATCAGGTGGAACAGCCGCGGGCAGTAGGCATGCTCGTTGAGCATGCGGACGGGGAGGAGGTCGTCCGAAGATCGCCCGGCAGTTGCCCGTATCGCGGCCATGGTTAGGTAATGCGCTGTGCGGGGGAGAGATTCCTGTAGTATTTACTTGTCATCAGGCTCTCTGAGCGGAATACAGCGGTGATCCCGCGCGAGGTCAATTCCTCGGTGGACGGATGAACAGTTTGGAGAACCGACAGCGATAGAAGCGAACGTACGACTTGTACAGGAAGCGCGACTTGCCAAATTGGCCAAGTGAAATACTCCCTCTTGCCCCCCGGCCTGCCAAAGGCAGTCGTTACAGCACGGCTTCCGACAGGGACTGTTGGAAGCAGGGGCAAAGCTGCCAGCGCCAGGCGATTGGCACCTTGTTCAGAGGTAGCGCTTTGCTTGCTGGGGTCGGACCATTGTAGAGCATATCCGTGATACTCGGCCGGATCCCATCGCAGCGCACACCGCCGATCTTCATACCGCCATGCTTGGAGCAATGCCCTCTGTAGATCCTCGCGGGACGTTTCCTCACATATCCGCCGGGCGTAGGCAAGGAGCCCATTGCCCTGAGAGTCGCCCATGCGTACCATTCTCAACGCCGTGTCCAGAAAGTTTCCTTTGTCGTCACTGAGAACCTCTACTCCCAGCGCAGACAGAATATCCACTCCATCGCGATTCGCTGGCAAGGCCTGGCCGGCATGGTAACTAAGTGCCTTTCGGAAATCCTCGGTTTTGAAGGGCAGCTTCGTATGCAGCGACCATGGGCTGGCGTCGCAAACGTCAATACCTGCTTCCAAGCGATCCAGCAGTTCATCGGGCGTCGTTCCGGCACCATTGATCTTGGGGGTCCAGCGGCCATGCAGTAACTCCCACGCCATCGATACAGGCGTACGCTTATCAGCGAGGTGCAGAAGCCGTAATGTCCCGATAGCCGCGAGGAACCCCAAGGGATTCGAGCCGTCAAGACCGGCCAGCAACAGTCCGTTGTCCACACTCGCCGTGTCACTCATGCGGACGACTCCTGAGTAGTATGTTTGTGTGCCGCGGCCTCTGCCGCGCTGGCGGCGCGGTCGGCGAGGCGAAGGACTGATTCGAGGTAGCCCAGTTGCCACCAGCCGTAACGGCGCGTCAGCCGCCAGAAGCGCTCGGCCACGCCCGAATCCAACCGGTGGGGCGGCGTCAACGCGGTGCGCCGTTCGTGGGATAGGGCGAACGTCTCGCCGTTTAGCCGGGCCGCCACATCGGGAAACTCCAAATCGTTCACCACTGGGGCGAACGGGCGGCCGTGGCCGTGATGGCTGGCGATCAGATGCATAAGGAGATCCCGAATGTCCGCCTCCTCCGGCAGGCGATTGAGGGCTTCGACGAGCTGAAGTGAGAGCATCTCATGACGGAATCCTTCCGGCAGTTCGGCGATGCTGCGAAGACGGCGCTGCTCGGCGGTGGAGCGCTGAGTGCCGCGGCTCTTGGCGAGCAGGCGATTGGCAACGATTTCGACAGCCGCCCGCGTCTCGTCGCCATGCAGCACGATCTGGAAGCGTGGGTCGGCCTTGCCGAGATCGTGCAGCATCGCCGCCGAAATGAATGCTTCGGAGAGCTCCTCAGGCAAACATAGGCGGGCCCAGTTTCGTGCTCGCTTCACGACGTGGCGGGTGTGCTCAGGCAGTGAAACATCCTCGTTGGAACCGGACAGCGAATCGTCATCGTCACCGGTTTCCAGATCGACGGCCGCGCCGGGGGGCGACGCAGGCGGGCCGAACAGAACCACTCCGGCGGGATGGGGCTCGACGCGAGGACACTCGTGGGCCAGCGAGGAAGCGGCCCCCGTGAGCCATGGCGGAAACTCGGCGACGTCGGCTTCGTCTTCGCCCTGATAGGCCGCGACGGCGCTGAGCAATTCGGGCAGCTCACTGGGGAGCCGGTCCTCCTCGCCGGACCACTTGAGCAGTTCAGCGACGGGTTCCGTCTCCCTCCAGGGCCGGAGAACTCCCGGTGCCAACCGTAGTACGTGCTGCCGGCGCGCTGCGACATACGCCCGCTCGGCCAGATCCAAAGGAGCGCCGGACGGCCGGGCGAATGCACAGCCAAGCTGCGCCACGATGTCCTCGCTCGCGGGCACGACGACGGTCTCGCTCGGACGGATGTCGTCAACGTTGTGCGACCGCACCGTGTCGCGCCGGCCGCGCCATATGACAAACGGCCGGCTACGGCCTCGAAGCTCGTCGCCTTCGCGTGTCGGCTGCCCCTCGACGTCGCCCAAGTCGCAGATCTCCTCACCCCCTGGTTGCCGGGACAGAACGCGCCGGAGCAGCCAGAGCGGAACACGCAATGCCTCGGCGGCAACCGGTGGCAGAGCCGTTATTGCATCCGGCCAAGCGTCTTCGCTGCCGGGCACAAGATCGGCACGGAAGACGATACGGACCTCGGGAGCGTTACGTTTGGGGCCGTGGAGAAACAGAGCCACGTCCGGGTCCGGCACGGGTGTCGGGGCTGTCTGGCAGAGAAGGTCCAGGTGGGCCGGAAGCAGAACCGGCGCGTCGGCCGTTGGGGCCAATAGCGCAGTCGACTCGGACGGCAACGCGCCATCCACGGCCTCGATGCCGAAATCGAAGCGGCCTTGCTCGGCGTGCTCATTGAGCCAGTTCCAGGTCCGGGCCAGTGCGTTGCCGTAGATCGGATCGAGCGGCGTGTCATCCGCTAACTTGCTGTCAGGTTTGGTATCGCGTTTGCGAGCAAGGACGGCCGCTTGCGTGTTGTCAACCTCCCCCAGACGATTCAGTCGCCCAAAGCGTTGTCGCAAGGCGTCTAGGGAAGCACATTCGGTTACAAGCGCGTCGAAGCTGAAATCCGCCCCGACCTCCAGACACTGAGTGGTGACCAGGATCACCGGGCGTTCGGGAAGGACCTCTGAGCCGGCTCGAAGGACAGGCGACCATTCTGCGACGAGTTCGTCCCGGTCAAGCGGCCGCATACGGCCGGTCATCAGCACGGGCTCGGCATCCAGCGTGCCGGCGGCCGCGGCGCCGCATAGCTGGCCATGTATGCTGGCTGCGGCCGCAACGCGGTTAACCATCACGGCGATGCGGCGATGCGAGCCGGACGCGGCCAGATCCGCAGCCCTCTGGGCTGCATCGAGGACAAGGGGATCCTGGCTGACCGGCTCGCCGAGCGACCAGTCCCGCTTGCCGGGCTTGTTGGCCAGCGCCACCTCGGCCGATTTGGCAGCGGTGGTCCTACGCTTAAGCGGTTCGCAGTCCAGGGCGGCCCCGCGGCAGTCGGGTCCGGGGAACACATCTTGTATGTCCTTAGGCAACGTCGCCGACAACACGCTGACCATCAGCGGGGGCACGAACGAGCCCCCGGACGCATTCCACGTCGGCCCCCCGTAGCGCTGCGCCGAGCGAGCCGTTTGCAGGAACGGAACTGCGCAATGGGCCTCATCCAGAAGGAAGAGGGAATCGCAGGCGACCAGACCCGCCTCGATAGGCGCGGACCGCACGCCCGAGCCGTAGCTTCGGAAGAGCATGCGGGAGCCGACCTGGTCGACCGTGCTAGTAATCACCGCCGGCTGAGTCGGGCTGAGGCGCCACGCATCGTCTCGAAGCGTGCCGCCGCGCATCCGGGACGCAACGAGGGGCTCTTCCGTCCCGCCGACAGCGCGCAGTGCATCGGCCACCCCCTTCGCTACGCCCTCTTGGGCGCTCGCGAGCCGATCGGCCAGGCGTCGGGCCCGATCGTATGCCTCGTCGACGACGATGCGGCGGTCGACGACGAAGAAGATGCGCCGGCGCCCGGCCGACTCACTAGGAGGTAGGCCCTGTGATGCGCACATTGCCAACGCGAACACGGCCACGTCGATGCAGACGGTCTTGCCGCTGGCGGTCGGTAGATCGATGCCTTCGGGCCAGCCGTCCGAAGCGATCCGTTCGATGAGCATCTGCTGCCAGGGGAATGGCCGGTGCCCATGCACCTGGTACAGGAACTCCCGAAAACCGCTTGGTTGGAGGTCGTTCATCGCATCGCCTCCTCGGCGCGAAGCGGCCGGCAGAGACCGTACCCGCGATAGCGGCCCGCTCCGAGGGCAATGGGGCCGCGGACCGGCTCAGCGAAGACGAGGATCGCATGGGCGTGGCGACGTCGGCTGCCGTCCTTTCGCTGCAACCGCGGGAACTCGTGCGCAGCGGGGGTGCCCAGGTGCGGCGAGACCGGCGTGATGACCACGTGCACCGGTTCCGGAAGTCCGATCCGTTGGCAGCATTGGCGCACCATCTCGGCCAACTCATCTTGCCGCGCGATGGGATCCTTGGTCTTGGTGTGACGGTCAAACGCCAAGGGCGCAACAGTCGCCCACTGGCGCGACCCGTCCGGGTGCGCCGTCCAGAGCTCCGCCCGGAGGTTGGTCTTTGCGAGGTCGTCCTCGGTAAGGCCCCACGTCCCGAGGGGCCCAAGTGTTAGTCGGTCGACCTTGCCAACGGCCGCCAGTGCCTGTGTCCGCTCCGCGCGGCTCAGGTCGGCAGGCAACGCGACGCCCATACCCATCAACTGCCCGGTGGCATGTCCAGAGCCGACAAACGACAGCGGGAAATAGGCGACATGTGGACGCTGCGCCGGGGATCCGTCAGCCAAGTGTCCGCTGACGAATTCGGGTAACGCGCCATTCGCCTGCGATAAGACCGCTTCGTGCATGGCTTGGCTTACCTGCAACGTCGAGACCAGCCCCAGGCGAGAGTACGGCGAGTCCTCGGGCTGAAGGCAACGCACGAGCAAGCGCGTGTCCCAGATTGTTCCTTCCGGCCGCTCGACCTCAGGCTTGCCTGCTCGAGCGTAGCCCTGCCAAGTGCTGATGCGGGGACGGTGTTGGGCGTCGTAGTCAGTCTTCAGTCGGCTCAGCAGGCCATCCGTTGGGACCCGAAGGTGGACCTCTGCGGCGAGGTCAGAGGCCTGCCAGCGCTGCAACTGGGTGTCGTTCGGCAGCCCAGGGGCGACCCACATCTGGACGAGAGACGAGGAGTGCCCAATGCGGACCACCTTGCTGCAGAGACGGCCGAGCGCCAACCCATGTTCGTCGCTCGGGCAGGCATCTTGCCAGCCCAGGTACACAACATCTCTGTCCGGACGAACACGGGGGAAGCAACGCGGTTGCTTGCTCCGGGGCCATGCCGGTATGCACTGAAGAGGGCCTCGGCTCTTGCCGACGGGGTCGTCGTTGATGGGAACATACGCAGTAACGGCCGTTCGCTCTTGCGCCTCGGAGGCGACTACATCCGGGCTGCCCTGGGCCTGAAGCCATTCCAGAGCCGCGCGTTCGTCTGGATTCTGCCCCGTCTCGAAGTGCGCGGCCGCCAAGGCCATGAACACGCGGGCCGGGTGCGGCGGCCATTCGGCTCTTTGGCGATCCGTCGGATCGGCGGCCGCAGCATAGCCGGCCAGGTAGCGGATGCCGACAATCAACCCGGGCATTACTCGCCCTCCTCGCCCTTCTCCGCTGCCAGTTGCTGACTGCGCCGCACAAGTTCGATCAGCTCATTGGACGGCTTGAGCTTCAGTGCCTCGCGGCGCCAGGTCAGCCCCAGTTCCTGGGCCGCTTCCACGGCCGAGGCCAGCAACTCCCCGGCGCATTCGGGCGATATCTCGTATCGTGCTGGCTCGGCGCCGGGCTCTGCGATGAGTTCCCAATGCATGGGCTCCGCGCTGTGGAGCAAGCATCCCGAACGGAAGTCATGGCCCATCTGCTGAGACTTGGCGGCCGCATAGAGCCCGAGGGCGGCAAGCACGGTTCTGGCGGCCGCATCCCTGGACTTCTGCTCCTCCGTTGGTTGCCAGTGAGAGCCATCGGCCGGGAAACGCAACCAGCGCAGCCCAGCCAGTGTCAGGACCGCGGTCTGCTCCGCCTTCGAGAAGGTGACTCCGCCATGCGCTGGCCCAAACGGGATCGGGCCGTGGTTGATTTCTGACGGCCGCTTCGTCTTCTTTGCGCCGACGGTGGCGTTCTCCCAGCGATTGGCGTCCCCGACGATCACATCCGCTTTACGCTGTATGCCAAGCGGGTCCCTGCGCAGGCCCTGTCTCGATTCGGTTAGCACGGCGTCGATGCCAACAACCTCTGATGTGATGCAACGCTGGAACTTGGCGCCCAAACCACCAGGCTTTTCGGGTGCGCCCCATACGCCAAAAAGTAGCGCCGTAGGGCAGAGCTCGTAGACGGGCATTGCGTTGGCGACGCTGGCCCGCCTCCATCGCCCCGCATACGATGAGTCCCGGAATAGCTTGCCTTCGTCCTCACCATCTACGGCGACCAAGCTGTCACGCAGGATTGCGTCCGCCAACCGGTGCGGCGCGGTCAGACTGGTCACACGGTCGTCGATGGGCTTGAGCAGCGTCTCGTTGGCCTCGGCGAAGTCCACCTCGATCAGCGGAAGCTCAATCAGTCCTGCATCCACCGCTTGCTGAAGTGCTGCCTCCATCCGGTTGGCCTGCGATTGAACCGAGTCAAGGAGCACGCAGGTAGCCGGTTCCTCTCGTCCGGGCAAACGCCGCTTCTCGACTGCGTAGACTCCGCCAGCATATGTCGGCGGAAAAACCTTTGTGCCTTCTCCGCCGGCTGGCTGAAGTGTGGTTCGGCAGCGAAAAGCGCAGGCGTCTCCATCAACAGCGGCCCGCAGTTCGTCGTAGCTCAAGGGCTTCGTCTCAGACATTGGCAGTTCCTTTCACTTGTTCATCTGCCCCAGCGAATGCAACGCACAACGCCGAGTGTACGCGCGACATCAGCCAAGGCAACAGTAGGCGTTTCATGTTTCGGCTCTTGCCTCACCTCGCGAATGTCTGCGCGAATCATCCGGCGGCCGGCGTCCCGTACTCAGGACGCCGGCCCACGGCCGGGAGGAATGGGCCTTCCGGCGCCGGATGCCCCCAGCCCGCGCGCCGCATCGCGTGACGGCGTCGAGCGCCTGTCTCCCCCCACCTGCGAGGAGTATGCGCGCGGGGCATGACAGATTCGGTCTAAGCGCCCGCCCGTTCGCACGCTGTCCGGCATGACACATGCGGTCACGATCCCAATATGCTGGGGCGATCTGCACGGACGATCCGCACATGCTGGCCGCGGGAAAAATCTGTCCAATCTGCTCGATTTCCGCTGGGCCCTGACCCCGTAAGCGACTCAATTCCAACCCTTTGCACACAGGCCGGTCCTCGGTAGAATCCTGCGACGCCCGGACAAGGGGACCGACCATGGCACGAGGCGAGCCGCTCTTCCGTCAGTGGGAACTGCTCAAGACGCTCCAGGCCAACCGCTTCGGCCTGAGAGCCGATGAGCTGGCCGAGCGCCTCGACTGCACCCGCCGCACAGTCCAGCGCGACCTGCACGTGCTGGCCACCGCGTTCGACCTTCGCACGGAGACGCGAGAACGCGGCCGGAAGTACTGGTCCCTGCCACCGCGGTTCCTGGAGTCCGAGAAGCTCCAGTTGACCATGACCGAGATGCTGTGTTTGTACCTCAGCCAGCAACTGCTCGCCCCGCTGGCCGGCACGCCGTTCGGCGACGGCCTGGCCACGGCGCTGGAGAAGATCAAGGCGCTGCTGCCGACCGAGGCGCTGGAGCACTTCGCCGACCTCGACGAGGCGTTCCTGATCAAGTCGGTCGTCCAGGACGACTACACGGGCCACGGCGACCATATCGCCACGCTCAACGACGCGATCCTCCACGAGCGGATCGTGCGGGTGCGCTACCGCTCGGCCAGCCAGGGCCGCGAGCTCGACACGGAGCTGCACCCCTACGGCATGATCCTCCTGGCCGCGTCGCTGTACTGCGTGGGCTACCTGGCGGAGTACGACGAGGTCCGCACGCTGAAGGTCTCCCGCCTTGCAGAGGTACGACCGACGGGGCGAAGCTTCGACAAGCCCTCGACGTTCTCGCTGGCACGGCACACGCGCGGGGCCTTCGGCGTATTCTCGCCCGGCTATCCGAGGACGATCCGGGCCCGGTTCACCGGCTGGGCGGCGACGAACCTCCGCGAACACCGCTGGCACCCGAGCCAACGGGTCGTCCAGGACGACGGCGACGCGCTCACGGCCGAGTTCGAGCTCTCCAGCACCGTCGAGTTCAAGCGCTGGCTGCTGGGCTTCGGCCGACACGCCACCGTGCTCCGCCCCAAGCCACTGGCTCGGGAGATCGCCGAGGAACTCGCCGCGGCCGGCCGGCAATACGAAGACTCCATCCCCTGATCGTTGCCGCCGCCACCACGTCACACCGCGTCAGTCTCCTACGCCGGACAGCGGGCAGAGGGGTCTCCAGTCGAGGCCCTTGACCCGGTCGCGCAGTGTGTTACAATGCGACACGCAATGACCACACTCAATGTGCGAATCCCGGACGATCTGAAGCAGAAGCTCGAGGAGCTCTCGCGTCAGCAACACCGCTTGCCCAGCGAACTGGTCAGGGAATGCCTGCGCCGGTACATCATTGCCGAACAGCTCAAGGCGATCCGGGGCCTGACGGTGCCCCTGGCTGAGGCCCAAGGACTCCTGACGGACGAGGACATCTTTCGGGTCGTCTCTTGAGAATCGTGCTGGACACGAACGTTCTTCTGGCCGGGGTGGCCACGCACGGCCTGTGTGAGGCCCTGCTGGCCTGGTGCCTGCGGGACCACACGGTGGTCCTCTCCGAACACATCCTCAGCGAACTGGCGGAACACTACGAGGGGAAGCTCAAGGCCACTGCGGAACAGGCGGCCTTGGTCGTGGCGACGCTCCGGTCCCATGTGGAGCTTGTCGCGCCGGCCGAGCTCCCGGCAGACGCCTTCAGCGACCCCGATGACCTGCCCGTCCTGGGAACGGCCATCGCGGCGAAGGCCGAGTTCCTGGTTACGGGGGACGCGGCCCTGCTGGAGCTCGCGAGCTTCCGGGGCGTCGCCGTCGTCTCGCCGCGGGCCTTCTACGATCGGCTTCACGGCGGCTCGTGACACATCGCCGGGAACCGGGCACCCGAAGCCCCCGCTCACACCTCCGGCAGGGCCGCTACCGCCTCGGCCGTGTCGGACAGTTCGAGGTGGGTATAGACGCTCATCGTCAGCCGGATATCCGAATGCCGCATCAGCTTCTGCGCCACGGTCGGCGAGACGCCGCGGCGGGCCAGCAGCGTCGCGAAGGTATGCCGCAGGCAGTGGATGTCCAGCGTGTGGCCGTGGGCGTCGGTCTTGGCGATCCCCGCGGCCGCCAGGTCGGCGTCGAAGACCCGCTTGAAGTCCGACGGCACGCGGAACAGCCGGCCTTCGCCGCTGCCGCTGCCATGGCCGTTGCCTTTCCCATAGCCGCCGCTTCCGTTGCTCTTGCCATAGCTGCCGCGGTTGCCGGTACCGGCGCCATTCTCGTTGCGATTGCCGTCACCGTTGTCGCTGTCTTTGCCGCTGCCGCCGCCATCACAGTTGCGCTGGGCCAGGTGGCATCGCAGGTCGGCGGCCAGCTCGGGCTTGAGCGGCAGCACCGCGCTACGGCCGCTCTTGGCGTGCCGCCCTTCCACGCGGACGCACGGCGGGTCGCCGTCGAGGTCCACGGCCTCCACGCCCAGCGACGTGACCTCGCCCTTGCGCAGCCCGGTGGTCAGCAGGAACCGGTACAGCAGCTCCCGCTCCCGGCCCACGCGCGTGAGCCGCTCGCGCACCTCCGGCCGCACCTTGGCCAGCGGCTTGCCCTTGTCCTTGCCCCGACGGACCGTCAGCGCCTCGCGGAGCGGCCGCTCGCGCGCGGCGGTCAGCAGCCGGGCGATCTCGTCTTCGCTCAGCGCGCGTCGCTTGCGGGTCGGTTCCGCCTCCTCGATCTTGCCCAGGCCCGCCAGCGGGTGGGCCGTGAGCCGCCGCTCGGCGACGCACCAGGTGCAGAAGGCCAGGATCGCGGCCCGATGCATGTTGACCGTCCGGGCCGACAGCGGCGGTGAGTCCGCGTCGTCCGGGTCGCGCGGCTGGGACGCCGTGCGGTCCATCCACCGGCGGACGGCCCGCCGGTCGATGTCGCGCAGCGTCCGGACGCCGCATTCGTCGAGGACACGCTGGAGCTGCTTGCGGACGTTCGCGATGTGTCTCGGCGAGACCCGCCGGCCGCGGATCGTCCGCCCGGCCAGATCGGCGAGGTAGTCCCGGACGTGCTTGTCGATCGGCGCGTCGAGATGCCCTGCGGCGGCCATCTGCGCCGAGCTCAGCACGCCCGCCTTGACCTTCTCCACGTCCGCCAGGATGTCGGCGAGCATCTTCTGGGCCGATTGCTTGTCCCGGCAGCCGGTCGAGCAGCGCCGCATGCGGCCCGAGGCGTCGGTGTACCGCACGTACCAGCAGTCCGAGACGAACCGCACCCGGCCGTCGGGCAGCAGTTCCGCCGTCCGCGGCTGGCCCTTGCCGTTGGTCCAGCGGGCCAGTTGCTTGCCGCGGCGCTCGATGATCTCGGCGCCGGCCGGCCGGTCGATCGGGTAGGTCTTTCG
>CAZHEH010000046.1:0-13795 GCA_964531695.1 uncultured Planctomycetaceae bacterium | reverse complement strand
TGATCGAATCGCTCCAGAAGTTCCACCACTACTACGGCGATGACTTCAAGATCGAGTGTCCCACCGGCTCGGGCCGGTACGTGACCATCCTGGACGCCGCCAACGATCTGACCGAACGACTGGCCCGCCTGTTCAGGCCGGATTCAAAGGGGCATCGACCGGCACTGGGCGGAGCGGCCAAGGCTGGCGGCGGTTCCTCTGGGCAAGAACCGCTCCTATTCCACGAGTTCTTCCACGGCGAAACGGGCCGAGGCATCGGGGCCTCGCACCAGACCGGCTGGACGGCCCTGGTCGCCAAACTGCTTCAGCCAAGGCGAAAGCCCCGATAAGGAGTTACCCATGTACGACAAGAAGATGCTGTATATCGCTGTAGCAGTCGTGTGTGTCGCGGGTGCCGCGACGTTCCTGGCACGGGCGGCGGAGCCCGCGTCAGCCCCGTCGTCCGAGAGATCGCGGCTGGCTGTGGTCTGGACCAGCGGCGATCCGGAAGTGGCGCATCGAGTGTGCCTCATGTACACCCACGCGGCCGCCAAGAACAAGTGGTTCGATGAAGTGCGATTGATCGTATGGGGGCCGTCGGCCAGATTGCTCGCGGGCGACAAGGACCTTCAAGCCAAGGTCAAAGCGATGATGAAGGACGGCGTGGTGGTGCAGGCCTGCGTCGTCTGCGCTGATTCCTACGGCGTGGCCGACACACTTCGGGCCCTCGGCATCGAGGTCAAGGCGATGGGCAAGCCGCTAACGGACATCCTCAAGAGCGACCACAAGGTATTGACGTTCTGACGAGGCCGTTCTCTTGGACACTGAAAACCGAACAAGGAGTGCATATGAAAGTCTTGGGAATCTCAGGCAGCCCGCGCAAGGGTTCGACAACCGATCAACTCGTCCAGGAGGTCCTCAATGGGGTCGACTGCGACAAGGAGTTCATCTCGCTGGCGGGTAAGCGAATCGGCCCATGCATCGCGTGCCTGGGCTGCGTGAAGGACAATGTCTGCGTTGTCGACGACGATATGCGAACGCTGCGCGAGAAGATCATCTCCGCCGATGCCTATGTCGTCGGAGCGGCGAACTACTACTCCATGCTCAATGGCCTGGCGCATTGCTTCCTGGAACGGTGGTATCAGTTTCGACATCGAGAGGGTAAGGCGGTAGCGGGAAAACTCGGCGTGGCCGTGGGAGTCGGCGGTGGAGCCCCCGAGCCGCCGACGGAGAGCATTCGGAAGTTCTTCGAGTACAACCAGATCGACTGCATCGGGTCGGTAACAGCTCAGGGGCCGGCGTCCTGCTTCACCTGCGGCTATGGCGAAACCTGCAAAGTCGGCGCGATCCACATGTTCTTCGGGCCAGGCACGAAGATCACTCCGGAGATCACCCCAGACCTGTCCAAGCAGCCGGATCGCATCACTGACGCCCGGCGATTGGGAATGGAGTTGACCCGCCGCCTGAAGGAATTCGGTCAAGCCACGTGAGACGGCCGAGACCGTCCTCCATGTGGCACAAAGGCATAGCGAAGATGACGAGAATCCCGCAATCGACAGCACAAGCAGACTCGGCGTCGCACGACAGCGCTGACTGCGAAATGCGTGACTGCGCTGGAGTCGACACCCGGCGCGCCGCGATCTGGTTGACGGGCGGCCTGCTTTTGGCGGCGGGCATGTGGCTATGTGCCTGGGCGCGAGTCCACCAACTCGTGTCGGCCGACGTGCTGGTGCTGGCGAGCGTTGGCATGGGCGCGATGTTCCTGTCATTGCTGGCCCTTCGCCCTGGACAGATGAGCCGGGCGCTGTGGTTTGCGATGATCGTCCTGGCGATCCTGATGCGGCTGCCGTGGTTCTTCGTGCCGGCATCAAGCGGCGAGGACTACTGCCGATACATGTGGGATGGCGCGGTCACAGCCCATGGAGTCAATCCGTACAAGCATGCACCCGCGAACGTTGCCGTCGGCCGGGCCGATGATCCGGCTCTGGAACGACTCGCACAATCCGGCCGCGCCACTCTCGAAGGCATCAATCACCCCCACCTTCGGACCATATACCCGCCCGTCGCTCAAGGCGCGTTTGCCCTGGCCTACTGGATCACGCCGTTTGACCTGACGGGTTGGCGCGTGGTTCTTCTGGCATTCGACGCCCTCGCGGCCCTGGCTGTGGTGGGCCTGTTGCGAAAGGCCGCTCTGCCGCTGTCGCTGGCGTTCGTCTACCTGTGGAACCCGCTGTTGGTGGCCGAGAGCTACGGCGGCTGTCACGTGGACCTGCTGGCCGCCGCGATGGTCGCTGCGTTCGCGTGGGCCCTGGTCGCAAACCGCCCGGCCGTGGCGGGCCTCGCCTTGGCGGGGGCCATCGGCCTGAAGCTCTGGCCCATCCTTCTGCTGCCATTCCTGCTGCGGGCCTTGTGGGGCCGTTGGCGTCAACTGTCGCTGGCAGTGGGAATTCTGGCGCTATGCGTTTCAGCCATGGTCATCCCATTTGCCAGCGCCTTCGGTACGGACTCCAATAGCGGACTGCTCACCTATGCGCGAATCTGGGCGGGCCGATCCGGCGCGTATCAGGTCTTCGACGAGGCCGGGTGGTGGCTGCGATCCCGCTTGTCGCTGGAAATGGATGGCCACTACATCGGTCGTGGCCTGATGATGCTTGTCTTGCTGCCGGCAGTGCTGTGGCTTGGGCTGCGACGAGCACAAGACCCTGCCATCCTGTGCCGCCGCATGGGGCTGGTCATCCTCTTGATGCTCCTACTGGGGCCGGTTCTCTGGCCATGGTACTACGTTGCAGTCGCACCCCTGGCGGCAATTGCCTCGCCTGGGCCTGCTGCTGTGGACGGCGCTGCTGCCACTGTGCTACCTGGAGGGATCGGGTCTCTCAGCAACGCACCTGACCTGGATTGTCCACGTTCCTGTCTGGCTGGTGATGGGGGCCGAATGGGCCTGGTCCCGCTGGAGACGCCGGATCGGCAGGGAGGCCGTCCATGCTTGACGGGTTGGTCATCAGGGTCATCATCCCCGCCCTGAATGAGGCGGCGTCCATCGGCAAGGTGCTGGCCGACATTCCTGACTGGGTGAACCAGGTCATCGTGGTGGACAACGACTCAACCGACGACACGGCCGACATGGCGGCCGCTGCCGGGGCCCACGTCGTCCGCGAACCTCGGCGCGGCTATGGCCAGGCGTGCTTGACCGGTATGACCGCCGTGGGCTGGTGCGACGTCGTAGTGTTCCTGGACGGCGACTACAGCGACTTCCCGGAGCAGATGGACCGCCTGATCCATCCAATCGCCCAAGACCGCGCGGACATGGTTCTCGGCCGGCGCATCGCCGTCCATGGTGATGCCCAGGCATTCACCATGCCGCAACGTTTCGGCACGGCTCTGGCCTGCGGATTGATGCGCCTGTTCTGGGGCGGGCGCTACAGAGACATGGGACCCTTCCGAGCCATCCGCTGGTCAAACCTGCGTTTGCTGAGCATGCAGGACACGACCTACGGCTGGACCGTCGAGATGCAGATCAAGGCGCTTCTGGCCGGGCTTCGTGTGCTTGAGGTGCCCGTCGACTATCGCCGGCGGATTGGTGTCTCAAAGATATCCGGAACGATCCGTGGCGTATGGGGAGCGGGCACGAAGATACTCGGCACCATCGCCAAGTATCTGCTCCATGCGCCCCGGCTGCCCAGGAGCCACCCCGAAAGGCTGATCGTCTTCAGCCGTTGGCCAGTCCCCGGCAAGACCAAGACGCGCCTGATCCCGGCACTGGGCCCGCTGGGCGCTGCTGAGTTTCAGCGGCGTATGACGCTGAAGACGATGGCTACAGCCCGTGCCTGGGCGAGTCCCGGGCAGCGCGACATCGAAGTTCGCCACGAAGGAGGTTCCTGGCGGCAGATGCGCCGTTGGCTGGGGCCCGAGGTCCACTACCGCCATCAGGCTCCGGGCGACCTTGGACATCGCATGGCCTCGGCATTCCGAACGGCGTTTGACGAGGGAGCACGCCGTGTTGTACTGATTGGAACAGACTGCCCCGGCATCACCTCCGCGCTTCTGGATGAAGCGGCATCCACTCTGGCCGAGCACGATCTGGTCCTGGGGCCCACGCATGACGGCGGATACTGGCTCATCGGTATGAAGCGGCCACTGTCGGTATTTGATGGCGTGGCGTGGAGCACGGATGCGGTCCTCGAGCGGACGCTTGAATTGGCCCGCATCCAAGGCCTGCGCGTTCATTTGCTGCCAATGCTCAGCGACATTGATACGCCGGACGATCTGCGTCGTGCGAGAGATATTCCTGAACCGAAGAGGCCCGTCATTTCGGTGGTCATCCCCGCCCGAAATGAAGCCGACAACATCGAGGCTGCGATCCGATCAGGGACCGCGCCCGGCGTTGAAATCATTGTGGCCGACGGGGGCAGCATGGACGGAACTCCCGAGCGTGCCGCCGCTCTTGGTGCAAAGGTGATCCAGAGCCCGCCCGGCCGTGCGCGTCAGCAGAATGACGGGGCCGCCGTCGTCCGAGCCGGTATCCTGCTGTTCCTCCACGCGGATACCATCCTGCCGGCCGGCTGGCAGAACGACGTGTTTGAGTCCCTGCTGGACCCCTCGGCCGTCGGGGGCGGGTTCCTATGGAATACCGACTTGGACAACCCGTACATGCGCCTCGCCCGCTTCTTCGTCCGACTGCGGACGGTCTATGGCCAGGAGCCCTGGGGCGACCAGGCGATCTTCGTGCGGCGCGGCGACTTCGAGGCGATTGGCAGCTTCCCGGATGTTCCCATCGCCGAGGACCGGGACTTTGTTCGGGCACTGCGGCGACGCGGTCAAATCGTCACAATCCCCAAGGATGTGCTTACTTCCGGCCGGCGATGGAAACGAATTGGTGTGATCCGAGGATTCGTGACCAACTGGCTGATCATCCTTGGATGCCAAATCGGCCTTCCTCGCAGGTTTCTGGTTCGGCTGTACTGATGGTCAATTCTGGAACACGCTTCAGTCGCCTTCAGAAGTCATCCACTGCCGAATAGGTACTTGGAAAAACGGATTCTTCCTGATGCCAGCGGAACGAGCCGCACCCATAGGCAGACTTTGTTTCAGGTGTCCGGTTTTTTCGCGGGGGGCCGCAGTGACGCAGTGCCAAAAGTGCCAAAAGGGGCCCGTCGGAAGGCTTCTGGCACTTTTGGCACTGCCGCGCCCCGGGCTGTATGTTCATGGTCCAGGCTGGGCAGATGGCGCTGGCTGGCAGGCTGACGGGCAATTCCCTACCCACGCAGGCGTGCCCTGGCGTCCGCTGGGAAGCATTGACGGAGACCGGGAGCGTTCGGGCAGCAAGATGGCGGGATCAGGCCGAAGAGAACCCCGCCGGGCGGCGGGGTTGAGAGTAGGTGTGGCCAAGAATCAGTCCTTGTCGGCCAAGGCGAATCTGCCGCGCTCGGCCAGGCGGAACCGGCTGGCGTCGCCCTTGGCTTTGATCTCGCGGCGGATGGCGGCACTGAGCGTGTTGGCCGGTGTCCTGCCACCGTTGCGGGGTGCCCACAGGCCCCGCTGGGTGGCCAAATCTACGATGTCTTTGCACCGCATCGGGTCGCCGGTGCCCAGCGAAAGCAGGTGAGCCGCCGCGTCCAGCAGGCTCATCGGCTTGGTGTCGCTGGCCTCACGTTTGGCCCCCGTCGCGGCAGGTTCGCCCGTGTCGCGCTGGGGCGCGTCGGTGACGTCCTCGGTCGCCCGTTTGGCCTTCTTCGCCACAGTGGCAGCGTCGTCGAGGCGCTTTCTCAGGCGTTGGGGCGACTTGATCCGAATCTGCTTGCCCGTCTTCCGGCTGGTGCCCAGCCAGCCGCCGCTGTCATGCTCGCGGTCGATCCGCACGGGCACCAGGTTGCCGGCCACTTTCACGAGGTAGATGGCGTTGATCTGTACGTCTGCCTTCTTCATGGGTCAGTCTCCTTTGCGAGCTTGGCTCGCGGCTTCGAAGCCGGCCTGGTAGGCCCGCTCCATGATGGTTTCGATTTCCCAGACGGCCAGGTTGTGGAAGTCTTCCTGGTCGCTGTGACGCGATTCGAGCGTGGTGATCTCCAACTCTTCGATGGCGATCTGCTCGAGGATGGTGCGAATGTCGGCCATGGGTGTTCTCCTATGGTGTTGGGCTCAGCGGCAGTCGCTGAGCAGCGTCTCGATGTCCTCGGGTTCCTGGTTCGCCAGGAAGGCGACCGCCCGGATCAGCTTGGCCCGGACGTTGCCGAGGTCCCCAGCGTAGCCCCAGTCGCGGGGCTCGGCCTGGGCCTTGGCCTGGTGCTTGCCCAGTTCCAGGTCGAGCCAGTCGATCAGGCGGGCGATGTCTTCGCGGCGCTGGGTGTACAGGTCACTTGCGGTCTGCTTGGCGCTCATGGTTCGATCCTTTCCGGTTCAGCAGTTGCTCAGTTTGAGCAGTTCCAGGTAGTAGTCGTTGATCTCGGAGTTGGAGCCGGTGTAGCCATCGAGGTGGCGCTGGAGGCACTCGGCCATCGAGCGGAGATCGTCCTCGCAATCGGCGGTGACGTGGTGCTCGCGGCCGTCGGGCATATCGGACGTAAGGATGGTGACGACCACCACGTTCGGTGCGGTGCCCGATGCCGCTTGACGTTGGGCAGTGGCGTAGTGGCCTGGTTTGCCTTCGAAGTCGATTCGTGTCAGTCGCATGGTTGGCGTCTCCTTTCGGGGTCAGGCCTGGCAGGTGGCCTTGTCGTGCGTGCGGACCTGGTAGGTTTCGATGTGGCAGGTGTAGGCGTTGTCGACGATCAGCTTGACCGTCACGGTGTCGCGGCTGCTGGGGTAGGCGTCGAAGACCTCGAACCAGCCGGTGGCGAACCAGATCACGTCGCCGGGCTTGAGGTCGTGCCAGTCGCGTTGGGTGGTGTTCTTCACGTTTGGTTTCGTGGCCTTCGTCATGGCGTATCTCCTGATTGTGAAGTCTCTTACATTCATTCGCTACATGGACATGTTTGCTCGACAGGCGGCACATGGGAAGGCAATTCCGGCCTCCGGCGAGAGAATCTGCTGCTCCTAACCATCGAAAGTATCGCCGCTTACGACATGCGGAGAAGATTACGGCCGGAATCCGCTGGCCTGATGGTCTGGGGGCCTGGCTCGGGTGGCCAAGGAGGCTGAATTCGTCGGCCCCAAGGGGCTGCATCACGCCTCCAGCGCCCACGCGGACGCCGAAGCGCGCAGTGCCAAAAGTTCCAAAAGCCCCTCGCGCCTGGTTCACATCCGACCTTCTGGCACTTTTGGCACTTTGGCACCCCGGCCCCGCGCGTGGAAAATCGGCGCGTGCGCAACAAACTGTCTCTCCACAACCGATTCGTTCCCGTGCCATCTTGGCAGGCGGGCCCTGGAAGTACCTATTGACCTCGGGTGACACCGCTGGACAACCGCGCCGCCGAGCCCCGCAAACCTGCCAATCCGCGTCCGGCGCTCTCGCTTCTGCCAAATCCGGCAGCCACTGAACCTTCGAAGATTCCACCCACCTGCGACCGTACCTGTCGCACCTCGGCAGTACACTCGCTTCGGCCAGCGGCAGACGGTTGTTGACAGCAATCGCCAAACGCGGCTATGATCGCCCTTCGTGGACATGGGGGCACCAGAGCCCCGTGCCTCGAAGGGCAAAGCGCATGGCCAAGTCGCAGGACGACATCATGACCCTCGACGACCTGGCGGCTTACATCAAGCTGTCCAAATCGTCGCTGTACAAGCTCTGCCAGGCCGGCAAGGTGCCCGGCACGAAGGTCGGCCGGCACTGGCGTTTCCACAAGGACGTGATCGACACCTGGATCAAGGACGGCGTGCCACCGACCCAGCCGTACGGCCGGGATGTGTGCCGCCGCAAGCGACCGAAGCAGTAACCGGAGACCGGACAGAGAAGACCAACGCGGAGAACCGTTTGACGCCAAGGCCACCATCAGAGCAGGAGACACGCAGGGATCGCATCGATCCGATGCTGGCCGCATCGGGCTGGTGCGTCGTGTCGTTGGCTGAAGCGACCCAGCGCGGGTTCGCCGGTGACCTGGCTGTCGAGGAATTCCCGACCGACAACGGGCCGGCTGACTACGCCCTGTTCTGCGGCGGTAACCTGATCGGCGTGGTTGAGGCCAAGCGCCCAGACGTGGGCCCGCAAGAGGTGCTCCGCCAGGCCGAGCGGTACGCCCGGGGCATCACCAGCACGCACTGGGATTTCGACGGCCTGCACGCGCCCTTCCTTTACTCGAGCAACGGCGACTTGATCTGGCACCGCGATGTCCGGCATCGGCTCAGCCGGTCGCACACCATCGCCAGGTTCCACACGCCCGATGCCCTCGCCGAGCGTTTGACACGGGACGGCGAAGCCGCGTGCCAACAACTGCTCGCCAATACCGCCTGGCACGAAAGACTCCGCCCTTACCAGATCGAGGCCAACCAGGCCATCGAGCAGGCCATCGCCGATCGCAAGCGGCAGATGCTCGTCGCCATGGCCACCGGCACCGGTAAGACCTTCACCATGGTCAACCAGGCGTACCGGCTCATGAAAGCCGGCGTCGCCAAGCGCGTGCTGTTCCTGGTGGACCGCCGGGCCCTGGCCGCCCAGGCCGTCCGGGCGTTCGCTTCGTTCGAGCCCGAGCCTGGTCGCAAGTTCAACACCATCTATGAGGTTTACTCGCAGAAGTTCCGTCGTGAGGACTGGGGCGACGACGAGCCCTTTGACCCGAAGGTGCTGCCCGAGAATTACCTCACGCGCCCCAGCCCCGACCACGCCTTCGTCTACGTCTGCACCATCCAGCGGATGGTCATCAACCTGCTGGGCCGCAACAGCATCTTCGCCCTCGACGAGGCCATCGACGAGGACGCCCGCCAGATCGACATCCCCATCCACGCCTTTGACGTCCTGATCGCGGATGAATGTCATCGCGGCTACACCAGCGCCGAGCTGTCCGTCTGGCGGCACACGCTGGACCACTTCGACGGCATCAAGATCGGCCTGACGGCCACGCCCGCCGCCCACACGACCGCCTACTTCAAGGACATCGTATTCCGCTACGAGTACGAGCGGGCCGTCCGCGAGGGGCACCTGGTCGACTACGATGTGATCAAGCTGTCCTCCAACGTGCGCATGAACGGTTTGTTCCTCGACGAAGGCGAGCAGGTCGGCAACGTCGATCCCGAGACCGGTACCGAGCAGATGGACCTGCTGGAGGATGAACGCCAGTTCGACACCGCCGAGATCGAGCAGAGCGTCACCGCCCCGGAATCCAACCGCCGCATCCTGGAAGAACTCAAGCGGTACACCGACCAGCACGAGGCCGAATTCGGCCGCTTCCCCAAGACCCTCATCTTCGCCGCCAACGACGTGCCTCACCTGTCGCACGCCGACCGACTGGTGGATATGGCCCGCGACGTCTGGGGGCGCGGCGAGGGGTTCGTTCAGAAGATCACCGGCCGCGCCGACCGTCCGCTCCAGTTGATCCGTGAATTCCGCAACCGCCGCACGCCGGGCATCGTCGTCACGGTGGACATGCTCTCCACTGGCGTGGACATCCCCGACCTGGAATTCATCGTCTTCCTCCGGCCGGTCAAGAGCCGAATCCTGTTCGAACAGATGCTCGGCCGGGGCACGCGCAAGGGCGAGCACTACCCCGACAAGTCGCATTTCACCGTGGTGGACTGCTTCGACGGCACGCTGCTTGCCTACTTCCGGGAAACCACGGCGATCACCGCCCAGCCGCCGCGCACCCAGCCGCGATCCATCACCGAGATCATCGAGGACATCTGGGCCAACCGCGACCGCGACTACAACATCCGCTGCCTGGTCAAGCGCCTCCAGCGGATCGAGAAGGAAATGTCTGGCGAGGCCCGCGAGATGTTCTCCGCCTACATCCCCAACGGCGACATGGCCGACTATGCCCGCCGCCTGCCCCAGCGGCTGCGGGAAGATTTCACGGCCGAGATGCAGCTCCTGCGCGATCCGTCCTTCCAGGACCTGCTGATCAACTACCCTCGCAAGCCACGAACCTTCCTGGTCGCCTATGGCGCGACCGACGAGGTGCAGTCCGAATGGCTGATCCGCGGCGCGGACGGCCGGGAGTATCAGCCCGACGACTATCTCCAGGCGTTCGAGCAGTTCGTCCGGGACAACCCCGCTCAGGTCGAGGCCATCGGCATCCTGCTCGGCCGGCCGCAAGACTGGTCCACCTCCGCCCTGGAGGAACTCCGCCAGAAGCTCAAGACCACGCCCGAGCGGTTCACCGTCGAGCACTTGCAGAAGGCCCACGAGCTGCACTACCGCAAGGCCCTGGTGGATATCATCTCGATGGTCAAGCACACCGCCGACGAGCACAAGCCGCTGTACACCGCTGCCGAGCGCGTCGCGCTGGCCTTCGAGCAGGTCACGGCCGGGCGGACCTTCACGCCCGAACAGCAGCAATGGCTGGACCGCATCCGCTCGCACATGATCGAGAACCTGTCCATCGACCCCGAAGACTTCGACATCATGCCCATCCTCGCCAACGCCGGCGGCTGGAACCGGGCCAACCAGACGTTCGCCGGCCGGCTACAGGACATCATCCGGGCGCTGAACAGTGCCGTGGCGGCATAGAGGCATTCATGGTTGACGTAGGTAAGAAACTTTGGGGCTTTTGTCACACGCTGCGGCATGAGGGCATCAGCTATACGCGGTACATCGAGCAGATCACCTGCCTGCTGTTCATCAAGATGGCGGCCGAGCGGGACATTGTCGATCTGACGAGCATGCAGTACGAAGAACTCGGCGAGCAGCGCACGCTCGACTGCTCGTGGCGGGCCCTGGCGGCCAAGTCCGGCACGGAGCTGCTCGAACACTACGAGGCCGCCCTCCGGGCATTGGGCAAACAGCCAGGTATCCTCGGCGACATCTTTGCCGGGGCGCAGTCCCGCTTCAAGACTCCCGTCAGCCTCAAGAAGCTCCTGGGCCTGATCGACGAGGTCGAATGGACCAGCCTGGAAGTGGACGTCAAGGGCAAGGCCTACGAGGACCTGCTCGAGCAAGCCGCCTCCGAGGGCAAGAAGGGCGCGGGACAGATGTTCACGCCCCGGCTGGTCATCCAGGCCATCGTCCGCTGCGTCCAGCCCGACCCCCGCGCCCACAAGGAATTCAAGATCTGCGACCCCGCCTGCGGCACGGGCGGGTTCCTCGTCTGCGCCTATGAATGGCTGCTCTCGGTGACCCATGACGGCGGCGACCTCAAGCGCCCCGAGGCCAAGCGTCTGCGCAGCGACACCTACTTCGGACAGGACATTGACGACGAACCCCGCCGGTTTGCCCTGATGAACCTCTATCTGCACGGCATCGAGCCGCAGATCAAGCTCGGCGATACCATCTACGAGGCCCCCGAGCGGCTGAACACCTTCGACGTGGTCCTCACCAATCCGCCGTTCGGCACGCGCGGGGCCAACCAGGCCCCCGAGCGTGAGGATTTCATCGTCGCCACCAGCAACAAGCAGCTCAACTTCATCCAGCACGTGATGAGCATCCTCCGCCCTGGCGGCCGGGCCGCCATTGTCGTGCCCGACAACTGCCTCTTCGCCGACCAGGCCGGGGCCGTCTTCGACGACCTGACCAAGACCTGTGACCTGCACACCGTCCTGCGCCTGCCCAACGGCACGTTCACGCCGTACTCAGCCGGTACAAAGACCAACGTCATCTTCTTCACCAAGGGCGAGCCTACCGAAACCACCTGGGTCTACGACGCCCGCACCAACGTACCGCACATCACCAAGAAGGACCGCCCCCTCTCGGCCGAGCACTTCGCCGAGTTCGAACGCTGCTTCGGCGACGACCCCTTCGCCCGGTCGAAGCGGTCCGAGAAAGACTCGCCCGAGACGAAGAAGGGCTACCTCGGCGGCGGTCGGTGGCGCAAATTCTCCATCGCCGAAATTCGCGAGAAGAACTTCAAGATCGACTCGCTCAAGTGGCTGCGCGATGAATCGCTGGAGGATGCCTCCGACCTGCCCGAACCGGAAGAGCTCGCCACCGACGCCATCTCCGAACTCACCGCTGCCGTTGCAGAACTCAACGAGATCGTGGTTATGCTTGAAAACGGCAACGGACGTGGAGGGGCTGCATGAGTGAGCTGCTGAGCAACGGATTGCCTGAGGGCTGGACCGTCGTCAATGCGTCAGACACCTGCGACGTGAACCCCCGAAAACCAGCCGCCGATGCGTTGCCTGTCGATGCTCCCGTGACATTCGTGCCCATGGCGGCAGTCGATGCCGACCTGGGGGCTATCGTTGACGGTGAAGAGCGGCCATTCGGAGAGGTGCGCCCCAAGAGCTACACGCCCTTTGCCGAAGGCGACGTCCTGCTGGCGAAGATCACGCCGTGCATGGAGAACGGCAAGGCGGCGGTCGCGCGCGGTCTCGCCAACGGCCTCGGCTTCGGCACGACGGAATTCCACGTGTTCCGCTCCAAGGGGGCCGTCCTGCCCGAATACCTCTACCACTACGTCCGCCAGCAGGCGTTCCGTGACGACGCCCAGGCGCACATGGCCGGTGCCGTCGGCCAGCTTCGGGTGCCCGCCAGCTACGTCAAGGAGTTTGAGCTGCCTCTCCCTCCGCTGGCGGAGCAGGAACGGATCGTGGCGAAGGTGGAGGCGTTGCTGTCGCGGGTGCGGTCGGTGCGGGAGCGTCTCGCGGCCGTGCCGGGCATCCTCAAACACTTCCGCCAGGCCGTCCTCGCCCACGCCTGCTCCGGCAAGCTCACCGAAGACTGGCGGGAGAGCCAGGAGGTACTCCCGTCGGCCACAGAGGAATTTGCAGCCGCACTGCAACGCCGCCAAGCAGCCTACGACGCTGCATGCAAAATGGCGAAGGCAGAGAAGAAGAGAGCGCCCAAGCCGCCAGAGAATCTAACTCCGCGTACGGTCAATGCTGCGGGTCTTCCTGAGATTGCGGAGCTCTGGGCATGGGTGTATCTGCCAGATGCAGGGTACATGAATCGTGGCAAATCGCGTCACAGGCCACGGAACGCGCCACATCTCTATGGTGGGCCGTATCCATTTGTTCAAACTGGCGACATCGCCCAATCCGGCGGGAGAATCACTGAACACCGCCAGACCTACAGTGAGGCCGGCCTTGCTCAAAGCCGCCTCTGGCCGGCGAACACGGTGGCCATCACCATCGCCGCAAACATAGCCAATTCGGCGATTCTGACCTACGATGCCTGTTTCCCCGACAGTGTTGTTGGTGTGATTCCCGACGCTGATGTTGCCCTGCCGGAGTTCATAGAGTTCTTCATCCGGACAGCCAAACATGACCTTGAGCTGTATGCTCCTGCGACTGCGCAGAAAAACATCAATATCTCCATCCTCACCGAACTGGCCGTGCCGCTCCCGTCTCTTGCCGAACAGCATGAGATCGTCCGCCGCGTGGAGGCGTTGTTCACGCTGGCGGATTCGATAGAGCAGCGGGTGCAGACCGCGACGAAGCAGGCCGAGGCGCTGACGCAGAGCATCCTGGCCCGGGCGTTCCGGGGCGAACTGGTGCCCACCGAGGCCGACCTCGCCCGCGCCGAAGGCCGGGACTTCGAATCTGCCGAGGAACTTCTTGCCCGGGTTCGCGCCGGATCGGTCCCGCCCAGGAAGGCCCCGAACCGGCGGAAGGCCCAGGGAGTGAGCAAGTAGAATGGCCGGGAAACCACGCATCTTCGAAGTCCGCATCACCCTCAACGGCTCCAAGCCGCCGATCTGGCGGAAGCTGGCCGTGCCGTCGGACATCGTGCTGGCCGAGCTGCACGAGGTGATCCAGATCGCCATGGGCTGGACGAACAGCCATCTGCATCGGT
>CAZHEH010000045.1:0-16504 GCA_964531695.1 uncultured Planctomycetaceae bacterium | reverse complement strand
GAAAAGGTCTTGTGTCTCCTCGCGTCGGCGGGTATAGTCCGCGACTGAACGAGAACCGAACGGACAGGAAAGAGACGGAAGGGTCCTGCCGGCGCCGGCGAAAGGCCGGATGGCGGGCAGGCAGGCAGAGATGACCATCGCGGCAGAAGCAAAGCAGGATATCGTCGCAGAGCACCGGCGACACGACAGCGACACCGGATCGGCCGAGGTGCAGATCGCGTTGCTGACGGCGAGAATCAACCACCTCAGCGAGCACCTGGGCCAGCATACGAAGGACCACGCCTCTCGCCGGGGGCTGCTGAAGATGGTCTCCAAGCGCAACAGTCTGCTGAAGTACCTCTCGCAGAACGCACCCGAGCGGTACAAGCAGATCATCGCCAAGCTGGGGCTCCGCAAGTAGTCGCACACCCGCCCCGCCCCCGCTTGCGGCCGCCGTTCCATTCTCTCCCGTGATCGATCCATCGTTCCCGACGTGGCGGGTTCGTCCGTACGGCCCCGGCGGGACGTTTCGCGGCATTGAGCAGGAACCAACGTAGGCAGGCAGAGAGAAGATCACACCAACCGGACGGGCGAACCGCCCGTCCCCTCCGTCGGCGAGAGCAGATCGTCGGAGGCATGCAGGCAAGAGGAAAGACAAGAACATGAAGCACGCACGAGTAGAAAAGGAAATCGGCGGGCGCGTCCTGTCGCTGGAAACGGGCAAGGTGGCTAAGCAGGCCCACGGGTCCGTGTGGGTCCAGTACGGGGACACCGTCGTTCTGGCGACGGCCTTGAGCGCCCCGCCGTCCCGGGACGTGGACTTCTTCCCGCTGTTCGTGGACTACCGCGAGAACCGGTACGCCGCGGGCAAGGTTCCCGGCGGGTTCTTCAAGCGGGAGGGCCGCCCGTCCACCAAGGAAATCACGACGATGCGGATGATCGACCGGCCGATCCGTCCGCTGTTCCCGAAGGATTACCGCAATGAGGTCCAGGTCCAGTGCATGGTCCTCAGCACGGACAACCAGAACGATCCGGACCTGCTGGCGCTGATCGGCTCCTCGGCCGCCCTCGCCCTGGCGCCGGTGCCCTTCGACGGCCCGATCGGAGCCGCCCGCATGGGCTACGTCGAGGGCGAGTATGTGGTCAATCCGACGCACTCGGAGCTGGATCACAGCTCGATGGACCTGATCTGTGCCGGTCCGGACGAGGGCGTGAACATGCTCGAGCTGGCCGGGACCGAGCTGCCCGACGAAATCGTCGCCGAAGGCATCGACCGCGGCACGAAGGTCATGCAGGAGGTCGTCCAGATGATCCGGCAGCTCGTCTCCGAGGCGGGCGTCGAGCCCGTCGAGGCCGAGCCGGTTTCCCTGCCGGATGCGCTCAAGCAACACGTCGAGAGCAATTACGGCGAGCGGATCCGCGAGGCCAAGCAGATCGGCGGCAAGCAGGATCGCGGCGACGCGCTGTCGGCCATCCGCGACGAGGTCCTCTCCGAGCTGTGCCCCGAGGATGTCGAGGAGCCCGAGTACACCGAAGCCCAGGTCAAGGAAGCGTTCTTCCAGGTCGAGGGCAAGATTCAGCGGCGGCTGATCCTGAGCGGGACCCGCCCGGACGGCCGGGCGAAGAACGAGGTCCGGCCGCTGGATGTCGAGGTCGGCGTCCTGCCCCGCACGCACGGCTCGGGTCTGTTCAGCCGCGGCGAGACACAGGCGCTGGTGACCGCGACCCTCGGCACGCCGCGGGACCAGCAGGTCATCGACGGGCTGCTCGAGGAGTACAAGAAGCCCTTCATGCTGCACTACAACTTCCCGCCCTTCTGCGTCGGCGAGATCCGCCCGATCCGCGGGCCCGGACGGCGCGAGATCGGCCACGGAATGCTGGCCGAGAAGTCCCTTCAACCGGTCATGCCCTCGCCCGACGATTTCCCGTACACCGTCCGCGTCGTGGCGGACATGCTGGAGTCGAACGGCTCGACCTCGATGGCGGCCGTCTGCGGCGGGACGCTGGCCCTCATGGACGCGGGCGTGCCGATCCAGTCCCCCGTCGCGGGCATCAGCATCGGCATGGTCAGCGACGGCGATGAGTATCTCCTTCTGACGGACATCATCGGCGAGGAGGACTTCCACGGCGACATGGACTTCAAGGTCGCCGGCACCGCCACGGGCATCACGGGCATCCAGCTCGACATGAAGGCCCGCTGCCTCCCGCAGGACCGCGTGGTCGAGACGTTGGCCCAGGCCCGCGAGGCCCGGCTGCACATTCTGGAGACCATCACCCGCTGCATCCCCGAGCCGCGCGGCGAGATCAGCCAGTACGCCCCGCGGATGATCACGCTGCACATCGACCCGGACAAGATCGGCAAGCTGATCGGCCCGGGCGGCAAGACGATCAACCGCATCCAGGACGAGACGGGCGCGAACATCGACATCGAGGACGACGGCACCGTGTTTATCGCGGCCGTGGAAGCCGAGTCCGCCAATGCCGCCAAGGAGGCCGTCGAGGCCCTGACGGCCGACGTCGAGGTCGGGCGCATCTACACCGGCCAGGTCGTCTCGGTCCGGGACTTCGGCGCGTTCGTCGAGATCTTCCCCGGCCAGGACGGCATGTGCCACGTCAGCGAGCTGGACGCGAGCTACGTCAAGAAGGTCACGGACGTGGTGAACGTGGGCGACTCGGTGAAGGTGAAGGTCGTCTCCGTGGACGACCAGGGCCGCGTGCGGCTGAGCCGCAAGCAGGCGCTGGCCGAGTCCGACGAAGGCGACGGCGCCAGCGGCACCGGCAGTTCGGACGAGGATGAAGGCGACCGGGGCGACAAGGGCGGCCGGGGCGGCGGACGCGGTCGGGGCGGACGCGGCGGCAAAGGCGGCCGTCGGAACGAAGACCGCGGCCGGTAACCGGGCCGCGGTCGCCGGCTTGCCGCGCGCAAGTTCGCAGAGGGACCAGTGATGCAATGGATCTGCCTGCTGATCGGCGCGGCCGTGGGCACGCTGATCGGTGCGGCGGTCGCGCTCTTGGCGGCGCGGCGCGTCTGGCGGACGGCGCGGAAGCTCTCGGCCCGCGCGAAGGGCCGGGAACAGCTCGCCGAGCTGGGACGGCTCGCGGGGGGCCTCGCCCACGAGATCAAGAACCCCCTCTCGACGATCAACGTGAACCTCCAGCTCCTCACGGAGGACCTGTCCCGCAAGGACGACGAGGAGCGCCGCCGCTGGTTGCGCCGCATCGGCAACGTCCGTGGCGAGGCGGACCGGTTGCGGGGCATCCTCGACGACTTCCTGCACTATGCCGGCCGGTACGAGATGAACCCGGTCGAGACCGATCTGCGGGACGTCGTCGACGAATTGGTGGACTTCTTCGCTCCGCAGGCCGAGTCGTCGGGGGTGGTCATGCGGGCGTCGCTGCCGGATGAGCCGGTGATCTGCCGCGTCGACGCCAAGCTGCTCAAGCAGGCGCTGCTGAACGTGATGATCAACGCCGTCGAGGCGATGACGGAGGGTGGAGAGTTGATCATTCGACTGGACACGCGCCGCGGGCTGGCGGAGATCGACATGACCGACACCGGCCCCGGCATGAGCGAGGAGGTCCGCGGGCGGATCTTCGAGGTCTACTACTCCACGAAGGAAAGCGGCAGCGGCCTCGGCCTGCCGACCACCCGCCGCATCGTGGAAGAGCACGGGGGATCGGTCCGCGTGGACTCCGAGCCGGGCAAGGGCACGTGCTTCGCCATCGAGCTGCTGCTGCACACGGAGTGACCGCACGACTCGTATGAGCGCTTCCGACGACATCCCGGTCGTCGCGCCCGCGGCGGACGGGGATGGGCCGGCAGGCGTTCCGGGCGCGGTGCGCTCGGCGTGGGAACGGCTTGGCCGCCCCCCTGCCGCCGGGCTGACGGTGGCCGTCAACGATCCACAGCGTCACACGGACACGCCTCGCGTGCTGGCCGCGTTGCGGGAACTCGCGGGCGACGGCCTGCGGCTGGTGGTGGCATGCGGCTCGCATCGATTCGACCCCGGCGCGCGTCGCCGCTTCGAACGGCGGCTCACCGACGGCGCGGGGACCGCGAGCATCGCCTGGCACGACGCGACCGAGGATTCGCTCGTGGACGTCGGCGGCTGGCGGGCCCATCCGTGGCTGGCTGCCGCGGAGGCCGTGCTCGCCGTCGGCAGCGTCGAGCCGCACTACTTCGCCGGCTTCACGGGGGCGCACAAAACGCTCACGGTCGGCACGGCCGCGTACGCGGACATCGAGCGGAACCACGTCCACGCCCTCTCGCCCGAGTGTCGCCCCGCCCGGCTGGCGGGTAATCCCGTACACGACGGCATCGCCCGCATGCTGCACTCGCTTGCCACAGGGCGGCGCCTCGCGGCCGTGAACCTCGTGCAGTCCGGTAGCCGCATCCTGGCGGCCTTCGGCGGCGAGCCGTTGGCGGCACTTCAGGCGGCGGTTCCGATTGCACGGCGAACCTTCGCGCGGACGACGGACACGCCCGCGGACGCGGTCGTAGCCGAGGTGGCCGGTCCGCTCGGCCGGAGCTTCTACCAGGCGGACAAGGGCATCAAGAACACGGAAGCGGGCGTGCGCGACGGCGGCGTGGTCGTGCTCGTCGCCGGCTGCGAGGACGGTCTCGGACAGGACCGCTTCTGCGAACTGCTCCGGGAGGCGTCCACTCATGCCGAGGCCCGTCGCCTCGTCGCAGAGCGCGGCTATCGGCTGGGCGACCACAAGGCCGTGCGGCTCCGCGCGCTGACGGACCCGGCCGGTCGCGGCGTGCGGCTGCTGATCGTCGCGCCGGGCCTGTCCGAAGCGGATGCCTCGCTGCTCGGCGCCGGCAAGGCCGCGACCGTGGCGAAGGCCCTGTCGTCCGCGGGCGTGGACCCCGAGCAGGACCGCGTGGTCCACGTGGAGGACGCCGGCAACGTCTGCCTGACGCTCGGCTCGGATTGACACCCGAGTTGCCCGTAAGTACGCTCACGCCATGCCCGCTAGCAAGGTGGACAACCCGACCGCACGCATCCTCATTGTCGAGGACGAGCAGGCCCACGCCGAGGCGATGGAGGAAGGTCTCTCCCGCGTCGGTCACGCGTGCGCGGTGGCGCATGACGGCGCGGCCGGCATCGCGCGGCTCCAGGCAGAGCACTTCGACATCATCGTGACGGACCTCGTGCTGGGCGGCGAAGAGGACGGGCTTGCGGTCCTTCGCGCTTCCCGGAAGCGCTCGCCGGACACCAAGGTGATCCTCATCACGGCGCACTCGTCCGTGGAAACGTGTCGGCAGGCGCTCCAGGAAGGCGCCTTCGACTACGTCGAGAAGCCGTTGGACCTGGACGAGCTGCGGACGCTGGTCGGCCGGGCGGCCGAGCTGACGGCCCAGAAGCGGGTCATCCGCGAGCTTCGCGAGCAGCTCGACGACCGCTACGGCTTCGAGAACATCATCGGCAACTCGCCGGCCATGCTGCGCGTGCTGGAGACGGTGCGGCGCGTCGCTCCGGCCGATCTGCCCGTGCTGATTCTGGGCGAGTCCGGCACGGGCAAGGAGCTGGTCGCCAACGCGATCCATCGGAACAGCCGGCGGGCCGACAGCCGCTTCGTGACGATCAACTGCGCGGGTCTGAGCGAGTCGCTGCTGGAGGACGAGCTGTTCGGGCACGTCAAGGGCGCCTACACGGGCGCGACGACGGACCGCCCGGGCCGCTTCGAGCACGCCGACGGCGGCACGATGTTCCTCGACGAGGTCGGCGACATGCCGCTGTCGATGCAGGCCCAGCTCCTCCGAGTGCTGGAGAACGGCGAGGTCGTCCGGGTCGGCTCCAACGACCCCATCCGCGTCAACGTGCGGATCGTCAGCGCGACCAACAGCGATTTGGCCGAGCGCGTCGAGAAACACGAGTTCCGCGAGGATCTGTACTTCCGCATCAAGGGCGCGACGATCGAGCTGCCGCCGCTCCGCGAGCGGCCGGAGGACATCCCGCTGCTGATCGACCACTTCATTCGGCAGGCGAACGAGGCCCACGGCACCGACGTCAAGGGCTTGGACCCCGACGCCCGCCGCGTGCTGCTGAGCTACCCCTGGCCGGGCAATATCCGCCAGCTTCGCAACGTGATCGAGAACATGGTCGTCATGGCCCCCGGCGACAAGCTGACCGTCGAAGATCTCCCCGGCGAGGTCCACCGCCCCCCGGGGCGCGAGGACGGCGAGGTGAGCCAACTGGCCGGCATGAGTCTCGACGAGGCCGAGAAAGAGCTGATCCGCAGCACGCTGAAGATGGTCGGCGGCAACCGCGAGCAGGCCGCCAAGATGCTCGGTATCGGCGAGCGGACCCTCTACCGCAAGATCAAGGAGTACGATCTGCGGGCATGAAGCGGCGCGAAGGCCCCAAGGCGGCTGAGGCGGCCGCCAGCCCTCGGCCCTCGCTCTCCCGCCCACGCGAAACCCCTTCGCCGCGACGGCGCGGGGCTGCTATCCTGTGGCACATGGCTATCCGCGTCCTGCCGAGTCATCTGGTCAACAAGATCGCCGCCGGCGAAGTCATCGAGCGCCCCGCGAGCATCGTCAAGGAGCTCGTCGAAAACGCCCTCGATGCCGGCGCGGGCCGGATCGAGGTGGCCGTGGCCGACGGCGGGCGGAAGCTCATCAGCGTCGCGGACGACGGGGGCGGCATGGGCCCGCAGGACCTGGCGCTGGCCTTCACGCCCCACGCCACGAGCAAGATCGCCGAGGACGCCGACCTGTTCGCGATCCACACCATGGGCTTCCGCGGCGAGGCGTTGGCGTCCATCGCGGCCGTGTCGCACGCCCACATCCGCAGCCGCCCGCGCGATGCCGACAGCGGCCACGAGCTGCGCGCGGCCGGTGGCGAAGTCGACGCGCCGAAACCGTGCCCGTCCGCGGCCGGGACGACCGTGACGATCCGCGACCTGTTCTACAACACGCCCGCGCGGCGGAAATTCATGCGGACCCCGTCCACGGAGTTCGGTCACATCTCGGAGCAGATCACCCGGCTGGCACTGCCGCACCCGCGCGTCGCGGTGCGCCTGTTGCACAACGACCGCGAGACGATGGCCCTGCCCGCCGCCGACAGTACCGCCCAGCGAGTGGCGGACCTGTTCGGCCCGGAGCTGGCGGATGTGCTGCTGCCCGTCCGCCCGCGAGGCGGAGAGGTCGGCGTCGCGGGGCTCGTCGCTCCACCGTCGGCCGCGAGAAGCTCAGGCAAGTGGCAGTACTTCTTCCTGAACGGGCGGTACATCCGGGATCGACTGCTCTCGCACGCACTGCGGGAGGCATACCGCGGAAGGATCGATCCGAACAAGTGGCCCGTGGCGTTCCTGTTCATCGAGGTCGATCCGGCGGCCGTCGACATCAACGTGCATCCGACCAAGATCGAGGTCCGCTTCCGCGACGGCAACCGCGTGCACGGCGAGCTTCTGGCGTCGCTGAAGGAGACGCTGAACCGAGCGAACCTGGACCCCACAGCCGAGCTGAGCGCCCCCCCGCCCGCGGGCAAGCCGGCCGAGCCGGACGCAAGCACGGACGTCGGGTCGTACGAGCCGGCGCCCGGCTCCGAGCCACCGCACACCCCGGCAGCGCCGATGGCGCAGGAACCGATGGAGAGCGAATCGGGCGGCTTGGACGAGGCACGGCGACAGTCGCTCCGGCAGGCGCTGACGGACTTTCTCAAGTCCGCGCCGCGCCAGCAGCGCCTGGGCTTCTCCCGGCCGGCTCCGCACAGCGCGGCGCCCGCGTCCGCGGCACCCATGCCCGCCCCGCCGGTTGCCCCGGCCGCCCAGTCGCGACTGCCGCTGGGCGACATCAGCGCCGCCGACCCGGGTGCGTCCCTTGCCGCCGTGGACGCCCGGGCAATGCAGGTGCACAACAGCTACATCGTGGCGGCGACGGCCGAGGGTCTCGTCGTGATCGACCAGCACGCCCTGCACGAGCGGATCCTGTACAACGATCTGAAGCGTCGCCTCGCCGACCCCGACGCGGCCGGGCTCGCCTCGCAACGACTGCTCATCCCCGAGGTGGTCGGCGTGACGGAGGCGGAGGCGGCGTCGCTCCAGGACCGTGAGGAGTTACTCGACCGACTCGGGATCGAGCTGCAATCCTTCGGCCCGTCCTCCCTGGCCGTTCAGCGGTTTCCGTCGCTGCTGGCCGAGCGAGGGGTCGCGGCGACGGACTTCGTCCGCTCCATGGCCGACCTGCTCCGCGAAGATGAGACGGCCGACGAGGAGCGATTGCTGGAGAGCGTACTGGCCATGATGGCGTGCAAGGCGGCCGTCAAGGCCGGCGATCCGCTCAGCCCCGAGGAAGTGGAAGACCTGTTGGCACGGCGAGGACCGGCCGAAAAGGCCAGCGCCTGCCCCCACGGCCGACCTACTGCCCTTACCCTCACGCTGGCGGAACTCGAGAAGCAGTTCCACAGAACCTGAAACGACTTACGAGCTTGGCGGGCAAGTTATCAACAAGTTATGCACAGTCTGTACACATTATTCGCAATTCCTGAAAGAAGCGCAGTTCCAATGTGAACCGGAAGCTTCCGCGATTTAGGGTCGGTCGGTTTGCGGAAACGGCCTCGCCTCATGCTGCCGGTGCCCTATAATCGGGAGGTCCGCCCGTACCGTCGGTAGCTGCTCGGCCGGCGGGTGGCGGCGAGTGACATGAACGAGCTACTGATCTCGAAGAAGCACCGATTCCTGCCGGACCGGGCGTCCCTCAAACGTCTCGTATGGGGCGCGGCCGGCTCGGTGGCCCTTGGGGGCCTGTTCGCATGGTCGATCGAGGAGCATTGGCTCCGCATCGAGCGTAGGCGCATGGACCTGCCCAACTTGGGCGAGGGCTTGGTCGGCGCCCGCTTGGCGCACGTCTCGGACCTTCACGCCTGCCCCATTGTTCGCGAGAAATACCTGCGGCACTGCGTGGACGTAGTCAACAAGCTCGAGCCCGACTTCGTGGCGATCTCCGGCGACTTCATCACCGGGCCGTACCATTACGCCCGCGTCGTCGCCCGAGTGCTGCGGCACCTCCGGCCGAGAATCGCCGTGCTGGCCTGCCTGGGCAACCACGACTACGGCATCTGCCATCCGAACGGCTTGGGCGGAACGCGCGGCCTGGCCGAGTACATAACGCGGCAACTCAGCCACGAAGATGTCTTCGTCATGCGGAACGAGTCCCGCCTCTTCCGTCATCGAGGCGCAATGATCCAGTTCGCCGGCGTCGAGGATTACTGGTCGGGCGCGTTCCATCCGGCCGTGACGCACGAGCTGATCGACCCGGATCTGCCCGTCATCGGCCTGTGCCACAACCCGGACGGCGCGCGCGACATGGTCGCGTGCGGCAGCCAGTGGGTCCTGTCGGGGCACACGCATGGGCAGGCCAAGCGGGACACCCGCATTCACAACGCCCTGCTGCCGACACACCACCGCCAGTTGGCGGCGGGCGAGTACCGGATTCCGGGCAGGGGCAGGGTGTACGTCAACCGCGGGCTGGGTTACGCCCGTCGGATGAACATCAACACCCGGCCGGAGATCACGCTGTTCACGCTCGAGCGGGCCACGAAGCGCACGCCGGCGGCTGCCGAGCCGGCCGAGCTTGAGGCCGTCAGCGTCTGAGCGTCACGCCTCCGCGTCTCGACGACGTCGACGCATCAAGGCCGTACCCGCCAGCGCCAGCAGCGCCAGCGTCGCCGGCTCGGGTACATCCGTCACGTAGTCGTTCTGCTCCCAGAGCGAGTCCAGCGGTACCGCGACATACTGTCCGGTCGTGCCCCAGCCGTCCTGGCAGACGAAGTACTCATCCGCCGCCCCCAAGCCCTGGAAGCCCGCCGTCATGTCGATGTACCCGACGCCCACCACACAATGTGGATCGACCGACATGTCCCACGGATACTGCTCGATCGTCTCTTGGGGAAAACCGTCAAGCTGGACCGTTTGCAGGGGCTGCGTCGTGTCCACCCAGTGGTCGAAGGTGCACTGCACCGGACGGCCGGCGTCGATCTCGCCCGTGTAGTTCGCCCACATCTGCGCGGCCGGGACCTGGTTGACGTTGTCCGTGTATCCCGTCGCGTTCGGGTAGGCCGTCTTGACGATTCCGGTGCCGGGGTTCGGGCCGTAGCTGTCATCCGTCCAGGAAGCTTGGGCGTAGCCGAGCAGCCCGGGCAGGATGTTCGCCGTGCTGGTCCCGCCGGCATTCGGCGGGAAGTTCGGGGGCGGGCCCTGATTCTGCCAGTTGCCCGTGTTCATGTGCCAGCCCATCTCGATCATCCCGTCGTGATACAGGCCCTGCTGCCAAGTTCCCGGCGTGTTGGGATACGGCGGGCTCATACTGAAGGCCTGCTGATCCGTCAGGCCCGCGCAGCCCATGACATCTTCCCAGTACCCCATCAGATTGCCGCCGGCTGTGGGGCCGCACCATCCGGGGTAGCCACCGACGCCGTAATTCGACGGCTGATTCCAGTCCGGTACCTGCAAGATCAGGTTTCCGGGCACGGCATGGGCGGGCTCGGCGCCGACCCACATGACCGCCGCGCAGAAGAGCAGGGTCACCAACCAATGCGCCTTTCGAAGTGTTCCGCTTGCCATCTTGTTCTCCCTCTCGTTGGAGGTTTGCGGCTCGGCTCACGACCGCCGCGAGCCCTTTGCAGACCACATGACCGGAAGAGTGCCGCACCTACGCAGTCAGCGCAACAGCAGACACGGCTGCGGGGGTTGTGCCCTGCGCGCGGCTCTGTGCGATCTCCTCTCGTCGCCCTAAATGCTGCCCTGCGGTCCGAACATGCGGGCTGACTCAACCTGGAACATACCACGAACAGCGAAATAGTCAACCCCCAAGGCCAGATTTCATGCGGGGCTCAGCTTTGCCTGCCCAGAAGACGGGTCCGAATGGGCTCAGTCAGCGCCCCGCAGGTGACCGCGGGCCTCCCCAGGCGGACGCCCGGCTTGGCCTGGCCGTGGAAGTCCGAGCCACCGGTCAAGCCGAGGCCCATCTCGCCCGCCAGGTCCATGCAGGCCCGCGTCCACTCGGGCGAATGGTCGCTGTGCCACGCCTCCAAGCCGTCGATGCCGTCCTCGGCCAGCGAGGCCACCACCCGAGTCAGATGCGCCCGGTCAGTGCACGCCAGGTGGACCGGATGAGCCAGAATCGCCAGCCCGCCGGCCTCGTGGATTGCCCGGATCACCTCCCGCGCTTCCGGCCGCTCGCGCTCGACGTAGGCGGGCTTGCCCTTGCCGATGTATCGTCGAAAGGCCTCGCCGGTGTTGCGCACGTGCCCGGCGCGGACCAGCGCACGTGCGACATGCGCGCGGCCGAGGACCTCGCCGCTGCCGTCGCCCTCGGCCGCGACGCGCACGTCTTCCATCGTCAGCGGGATGCCGAGGCGGCGGAGCTGATCCACGATCCGCGGGTTGCGGCGGCGCCGGGCCTCGCGAAGGTACTCGGCCACCGCCAGGATGGACGCGGCCGTCTCATCGATGCCCAGGCCGAGGATGTGCAGCGTTCCCGACGGCGGGCGAGCGGACAACTCGATGCCGGGGATGAACCGGAGTTCGCCCCGCGCCTCGGCGGCGGCCCGGGCCTCGGCCAGCCCGGCCACGGTGTCATGGTCGGTGAGTGCCACGGCAGCCAGTCGGGCATCGTCGGCTCGCGCGATGAGCTCGGACGGCGTGAGCGTTCCGTCCGAGGCCGTGCTATGCGTATGAAGGTCGATGAACCGACGCAACCGTGTACCTCGTGCATGCCGCCGGGCGGCACTGTCTGGATCAGCATTGAACGCGAGGGGCAGTCCCGGCGATACTATCCGGAAGGGCTCTTCACCGGAACCCCCTGGGAGCGGGATCGTGCGATATTCGATTGTGCTGTGTGTTCTTGGCGTGTTGCTGGGCCCAAGGGCGTTCGCTTGCGCCGACGAGGCCCCCGAGGAGGGCTTCTCCGACGAGGCGGTCCTGAAGGCCGTCGGCAAGGGGGTGGCCTACCTGTGTGAGCGTCAAGACCGCGCGGCATGGTCGGGCATCAGCACGAGGACCGGCGATTACGGGGTAGGCCCCACGGCGCTGTGCGCCTACGCGCTGCAGGAGTCCCTGCCCCACATTACCGATGGTGAACTCCGCGCTCGCGCTCGCGAGGCGGCCGACCGCGCCTTGGAGTGGCTGGCCGAGCAGGAGACCGACAAAACTTATGCCCTGGGCCTGCGCTGCCAGGCCTATCTCTCGGCCATACGTAGGGGCAAGCCGTATCGCAAGCAACTCGTGGCGGACGTCCGGACACTGGTGAACTCCACCGAGGACGGCAGCTACGGCTACCACAGCCGTGGCAAAGGTCGCGGCCGGGGGGACAACTCGAACAGCCAGTACGGGCTCCTGGGCGTGTGGGCCGGACAGATGGCGGGCCTCTCGGTGCCCGTGGAGTACTGGGAGACCGTGTACGAGCATTGGCGAGGCACCCAATGCGAGGACGGCGGCTGGGTGTACGTGGGCAAGCAGGCCACGTCCGTTGCCGGGATGGCCACGGCCGGGGCGGCGAGCATGTACGTCTGCTTCGACAACATGCTCGAGGATGAGTTCCTGGGCTGCGAGTTGGGCCCGCGGGGCCAGGAGATCCAGAAGTCCATGGACCGCGCCATGGAGTGGTTCGCCGCGAACTACCTGGCGAGTCTGCGGGGCACCGTGCCGATGGGCCAGAGCGACATGCTCTATTACCTCTACGGCGTGGAGCGGGTCGGCGTGGCCAGCGGGCACAAGTACTTCGGCGAGGCCGATTGGTACCGTTCGGGGGCGGCGTGGCTGGTTCGCCGGCAAGATGAGCGCGGCCTGTGGAGCGGGTACTGGGGATCGGATGTGGGCACTTCGTTCGCCCTGCTCTTCCTGGTCCGCGGGCGGCAGCCGATCCTTCTGAACAAGCTGGCGTTCGACGGGGACTGGAACAACCGGCCGCGCGACCTGGCGTCGCTGACACGGTGGCTGTCGGGCGAGTACGAGCGCGAGCTGCAATGGCAGATCGTGAACCTGGACGCCCCGCCGCGCGAGTGGTGCGACGCTCCGATCCTGTACGTTTCCGGGTCAAAGGCCCCGGAGTTTTCCGACGACGACATCGCCCGCATGCGTCGCTACGTCCACCAGGGCGGCACGATCTTCAGCGTGACCGAATGTCGGGGCGATGCGTTCGCCGAAGGAATGCGCGAGGCCTATGGGCGGATGTTTCCGGAGTATGAGCTAACGCTCGTCGGCGAGGAGCATGACGTCTACTCCCGGCGCGTGGGCTATGAGCTTGCCCGTCGGGCCGGGAAGCTGGGGTTCGAGGTGATCTCGAACGGCATCCGGCCGCTGGCCATCCATACCGACGTCGACCTGTCCCGTAGCTGGCAGGCCCGGCGAGATCGCGCCGACGCATGGGCGTTCGAGGCCGCGGGGAACGTCTGCGGGTATGTGACGGGCAGTACGTTCCGCCGCCGCGGCGTACACAGTTGGCCGAAGGAGCAGGCCACCGCCGGACTGCCGACGGTGACGCTGGCGCGGGTCGCCCCGCCGGGGTTCTCTGACCCCGAGCCACTGGCCTACGAGCGATTCAGCCGGCTCATGGCCCGCGACCACAACCTGCACGTGGAGGTCGTCGGCCCCATGTCCTTCGCGGAACTGGCCGAGAGTGACGCGGACATGGCTGTGTTCAGCGGCCTGGGCGAGGTCAAGCTGACCGGTGAGGATCGCACGGCCTTGCGCGCGTTTGTCCAGCTCGGGCGGCGTTTGCTCCTGATCGAGGCGATCGGCGGCGACGAGGCCTTCGCCGAGTCGGCGGAGCGAGAGTTGCGGATTCTCTACGGCACGGGGTCGCTGCGTCGCATGGACGCCTCGGATCCTCTGTTCGCCTTGCCGGGCCACGAGATTCGCCGGTTCGAGTACCGGCAACGGACGCGGCGACGGATCACCGAGTCCCGGCCGCACCTTCGCGCCGTCTATCACGCCGGCCGCCCGGCGGTGCTGTACAGCGCGGAGGACATCACCGCCGGCCTCGTCGGCTATCCGTCCTACACCTGCGACGGCTACTCGCCGGAGACCAGCTTCCGCATCATGCGGAACATCGTGCTCTTCGTCGCGCAGGAGTTGGCCGAACGCCGGGCGCGCGAAAGCGAAGACGCCCCGGCGCCGGACGGGGCGGAGTAAGCGGCCCGGCGCAGGCACGTCGGCCCGCCGCCGGTCGCTCGGGTGCGTTCGGCTACTTCAGCCCCAACTCCCGCATGTTGTTGAAGCTGATCTCCGCCGCCTTCCACTCATCTTTCGTGGTCGGGCAGTTGTCCTGTTCGTAGATGTAGTGCTTGACGCCGGCGGCTTTGCAGGCCTTCAGCGCGGCCGGGTGGTTCAGGTTGCCCTCGCCGATGGGCATCCAGACGGGCTCGCCCTGATTCTCTACAATGCCCCAGTCCTTGACGTGAACCTGGTCGAGCCGGCCGCTCAGCCACTTCACGTACGCGGCCGGGTCGCCGCCGCCGCGCGCGATCCAGCCCATATCCAGCTCGGATTGAAGGTACTTCGGGTCGCTCTGCTCGAAGAGGATCTCCAAACCGCGGCGCCCGCCCTTTCCGCCCCGGACGCCGAAGCGTCGGAACTCGAAGGCGTGGTTGTGGTATTGGACGGTGATGCCCGCGTCCGCCAGCTTTCGCCCGTAGCGGGTGAACTCACGGGCCAGCTTCCGCCACTTGGCGGCGGAGTCCCGCTCCTCGGCCGGCAGCGACGGGATCGCGACGTACGGGCATCCCCAGGCGTGCAGCCGGTCGATCAGGCCCGCCAGGTCGGTGCGGAAACCGCCCAGGCCGACATGACTGCCGATGATGTCGACGCCGGCGTCGTCGGCCATCCTCTTCAGCTCGGGCGGATCCACTTGCATCAAGCCGCCGCCGGAGATCTGAACGTTCTCGAAGCCGATCTTCCGGACACGCCGGAGCGTCGCGGCGATCTGCTTGGGTTCCTTTGTGTACTCGCGAAGGTTGTACAGCGTGATCGCGATCTTCGACTTGGTCCTTGCGGCCATCGCGTCCTCAGCGTTCTTCGGCCTTGAAGAACGTGTAGGTGATCGTCCACGTCTTCGATCGGCCCGGCTCGAGTCGGATGCCGATGAACGGCTCGGGGCAGAAGGCCGTCTTCTCGGCGTACAGGTTGTACATCACAGGGGCGGCGTCGCCGTCGATCTCGACGCCGGCGCCGGTCTTGGTGTTGATCACGCGCGCGTAGTTGTCCTCCGCACCCTCAAACCCCTCCAAGGCCGCGAAGAAGGAGCCGGAGAGCGGCTCGCGAAAGGTGATCGCATTGCCCTCGACCGCGGTGGCGTCGCCGGGCTTGACCTGCCCTTCGACCTCGAACGGCAGCTCGACGGTATAGCCGTCGCCGATGGGCGTGTCGTCGATGCGGATGAAGTTGTGACTGTAGTGCGTGGTGTCGAGTTCCCGCTCGCCCGTATTCTCCAGCGTGTGGACAATCCGGAAGCCCGGCTCCTCGTCCAGCAACTCCAGGCGCTTCGTGTAGGCATAGCCCCACCCGCGGTCGCTCATCGACTGCCGGAACTCGATCGCATCGTCGTCCCGATCGATCTCCCACTCACCCGGCTCGACGATCTCGTACTCCCGGTTGAAGTGGTACTTCCGGTCCTCGGCTTTCCTCAGTCGCCCCACGCCGATTTTGAGGAAAGTCCGACCTACCTCGGCCTCCTCGTAGCTCTGAGGACCGGCCATGCCGAATTCCCCGGCCGGGCCGGAAGCATTCGTGTCGCCGCCCGTCGGGTCGTCCTTCGTGCGAAGCTTGCCGAAGAACGTATGGCCCTTCCATGTGGCTTGGGCGATCTGCCCCGACCAGTCGAAGCGCGGGCCGCGGTAATGCCCCCGCTCCGCATCCGGCAGCCAGATCTTCACCGTGACCGCGTCATTGGACAGCGTGGCGGACGGGTATCCCTCCGCGGCCGGTTCCGTCCCCTCGGCCTCGTCGCCCGGCCGGGCCGGCTCGGGAGTGGTCTCGGCCGTTTCGGCAACGCAGCCGCAGGTAGCGGCGATGACGGCCAAGGCGAGAACAACGGGGGTCAGCAGCGGATGCAGTAGGTCAAGACGCATGACGGTTCTCCCTGCGCGGTTCGCCACGATTGGCTTCGGCGGACGCGGCGCATTGAGAAAGTACCCCCGGGCCGGCGTTGCGTCAAGGCGGGCTGTGCCGGTGCGCGGGTGCTCTTGCGCCGACGTCCCGTCGAAGTGCGCGCCTGTCGAGGGATTGGACGCTTGGTGCGCATCTCACAAGCCGCCGGCCCGGTGACCGGCCATTCGCGACCGACGCCCAACCACTTGCCACCCCACCTATCGCTTCTTCAGCACCTCGCGCAGGAAGCGGGCCGTATGGCTCTTGCGCTTGCGAGCGACCTGCTCAGGTGTTCCCTCGGCGATCACGCGCCCGCCGCCTTCGCCACCCTCGGGCCCGAGGTCGATGATCCAGTCCGCGCACTTGATCACGTCGGGGTTGTGCTCGATGACGATGATCGTGTTGCCCATGTCCGCCAGGCGGTTCAGCA
>CAZHEH010000044.1:0-16781 GCA_964531695.1 uncultured Planctomycetaceae bacterium | reverse complement strand
AGCCCCCGGCCGAGGGCCCCAAGCCGCCCTACACCACCGAGACGTGGGACAAGCCCGAGCGACTTCTTGTCTGGGCGAAGCCGGGCAAGAGCGGGCGGTTCGGCGAAGCCGGGAACTGGCTGGAGAACGGCCGGCCGCTGAAGAGAATCCCGCGTACGGAAGACCTGGAGCACCCCGGCGGAGAGATTTGCGGGCACGATCGCCTCGTCCGACGCCAGGTCAGCGGCGACTTCGGGCCCAAGACGGACATTCTCGTGCCTTGCTTCGAGGGCAAGGGGTACCAAATCCGCGGCTCGGCGCATTGGAAGCCCGGCGAGTTCATGACCCGGCACATCACGGTAGAAGCCAACGCCTCGTTCCAGCACAACCTCGACGGCGGTTTCGGCAACTTCTGGGTGGCGCCGGCGGGTTCGTTCAACGGCGGCGGCAATGCCATATTCCGCGGGTCGAAGCATACGTTCCTGTTCAACGGGCTGCCCAGGAGCGCGACCGGGCCCGTTGTGGACGCGACGAAGCTTGAGGCCAAGGGCCTCGCGCGGAAGTGGGTTCTGCGCAAAGACGACCCGAACGCCTCGATGGAGGTCATCGGCAGCGCCGGCTCGAACGACGAGACGCACGTCATGCGCGGCCACTTGATTCTCTCCGACAACAGCGTGATGCTGTTTGGGGCGCGGTGCATCTTCCATGTTTATAAAGGCGCGATCCTGCAGCTTCAGTCGGGCGCTGTCTTCAGCATGCGCGCCGAATGCACCTATCGCCCGGATATGAGGGTTCTCGGCACGCTGCAGGCCGGTTCGCCCGAGCGTCCGATCGAAAGCGACGTCTTCATTGGGCTGGGCTTCAAAGACCGGGCCGACGCCATGCAACACAAGTACCACGGCAAGGCGATCAAGTATGCGCTGATCGTGCAGAAGGATGCCCAGTTACGGGTATTCAGCAAGGATCCGTCGAAGGCCCGGCTCGTCTTCGCGCATCACGGGCTTCCGGGCGATGGTGAAGAGGGTATGCCGAGAGAAGACAAGCAGCCGGAGAAGTACAAGATTTACATGGGGCTGCCTCGGCTGATCGGGGCCGTGTTCCTCAACGATCCGGAGCTCGACGGCGTGGTCTTCGACGACTTCCACAAGGGTGGCATTCTGCTGGGCGATCCGGATGTCCGGACCAAGTGGAAAAACGTGGTCTTCGGCCCGGGAAATGAAGGAAAGCCGGAGGATTTGATCGGCAAGGCCGACCCGGTGAAGTTCGCACACCAGGGCAGGAACGACAGGTAGACGTGCAGCCGATCTCGGGATTGGTGTATGGCGTGGATAGCAATGCGAAAGCAAAACTGATGATTCGTCCACAAACTGCAATACGGGCGGCGGTCCTGTGCCTTGTGATGCTCCCGATGTCGCCGGTGTATGCGGCGGAACAGGCGTCGGAGCTGGAGTTGAAGCCCTGCGCGATCGAGCTGGTCGACGGCACGGAGGTCGAGGGCAAGCTGGCCGTGCAGTTCGACATGGACGATCACCTGATCGTCTACTCGCCGCGGCTGGCGACGGTGCGGTCGTTCCTGAAGGACCACGTCCATGCGCTGACGGTGGACGGCGATCGCGAGGAACTGAACCCGAAGCGCGAGTTGACGGAGGAGGACAAGCAGCTTCTGGGGCAGGTCGAATGGCCGGACGAGCCCCCGGCCGAGGGCCCCAAGCCGCCCTACACCACCGAGACGTGGGACAAGCCCGAGCAACTTCTGGTCTGGGCGAAGCCGGGCAAGAGCGGGCAATTTGAAGGGCCGAGAAACTGGCTGCTCAACGGCCGGCAGATGGACGAATGGCCGCGGCCGACCAGCGAGCACTTCGGGTTCGTCTTCTTCTCGCAGGACGGGACGGACTTCCTGTTCCCCGCGTCGGCCAAGGCCTACGCGGTCCGGCCGCGGCGCGTCAATGCCCGGGCCCGGCACATCACCGCCGAGGCCGGGGCCGACGCGGAAATCCACCTGAACAACTGCGCCGGCAACGTGTGGGTCAGCCAACACGGCTCACTGAACGGCGGCGGCGGCGCCCAATTCGGCGGCGACAAGCACACCTTCCTCGTCAACGGCAAGCCCTATACGGGCGAACCGCCGACGACTGCGGAACGCTTCGGGGCGTTGATGGGCTCGGCCAAGTACTTCGCCCGCAAATGGGTCGTCCGCAAAGATGATCCTGCCGCATCGATGACGTTGATCGGGAGCATCGGCTCGGGTGACGAGACGCACTGGCATCGCGGCGTCACGATCGTTGATGAAAACAGCGTGCTCGCCATTGGGCCCCGCTGCATACAGACGGTCAACAGCGATGCGACGATGATCATGAAGTCCGGGTCCGTTCTCGGCAAGCGGGGCGCCAACCAGGGCTACTGCAATGACATGCTGATCAAGGGCGCGCTGATGGCCGGAACCCCAGACGAGCCGATCAGGCGCGATGTCTGGCTCGGCATGAGCATCAAGGACTCCAAAGGGCATCTGGCCGACAGCAGCGGGCTCGCCAAGCGGTATCACCAAGACGATTACCATTCTCGCGGCCTGATTGTCTCCCCCCACGGGCGGATCGAGGTCCATACCAGCGACCCGGCCCACGCCAAGCTGCACATCACATTCCACGGCATCAAGAACGGCGGGTCCGACGACGGCTTCCCGCGCGAGTATTGGGAGGGGATGCCGAAAGCCGACCGCACCATCAACGTCAACTTCTTCGGCGACCAGGTTCTCACCGACGTGGTCTTCGACTGGGTCGGTGAAGGGGATATTCGTTTGATGAACCCGGAGATCCGTCGCAAGTGGCAGCGGGTGAGCTTCGGCGAGCGGAACACGGCCGAGGGCGATGCCCTGTTTGCCAGGTTCGAGCCCGGCAAGGAGACCCAAGAGGAACTGGACCGGTGGCGCAAGGAGCGTGAGACCGGGAAGTACCATGGCTACGGCGGGGTCGCCGGGGGCCAGGGCCACGCCAACCAGCGCATTCTTCCGTCGGGCGGCACGTTTGCCGCCGGGGACGAAGTCCAGGTGCGGCTGCACGCCCTCGGTGATCGGGAAATCCGCTACACGACCGACGGCGGCGATCCGAAGGAGGGTGAGGTTTACGACAAGCCGCTGACGCTGACCGAGACCACCACAATCAAGGCCGGCTGCTTCCACCATCCCGGCCCGCACTTCGTCAAGCAATGGGGCCAGGTGGCCGACACGTTCACTTTCGTGGACGAGACGCGGGCGCCCGATGACCCGGGCAAGACGAAAGACGGGTTGGCGCTTCACGTCTATGACGTCAAGAGCTTCGACCAACTGCACGCCGAGCCGGGCGAGCCGATCCACTCGCAGACCGTCGATCACTTCACGCTGAAGGTTCCGGAAGGTCGCAACAAGAAGCAAGACGGGTACCTCTACACCGGGTATGTCGAGGTGGGCAAGCCGGGTATCTATCGCTTCTACACGCGAACCGAAGGCACCAGCCGGCTGTATATAGGTGATCAGCTCGTGGTCGACAATCATCGGCGCTACCGCTACGACTGGAAGCCGGCCGGCAAGGCGCCGCTGGAATCCTGGGGCTCGATCACGCTCGAGCCGGGCAAGCACGCGATCCGCGTGGAGTACCTCCGCGGCCGGGGCTTCGCCTGGTGGTCGCCGCAGGAGAACGAGCCGTTCGAAGTCAGCTACAAAGGCCCGGCCCTTGACAAGCAGGCGATCCCGGCCCACGTACTGAGTCATGAATAGAATTGCGTAGTCCAACCGGGAACATGCCCAAGGAGTAACGGATGCATCGCATCACGAAATGCACCGCCGTGCTGACGTTCTGCATGCTGGCGACCGCGTTCGCGCCGGCCGTGTCGGCCGACGAGAAGTCGGAACTGGAGCTGAAGCCATGCACCATCGAGCTGGTGGACGGGACGGAGGTCGCCGGCAAGCTGGCCGTGCAGTTCGACATGGACGATCACCTGATCGTCTATTCCCCGCGGCTGGCGACGGTGCGGTCTTTCCTGAAGGACCACGTGCACGCGCTGACTGTGGACGGCGAGCGCGAGGAACTGAACCCGAAGCGCGAGCTGACGGACGGGGACAAGAAGCTTCTGGGGCGAGTCGAATGGCCGGACGAACCCCCGGCGGAGGGTTTCAAGCCCGCCTACACGACGGAGACGTGGGAGAAGCCCAAGCGGCTGATGGTCTGGGCTGCGCCTGGGGAAAGCGGCCGGGCCGAGGAGGCCAAGCATTGGCTGGTCAACGGGGCGCCCGTGACGCGGCTTTCCGTCGACCGCGTGGGCAAGTTCACACCATCCGCAGGCGAGGTCGACTGGCAACCCGACGCGGAGGCCAAGGGCGAAGAGGTGTTATTCGGCCGAAACGCCGACCTGCTGGTCCCTGTGGCGGACCGCAGCTACCAGGCCCGCATCCAGCCGATTTTCTCCGCTCGGCACATCACGGTCGAGAACAACGCCCGGTTTGAAGGTCGAAACACGCCCGGCGTGTTCGGCAATGTCTGGATCGCCGAGCAGGGGAGCCACCGCGTCTCCCACGGGTACTTCCCGACGGGCGCGAAGCACACGTTCTTCTTCAACGACAAACCGGGCCTGGAATTGGGCCAGCGCGATGACGACGGCGTGAGGCGTCGCGTGGCGCGATATATCCAAGTACTCAAGCACCCCGACGCCACCGTGGAATTCCTTGGCGTTAGTTCAACGACCGATGAATTTCATATTCGTCGGGGGACGATGATCCTTGCCGAAGATGCCCAGATGCTCATCGGCAATCGCTGCACGCAGAGCATCGCCGAGGGGTCGGCGTTGGTCGTGCATTCCGGCTCGTTTTTCGGCAAGCATTCCGGCATGGGCGGCAACGACATGGTGGTCAGGGGCACCTTGCTGGCCGGGTCTCCCGAACGACCGCTCAAACGCGACTGCACGATCGGGCTGGATCACAATGACTGGTGGGGCGACCTCCGGGCCATGAAGGCCGAGGGCGGCATCCGCTGGGGTGGCCCCGGGTCGCCGGGCCAGATCGCACAGTACCGCGTGCCCTGGCTCAGTTGGCGCGATCGGGACGACTGGCCGGTGCATATCAGCTTGACGGTGCCGAAGTCGGGCGTCGTTCGCGTCCACAGCGCCGAGCCCGCCAAGGCGCGACTCGTCCTGCGATGGCATCGGCGGGACGGCTTTGGCGGCGCCGGCGCCGTCACCGGTGAGAGCCCCGCCACGCCGGCTCAGAAGAAGGTGTTCCAAGAGCAATACCGCGGGCGCGTCACTGCGGCCTTTGTCGGCGACGTCCAGTTCAACGGCGTCCTGTTCGACAACTTCCACAAGGGCGGCATCCTGCTGGCCGATCCCGCGATGCGAGACAAGTGGCGCCATGTGTATTTCGGCCCGGAAAACGCGGCGCGACCCGAAGCCCTGTTTGCCGCCATTCCCGAGGCGCTGCACATCGGCGACGGCGCGGGCGGCCGCTGGGAGTACGGCGAAGACGAAGTGATCCCGATCATCGACGTGCCGCCGGGCATTTACGCCGATACGCACACGCTCCGTGTCGAGGTGAGTCTTCCCGAGGGTAGCGACCCCCGTACGCAGATCCGCTACACGCTGGACGGCACGATCGTCGACGCCGACTCGCCGCTGTACGACGGTCCGATTACGATATCCGAGACGAAGAGTCTCAAGGCCCGCGCTTTTGCCGCCGACGGGCAGCGTCTGGGGCGCGAAGCCCGCGCCCGCTACCGGTTCCAGGAGCTGGAGCCCGTCGCGTGCAAGACGCCTGAGGACACGCAACCCGGACTGCGCTATGCATATCACCACGGGTGGCGAGGTGATCTGGACGAGCGGGAGCCGGAGGCGACGGGTGTGGTCGAGACGCCTGATCTGTCCATGCAGGAAAGCCACGGCCACGCGGTCGTCTTCACCGGCTACGTATCGGTGGACGAACCGGGTACGTGGACGTTTTACGTGACCAGCGACAACAACAGCGAGTTGTACATCGACGACCGGCTTGTCGTGGATAATACCATCCGCGGGCCGCGGCAGCGCGTGATCAAGACACACGCCGGCCAGATCGATCTCGAAGCGGGTCCGCACGCGATCCGGATCGTCACGCGCGATTGCCGGGAAGTGCTCGACGTCTCGTGGCAGCGTGGCGATGGCGAGATGGAATCCATACCCGCCGAAGCGTTGAGCCACTGATGGCCGTGATGGCGCTGCCTGGTCTCGGCGGCTCGGCCTCGTCCTGCGCCGTCGCCTGGGGCTTGCGTGGGCGGCCCTCCGGTCGGTCGCCGATGGCGGCGCCGGGGTCTCGGGTCCGGCGCGGGCACGTCTGCCCCCCGGCCGGGGGTGAATACGCGGTCTTTCCGGAGAGTAGGGTATTCTGCGTAGGAGAATGGCGGGCCCGTGCGGGAAAGCTCGGCACGCCGGCCCGGCCGGGCGTGGGGCCGGAATCGCGCGGTGGTCCAAGTGACGGCCGGCTCGTCGGCAGGCCGTAGGGGGCGGGTCGGTCGAAATCGAGGACGGTCCTGCACGCTCGATCCGCAAGCGGCGTTGGGGAGCCCGAAGAGGCACCCGCCCTGGCATGAAATCGTAAGTGCTTTTTCAGAAGAGTCTTATTGCCACTCAGATATTCCCGCTCATTTGGTCATTGCTCGCGCCCTACCGCGCGGTATAATCTTGGCGGCGTCACACCGCGACCGCTCCGCTGTTCCTTTCTTTCGGGATTCCGAGTCGCGAGGAACCGAACATGTAGGTTGAGGCGGCTCCGGCGATGGCCTTCGCATTTGCTGGACCGGTCGGCAACGGACGGCCCCTTCAGCGGCAGCTCAGGTCATTTGCGGTCGAGTCGGCTGGACGACGTTGTGCATGCAGGAGTGACACTTGGCAAGGCAGTAGCATCGGCGGCTTCGGGGCAGCCGGCGCGGAAGCAGGCAGCGTCCGCGTCGGGAGGCGCGCCATTGGTCCTGGCGGACGAAACCCGAAATGGACAGATTCATGCAACAGAACAAGAGTACCGGCTTCACCCCCATCGGACCTTTCGAGAAGCTGAGAATTCGACAGCGTTCACGCCGCGCATTTACGCTGATCGAACTCCTCGTCGTCATCGCGATCATCGCCTTACTGGTCAGCATTCTGCTGCCATCGCTGAAGCGGGCGAAGGAACTTGCGATGCTCGCGTCCTGCATGGTGCAGTCGAGCAATCTGGGGAAGGCAGCGGAAATGCATGTCGGCGAGCATGAAGGCCGGCTGCCGCTGGCGGGAAAGCAGTGGGGTATCGACTCCTTCACGCCGGGGGGGCTGGGGGACCCCAAGCAGGAGAAGTACACGTACTACAGCGACGGCGGGACGCTTCACCCCGCGCCCATGGCCATGCAGTTGGGCCCGTACATGGGGCTCTCGTTCCGGGACGGCAGCCGCGAGCAGGTCGAGGAGGATCTCGACCGGCCGCAGGTCGAGCGTGCCTTCGGCTGCCCGGCGATGGACGAGGCGCAGTGGGTGGAGATCGTGCTGGGGTGGAGCGGCGGCAGCTACGACCGAATACTGGAGCCGAGTGCCTACGGATATAACGAGGCGATCCTGGGACACCGCGGCGCCACCGAACATGGCGTGGTGTCCGACGACCCGGCCGGAAGACAGGCGGAGATCGACAATGCCCAGAAGACGCTGCTATGCCTGGAATCCCGGCCGGCGTCAGAGAACGGCAAGCTGGTGTTCTGGGACGTCGAGACCGGCACCGGACGGTCGACGTTCTGGGACTATTGGAACTGGGCCAATGGAACGGGCTACTGGGGTTCCCGCGTCGATTTCGAGCGGCATGACGAAAGGATGAACGCGGTATTCGCCGATGGTCACTCCGAATCCCTTGAGACGGGCGAATCGGTCGATGAGCCGGCCATCGACGAATGGCAGTCCGTGTGGGTAAGCTATTAATCGCGTCGTGAAGGCATTTGCGGGTGTCCATCTCCCGCACGCACACAGCTATGGGGCGTCGGCCGGGACGTCTGCGCGCGGCCCGGCCCCGTCGCGCTGATAGGCAGCATCGGCCGCCGGGCGGCCGTGGGGGTGGCTCGGCCGCGGGATGCACGGCGCCGGGCTCCATGGTTCTGTCTCAACGAGGGATACACATGGCCCCACCGGGGCACCGCTTGGACGGGCCGTAGAACCCTCTGAGGTCGTTCCCGGGGCGAACGGGAGAATGATGGCCGCGCTGAGCCGACGATCGACGGCGGGGGTGTTGCGCCGGCTGGCGCGCGCCCATGGCCGGCCGGCCGGGCCGATGAGCGGCGATGTCGATGCGGTCGGTACGCTCGTGGCGACGATCCTGTCCCAGAACACGTCGGACACGAACAGCGGCGCGGCGTTCCGAAAGCTCCGCGAGCGGTTCGGCTCGTGGGACGAGGTGGCGGACGCCCGGAGCGACGCGATCGTGCGTGCGATCCGCTCGGCCGGGCTGAGCCGGCGGAAGGCCCCGCGGATCCGCGACGTCCTTCGGGCGATTCGGGAGGAGCGCGGCGAGGTGTCCCTGGAGTTCCTGCGGGACTGGGGCGCCGATGCGGCGTTCGATTATCTCGTCGATTACGACGGGGTCGGGCCGAAGACGGCCTTGTGCGTGTTGCTGTTCGCCTTGGACATGCCCGTGTTCCCGGTGGACACGCACATCGAGCGGATCGCCCGACGCCTCGGCTGGCTGGACGACGCGACCCCCGCGGCCCGCGCGCACGAGACGCTGACGCCGGCGATCTCGCCCGGCAACCGTCGCGACCTGCACCTGTTGCTCATCACCCACGGGCGGCGTATTTGCCGGGCCCGGAACCCGCGATGCGGCGAGTGTTGCCTGCTGGACGTGTGCCCCACGGGGCAAACGTTCCAACAGGGACCGGCTGCCTAGTGTCGCCGCGGTCGGGAACGGGGCCGGCCCGATGTGGAATCGGCGTGTCCTGGTTCTTCAGCCACCGAACACGCCTTGGAGGTCGGCGGCGTGGTTTAGCACCCAGCGGACCTTGCGGTCGATCATCTGGAGGAAGGGGTATCCCTCGAACCGCCCGAAGCTGCCCGTCGCGGCGATCGGCAGGACCGACTCGGCGATCATCGCCTCGCACATCAAGTATGGAATGGCCTTCAGTTCGGCCTTCGAGATGACGTTGACCGAGTCGTAGCCGCGTAGGAACCGCTCGAAGCGGGCCTCGTCGAGATGTGCCGGCCATCGGGCGGCGTCCTTGCCTCCGCCGGTGATGGAGAATTGCAGGGCCCCGTTGGCCAGGTCGATCACCCGCTGCTGGAAGCGGGCGGAGTCGTAGTCGATGACGGCCACGACGTTGCGGTCGCGGAAGAGCATGTTGCCCGGATGCCAGTCGCCGTGGGCGATCTGCTGTTCCCAGTTCCCCACGCCGACATCATCCGCCTCCTTCGCGCATCGGGTGTAGGCCTTTTCGAGGGCCTTGATCGTTCGGTTCAGCTCCTCCTCACTCGGGCGAGCGTCGGGCGCGAGCGACGCCCCGGCGTTCTCGACTGCCTGCTTCACGGCCTTGGCGGCGTGGTAGCTGCCGGCGGGCGGGCGGTACTCGCTGCGGAACGGTTGCAGCAGCTTGTGGTACAGGCCGAGGATCCGCCCGGCGTTGTACGTCGTCTCGTGCGAGCCGTCGTAGCCGCCGCCGGCGATGTACTCGAACAGCTCGTAAATGCGCGAGTTCAGCACGAGCATTGAGTTGTTGTCGGGGCGGGTGCCGATCAGGTGCGGCAGCGGAAAATTCTCGCCCGCCAGGTGGAGCTGGATTCGGTGCGTGAAGGCGACCTTCTCGACGTTCTGCCGCCCCGGCGCTCGCCGCTTGAACAGGAACCGCCCCCGCTCGGCGTCGATGACCACCTTCGGCGCTCGCCGCGAGCCGCGGACGAACTCCTGGATGCGGCGGACGATCCCCAGCTCGTAGTGGCTCAGGCAGATCGCCAGCTCTTCGACGCCGAATTGTTCGCGCTCCGCCTTGTCCATGTGCTCGGCCGTCCCGAGCGGGGGACGGTCAGGAAGCATCTTACCTTGGGCTACCTCGCTGTCAAATCAGTACCTTGCGCGGGCCCCGCCGGCACGCTTGGCCTGACGCACCGCGCCGTCTATAATCGGCCTCCTGACGGTTGGCGGAGTATCGCCGGCCGTGCCGAGGGAGTCCGGTCATGAGTTTCTCGTCAAGCCGCGTCATCACGCTTATCCTGCTGGTGGCCTTTGGGTCCGGGGCCGGGGGCGCGCCGCCGAGCTCGGCCTCGGACGAGGACGGCATCCCGCGCATCACTCCCGTCGTGCGGGCGTACCGGCGGGCGGCGCCGGCCGTTGTGAACATCACGGCCGAGCGCGTCATCACCACGCGCTACGGTCTGGGCGGCTTCCGCAAGGATCCGTTCGCGGACATCTTCCCGGCGCCGTTCACGCGCCGGGTGCCCGTGCGGAGCTTGGGCAGCGGCTTCCTGATCCACCCGGACGGCTACCTCGTCACGAACGCGCACGTTATCCGGCACGCGCAGGACATCGCGGTGACGTTCGGCGAGGACGACGAGCCGCTGCCCGCGCGGGTCATCAGCGCCGATCCGGAGCACGACCTGGCGGTGCTGAAGATCGACCCTCCGGAGGACGAGGAGCTGCCGTACCTGCCGCTCGGGCGCAGCGACGACCTGATGGTGGGCGAGACGGTCATCGCCATCGGGAACCCCATGGGCTACACGAGTACGCTGACCACCGGCGTGATCAGCGGCACGGACCGGACGCTGGACTTCGGCGACGGGAAGGTCTACCGCGGGCTCATCCAGACGGACACTCCGATCAACCCCGGCAACTCCGGCGGGCCGCTGCTGAACATCCGCGGCGAGTTGATTGGCGTGAATACCGCCATCCGGGCCGACGCGCAGAACATCGGCTTCGCCATTTCCGTCGACGCCCTCGCCTCGGAGCTGACGCGGCTGCTCGACTACGAGCGGATGAACCGCATCACGCTCGGCGCCGCGGTGCGGCAGGTCCACACGGATGACGGCGACCGGCTCGAGGTCGCCGAGGTCCGCCCCGGCACGCCCGCCGCCGACGTGCTCCGCGCCGGTGACGAGATCACCTCGCTGAACGGCGAGGAGATCGAGCAGATTCCCGGCTTCGTCTGCGGCATGCTCGGCGTGCGGGCGGAGGAGACGGTCCGCCTCGGTCGCGTGCGCGACGGCGAGGAGGAGGTCGTGTCGGTGACCGTCGAGCCGAAGCCGCGCCCGGACGGCAACGAGCTGGCCCGGCGGCTGCTCGGCCTGTCGGTCCGGCCGGTCACGCCCGCACTGGCCCGTCGGCTGGGCCTGCGGGCCACGCGCGGCCTGCTGGTTGTCGGCGTGCAGGAAGGCGCGCCCGGCCACCGCATCGGCCTCGAGCTGAAGGATATCCTGTTCCAGGTCGATCGCTACTACGTGACCGACACGGACGACCTGGGCATGGCCCTGGAGAACGTCGCAGCCGGAGATGTGGTCCGCGTCGGTTTCCTCCGAGGCCGGCAGGCGGTATGGGTGCCGATCCGCGCGGGCGGGGCGGAAGAAGAGCCGGAGCCGCGCGCCCCGCGCCGCAAACTGCGCGGAAGGAAGGGCAAGCCATGAAGGTCGTCATCGCGCCGGATTCGTTCAAGGAGTGCCTCCGCGCTGCGGACGTCGCGGCCGCATTGGCCGAGGGGGTCCTGGCGGCGGCCGTGGATGCCCAGATCGACCTGTGCCCCATGGCCGATGGCGGCGAGGGCACCGTCGGGGCGATGGTGGCCGCCACGGGCGGATCGACCCGGACGGCCGACGTGTTCGACCCGCTCGGCAAGCCGGTCCGCGCGCACTGGGGACTGCTGGGCACGTCTCGCGCGGCCGGGCTGCCGGGCGAGTTGGGCTTCTCCGGGGCCATGGGCCGGATGGAAGGCGCCGAGCCGGCCGGCGTGGGACCACGACGGGGCGTCGTGGAGATGGCGGCCGCGTCCGGGCTGGGCCTCGTGCCGCCGCAGATGCGCGACCCCCTGCGGACCACGACGTACGGAACGGGTCAGCTCCTCCTGGCGGCCGTGGACGACGGCTGCGAGGAGATCGTCGTCGGCATCGGCGGTTCCGCGACGGTTGACGGCGGCTGCGGTGCGGCGCAGGCGCTCGGTGTGCGCTTCCTGGACGCCGACGGGCAGGAGTGCATCTGCGGGCTGGCGGGCGGTGGGCTGGCGGACATCGCCGAGATCGACCTGTCCAGCCGCGACCCGCGGTTGAACGACGTCCGGCTCCGCGTCGCGTGCGACGTGATGAACCCGATGATCGGCGGCGAGGGTGCCGCGCGCGTCTACGCCCCGCAGAAGGGCGCCACGCCGGAGGTGGTCCGGGAGCTGGACAACGCGCTGGAGCGCCTGGCCGCGCTGATTCATCGCATGACCGGTCTAGACGTGGGCACGCTGCCCGGTGGCGGCGCGGCCGGTGGGCTCGGCGCGGGGCTCGTGGCCTTCGCGGGGGCGACGCTGGAGCCCGGGGCGAACCTGGTGGCCGAGGCGGTCGGCCTGCGGCAGCGACTGGCGGGGGCGGACCTGTGCCTTACGGGCGAGGGCCGCCTCGACGCGCAGACCGGCTCGGGCAAGACGGCCTTCGCCGTCGCGCGGATCTGCCGCGAGGAGGGCGTGCCGGTGGTGTGCGTTCCCGGCCGGGCCGACGACGGCGCGCCGGACGCCTTCGACGCGGTTCTGCCGCTCGCGGCCGGCGAGGTCGACGAGCGCGAGGCCCTGCGTAACCCGACGCACTGGCTGGCCCGGCGTGCGGCCGAGGCGGTGGCCGGCGGCCGATGGCCCGGATAACCCCCCGCGGACAGCAGGGCCGGCGTTTGACATTGGCCATTGAACATCGGACATTCTGTTCCGGTGGGGGATTTGCGAAACTGGCTACACTGAAGGCACCCCGAATGGACTACTTCGAATACAGGAACGGTTCGTTGCATTGCGAAGGCGTGGCGGTGCGTGACATCGCCGCGGCCGTGGGCACGCCGGCGTACGTATACTCGGCCGGGACGCTGCGGGAGCACTACGGACGTATGGCCGAGGCGTTCGCGGAGCTGAAGCCGACGGTTTGCTTCGCCATCAAGGCGCTGGGCAACCTGCACGTGCTGCGGCTGCTGGCGGAGATGGGGGCGGGCTTTGACGTCGTCTCCGGCGGCGAGGTCGCCCGCGCGCGGGCCGCGGGGGCGGATATGTCCAAGGTCGTTTTCGCCGGCGTGGGCAAGACGGACGCGGAGATTCGCGAGGCGATCGCCGCGGGCGTCGGCCTGTTCAGCGTCGAGTCCGAGCAGGAGTTCGAGAACCTCTCGCGCATCGCGGGCGAGGCCGGGACGCAGGTCCGCGCGGCCCTGCGGATCAACCCCGACGTCTACGACCCCAAGACGCACCGCTACACGACGACCGGCAAGAAGGAAACGAAGTTCGGCGTGGATATCGACCGTGCGGGCGCGTTCTTCGCCGACCACGGCCGGGATGACAACGTCCGGCTCGACGGCATCGCCATGCACATCGGCTCGCCGATCTACTCGGCCGATCCCTACGTTCAGGCGATCGAGAAGGCCCTCGGCCTGATCGACCAGCTCGGCGCCGCCGGGGACGAGATACGCCTGCTCGATATCGGCGGCGGCTACGCGGCCGACTACGTCGCCGGGGCTTCGCCCATGGCCGCGGACTACGCCGGGCAGATCGTGCCGCTGCTGCGCGGGCGCGGGCTGGAGGTCATCCTGGAGCCCGGGCGGGCCGTCGCCTGCAATGCGGGCATCCTCGTGACGCGCGCGCTGTACACGAAGCAGGGCGGCGGCAAGCGGTTCGTGATCGTCGACGCCGCCATGACGGACATGCTCCGCCCGGCCCTCTACGACGCCGAGCATTTCATCTATCCGAGTGAGCTGCCGGACGGTGCGGCCGCGCCCGAGCGGCGGCCGGACTACGCCGCGCCGGACGGGCAGACCGTGGACGTGGTCGGCGGAGTCTGCGAGACGTCGGACGTGCTGGCGGCCGGACGCACGCTGCCGCCGGTGGCGCGAGGTGACTTGATGGCGATGTTCTCCGCGGGGGCTTACGGCTTCGTCATGGCCAGCCAGTACAACAGCCGGCCGCGCCCGCCTGAGGTTTTCGTGGACGGCGACGACTGGCGCATCATCCGCCGTCGCGAGACGTACGACGACCTCATGGCGCCCGAGCGCGATGTGTGATGCGCCGCTGCGGCGGCCCGCTGCGGCGTTCTAATCCCGGTAGAATCGCTCCACGGCCCGGTCGACGGCCAGCGGCATCAGCTCGTCGTTCTGCACAACCACGGCCGTCTTGGACAGCTCCTGGAAATACTCGGCCGCCAACTCGTTGTGGCGGACGGACTCCAGCTTGTAGCGAATCTCCTCCTGCGCTTCGGTGAAGGGCTGCGTTTGTTCGGGCGCGACCTCGGCCGCCCGGACGATGTAGTAGCCGCCGTCCGTCTCGATCACATCGCTGACGCCGCCCTCCGGCAGTTCGAACGCGGCCGCCTCGACGGCTTCCAGCCGGAAGCTCCCCTCCTTGGCCATGGGCCAGAGCCCGCCTTCGTCGGCCTTGATGCCGCGCGAGTGCGTTCGGGCGACCTCATCGAAGGGCCGGCCGGCGTCGAGGGCGTCCTTCGCCCCCTGGATCGCCGCGCGCGCCTGCTCGTGCGGCGGGCCTTCGTCGGCGTCGAACTCGGTGTCGGGCGCCGCGATGATCTGCATCGCCACGCGCTTCGGAGTCGAGAACTCCTCCGGGTGGCGGCGGTAGTACAGCCACAGGTCCCGCCGGCCGACCTCGATTTTCGGCTCGAACCGCGAGCGGAGGTAGCTCTTGACGATCAGGTCGCGGCGGTACACCTCCAGCGCCTCGTCGAGCGTCGTGCCCTGCTCGCGGAGGGCCTCACGGAGCCGCTGCTCGCTGCCGCCGTGCTGGGCGATCAGCTCCTTGAGCCGGTTCTCCACTTCAGCGTCCAGCATGGCCCGTTGCTCGTCGGCCATCTCGTCCTTCGCTTCCTGATACACGAGGAAGTTGCCGACCTCCCGGCGGATGGTCTCGGTGAGCACGGCCTCGGCCCGCAGCCGCCAGACGCTGACGGGCACATCGTCGTCCATCGCGGCGAGCTGCAGCGCGGCGATGCTGATGACGTCCTCGACGGTGTAGAACCGGTCGTTGACCCGCAGCAGCACGGCCGTGACGACCTCGCCGCCGGTCGTGAGCGGGGCGGGCGGACCGTCGCCGGCGACCGGAGAGCCCGGATCAGCCGGCCCTTCGGCGTCCGGCGGGGGCTCGACGGATTCAGGTCGGAGCGGCTCGGCCGGTTGCGTCGCCGGCGCTTCGGTCTGGGCCGGCGGCGAGGTATCCGCCTCCTCCGGCCACTCGCCGGATTCGCGCGACTCGGTGACGGGGACTTCCTTCTTCCGCCACGGCCAGGCCTGCTGGACCCACGCACAGCCGCCGAGCTGGGCGGATATCAGCAGCGCCAGAGCGACGCTTCGGAGCTTGGGAGGGTTGGCTGTCACGGCCCGAATTATATCGTCCAGACCGGCTCGATGCGCATATCCGTACTCAATCGTGCCGGAGTTGCTTGAGAAGAATCCGCAGCATGCTCGGCATCTCCAGATATCGCGGCGGGGGGCGCCAGTGGGCGGTCTTGGCGTCCGGCAGGCGGACGCTGCCGGCGGCGTTCTCGAAGACAGGCCTGGCCCGCTCGAAGTCCGCCACCGTGAAGATCAGGTCCGGGCCGTGCCGCACGATGCTCTGGATGCCGGCCCCGGCGGCCCGGATGCGGGCCTCGGCCAGGTCCAGCAGGGTCTCGACCTCGTCCGGCGGGCGGCCGAAGGCGTCGGCCAGATCCGTGCGGACCTGCTCGATGTCCTCGCCGCCCCGGCACCGGCTCAGCCGCCGGTAGACCTCCATCCGCTGCGGCTCGGACGGGATGTAGCTCCGGGGGATGTACGCGTCGATGCCCAGCTCCAGGTGGGCTTCGGGCGTCGGCGACTTCGGCTCGCCGGTCAGGTCGCCGACGGCGTTCTCGAGCAGTTGGCAGTACATCTCATATCCCACGGCCGCGATGTGCCCGCTCTGGGCCTTGCCGAGGATGTTGCCCGCCCCGCGGATCTCCAGGTCGCGCATGGCGATCTGGAAGCCCGCGCCGAGGTCGGAGAACTCCTCGATGGCCTTGAGCCGCTTGCCGGCGACGGGCTTGATCGGTCGCGTCTCCGGCAGCAGCAGGTAGCAGTAGGCCAGGTGCTTGTACCGCCCGACGCGGCCGCGAAGCTGGTGCAGCTCGGCCAGGCCGTACATGTCCGCTTCATGGATGATCATCGTGTTGGCCGTGGGGATGTCGAGCCCGGACTCGATGATCGTCGTGCAAACCAGCACGTCCAGTTCGCCGCGGACGAACCGCAGCATCGTGCTCTCCAGCTCGCGGGCGCCCATCTGCCCGTGGCCGATGCCGATGCGCGCCTCGGGCACGAGCTTCTGCACGCGGTCGCGCACGGACTCGATGTCGAACACGCGGTTGTGGACGAAGAAGACCTGTCCCTGCCGGTTCATCTCGCGGGCGATGGCGTTGCGGATGAGCCGCTCGTCGAAGTGGACGACCTCGGTGTGGATCGCGCGACGGTCCATCGGCGGCGTGGTCAGGGAGCTGATGTCCCGCAGACCGAGCAGCGCCATGTGCAGCGTGCGCGGGATCGGCGTGGCCGTCAGCGTCAGCACCTCGACGGTCGCCCGCATCGCCTTGAGCTGCTCCTTGTGCTCGACGCCGAAGCGCTGCTCCTCGTCGATGACCACCAGCCC
>CAZHEH010000043.1:0-18704 GCA_964531695.1 uncultured Planctomycetaceae bacterium | reverse complement strand
CGCTACGAAATCCCGCCGCCCGCCCCGCGCCACGGTTTTGCTCCGCCCTTCACAACCTTGCGGGCCTGCGCCGCGAGTTTGTCGCGGATCCGCTCGCCGATGACCTCACGCTCGAACTGGGCGAAGCTCAGCAGGATGTTCAGGGTCAAGCGGCCCATCGAATGGGCCGTGTTGAACTGCTGGGTGACGGAGACGAACGAGATGCCTTGCCGGTCGAACGTCTCCATGATGCGGGCGAAGTCGAGCAGGGACCGGCTGAGCCGATCGACCTTGTAGACGATGACGCAGTCGACCTTGCCGGCCTCGATGTCCCGGAGGAGCCGGTCGAGGGCGGGCCGCTCCATGTTGCCGCCGGTGTAGCCGCCATCGTCGTAGTGGTCGGGCAGTACAGTCCAGCCCTCCGCCTTCTGGCTGGCGATGTACGCCTCGGCGGCGTCGCGCTGTGCGTGGAGCGAGTTGTATTCCTGGTCGAGCCCTTCGTCGGTGGACTTGCGCGTGTAGATCGCGCAGCGGACCGTCGGCCGAGCCGTCTTGCCTTTCTTGCCGCTCATCGCTGCACCCCGAGCCGGAAGAAGCGGAAGCCACTGATGTGGCTGCCCGTGATCCGCTTGGCGACGGCCGACAGCGTGCGGTAGCGCTCGCCCTCGCACTCGAAGCCGCTGCCATCCTCCATGTAGACCACCCGGTAGGTGCGGCCCTTGTACTGCCTGACGATGGCCGAGCCCGGCGCCGGCAGGCGTGGGTCGACGGGCTTGCCCCGGCCGGTGGGCGCCGGGCGAGTGACGGTCGCGGATTGGCCCGTCTGCGGAGGGCAGATCATGGTCTTGGGCGCCATGACCCGCACGTCCGCATCGTTGGCCAGTTCGGCTGCCCGGCGGCGGGCCCGCTCGGACAGATCGCCCTCGGCGTTGGCCTGAATCCGCCAGGCGATCTTACGGATGAGGTACGCCCGGTGGCGGGTCCGGCATGGCCGGCCATGCAGCTCTTGGTAGCGTTCGGCCAGCTCGCCCGTGGTCATCTCGTCCAGTGCGGCGATTTCTGCGGCGATGTCTGTCATTCCATGCGGCTCCTTCGTCAAGGTCTCCCGAGACTCGGCCCGCTAACCCGCGGGCCGCGGAGCCACACTGAGCCCCGTCTCCGCCGGAAGCTCAAGGCCTTTCCGAGACTCTTCTGCGACTGTTTTCGCGGGTGACGATGCGGCCGATTCGGCCGCGCGAATGCGGCGCAGCAGGCCGTTGGCCAGGATGCCGGCAACTTCGTCGCGGCGCTCATCGGCGGTCATGGTGTCGGGCTCGGCGGTCGAGGTCATGGCAGAGCTCCCAGGTGCGGCTGTCCTCACACTGGTTACCTATGCCGCGAGTCGCGCATGTGTCCAAACGCGTTAACCCGCGGGGCGGCGAATCTGTACGTCATGCTCGCCCGGCGGAGGCAAGCGTGCGTTAACCCGAGACCACGAGTCTCTGGTGCGAAGAGAGACTTCGGGCCGAGAGAGGCCGAACGGGCGACGTGGAGCAGGCTGCGGTTATGCCGGATGGGCGCTCGCAGAGACGGGCCGAGATGAGCGGCAATCGTAAACCGCTGGCGTCACTGGCGTAGAAAGCGAAAAGGCCACCGAGGTCTCTCGGAAGCCTTCTGCGTGAACCACCGGGCCGCTGTGGTTTGCAGCGCCTGGCTTACTAGCGGGGGCAGGATTCGAACCTGCGACCTCCGGGTTATGAGCCCGACGAGCTACCAGACTGCTCTACCCCGCAGTGTCGTTAATGGCGCATGGTACGGTTGGCAGCCCGTCGTGTCAAGCGCGGCCGGGATGATTTTCGCGCTTCCGCCGTCGGGGCTTGAGCCGAACCCACCGGTTCTCGTGCGACCTTGACGGGGCCGCTGCTTCCGGGTAGGAGGGGTGCCGCACGGAACGGCCGGGCGCCGGTTCGCGGCCGGCCTGAGCAAGGAGGCGGCAGATGAAGTCGGTCCACATCGTCGAGCGCACGCTGCCGATGGCCTGGGAGCGGGCGGTTATCGCCTGCTGGGAACAGGGCGAGCCCTTCCCTACCGAGTACGATCGGCCGGATGACCCGAACAGCCGGGACGTGACCGCTATGATCCACGTGACCGAGCCACTGGCCGAGCCGCGGATCCACCGGGCCTTCCCCGGAGGGTTGCACGACCTGGAGAAATACCGCGCCGAGGTGCTGTACGGCGTGCACGATCACTGGATCGACCCGGCCGCGGGCAAGTGGGAGTACACGTACCACGAGCGGCTGGCGGCGTATGCGATGCCGGACGGCGGCATGGTCGACCAACTCGCGGCGGTCGAGGCCAAGCTTAGGGAGGTCCCCTACACCCGGCGGGCCCAGGCCGTGACGTGGCAGGCCTGGATGGACCCGGGCGTGGCGGACCCGCCGTGCCTCCAGCGGCTGTGGTTCCGCATCGCGTCGGGCAAGCTGCACATGAATTGCCACATCCGCTCGAACGACGCGTACAAGGCGGCCTTCATGAACATGTATGCGTTCATCGAGCTTCAGCGCGAGCTCGCGGAGCGGATCGGCGTGCAGGTCGGAAACTACATCCACTGCGCGGACTCGTTCCACATCTATGGCAGCTACTTCGAGGAATTCGAGGGGTTCCTGAAGATGAGCTCGAAACGTGCGAGCGAAGAGCGGGTGTGGACGACCGAATACGCCCGGCCGATGTTCGTGGACGGTTGCGACGCGCTGCTTCGCGAGCCGGATCTTCCGGCAGACAAGCGCACACTCGTGCAGGCGCGGCGAGCCGAGCTGGCGCGACAAGACTGCCGTTAGTCGATTGGGATGCTCACGTTGATGTGTATGCCGCTCGTGCCGACGCGCCCGTAGGTGCCGCCGGAGCCATAGCTGCTGTACGTCGTCGTGTAGCGATGCGTCGGGTAGCTCGCGGTGGAGTACGAAGAATGGGTCGAGTACACGACCGGCCTGTAGCTGTTCCGGCTGTACGAGGGATATCTGCCGACGCTACCGTAGCGAACCGCGGGGGCGCGGCAGACCCGCCGGCGCAGCGCGCGGTAGCGGGCAAGACGCCGGGCATAGCGACGAAGCACGGCTCGACGGACGGCCCGACGAACCGGAGCACGGCGGCGAACCGCCGTGCGGGAGACCCTCGATCCGGAGGAGATCCGTACCGACAGACCGGCCGGGGCGGGCGCTGCGACCAAGAGGAGGGCAATGACGGCGGCGGCGACAGGAAGGAGACGCGTGGTGGCTTTGGCGGGCATGGTCTTGCTCCTTGACGCGTACGGAGTTCCGTATCTATTGTACCCGGTCCGGCAGCTCGGGCGCAGAGAACCCGGGCATTTCCGTATGCCGCTGCCGGCTGAATCTTATTGCTTGTTTTCGCGAAGTGCCTAGACTATGATAACTTGCGTCCATGCAAGGCGCTGGGCGCACCTCTGGCTGTGGCAGCCGACGTGGCAGAGAACGTAGGCCGGTCCCGAGCGATCCGAAAGGGCTGTCATGCATACGGTAACGAAGAAGGAGCTGGTTGACCGCATCGCGGATCACACCGGCGCAAAACGTGTCCTGGTCAAGCAGATCGTCCAGGAGCTACTCGACGAGATCATCAACGAGCTTGGTTCCGGCAACCGCTTGGAATTCCGAGACTTCGGTGTGTTCGAGGCCAAGCATAGAGCCGCCCGCGTCGCCCAGAATCCCAAGACGCTGGAGCGGGTCCACGTGCCGCCCAAGCGGACCGTCAAGTTCAAGGTCGGCCGGTTGATGAAGGAGAAGCTCCAGCAGGGCATGGAGAGCGATTCGGGCGCGGCTTCGCCCTAGGCGCTCGGGGCAGCTTCGGCCGGTCGTTTCCGCGCTCGCGCCGCGGGTGGTGGCGTGCGCGTTCGTCATATCTGGCCTGACTGGAGGCATTCCACATGCTTCAGCAGTTCGTCGTGACTCCCGCCGCCGGCAAGCGTCTTATCGGCCGAGCGATGGCGGCGCACCCGGCCGTGGCGGAGGCGCTGTCCACCGGCACGGTTGTGGTCGTTGCCGGCACCACCAACGCCTACGTAGCCGAGGAACTGCTCCAGTCGGTCGGCGCGGAAGCGGGTTTCGACCGGCGGGGCTTCCGGCGCGGGGTCGTACTGCCGCCCGGCACGAAAAAGACGGACACCGGCCGTCTGCCGGACGATGCGGACTTCCCCGGCGACGTGGTCCTCGCCAAGGGGCGATGGCAGCCGGGAATGGAGATATTCGACGTCGTTGACGAACTGGGAACCGGCGACGTCATCATCAAGGGGGCAAACGCGGTGAACCTGGGTCGGCGCGAGGCGGGCGTTCTGGTCGGGCATCCGCAGGCGGGCACGGCCGCGCTGGCGATCGCGGCCGCGGCGGGTCGGCGCGTTCGGCTGGTCGTCCCCGTGGGGCTGGAGAAGCGCGTGGAGGAGGATCTGTGCGTGCTGGCATCGCTGCTGAACGCTCCGGAGGCCCGCGGCCCTCGCCTGCTTCCGCTGCCGGGGGAGGTATTCACGGAACTCGACGCGGTCGAGTTGCTCTCCGGCGCGACGGCGCATCTGGCGGCCGGGGGTGGCGTCGGCGGCGCGGAGGGCGCTGCCTGGCTGGCGGTGTCGGGCACGGAAGAACAGGTGGCCGGCGCGGCGGCGCAGATCGAGGCCGTCGCCCAGGAGCCGCCTTGCATCTGGTGAGTCGGTGGCGGGTGCGACCGCGGCCATGCGTATATCTCGGCCGCGGCAGGGGCGCCAGCGCCGTTTCCCGGATCGCCGCGAACCCGCTTGGCCTGGGCATTTGCGCGGCAGTAGAATGCGCATCGTGTGATGGCGGACCGATTGAATCCGCTTCCGGTCCGGGGGGGACTCGGCGGCGTGAGGATGGGCCAAGAGACAATGCGCACTACGCTGAAGTTGCTGCTCCCACGCCCCGTTCGGCGGGTTCTTTCCGTATCCCGGTACGCGCTGCAGCTCAATGCGAGGCGGTGCGCGTCGCGGTCTTCCGCAAGAGTATTGCCGACGTTCCTGGTGATCGGAGCCCAGAAGTCGGGCACAACAGCGCTGTACCGGCATCTGCAGCAGCATCCTGGCGTGGCGGAGCCGCTCCGCAAGGAGATCAACTTCTTCTGTTGGGAGTACCCGAGGGGGACGGGCTGGTACCGGGCCCACTTCCCTCGCGAGTCGACCCGGCGGCGGATGTTGGATGAGCATGGGGCCTTCGCCACCGGGGACACCACGAGCAACTACCTCTTCCACCCCCTTGCGGCGCGGCGCGCCTTGGAGGTGGTGCCCCAGGCCAAGGTGCTGGCGATCTTGCGAAATCCCGTGGACCGTGCCTATTCGCACTACCACCACAACCGACTGCGGCGACGACGCGAGCCGCTCGAGCGGTTCGAGGACGCACTGGACGCTGAAGAGCGCAGACTTCAGGGCGAGGCAGGAAAGATCCGCGCCAATGCCGACTCCCGCGGCCGCGACCAGTGGCATCGCACGTACTTGGCCCGGGGCGTCTATGCCGACCAGCTACCGGCCTGGTTGGAAGTGTTCCCGCGAGAGCAGGTACTCGTGATCAGTACGGAGCAATACAGATCGCAGCCGAGGGAAACGTATGGGCGGATCCTGCGTTTCCTGGAGTTGCCGGAGTGGAAGCACGCGAGATTCGACACCCACAATACGAATCGCTACAGCGAGATGGACCCGCGGACCCGTGAACGTCTCGTGGAGTTCTTCCGGCCGCATAATCAGAGACTGTATGATCTGCTGGGAACGACCTTCGACTGGGACAGATAGGCCGGAGCCACGTCAGCCGACGGCCGGCCAGACGCATGGCTCGATCCAAAATGTGTGAATACGCCAAGTTGTGGAGGGATGCCGCACCACGCCGGGGCGGGCTGCGAGCCGTGCTACGGAGCGCCTGCCGCCATGCGTATCTCTCGCTGTTTGCGGCCCTGGACCGCTCGGACGAGGACCGTTTCCTGCGGTGCATGTACTGCCACTATGTCTTCGATGATCAGCGGGAGGGCTTTCGCACGCTCATGCGAAAGCTGATGGGTTCAGGCACCTTCGTGGATACCGACACCTGCATCCGCATGCTTAGAGGCGAGAGCCCGATCGAGGGACGTTGCTACCATCTGTCGTTCGATGACGGCTTCCGGAACTGCTTCACCAATGCGCTTCCTGTGCTGCACGAGCTGGGCATCCCCGCCCTGTTCTTCGTTCCGCCCGGGCTCATTCACGGCGAGTCGGACGCGGAGCGCGAGCGCTGGATGAGCGCAACGGCATACCGAGCTCCGATCGAGATACTGCGATGGGATGATCTGGAGGAGATGATCGCCCGCGGCTACGAGGTCGGCTCACATACGCGTCGTCATGTTCGGCTGTCCGCGATATCGGATGACCCACGGCGACTGGAGGACGAAATCGCCGGGTCAAAGGCCGACCTGGAGGAACGGCTGGGGATCGAATGCAGGTACATCTCCTGGCCCTATGGCCGCCGGCGGGACGTGGACCGGGTGTCCTTGGAGGCGGTCCGAAGGGCGGGATACCACGCCTGCTTCGGGGGGCACCGGGGGACGGTGCGGCCCGGCAGGACGGACGCGTTCCGCATCCCGCGACATCACTTCGAAGTGCAATGGCCGGTGTCGCACGTCCGGTATTTCCTCAGAGGACGACGGGAAGCGGCGGGCTGACCGGAGCGCTACGCCAAGCAGCCCGTTGAAGAAGCTGTTCCTGCTGCGGTCGGCGGAACGCCGAAGGCGAGGCCCGTCGAGGCCTGCCGCCGGGCGGGCGGTTGGCGAACGCGCGGGTCTCGTGTATACTTCCTCGCCGCGGGAGGTACGAGCGCTTCCCCAGCCCCCCCGTGATCGAGTTGTGCCCGTGAGCGGGGAGAATAGCCAACCATGAAGCGAATCGCGGATATTTTCGACGAGAAGCCCTGGACGTTGTCCTTCGAGTTCTATCCGCCCAAGACGGAGCAAGGCCGGCACCGGCTATGGGACACGGCCGAGCAGTTGACCGGCTTGGGCGCCGATTTCTTCTCGGTAACGTACGGGGCCGGCGGCAGCGAGAGTCACTCGACGCTCGATGTGGTTCTCGGTCTGTTGTACCGTCACGATGTGGCGGTGATGCACCACCTGACGTGCATCAAGCACACCTATCGCGAGATTCGGGAGCAGCTTGCGGGCATGGCCCGCGTCGGCGTACGGAATATCATGGCGCTGCGCGGCGACCCGCGGAAGGATGAGCCGCGGTACACCCCGGGCCCGGACCAGCCGAAGTACGCCTACCAGCTTGTCGAGATCATCCGCGAGTTGCGGAGCGATTGGTTCTGCACGGGCGTGGCGGCCTTCCCGGAAGGCCACCCGCTGGCCGGCAGCTTGGAGCGGGACAGCCATTACCTTCGCATCAAACAGGACCGCGGCGCCGACTTCGCGGTGACGCAACTGTTCTTCCGGAACGACGATTACCTGCGCTTCATGGACCGCGTGCGCGGCGCGGGAGTGTCGATGCGGTTGATCCCGGGCATTCTTCCCGTGGTCAACTACGAGAAGCTCGTGCAGTTCTGCGAGACCTGCGGCGCGTCGATTCCGGACGAGGTGCATGAGACCTTCCGGCCGATAAAAGACGACCTGGAGGAGACGAAGAAGCGCGGTATCGAGTACGCCGTCCGCCAGTGTCAGGACCTGATCGACCGGGGCGCCCCGGGCCTCCACTTCTACTGCCTCAACCGCCCCGAACCGGTCAAGACCATCGTCGAGGCAATCGACTTCTAGAGCGGCGTGCCGTGCTCGCGGATGCGGGCCTTGCCCGGCCGGGCGTCGGCCGATACGCTGGAGTCGTACCTCCTGCGCGGAGAACCCCTATGCGAGAGATCGCCACAACCCTGACGTGCGTATGCCTGCTGCTTTCAACCGGCTGCGAGCTGGGCCCGAAGGAGGAGGCCGGCCCGGAAGCGCCGTCGCCCCCCTCCGACCCCGACCAGGCCGCTCGGCCCGAGGCCGAGCCGGCCGGCCCGACCGACCGGAAGGTAATGGCCTACGTCAACGACGAGCCGGTCTACATGGGCCGCCTCTACGAGCTTCTGCTGCGCGGCCCGGGCCTTCAGTTCGCCCAGGAATTGGTGCGGCACGAGGTCGTCTTGCAGGCAGGACGGGAGAAGGGCGTCGTCGTGACCGAGGCGGACATGGAGGCCGAGCAAGCGCGGTTCATGGAGCTGATGGCCCCGGGGTTGGACGAGGCCCAACGCCAACAGGTGCTGCAACAGATCATCGCCCGCAAGCAGATGTCGCTGACGCAGTGGGAGATGATGCTGCGGGCCCGTTCGATTCTGCGGAAACTGGCGGCCAAGGGACTGGAGGTGCCCGAGGAAGCCGTTCGCGCCCAGTTCAACCGTGAGTACGGTCGCAAGGTGGTCGTGCGGCACATTCAGACGCAGACGCTGGCCGAGGCCCGCGAGGTGCGCGAGTTGGCACAAGAGGGCGACTTCGCCGCGCTGGCGGCCGAGCATTCGATCAACGCCTCGGGCAAGGAGGGCGGTCTGCTGCCGCCGATCGGCCCGAAGAGCGACTCGGTCCCCGCGGCCATCCGGGACACGGCGATGGCGCTCGAGGTGGGGGAGGTGTCCAACCCGGTGCAGGTCGGCAGTACGTTCCACGTGCTCAAGGCGCAGCGGATGATCGAGCCGAAGGACGTGAAATTCGAGGACGTCGAGGCCGAGATGCGCCGGCAGGTTCGCGAGAAGATTCTCCAGGCCCGCGGGCAGGTGCTGTTGCGGCAGATGGTCGCCGACGCCGAGGTCGAGTTCGTCGACCCGGTCCTCGCGGAGCAGCGCAAGGCCGCCGAGGCCCAGCCGGAGGTCCCCCTGCCGTGAGCGACGCCAAGCCGTCCATCGAGGTTTCCCAGCGGATCAAGCGGCTGCCCCCCTACCTGTTCGCGCGCCTCAACCGGCTGCGAGACGAAAAACGCCGCTCCGGGGTCGACGTGATCGACCTGGGCATGGGCAATCCGCACGACCCGCCGTCGCGCGAGATCGTCGACAAGCTCTGCGAATCCGCCCATAACCCCGCCACGCACGGGTACAGCCAGTCCATCGGCATACCGAACCTGCGCCGCGAGGTCGCCAAGCTTTACGACCGGCGGTACGGCGTGAAGCTCGACCCCGAGACCGAGATCATCGCGACCATCGGTTCGAAGGAGGGCTTCTCGCACATGTGCCTGGCGCTGATGGGCCCCGGCGACACGGCCGTGGTGGGCGACCCGTACTTCCCGATCCACGTGTACGCGGTGGCGCTGGCGGGCGCGAACGTGATCAACGTCCCGCTCGGGGCCGGCCCGGAGTTCCTGGAGCGGGTGGAGTACGTCGCCGAGCACCTCTACCCGACGCCGAAGGTGCTGATTCTGAATTTCCCGCACAACCCCACCGCCATGACCGTGGACGACGTGAGCTTCTTCGAGGGCGCGGTTCGGATCGCCAGGCGGACCGGGATGATGATCATCCACGACTTCGCGTACGGCCGGACGTGCTTCGACGGCTACGAGGCGCCGTCGTTCCTGCAAGCGCCCGGCGCGAAGGAAATCGGCGTCGAGTTCCTGACGATGTCCAAGCCGTACAACATGGCCGGCTGGCGGATCGGCTTCTGCGTGGGCAACGCGGACATGATCCGCGCGCTGGCGACGATCAAGGGCTACTACGATTACGGCATTTTCACGCCGATCCAGGTCGCCAGCATCATAGCGATGCGGCAGTGCGAGACGGCCGTGGGGGACCAGGCGGGCGTCTACCGCGGACGGCGGGATGCCGTGGTGGAGGGCCTTCAGCGGGCCGGGTGGCAGGTCGAGCCGCCGCGCGCGAGCATGTTCGTCTGGGCGAAGGTCGCCGAGGAGCACCTGGCCGGGCAAGGCACCATCGACTTCTCGCTCCGGCTGCTGGAGGAGGCGGAGGTGGCGGTTTCACCGGGGCGGGCCTTCGGCGAGAACGGCGAGGGCTACGTGCGCGTCGCGCTGGTCGAGAACGAGCACCGGCTGCGCCAGGCGATGCGGCAGATCAACCGGGCGCTGAACAAGGGCATCACCGCCCCATCGGCGACGAAGATCAAGCGGCGCACGAGCTCTACGTAGCCGCGGCGTCAGTCTCCTGACCGTAACGCGAAGGTTCGGATACGTCCCGCGCGGCGGGCCGGACGGCAGAGCGATTCCATCGCGTGGAAGACCCGCCGGTGCGACAGCACCTCCAGGGGGTCGATCGTGGCTTGAGCGAGCTGAGGATCACGCCGGCGGCGGCCGCGCCGCCGACGGGCCCGCCGTGACGCTCGCTATCGGCCGCGGTAGACGCAGCGGGAGTCGCCGGACTCCCACACCGTCACGGCCGACAGGCCGGGCAGCGCGCCGACGACGCGGTCCCAGATGTGTTTGGCCAGCAATTCCGAGGTCGAGCCGGCCAGGCCCGGAACCTCGTTGAGCAGGCGGTGGTCCAGCTCTTGGATGACAGGGCTGACTGCGGCCTTGATGTCGCCGAAGTCCATCACCCAGCCGCGCTCGGCATCGACCTGCCCGGTAACGTGGATATCCACGCGGTAGCTGTGCCCGTGCATGCGGCGGCACTTGTGCCCGTCGGGCGCCGCCTCCAGTGAGTGCGCCGCGTCGAAGCGGAAGGTTCGGATGAGTTCGGCTTCCATGGTCGTTTCGTCCGGTCCACGCCCCGCTACCTCTACACCCCGCGCGCCCGCTCGGGCCAGATCAACCTGTGAAGCTGCACGCCCAGTCGCACATCGATTCGTTCGTCCAGAATCCAGGCGGCCAGATCGGCCGGATCCAACTCGCCCGCAACCGGGGAGAACGTAACCGGACAGCGCATGGGCAGGCCGTGCCGTTCGGTGACCTCGCGGGCATAGTCGTAGTCGCGGCGGTCGGCGATGACGAACTTCACCTCGTCGTCGCCCGTCAGGCACTCGATGTTCTCCCATCGCATCGACTCGGCCTCCCCGCTGGAGGGGCATTTTATGTCGAGGATCTTGCTCGCCCGGGCGTCCACCCGCGAGATGTCCAGCGAGCCGTTGGTCTCCAGCAGCGTCTCGTACCCCGCCTGCGCGAGCCGGCGGAGCAACTCCAGGGCCCCCGGCTGAATCAGCGGCTCGCCGCCGGTGACCTCCACGCGCCGGCAACCGAACCGGGCAACCCGCAACAGGATGTCCCGGAGCGACACCTCCCGCCCCGCGTACCATGCCTCCTGCGTATCGCACCAGCGGCAGCGGAGGTTGCACCCCGCCAGACGGACGAAGACGCAGGGCAGACCGGCCCGCGTGGACTCGCCCTGAACGCTCAGGAAGATCTCGTTGACCTTCAGCCGATCGGTCACGTCGGGTATTCTATCATGCCCGTCGCCGGCCGGAAGCGCGCAGTTCACCGGCCCGATGGGCCGTACGATCGCATGAGACGACGCCAACTGCACATACTGCTGCTCGCGGCCGCGGTGATCCGCTTCGCGCTGCTGGCGGTCGCCTGGAGCCATCCCGAGCGGATGCTCACGCCGGACTCGACCGACTACCTCCGGTTGACCGGCTCGCTGCATGCCGGCGAGGGCTTCGAGCGGGAAGGCCGGCCGGAGATCTTCCGCACGCCCGGCTATCCGATGTTCCTGCTGGTGGTGGCCCTCTTCCGCTCGCTCGGCCCCGGCGGCGTGGCGGCCGTGCAGGTCCTGGCCGACGTGCTGCTGGTGTACCTGACCTACCTGCTGGCCTCGCTCGTGGCGGACCGCCGTTCCGCCGCGTGGGCGGCGGCGTTTCAGGCAGTCAGCGTGGTGTCCATCGTCTCGTCGCTGCGGATCCTCTCCGACGGGCTCTACGCCATGCTGTTCGTGTTGGCGCTGTGCCTGCTGGTGCTGCATCTGAAGGCGGGCGGCTGGTGGTCGCTGCTGTCGGCCGCCGGGGTGATGGGCGTGGCGTGCTACGTCCGTCCGGTCGGCCTGGTGATGGCAGCGCTGATGACAGCCGCGCTGCTGGCGCGCCCCAAGCGATGGCGGCGGGCCGGAGCGTTCGCCGGCGTGGTGCTGGCACTCGTGCTGCCTTGGGTCGTGAGGAACGGCATGGTCGCGCGATACTGGGGCTTCTCCAGCTTCGCGACGGACTCGATGTACTTCTACGCCGTGCCGCAACTCGCGGCGGAGCGGACCGGCCAAGACGCGGCCGCCCTACGGGCCCGCCGCAAGGCCGTCGCCGGCCCGCCTTGGGGCGTCGGCGACCCCACGCCGCCGCCCGGCCCGGCCGCGCGGGAGCGGGCGCGCGACGCCCGCCGCGAGATTCTCGCGCATCCGGCGTCGTATGCGTGGCTGCACCTTCGTGGCTGCGTCGGCGTGTACCTGCCGGGCGCGCCGGGCCTGCTCGAGCTGGCCGGCCTGACCGAGGGCCAGCGCGGCACGCATGACGTGCTGCAACGGGAAGGGCCCTGGGCGGCGGCCCGGCACTACTTCGGCGGAAGCGCGGAGGCGGTCGCGATGGCCGTGCCGCTCGTACTGATCCTCGCCCTGAAGTACCTGGCCGTGGCGGTGTGCGTCGTCACGCGGGCTCGCCGGGGGTTGCCCGTTGAGATCTGGCTGCTGGTCGCCGTGGTGGCGGTCGGGACGTTTCTGCCCGGGCCGTTCGGCCTGCCGCGGTACCGCGTGCCGCTGGCGCCGATCCTGAGCATCGCGGCCGGCTGCGGGGCCGTGTGGCTTTCGAACCGGCTGCGCCGCGGGGCGTCAGGAGCGGTTCCGTGAGGGTTCGCTAAATCAGGCGTGAGCGAACGGGCGCCCAACCGGAACTGAGGCCCATCCGGGCGGGATCGATGGAGTCGGATCAGCCCTGCTCAGCGTACTGGCGCAGGAGGGCCGGGACCTGCTCGGGCGTGACCTTGCCGTGGACGTCGTCGTTGATCATGACGACCGGCGCCAGCCCGCAGGTGCCCAGGCAGCGGGAGGCCTGGAGCGTGAAAAGCCCGTCCTCCGTGCTCTCGCCGAAGTCGATGCCCAGTTCCTGCCGGATCCGCTCGACGACGTCCTCGGCGCCCTTCACGTAGCAGGCGGTGCCCATGCAGACGCTGATCATGTACTGCCCGCGCGGCACGAGGCGGAAGAAGTGGTAGAAGTTCGCCACGCCGGAGACCTTGGCCGCGGGCACCTGCAGTAGCTGCGCCACGGCGTCCAGGTGATCCGGCGCGAGGTGGCCGTAGGCCTCCTGCACGGCGTGCAGCACGCCGATGAGCTCGCTCTCGGGATGCGGTGACCTGGCCCGGATGATCGCGATCTTCGCGACGACCTCCTGTGGCAGCGCGGCCTGGGCCTTCTTGCGGACCTCTTTCCAGTTGGCGGTCGTGGCTTGGCTCTGGCTCATCGGATCCCTCGCGGCAGTTGCGGGCTGTAGCTCGTGTGCAGCAGCTCGTGGGCCTTCTGGCCCCCCACGTCGCCGAGGTACTTCTCGTACACTTCCTTGACGACCGGGCTCTCGTGCGAGCGGCGGAGCTGCTTGGCTCCGTCGATGTCGTGCAGGGCCTGCCCGCGCTTCCAGATCAGCTCCGGGTCGAGCACGTTGTAGCCCTCGGGCGGGTACGGCTGGCCTCCGCCGCCGCTGCATCCGCCCGGGCAGGCCATGATCTCGATCACGTGGTAGTCGCCCTCGCCCGCGGCGATGCGGTCGAGGAAGTACTTGGCGTTGACCAGCCCGTTGGCCACGCCGACATTGAGCTTGTGGTCGCCGAGCGTGACGGTCGCCTCGCGCCGGCCTTCCGTGCGGCGGACCTCCTCAAAGTCGACCTGCGCATCCGGCCCGGCGAGCTTGGCGGCCGCGGTTCGGAGCGTCGCCTCCATCACGCCGCCCGTGATGCCGAAGATGTCGCCCGCTCCGGTCGAGAGCCCCAACGGCGCGTCGAACTCGCCCTCGGGCAGGTTCACGAAGTCCAGGCCGTAGCACTTGATCATCCAGATCGCCTCGCGGGTGGTGATGACCGCGTCGGTGTACGGCGTGTCGTCGTCGAGGAAGTGCTCCGGCCGGCCGGCCTCGTACTTCTTGGCCACGCACGGCATGACCGAGACCATGTAGATGTCCTTCGGATCGACGCCGAGCTTCTCTGCGTAATAGGTCTTGGTCAGCACGGAGACCATCATCATCGGCGAGCGGCACGAGGAAGCGTTTGGGATCAGCTCGGGGTAGAACTTCTCCAGGAAGTTGACCCAGCCCGGCGAGCAGGAGGTGAACATCGGCAGCGGGCCCTTGCCCTCCAGTCGCCCGAGCAGTTCGTTCGATTCCTCGACGATGGTCATGTCGGCGCCGATGTCCGTGTCGAAGACCGTGTCGAAGCCCATGCGGCGCAGGGCCGTGACCATCCTGCCCGTGCACGGCGTTCCGGGCTCCAGGCCGAACCCCTCGCCGATCGCCGCCCGTATCGAAGGCGCCGTCTGCACGACCACGTGTTTGCTCGGGTCGGCCAGCGCCTCCCAAACGCGCTCCGTGTGGTCCTTCTCGAGGAAGACCGCGACGGGGCAGACGTTGATGCACTGCCCGCATTGGATGCAGACCGACTCGTCCATGTTCGCCGCGTGGGCCGGCGAGACGTACGTTTTGAAGCCCCGGCCCTGCTGAGAGAGGTTCGAGACACCCTGGACCTCCGCACAGACCCGGTAGCACCGCCCGCAGAGGATACACTTCTCGCTGTCGCGGATGACCGAGCGGCTGGAGTCCTCCAGCTCGAAGCGCTTGCGCTCGCCGTCGAACAGCCGCTCCCGCACGCCGTGGGAATAGGCAAGATCCTGCAACTCGCAGTGCCCGTCCCGATCACAGGTCTGGCAGTCGCGCGGATGGTTGTCGAGCAGAAGCTCGATGATGTCTCGACGGGCCCGGCGAATCTCCGGGGAGTTCGTTCGGACCTCCATGCCCTCCCACACCTCGACCGAGCACGAGGCCATGTACAACGGCATGCCCTTGACCTCGACGATGCACACGCGGCAACTGCCCTGCAAGCTCAGGTCGGGGTGGTAGCACAGGCGGGGGATCTGCACGCCGAGCGTCTCGGCCGCTTCCATGATCGTCGTGCCGGCGGGAACCGTCACGGCCGTGTCGTCTATCGTCAGGTGAATCATCGTTCCGTCGCTCATGTCCCGGCCCCCGCCGCGGCTCGCGCGCCCTTCAAGGCCGGGCACTTCCCGGCCGGGCAGACCTTGTCCTCCACGTGGGCCCGGTATTCATGCTCGAAGTGCTCCAGCGTGCTGAGCACGGGGTTCGGCGCGGCCCGCCCGAGCCCGCACAGCGAGCTCTTGCGGATCAGCTCGCCCAGCCGACGAAGCTTGTATAGATCCTCCGGCTCGCCGTCGCCCGCGGTGATCCGCTGGAGAATCTCGAGCATCCGCGTCGTGCCCTCGCGGCACGGCGTGCACTTGCCGCATGACTCATCCTGGCTGAAGGTCAGGAAGAACTTGGCGATGTCGACCATGCAGTCGCTCTCGTCCATCACGATCATGCCGCCGGAGCCCATTATGGACCCGGCCGCGGAGAGCGTGTCGAAGTCGACGGGCGTGTCGATCCACTTTGCAGGGATGCAGCCGCCGGCGGGCCCGCCGGTCTGAATGGCCTTGAGTTCCCTGCCCTCCGGCACGCCACCGCCGATGTCGTAGACGATCTCGCGGAGCGTCGTGCCCATCGGAACCTCGACGAGCCCCGTGTGGTTGACCTTGCCGGCCAGCGCGAACACCTTCGTGCCGCCGGAGTTCTCCGTGCCGACCTGTGCGAACCACGCCGCCCCGTACTCCAGCACGACCGGCACGTTGGCGAGCGTCTCGACATTGTTGATGACCGTCGGCTTGCCCCACAGCCCCTTCGTCGTCGGGTACGGCGGACGAATCCGCGGCTGCCCGCGGAGCCCCTCGATCGAGTGGATCAGCGCCGTCTCCTCGCCGCAGACGAACGCCCCGGCCCCGAGCCGAACCTCGATGTCGAAGTCGAACCCGCTGCCGAGGATGTCCTCCCCGAGCAGCCCGTGCTCTCGGCACTGCTCCAGGGCGTTCTCGATCCGCCGGATCGCCAGCGGGTACTCCGCCCGAACGTAGAAGAACCCGCGCGACGCGCCGATGGCGTACGCGCCGATCGCCATGCCCTCGATGACCGACAGCGGGTCGCCCTCGAGCATGCTGCGGTCCATGAACGCGCCGGGGTCGCCCTCGTCGGCGTTGCAGATGATGAACTTCTCGTCAACGTCCATCCCCGCCGCGTTGGCCCACTTCTTGCCCGTGGGGTACCCCCCGCCGCCCCGGCCGCGGAGCTTCGAGCCGGTGATCTCGTCGATCACCCACTGCCGGTCCCCGCGCTCCAGCGCCGCCGCCAGCGCCGCGAAGCCCTGGAAGTGAACGTACTCGAACAGGTCTTCCGGGTCGACGATGCCGCTGTTCCGCAGCGCCAGGCGGCTCTGCCGATTGAAGAACGACTGGTCCCCGTAGAGCTGGAAGAACCGCTGGCTGATGGGCTGCTCCTCCACGGCCAGGCGCTGCACGACCTGCCCGCGGCGGATGTGCTGGTCGATGATCTCATCCAGCTCGGACTCATCCCGGACGCGGTAGACGGTCTTGCTCGGGCGCACCAGCATGTGCGTCGCCTCGCCGACCATCTCCGCCCGGCAGAGCCCGAAGCAATTGGCCGAGACGATCTCGCACTGATCCTCACCGACGCCTTGCTCTGCCAGCCGCTTCTCGAACTCGCCGCGCAAATCCTTCTTGAGCTTCGCGCCGCAGCGGTCCGCCGAGCAGAAGAACACCTCGTACTTGGGCTGAACCTGCGCCTCGCCGTCGAGGACCAGCTCCCGCGGCGGATTGCCGCGAAGGACGTGCTCCACGAAGATGCGATGGGCCTTGGCCGCGTCCACGTGCTGGTACTTGACGGGCATCTCGCCCGGCACGAGCACGCCGACGATCGGCTCGCGGCTGCACCGGCCCGTGCAACCGGTCCGCCTCAGCAGGATGTCATCGCGCCCGGCCGTCTCGATATGCTTGCGGAACTCCTCCATCACCGACCGGGCGCCGCTGGCGTTCTCGCACGTCGCGGCGCCGACCTGGATGCGGGTTTTGTTCGCTTCGTCGCGCCGGTCGATCTCCCGCTCGACTCGGTCCAACAGGGCCTGGTATGTCTCGGCAACCTTCCGGGGCATGGCGTCTCCGTACTACGGCGGGCGGGCGTTGGTGGCTGGTGCTTCGTCGGTGGGAGTCGGTGGGTGGCGGAACCCTTTGGCAAGGACGCTGCACCAACTCCCGGATACGAGCCACCGACTTCCAGGAACAAACAGAGAATTATACCGGCTTGCCGGCCGGGTTTCGACCGCCGGCCGCGGCCGGCCGAGGCAATAGCATGTATCAGATCGGGGGAATCGCCTTGAGTTCGGAACATGTTCGGATTGCACCGCGCGCGGCTTCTGGGGTCTGCCTGAGGCGCCTCTCGTGGCCACGAAGGGAACGGATTTCCTGGTTTTGATGGACCTTTGTCATGGACGCTGACGATCCGCGTGGGCTGCTGCGCTGGTTCGACGAGCTGGACGATCCCCGTCGCGCAGACAACGTGATGCATCTGCGGCCGGACATGCTTACCATCGCCAGTCTGGCCGCCGGCTACGGCGCTGAACGCGCTGAAGCCGGACCAGACGTAAGGCGGGCCTGAAGACCAAAGCCAAAGCGTGCAGTTGGGGCCACGACCTACTGCTCAGAACCGTCAGCACTTAGATGCACGCGATTGTCCTGAGCCCCCCTCGTCCCAGGGCCCAGCCGCACGCCCAAGCGAAATCACATTGCCTATCAGTGAGTGTCTTAACAAAATCGCCAATGCGTGCATAATATACTCGTAGTATGAGCTCAGTGCTTGCTGTAGATGCATCGGCGAACGGCTCGCCGCTGCATACGCTCATACGTTTAAGCTAAAAAGCAAGGGACCGACAGGTGTAGCTCTGCGCATCGAAGCGGACCCGAAGGAGGCTCATGATGTATCGCGTACTTTTGGCGGCACTTATCGTGGCGGGGGCTTGCTCAGTATCGCAGGCCGCCTTGATCGACGGAACGATCTCGGGAGGCGAGTACGACGAAACCTTCGCCGATACCCCCGGTGAGAGCGGCTACTTCGCCAATCTCGACATCGATAACCTCTACACCGAATCCGACGGCAGCTACGGTTACATCGGGCTCGATGTGGTCACCGCCCCGATCAGCACCACCGGCTCGGACATGAGCTTCGTCGGCACTACCGGCCTGATGCTAGCGTTCTACGAGGACGATACGACCGCCACGGCAGGCGTAGCCATCAAGCTTACGTTCGACGCCGCCGGGCTCAATGCGAACGAAAGTTCCGTCTATGAGTGGAACGGCAGCGGCTACGACGTAACCAGCTACGCCGCACTGACCGCCGGGACGGATTATGACGCCGCCACCGCCGACGCCCTGGAAACGAGCATCGCCTTTAGCGTGTTCAACTATCACACTGAGGCGGACTTCCCCCAGTATCTGCGGGTCCAGTTGGACGACAGCGGCAGCTACGCCGACGACCAGCTCGCGACCTACATCCCGGAGCCGGCCGCCCTGACGCTGCTGGGCCTCGGAGCCGCAGGTCTGCTGATCCGTCGACGCAGGCGGTAAGTCTGTTTGCCCAATACCTCTGACCTTCGCGGGCCGCCGATTTTCTTTGCGCTGCGGCCCTTTGCGCAAATGCAGAATTGGGGCAGTTTTGCTGCTATTGTACTGTCACAG
>CAZHEH010000042.1:0-18758 GCA_964531695.1 uncultured Planctomycetaceae bacterium | reverse complement strand
CCGGATAGAGCAGCGGTCTTCTAAACCGCAGGTTCCAGGTTCGAGTCCTGGCGGGCGCGTGGACCTGGGGCATGGGCGCGGCAAACTCGTCTGAGATCATCTCGGGGCGCGTGCCGCTACTGCGCCGGGCTGTGCGAGGCGGCGAAGGACGCCAGTTCCTGTGTCAACCGTTCGATCTCCCGGCCCAGTGTGTCGGTCCAACGGCGCAACTCGTCGATATCGCCGTCCCGCCCGGCGCGTTCGGCGTTGAGGGCCGCCTCGAACGCGGGCTTGGCCGAGAGGTTGCCGGCCGCCCCCTTTATCGAGTGTGCCGCGGCGGCCCCGGCCTCGGCGTCCTCGGCGTCCAGCGCGGCCCGCAGACGTTCCATGAGCTTGGGGGCCTCCTCGCGGAACAGGCCGATCAACTCGCCCAGCAAGCCCGCGTCGCCCTCGACGCGCTGCATCGCGGCCGCGACGTCAAACGCCGGCGTCGCCATTAGCGCCGCCGGGTCGCCCGAAGCTTCCCGGTCTTCCGCCGCTTCTGTCGGGGCCGTCGGAGTCCCTTCAGGGGCGTTGTGGGCCGTCACCAACACGTGGCGCAGCGCGTCAAGGCGAATCGGCTTGGAGAGATAGTCGTCCATTCCCGCCTCGATGCACCGGTCGCGATCGCCCGCCATCGCGTGCGCCGTCAGGGCCACCACCGGCATCCGGGCACGGGCCGGGTCCGCCTCTTCCCGGCGGCGGATCTCCGCGACAGCCGCCAACCCGTCCATCTCAGGCATCTGGACGTCCATCAGCACGAGGTCGAACGTGTCGCTCTCCAGGCGGTCCAGGGCTTGGCGCCCGTCCCCGACGACCGTCACGGTATGCCCCAGGCGTTGCAGCATTCGCTGCGCCAATTTCTGATTTACGGCGTTGTCCTCCGCCAGAAGCACGTGCAGCGCTGCGTCGGACGTCACCGCCGGCGCGCCGGATGCCCCATCTGCCCGGCCGTCGTCCTCCCGGTCCAGCGCGCCCTGAATCGCATGCCGCAGCGCGGACTGGCGGATGGGCTTGCACACGTAATTCGCGATGCCCAGCTCTCTGCAGCGGCGTATGTCATCGCGCCGCGCCGCTGAGGAGAGCATCAGAATCGGCGAGTCGGCCAGGACGGCGTCGTGGCGGATGCGCTCGGCCAGCGAGAAGCCATCCATGCCAGGCATGTTCACGTCCGAGATGACCAGTTGCACCGGCCGCCCGGACTCGGAGGCCCGGTGGAGCATCTCGAGCGCCTCTTCCCCGTCGGTCGCCAGATCGACCTCCAAGCCCCACTTCTGGAGGACGGCGCCGATCACGCGGCGATTCGTGGCATTGTCGTCCACCGCCAGCACGCGGCAGGACCGTAGCTCGCGATGTGCCGTTCCGGACACCGGCTGAACTTCGCAACGCCCGAAGCGGGCGGTGAACGTGAACGTACTGCCCACGCCCGGCTCGCTGTCCACGGTGATTCGGCCGCCCATCATGTCGACCAGTTGCGAGCAGATCGCCAGCCCCAACCCCGTGCCGCCGAAGCGCCGGGTCGTGGAGCTGTCCGCTTGCTCAAAGGCCCCGAAGACGCGCTTCTGCTGCTCGGGCGACATGCCGATGCCGGTGTCGCGAACCGAGAAGCTCAGTACGGCCCCGTCCTCGCAGACCGAGACCGGCTCGACACGCGCCACGACCTCGCCGTCTTCCGTGAACTTGATCGCGTTGCTCAGCAGGTTGATGAGTACTTGCCGCAGGCGGTTCACGTCGCCCACCAGTCCGTCGGGAACCTCCGGATCGACGTCCAGGACAAGCTCCAGGCCCTTCTCGTCGGCGCGGACGCCCAGCGCCGCGATCGCGTCGTCGAAGCTCCGCCGCAGCGCGAACGGCTCCGACTCGAGCGTCAGCTTGCCGGCCTCGATCTTCGAGAAGTCCAGTACGTCGTTGATCACACGCAGCAGCGCATCGGCCGACTGCTTAACCATCGTGAGATACTCGCGCTGCTCGTCGGTCAGCTCGGTGTCGAGCGCGAGTTCGGTCATGCCCATTACGCCGTTCATCGGCGTGCGAATCTCGTGGGACATGTTCGCCAGAAACGCGCTCTTGGCCTGCGTGGCGGCCTCGGCCTGCTCCTTGGCCTGCCGATACTGTTCTTCCGCCTGCTTCCGCTGGGCAACCTCGGCCGCGAGGCGGTGGTTGCTCGTCTCCAGATCGGCCGTGCGCTGCTGTACGGCCGAGCGCATCCGCTCGTACGCCCGAGCCAGTTCCCCGATCTCGTCCGACTCCGCCGTGTCCAGTTCGAACGTGTAGTCGCCCGCGGACACGCGCACCGCCGCACGGCGAAGCGCCGCCAACCGCCGGGTCCACAGGGAGACGCCGACGAACACCAGCAGGCCCGAAACCACCCCCGCGGCCAGCAGGAAGCCGGCCACGATATAGGTCTGCTCCGCCTGTGCCTTGTCCACGATGGCGCGGTTGAGACCGATCTCCACGTGGCCGATCACACGCGCCTCGGGCGCCGCCGCCTCGTCGGCCGGCTCGGAGTCGGCCAGGCCGCTCAGGCCTTCGTCGAACACAGGCGCCTCCATGTCGCCGCCAAAGGCGCCGCCCGCCTCCTCGAGTCTCACCTCGCTACGGCCGACAAGCGCTTCCTCGGAACCGCCCGAACGCTCGGAATCGCGGCACTCGCCGACGACCTCGCCCTCGGCATTGAGAATCCGAACGTAGACCACGCTCGGCTCGCCGGAAAACCGCTCCACCAGTCGGCCGAGCTCCTCGGCGTCGTCCACGGCCAGGGGAAGCTCACACGCGTGCGCCAGACTGCGCGCCAGCGTGTCCGCATCGTTCTGCTTCTCCGTGACGTTGAGCCGCTCGACATGCCAGATCAGCGCCCCGGCAGTCGTGGTCAGCGTCACGCCGAGCACAGCGATAACGCACGCGATGGCCTTGAACCGCAGACTGCGGCCGCGAATCCATCCCAGCATCGACTTGTCCTCCTTACGTTGGGAGGCCATCAGCGGTCTTGGCCGACAACCACGTCGGCCTCACGGACCGCCTCCTCCGGCAGGCGTACGTTGAGGGACTTGGCCGCGGCCAGGTTCACCGCCGTCTGGTACGCCGGCGCGACCGGGCCCGACTGCTCGGCCTCCGAGCCCACTTCCGACTCCACCAAAGTGGTATCGGACATGTCCGAGGCAGACTTGTCCAACGCCTCGGCCAGCAACTCGCCCGCCTGAGCGCCGTGCGTCTGCGGATCGATGCCCGCCCCCACGAGAGCCCCCGCACGCACGAATGGGATCGAGAAGCCGTACACCGGCGTCCGGTTGCGGAGCCCCTTCAACAGGAGCGCCCGGACCAGCACCTTGGTGTAGATGGAAGGGTCGGCCGCCGTCCACACCACGTCGACGCCGGCGCCGTAGAGCGCGTCGATGGCCTCCGCGGCGGATGCATGATCCTCCATCGCGACCGTGCGCAGTTCCCATCCCTCGGGCAGCGCGGCCCTCGCGTCCGCGACACTCGCCGCGCTTTGCTCGTCGTCCCGGCGGTAGAGCATGCCGACGGACCTGGCATCCGGCAGAGTGCGGGCGATCAGCGCGAACTGCTCGGCGACCGGGATTTGCATGGATACACCCATCGGGGCGTCCTCGCCGGTCAGCCCATGCTCCTCGGGAGAGGCCACCATGCAGTAGCAGAGGCGGTCCGAGGGGATCCCTTGCTCCCGGAGCCATTCAGCCGCTTCCGTCCCGATCGCCAGGTAGGCCAGGGTGTCATCCTCGGTGACCGAGCTGGGATCTTTCTTGAGCGTTTCGAGCATCACGGGGATCGGGTCGTGCTCCGCCTCCAGAAGCGCGGCCCGCGCGCCGCGGAAGGCCATCACGTACGGGCGCGCCTTGCTCGACAGAACGATCCGCACGTCCCCGGCCGAGGCGGTCGCTGCGCATGCCGCCAGCAGGGCCGCCGCGACGATCCCGCCGCGAAGCCGCCTGCCATGCCGTGTTGTCATCCGCCCGCTTGTCATGATGCTACCGTCAGTATCACCAGCCCACGACCAGCCGCATAAAGAAGGTCCGGCCGGGGGTCTCGTGTCGCGTGAAGCTGCTGTAGTCGTACATCGTGTCGCGCTCGTTGGCCAGTACGTCGCTGACGCCGAACATCAGCTCGGCCCGGCCGTCGAAGAGCTTCTTGCTGACCGTCAGGTCCAGCCGGTGCCGCGTGCCGACCCTATGCAAGCTCGCCCCGCCGTCGGGCACGGGCGGTACCAGCCCGTGAATCGGGCCGTGGTAACGGTACTGGGCATTGAACGTCCAGCCCTCGGGCAGGAAGACCCGCCCGGTGAGCCCGGCCTTGTGGCGCTCCGGCGGGTAGGCGACGTAGTTGTGCGCGCCGTCCGGTTGCAGGCCGTTGTAGCCGTACCAAGCCGAAAGACGCCAGTGCTCGGTCGTGTAGGCCAGTTCGCACTCGGCCCCCCAGGCCAGCGCGTCGTCGATGTTGTCGAATCGCACCTGGGTCTGGCCGAGGGCGGTGGTCGTCTGGCGGAAGCCGATCAAATCCTCGAACCGCTGGACGTACGCCTCGGTGTCGAAGGTCAGCCCCTCGGCCAATCGGGCGCGGTAGCCCGCCTCCAGCGCCCAGATTTGCTCGTTGTGGACCTCGTCCTCCGGCAGGGCCAGCAGGAAGCCGTTGAGCCCCGGCATGACGGGCAGCCCCTCCGCCGAGACCAAGCGGTTGGCCATCGGCGGCTGGCGGAAACTCTTGGCGGCCGCGACACGGGCGATGTGATTCTTCTGCTCGTCCAGGGCGTACAGCATCGCCAGGCGCCCGGACCAATCTACGATCGTCTCGGAGAACCAGTCCACGCGCCCCTGGCCTTCCAGCGCGAGGCGGTCCGTCGGCTCCCACCGGTGCACGGCGAAGCCGCCAGCCATGTACTCGTTGAACGGATCGCCCGGCATATCGGCAGCCACTTGCTGCGAACGGCGAAGATTGAAATGGTTCCACCGGACGTTGGCGCCGACCGTGGTCGTGTGGCGCTCGACCGGCGTGAAGGTGGCCTGGAATTCCAGGTCGTTCTGCAACTCGTACAGGCGTCCGGCACTCGCCCATTTCGCGGCGTTGTGGTTGCCAAACCATTGAAGGCGCCACGAATGCTCCTCATCGGGCGTACCTTCGAAGCGGGCATAGAGGCGGCTCGTCTCGATCCAGCCATCCTCGCCCACATAGGCGCCGGCCAGCTCGTAATCGCCAATTCGCGCGTGTGTGTGCCCGGCCCCGACTGTGAGCTTCCGTTCGGCCGTCGGCTGCCAGATCGCTTTGCCGCTGAAGCGAACGGCGGTCTCGTCGTCGGCCACGCGCATCCCGGCCGGATTGAACAAAGGCGTGGAGGAGAAGAAATCGCCGGCGTCGGCCTCGCGGGAATCCTGGAGGTCTGCCAGCCCGGCCGAGACGCGATAGCGCCAGTTGCCCGACTCGCCGGCATGGCGGAGATACGTGTAGACGTCACCGAAGTGACTCACCCGCGCGCTGGCCATGCCGCCCAGTTGCTCGCGCGGGTCCTTCGTGATGATGTTGATCGCGCCGGTAAAGGCGTTGGCGCCCCAGACGCCGCCACCGGGCCCGCGGAGCACCTCGATCCGCTCGATGTCCTCGGTCAGCAGGGGCCAGCGCAGCAGCGCCCCGCCACCGGATTCCGGGCTGTCGGCCGCCCGGCCGTCAATCAGGACCAGCCGCCGGTCCACGAAGGATGCGTTGAAGCCGCGAACGCCCATCGCATAGCGGTTCCGGTCGATCCGGTGGACGTCCATGCCCGGCACGAACCGCAGCATTTCGGGAATCCGCGTCAGCCCGCTGTAGTGGATGTCCTGGGCCGTCAGCACACTCACCGGCGCCGAGAGCCACCGGCTCTTGACCACCTGCCGGGACGCCGTGAACGCCGCCTCCACCACCACCGGCATGTCCTGGAAGATCAGCAGCTCCCCGCCGGCACCGGCCCCGGACGGATCCTCGCCCGGCTCGCTGAGCAACTCCCGCTCGAGGTCCATCGCCGCGTCGGCAGTTTCCGAGTCGCTGTTGATGCCGGCCGCCGGCCCCGCGCCGAGGGCCGCAGCGCACAGTACGAATACGCAGCCAGAAGCGGCCAGTATGCGCCAGAATGGGGCCCGTGAGAATGTGCCTGCAAGCATGTGTGCAATCCTCTGCGGTCGCGCACGCATCACTGGGGGCCATATCGGTCGGAATGTGCGGGTTCTTTGATCTATTCCTTTGCTGCGGATTGCGCGGGCGGACGATTCGTCGGCTGGGGCGCGCATATCTTGGGGCGTATTCTGGTGCCAGCTCGACATTGCGGCCCCCTCCCGCGGAGGAGCCGGGGCCGGCAATCTGGATGAGCTCACGCCTCAGGCCGACCGCTCCCGCCGGGCAAAGGCGCGGAGGGGTTTTCACTCGCCCGCATAGAATTCGGTGTACGGCCGGAATCGGTGAGCGCGAGGACAAGGACTACGGCGTGGATGTGTCCCCGCTCGCCATCGCATCCAGTCTGCCGAAGCGGTGCGCTTCTTCAGGGCGGGGCGGATCGCCCCCGTGATCGCGGACCGGCCGGATGGCTTCATCGGATTCAGGATCGGAAAGAGCAGGGCCCAGGGCAGGCGGTGGGAGGCGTCGCCAGCGGATGAAGCGAACGCGTGGCCGCCTTCCCGCGGGGCTCAAGGAGTTCGACATGACCTCTCCATCCACCACCGGGCGGGCCAACCGCCTGATCGACGAGAGCAGCCCGTACCTGCTCCAGCACGCGTACAACCCGGTGGACTGGTACCCTTGGGGGGAGGAGGCGTTCCGCCACGCTCGGGAGGAGGACAAGCCGGTCTTCCTGTCGGTCGGCTATTCGACCTGCCACTGGTGCCACGTCATGGAGCGGGAATCCTTCGAGAACGACCGCATCGCCGAGCTGCTCAACCGCGAGTTCATCCCGATCAAGGTGGACCGCGAGGAACGGCCGGACATCGACGGAACCTACATGCAGGCCACCCAGATGATGACCGGTCGAGGCGGCTGGCCGAACTCGGTCTGGCTGACGCCCGAGGGCAAGCCGTGGTTCGCCGGCACGTACTACCCGCCGGAGGACCGCGATGGCGTGCCGGGCTTCGCGACGATGCTGCGCCGGCTGGCCGGGGCGTGGCACGACCAGCGGCAGCATGTGCTCGAGCAGGCCGACCGCGTGGCCGAGGCCGTGCGACACGTCAGCAGCGGAGACCACCTTCGCACACGCGCGCGGCTCGGGCAGGACGGGATCGACCGGGCGATCGAGCACTACCGCCGGGCGTTCGACCCGCGCGCGGGCGGCTTCGGCGGGGCGCCGAAGTTCCCGCCGCACGGGGCGCTGCGTTTGCTGCTGGCCGAGCACGTCCGCCACGGCGAGGCGGAGCTGTTGCGGATGGCAACGCGGACGCTCGACGCCATGTCCGCCGGCGGCATTCACGATCACGTCGGCGGCGGCTTCCACCGGTACAGCACGGATGCCGCCTGGTTCGTGCCGCACTTCGAGAAGATGCTCTACGACAACGCCCAGCTCCTACGGATCTATGCGGACGCCTGGCGAGTCACCGGCGACGAGCGCTACCGCCGCACGGCCGTGGGCATCGTCGAGTGGCTCGATCGGGAGATGACCCACGACAGCGGCGGCTTCTTCTCCGCCATCGACGCCGACAGCGAGGGCGAGGAGGGCAAGTTCTACGTCTGGGCGCTGGATGAGATCATGGCCGTGCTCGGTCAGGAGGAGGGCGCCCTGTTCGCCCGCTGCTACGGCGCGACCGGCGGCGGCAACTACCGCGACGAGGCCACGGGCCGGCCCACCGGCGCGAACATCCTGCACCTGCCCCGGCCGATCGAAACGGCCGCCCAAGACGAGGGCCTGCCGCCCGACGAGCTCCGCCGCCGCCTGGCCGACGCCCGAGAGAAGCTGCTGCACCGTCGCGAGCGACGCGAGCGGCCGTGCACGGACGACAAGGTTCTCACGGCCTGGAACGGGCTGATGATCGGCGCCCTGTCCCACGCGGGGCGCATCCTCGACCGGCCGGGCTGGATCGAGTCGGCCTCCCAAGCCGCGGACTTCCTGCTCTCGCGCGTCCGCCGCGAGCAGCGGCTCTGCCGCTCGTGGCGCGAGGGCACACTCGGGCCCGACGCCTGCCTGAACGACTACGCGTTCCTGGCCGAGGGACTCATCGATCTGCATGATGCGACCGGCGAGCCCCCGTGGCTCCAGCGTGCGGAGGAACTCCTCTCGGTGCTGGACCGACACTACACCGACCCGGTCGGGGCGGGCTACTACCTCACGGCCGATGACCAGGAGGAACTGCTGACCCGTGCGAAGGATCCCTTCGACAGCGAGATCCCGTCCGGCAACGGCTCGGTCGCTCGGGCGCGGCTGCGGCTGGCGGAGCGAACCGGCCGGGTCCGGCACGCCGAGGCGGCCGGGCGGATGCTGGCGGGCTTCGCCGGCGTGGCCGAGCGGGTGCCGCACGGCGTGGCCACGTTGCTGGAGGCGGCCGGGATGTACTCCGACCGGAGCCCCGCCCAAGCGGGACCGGAACAAAGCGGCGCGCCGCATCGCTCCACACAGGGGCCGGTTACCGTGGAGGTTCTCGCCGAGCCGCCGAGCGTGCGGCCGGGCGCGCGGGCTACGCTGCGCATCCGGGTCACCATCGACGAGGGATGGCACGTCAACTCGGCCGAGCCCGGCGCCGAACACCTGGAGCCCTTCTCGGTCGATCTCACTTCGGGTCCACTTGCACTCGACGCCCCGAGATTCCCCGCAGGCGAGATCATCCGCGCTGGCGACGACGAGGTCTCGGTCTACGCCGGCTCCGTCGAGGCGGTCGTTCCGGCCCGGGTGTCGGAGGACGCGACCCACGGTGGGGTTCCGCCGAAGCTGACCGTCCGCGTGCAGCCCTGCCGCGACGACGGCGCCTGCCTGACCCCGCAGACCCATGAGTTGACCGTACCGCTCGACGTGCAGGACTGATCGGCACCGCCAGTCCGCTCAAGCGCGGATTATGACGCCCACGGCGCGAAGCAATGCGCCCGGCCCGAAGCGACTCAGAGTGACGCATCGCCCGCGGCGCTAGCATTCCCGTGAACGAGCGATTCGATTGAGAGGCCCATCGCCATGGCACACAAGAAGGGAACGCCGCACATCGGCACCTCGGGGTGGCAATACGACCACTGGAAGGAGGTCTTCTACCCCCCCGAATTGAAGAAGGCCGAGTGGTTCGAGCATTACGCCGCGCACTTCGACACGGTCGAGGTGAACAACACGTTCTACCATCTCCCCGAGGCCGAGACCTTCGACGCCTGGCGCGAGCAGACCCCGCGCGGCTTCCGCTACACGCTCAAGTTCAGCCGCTACGGAACACACCTCAAGAAGCTCAAAGACCCCGCCGACAGCATCGACCTGTTCCTCGAGAGAGCCGAGCGGCTGGGCAGTTTCCTCGGGCCGATCCTCGTGCAACTCCCGCCCAATTGGAACGCGGACGTCGAACGGCTGGCCGACTTCCTCGCGGCCGCGCCGCAGCGCCGCCGCTGGGCCGTCGAGTTCCGCGACCCGGACTGGTTGACGAAGGAAGTCTTCGACGTGCTCCGCCGGAACAACGCCGCGCTCGTCGTGCATGACCTGATCAAGGACCACCCCCGCGAAACGACCGCCGATTGGGTCTACCTGCGGTACCACGGCCCCGGCCCCTGGGGCGAATACCCCCACCAGGCCCTGTCGGCCTCGGCCCGGCGGATTCGGAGCCACCTCGACGCCGGCCGGGATGTGTACGCATACTTCAACAACGATGCCCACGGCTACGCCGTCCGCAACGCTCTGGACTTACGGCGATATGTCACCCACAGTGCCTGAGAGTGCAGCCACGGGGGGAGCCGTCACCATGGAAAACGCACAGATCGCCGACATCTTCGACGAGATCGCCGACCTGCTCGAGCTTCAGGAGGCCAACCCCTTCCGCGTCCGCTCGTACCGCAACGCCGCCCGGACCGCCCGCGGGCTCACCGACCGGCTCGAGGACCTGGCCGCCGAGGACCGGAACCTGTCGGACCTGCCGAACGTCGGCGACAGCACGGCCGGGAAGATCCGCGAGATCCTGCAAACCGGCACGTGCAAGCGGCTGGAGGACCTCCGCGGCGAGCTGCCGAAGGGGCTGACGCAGGTCATGCGGGTCGAGGGCATGGGCCCGAAGAAGGCCATGAAGCTGCACAAGGCCCTCGGCATCGAGTCGCTGGACGACCTGCAGAAGGCCGTGGACGAGGGCGAGGTCCGCGACGTGGAGGGCTTCGGCGAGAAGACCGAGCGGAAGATCGCCAAGGGCATCCGGACGCTGGCCAAGACCTCCGGCCGGGTTCTCTACAAGGACGCCGCCGACCAGGTCGAGGCGTTCCGCAGACACATCGAGGGGCTCGACAGCGTGCAGCGCTGGCGGGTCGTCGGCAGCTTCCGCCGCGCGAAGGAGACCATCGGCGACATGGACGTGCTCGTGGTGGCCGAGGACCGGGCCAAGGCCGCCGACGAACTCCTCGGATACGACGCCATCTCGAACGTGGACAGCAAGGGCAAGGAGAAGGTGACGGTCCATCTCACCGGCGGGCTCCAGATGGACTTGCGCTTCTTCGAGCCGGCAAGCTTCGGGGCCGCGATGCTGTACTTCACCGGCTCGAAGGCGCACAACATCGCCCTGCGGCGCATCGCCCAGGGCAAGGGCTGGAAGCTCAACGAGTACGGTCTGTTCCGGGGCGACAGGCGGCTAGCCGGCAAGGAGGAGCAGTCCGTGTACGCCCGGCTGAACCTGGCGTGGATTCCGCCCGAGCTGCGCGAGGACCGCGGCGAGATCGACGCGGCGCGGGAGGGCGAGCTGCCGACGCTGATCGAGGCGGACGCCATCCGCGGCGACCTGCAAAGCCACACCACCGCCAGCGACGGGACGAACTCCATCCACGAGATGGCACGGGCCGCCCGCGACCGGGGCTATGAGTTCTTCGCCATCACGGACCACTCCAAGCGGGTCACCATGGCCAACGGGCTCGACGACGACGCATGCCGCGAGCACGCCGACGCCATCCGCGAGGTCAACGAGGATATGGACGGCCTGTGGCTCATGGCCGGCATCGAGGTGGACATCCTCAAGAGCGGCAAGCTCGACCTGGCCGAGGAGACGCTGGCGAAGTTGGACTGGGTCGTCGCCAGCGTTCACTACGACCGGAATCTCGGCCGGAAGCAGATGACCGACCGCATCGTCCGGGCCGTCGAAAGCGGCGTCGTGCACTGCCTCGGGCATCCGCTCGGGCGCATCATCGGGCGACGCGAGCCGATCGCCGTCGACGCCGCCAGAATCTTCGAGGCGTGCGCCGAGCACGACGTATACGTCGAGATCAACGCCCAGCCCGACCGCCTCGACCTGCCCGACACCTACTGCCGCGACGCGGCCGCCGCCGGCGTCAGGTTCACCCTCGGAACGGACGCCCACAAGACCGCCGACCTGAACTTCATGCCCTTCGCCGTCAACGTCGCCCGACGCGGCTGGCTCGAGCGGAAGCACGTCCTCAATACCGTCACGGCCAAGACGCTTCGCAAGCGCATCCGACGCGCGTAGGCCGCCGGCGGACTACCCGTCCGGCCGGAAGCGAAGCACCGCCGCCGCCAGGCCGCCGTTGGGCACATCCTCGCGATGCACGGCGTACACCGGGGCGCCGCCGCGGTGGGCCAACACGGCCGCCGCGTTTAGCAGGTCCTCGTCGCCGGGCTGTTGGCCGTCGTGCCTTTCCACGGCCGGCTTGTCCGCGTCGAAGCGGCCCCACTGCTGCTCGTCCGCCGCCACCAGCAGCGAGTCGACCGCCTTCAGCGACGCGGCCCGCAGGATCTCCGCCAGATCGTCGGCCGCCATGTCCTTGTCCTTCGCCTGATGGTACCGCGACGCCAACTCCCGCACCGGCCGCTCGAAGTCCTCGCCCAGCAGCGCCACCGCCTGGCGGTGCAGATCCTCGGCGTGGGCCCGGTCCGGGTTGCCGCCAACGACCCGGTCATCCAGCCGGTCGCACGCGCTGACCCGGCGGTAGAGCCCCGCCAGCGGCTCGGTCGCCGCCAGCATCAGCGAGCCCGAACGGTTGTGCATCGCCTTGACGACCTCCCGGTCGATCAAGCCGCAGTAGCCCATCAGCCGCTTCTTCTGCTCGGCCTCGTCGACGTACTCGCCTTGCCCGTGGTACACGGCCGGACGGTCACCGCCGGGCCCGTGACCGGCCGTGCCGGTGTGGTACTCCACGTGCTTCTCGAAGTCGTCGAAACGCAGGAACTGCTCGAAGCTTTCCGGCGCGTCGGGCAACTCGACCCGCTCAATGACGAAGCGAGACGCCCGGAAGAACCGCACACGGTCCTCGCTCAATGCCAGAAGGTGGAACGCCCGGTCCTGCCGCGGCGCCCCGAACAGCGGCTTGACGTGGAACCGCCCGCCGACCGTCACCAGTTCCGGCGTCGTCACCGGCAGCCGGAGCACCCGCGGCGGGCCGTCGCCCACGAAGGCCGCCAGCCCGTCCGCCCGCTCGCGCCAGAAGCCCTCGTCCTCGGCCATGCGGCGCAGCTCGTGCAGGCGGTCCCGCGCGTCGGCCGCACGCTGCCCGGCCGCCGCGAGCTGGTCCTCCGCGCGCGCCACCAGGTTCTTCATCCGCAACCGGTCCTCTCTCACCTCCGGCCCGGCCCGGTGCGCCGGCATCCAAATCGAGACGCTGTGTTCGCCCGAGTGTCCCGCCAGTGCGTCAAGCTCTTCGTCCGTCAGGTGGTCCATGCAGTGCCTTTCCGCTATCGCATGGCCATTCTATGCGTCCGGCATGCATGGCCCGGTGATGGAGCCGTCCTCGCGCCCGGAAGCCCGGCAACCGCTATACTTCAACAGGTCTCGCTCAAGGGCTTCCCTTACGCTGAATGCAGGATGGGTGTGTATGGCTGCGCCACAATCCGGACACTCTACCGACGACAGCGTGCGCCCGCCGGCAGATAAAGCTTCTGACCGTCCGCCGCGCCCGACGGGTGCGCAATGCAACCCGCAGCGGGTGCAGCAGCAGCGGCTGGAGCTCGCCCTTCATGGCGGCCGGATCGGCCTGTGGGAGTACGACCTCGGCAGCGGAGGGATCTACTGGAGCGATACGCTCTACGACATGCTCGGCCGGAGCCGGGACGAGCCGATCGACCGCGATACGTTCTTCCAGTACATCCACCCGGAGGACCGACCGCGCGTGCGGGAGCGGGCCCGGCAATGGTGGGACTCGGGCGCCGGGGAGTTCGAGGACGAGTTCCGCATCCTCCGCGAGGACGGGCAGGAGCGGTGGCTCGCCTCTCGCGGACGGATCTACCCGGGCGAGGACGGCCGGCCGGGCCTGTCCGTCGGCGTGAACTTCGACATCACGGACCGCAAGCGAGCGGAGGAACAGCAGCGCCGCGACGAGGCGATCTTCCGGCGGCTGGCGGAGGCGAACCTCTTCGGCGTGGGCTTCGTGGACACGAAGGGCAACGTCACCTACGTCAACGACGAGATGCTCCGCATGATGGGCCGTACGCGCGAGGAGTTCGACCGGGGCGAGATCGACTGGACCGAGTCCATCGTGCCCGAGGACCGGGGCAAAATCGCCGAATGGGGCGATGAGTTGATGCGCGAGGGCAAGGTTGTGGGCTACGAGCGGGCATTCCAGCGCCCGGACGGCACGCGGACGCCGTACCTCGGCGCGGCCGCACGGGTCGAGCCCGATGAGGATTTCCACGTCAGCATCGCCCTGGACCTTACGAAGATTCTCGCCGCCGAGGAGGCCCTGCGCCGGGCCAACGAGGACCTGGAGCGGCGAGTGGCCGAGCGGACGGAGGAGCTTCAGGAGACGGTCACGCGGCTGCAAACCGAGGTGACGCGGCGGCAACTCGCCGAGCAGGAACTCCGGACCCGGAGCGACAAGCTTCAGCGGATGAACGTGGAGCTGGACCAGGCCGTGGCTCAACTCCGCAGGGAGGTGGCCGAGCGGCTGGAGGCCGAGACGGCCATCCAAGCGCAGCGGGACCGGCTGTACAACGTTCTGAACTTGTTGCCGGGCTATGTGGCCATCAAGGACCGCCAACACAACATTCGCTTCGCGAGCCACGGCTTCCTCGAGACCTTCGGCGAGCCGGAGGACCGCCCCTGCCATGAGGTGCAGTACGGCTCGCAGGAGGCCTGCGAGGACTGCCCGCTCTCCGAGGTGCTCGACGCCGGACGGACGAAGGATTGGGAGTACGCCTTGCCCGATGGGCGATCCTACCACGTGTGGGCGTACCCCTTCGACGACGACGGCGAGAACATGCTGCTGGAGTTCGGCATCGACATCACGGACCGCAAGCGGCTCGAGCTGATGATCAGCGAGTTGAGCGAGTCCGAGCGGCGGAGCATCGGGCGCGATCTGCACGACACGTTCGGCCAGACGATGACGGGGCTGGCATACCTCATCGGCGGCCTGGCGGACCGCATCTGCGATGAGTTGCCGGACGAACAAGCCACGGCCGAGCATGTGGTGACTACCATTAACCAAGCCACGGCCCAGGTTCGGGCCATGGCCCACGGGCTGGACCCGGTCGGCCTGGAGGCCGACGGGCTGGTGGCGGCGCTGCGGGAGTTGGCCGAAGGGCTCGACGCCACGCACGGGCAGCCGTGCGAGTTCCGCGGGCCGCGGAAGCCGCCCCCGCTGGACGATGCCGCCGCAACGCACCTGTACCGCATTGCGCAGGAAGCGCTGACCAACGCCGCCCGACACGCCGGGGCGAGCCGCGTGAAGCTCATGCTCGCCCGCGACGCCGAGGCCGTGACGCTGCGCGTGTCCGACGACGGCGGCGGCCTGCCGGATGACCTGTCCGGCAGTACCAGCATGGGCCTGCGGGCCATGCAGTACCGCGCGAGCGCCCTGGGCGGCGTGTTGCGCATCCGCAGCCGAAAAGACAGAGGCACCACGGTCACGTGCATCGTGCCCTTGCCGGCCCCGGCCGCGGAGGAAGGAGAAGGGCCATGAGCGAGGAAGCAGTACCGACATCACAGGCAGCGAAGAAGGTATTCATCGTCGACGACCACCCGCTGGTCCGGCAGGGCATCGGCATGCTGATCGACCAGCAAGAGGACCTGGCAGTCTGCGGGGAGGCCGGCAGCGCCGCCGAGGCCCTGGGGGCGATGGAGAAGGACCCGCCCGACGCGGCCATCGTCGACCTGACGCTCAAGGACAGCTCGGGGCTGGAGCTGATCAAGGACATGAAGATCCGACTGCCGGACGTTCGAATCCTCGTGCTGTCGATGCGGGACGAGGGCTTCTACGCCGAGCGGGCCCTGCGGGCCGGGGCGCTGGGCTACGTCACCAAGGAGGAGGGGCGGGACAAGGTCATCGAGGGGTTGCGGCGCGTGCTCTCGGGGGCGGTGTACGTCAGCGAGCGGATCGCCACGAAGGTGATGGGCCGGCTGGTCGGCGGCCCGGCGAACGCCGACACGTCGCCCATCGAGCAACTCACCGACCGGGAACTCGAGATCTTCGAGCTCATCGGCGGCGGCATGGCCACGCGCGAAATCGCCGAAAAACTGCACATCAGCCCCAAGACCGTGGACTCGCACCGCGAGCACCTGAAGCAGAAGCTCCAGGTGGACACGGCCGCCGAGCTGACGCGGCACGCGATCCAGTGGATGCAGTGCCGGCGGAACGCATAGGGCTTCCGAGGACTCGCGCTCCCTGGAACCGTTCCGGGAAGGTGCGCGATGCGCCGAGGGTCGCCGGGATCGCTCCGATGCCGTGCCGGCCCGCCCGGGCGGCGCGGGAATCCCAGTAATCCGGCCGAATGCCGCACGGCGGAGCGGTCCGGGCTCCCTCGCGAGAAAATCTCGCCCTGCCGCGGTCAGCCGTGCGGCCGAGCGCTATAATATGGCAGGTCAACGGGACGAGTAACAAAGAGGTCAGACCAACCGTTGAACCAGACCGGAGACCCTCATCAGTCCGGGAAATCGGCCGAAAGGCGGATCAGCCGGGCAACTCCTCCGTCCCCGGTCGTTTTTTTGCGCAGACGGAGCCCTCACTTCCGGCTGGGCTCCAACCCGCCGGGCTCGGGTCGCTCGCGGCGCGGGGCGGTCTACCGTTCCAGCTCCACCAGGAACACCGGGTCGTCCGCCGAGATCTCCAGGACGCCGTCGCGCACCACGCCCCGGCGGATCACGTTCATCTCGTAATCGCGGAGGGTGTACCGCATGCCGTCGATCGCGTCGCACTCGATCCGCGCGCCGACCCGAGCCACCAGCACGGGCAGGCCCCCCGGTTCGGCCACCTTGCAGCCGTGCATCGGCCGGGGGTTGTCTTCGTCCAGCCGGAAGCCGGTGTTGAAGCTGGTCGAGACCAGCGACACGACGGCGGCGTTGCACTTGTCCAGCGGCCGGCCGTCGGTGCTGGCCAACGCGAAGGTGATGTACCGCTCCCCCTCCGTCACGGGATAGGGCATGCCCTCGGGGTTGCGGACCTCGACGTCCCGCAAGACCACACCGTGGCCGAAGCGCACGCCCCTCTCCGGATTCGGCAGCCGCCCGTAGAAACCGGTGAACATGACGGCCCCCGGCGCGTCGAACGTCAGGTTGCCGCGGCGCCAGTCGTAGCGGAGCTGCTCGTTCGGCGCCACCGGACACGGCTTGAACGCGCGAGGGTCGACCGTCGGACCGATCACCAGGTGACCGTCCCGGCAGAACCGCTCGTAGGCCTCGGCGTCGGGCTCGCCGTCCTCGCCGCGGAAGACCGCCGCATCCGGCCGGTCCTCCAGCGTGGGGTCGACGATCACCCGGCAGCCGTAGCGGTACGCGGTCAGCGGCATCCGCATGCCCGCCACCCCGTAGCTCTGCGCCGTCTCCATGCTCTCCCGATCCGTCAGGGCCGAACGCCCGAATACGAAGAGCGTCGGCTCGGGGGCCGGCTTCACGTGCAGGTTCCGGAAGATCTCGCTGGCCGCCCGCATCGAGGATAGCTGGACCTCGTCCCCGCCGAAGTGCAGGTTCAGCTCCGTGCCCACCTCGAGGGCTCGAACGTGCGGCCGTGCCTTCGCCGCGTCGGGCCCGGCGCCGTACGAGTGCCAGCAGATGATGTCCCAGTCCTGGATCAACCCCAGCGCCGCCATCCGCATCGGGTACTCCGCCCGGTACTTCGACGTGGAGCCGATCTGGTTCTCGTAGATGAAGTACGGCTTGCCCGGCGCCTTGCCGTGCTCGCCGCGGGACACGCCGTTCCAGCGCAGCCGGGGGTACTCCGCCAGGCCGCTGCGGAACGGGTAGTGCTCGTGGGTCGGATCGTCATGCAGCGCGTGCGTGTAGTTGACGTGGGCGATCGCGTCGCCGAACTGCTGAAGGTACTGCGAATGGATCTCCGCGCCGAAGCCCGTGTCCCACACGACGGGGCACAGGCGAGTGCTCTTGCCCCAGCTCCGCAGCGCCGCCATCTCGCGCCGCTTCTGGGCGATGACCGTCTCCAGGCAGAACTCGATCACGTCGGCCATGCGGGTGTCGTTGAACCTCGCCCGCGTGACCGTCCCGGTCGCCCGGCCGTCGGGGTCCACGCCCATGATGCGCCACTGCGCGTCCACATCCACCGGAATGGCGATCGGCGCGAACAGCACCGTCCCCGCCTCCAGCGACTCGCCCGGCAGCAGGCCCAGCCACGCCCGCTTCAGCGCCTCGTCCGTCTCGTACCGATCGCGCAGGAACCCGTTCCACTCCCGGAACAGAGTCTTGCGGAAGTAGTCGGCCAGCTTCTCCTCGTCCTGCCACCAGCCCTTCATCAGCATCTGGCGGAGCCACCACTCCTCGTTGCTCAGCTCCCACACGGCCATGACCGGGTCGTCGCAGTACCTCATGCCCGTGTACCGGTTCCGGTGAGTGGCCACGTCCTCCATCCGCTCCAGCGACAGGGCCTGCAGGCGCGGGTCCCACATCCGCGCCAGGTTGCGGTGCATGCGGGCGCCCTCCTTGCCCTCGGACCACCACCACACGCGCGACATGCCCCGGATGGCCTCCTTCCAGGCCTCCGCCGTGGCGGGATCGTCGATCACGTCCACGTCCTCCTCCCGGACGATGCCCAGGCGGTTCAGCCCCGCGAACCAGATCCGGATGCCGTTCTCCTTGAGCAGGTATATGCCGTAGTCCCGCAGGTCCGCGCGCGAGCCGTCGCCCTTCTCGTATTCGTCCGTGACCGGCATGTGCCACAGCCGGTGCATGTTGAAGCCCAGGTCCTTCATCCGCTCGACCATGAGCTCGTGGTCGCGTCGGGGCTTCTCGCGGCGCCCGAGCTTCGGGTCCGGGAAATGCCCGATGTGGCCCCAGAAGCGGATCCGCCGCCCCGCCAACTCGAGATGCCCGCCCTCGCTCACCTGCACGTACGCATCTTCCGGGATCGCCGCCGGATCCGTCGCCTCATGCACCGGCCGGTACTGCGCGGAGGATGTGCACGCCGCCGGGAGAATCACGGCCGCCGATAAGAGAACTCGCCACATGTCAGTCTCTCCTCTCCGTCCATGCCGCCGTCAGCGACTACAGGGCCGCCACGGCCGCGCGCCTTCGACGGAATTCGTGTCGGTCGGATAACTCTACCCGACCCATCGCCCGGCCACAAGTCGGCTGTTAACCCGTCTCAACCTGTTCACGAGACCTTATCTCAGGTTAGGTTATCTGGGGACACCATACCGATTCCTTGACGTTGCTGCGCAGCGGAGGTAGTGT
>CAZHEH010000041.1:0-18820 GCA_964531695.1 uncultured Planctomycetaceae bacterium | reverse complement strand
TTCATCAGGGCGAACCGCGAGGCGTTCCACAGCTTGTTGCAGAAGTTCCGCCCGACGTCGAACTTGGGCGAGGAGTTGACCTTCCGCCCGTCGGGCATGGTCATTTCCTCGACGGGCATGCGGACGTCCTGCGTCTGGGTCGTCATGGACACGAGCGTGTACCGCATCGCGTCGGCGCCGTGGCTGTCGATGATGTCCAGCGGGTCGATGCCGTTGCCGAGGGACTTGGACATCTTCCGTCCCTGCCCGTCCTGGATCATCGCATGGATGAACACGTCCTCGAACGGGATGTCACCGACGCAGTATTGCCCCATCATCACCATGCGGCTGACCCACAGCGTGATGATCTCCCGAGCGGTGCACAGTACGTCGCCGGGGTAGAAGCTGCCCAGCTCCGGCGTGTCCTCCGGCCAGCCCATCGTGCTGAACGGCCACAACGCACTGCTGAACCAGGTGTCCAGGACGTCGGGGTCGCGCTGCCAGCCGGCCTTCTCGATGCAGGCGGTCGCGCCGGGGTCGTCTTCCAGGGCGCAGATGTACGTGCGAGTCCAGCCGGGCTGCTCCGTGTGCGGCTCGGTACGCAGGATGTAGTGGAATTCGGGGAATCGCCGAAGGGCGTTGCCGAAGTGCTCGCCCATCGCGCGGTCCAGTGCAGCGCACGTTTGGGCGTCCGGGCCTCGGTCCGACTCGACCGGCTCGACGTCCGAGGGCAGTTCCAGGTCCTCTGTCCAGATCGGAATCCGATGTCCCCACCAGAGCTGCCGGCTGATGGGCCAGTCGCGCAGGTTCTCCAGCCAGGTCTGGTAGGTCCTGGCGTAGCGGTCGGGTGTGAACTTCAGCCGGCCATCGAGCAGCGGCGCCAGCGCCAGCCCGGCCAGCGAGTTGACCGGAACGTCCGTATCCTTCAGATACGCCGTACCGCCGCGCTGCTCGACCAGTTCCGGATGCTGCTCTGCCCACTCCGAACTCCGCTCTCCGATCTCCGAACTGGGTCGTTTGACCGCCACGTACCACTGATCCGACAGATACGGCTCGATGGGCACGTGGCTGCGATAGCTGTGACCGACTTGGTGGACATACTCGCGGACGTCGGACAGCAACCCCTCCTGGCGGAAGAACTCGACCACGGCCTCGCGGGCCTCGAAGCGGTCCATGCCGACAAGGTTCTGCGCCTCCGGCGCGTCGCAGTCCTCCCAGCCGTGGGCGTCGGAGATGCTGCCGTCCGGGGCCATCACGTTGACCATCGGCAGGTCGTGCCGCTGGCCGATCTGGTAGTCGTCCGGGTCGTGGGCGGGCGTGACCTTGAGGAAGCCGGTGCCGAAGCGGGCCTTCTCGTCCTCGCTGTCCGCGTCCGGCATGACCACGTGCTCGTCGGCGATAATCGGAATCTCCCGCCCGACGATGGGCAGCCGCACCTTCTTGCCGATGAGCGCGTCGACCCGCGGGTCGGCGGGGTTCATCGCCACGGCCGTGTCGCCCAGCATCGTCTCCGGCCGGGTGGTGGCCACAGTGACGTGCTCGCATAGCTCACCAATTACCTCAACCGGCTCCACCAGCGGGTAGCGCATGTACCAGAAGTGGCCGTGGACCTGCTCGTGCTCGACCTCGTCGTCGGCCAGGACGGTCTGTGTGGCCGGGTCCCAGTTGACCAGCCGCTTGCCGCGGTAGATCAGCCCGTCGCGGAACAGTCGGAAGAACGTCTCGCGGACGGCCTGGGCGCAGACCTCGTCCATGGTGAACCGCTGCCGCCGCCAGTCGCACGAGCAGCCCATCGTCTGGAGCTGTTTCGTGATGCGCGCCTCGTACTCGTCTTTCCAGCTCTGGATTCGCTCGACGAAGGCCTCGCGCGGGAAGTCGGTGCGGCGCTTGCCCTCCTCGGCGAGGATGCGCTTTTCGACGACCGTCTGCGTAGCGATGCCGGCGTGGTCCGTGCCGGGCATCCACAGAGCGGTCTTGCCCTGCATGCGCCGACAGCGAACCAGGACGTCCTGCAGTGCGTTGTTCAGCGCGTGGCCGAGGTGCAGCGGGGCCGTGACGTTCGGCGGGGGGATGACGATGCAGTAGGCGTCCCGCGGCTCGCAGCCGGGCTCGGCGTGAAAGGCGCCGCTCTCCGTCCAGCGCGCGTAGACCTCCTGCTCGACGGCGGCGGGGTCGTAGGTCTTGGGCAGTTCCGTAGTCATATCTGTTGCATATCTTGCGATGCTAGGAAGCCCGAAGCACGGGCACGGCCCGCATGCAGTGTGACAAGGTACTCGCTGCGAGTGATCCGCTCGCGAATCCAACCATTGCCGGCGTCTTGCTGTCGGCCGCCGTCACTCAATCGGTCTCCGTTGTCGATAGCAGCTTGAACTCGACGGCATCGACGAGGGCGAGCCATGACGCGTCGATGATATTCTCGCTGACGCCGACGCTGCCGAAGTAGCCCCGCCCGTGCTCGTCGTGCCAGTCGATCAGTACGCGGACCTTGGCGGCCGTCTCGGCGGCGGTGTTCACGACCCGGACCTTGTAGTCCACCAGGTGCAGGTCGTCAACGGCGTCGTAGTGGTCGCGCAGTGCCGCGCACAGCGCGCGATGCAGCGAATCAACCGGGCCGTGGCCCTCGGCGACCGTGTGGCCGACCTTGCCGTCCACACGCAGCTTGACGATGCCCTCGGTGCTCGCCTCGCGGCCGTCGTGCTTGAAGATCACGCAGCGGTAGTGGTCGAGGGCCCAAAGGTTCCGGTACCACTGGCCGCCAAGCAGACGGCGGATGAGCATCTCGAAGCTCGCCTCGGCCGCCTCGAACTGGTATCCCTCGGCCTCCAGCTCCATCAGCTTCCGGAGTACGCGTTGCTGGGCGTCCTTGTCGTCGGCCAGGCCGAACTTGGCCGGGGCGGTCGCCGCGATGTTGCTCACGCCCGACAGCTCGCTGACGAGGATGCGCCGCGCGTTGCCGACGTATGCCGGGTCCATGTGTTCGTACGAGCGCGTGTTCCGCTGCATCGCGTGCACGTGCATGCCGCCCTTGTGGGCGAAGGCCGCGGCTCCGACGAACGGCTGGTTCGCGCGGAAGTTCAGGTTGGCGACCTCATAGATGAACCGGCTGGTTTCCGTCAGGCGGCTCAGCGTGCCGGGGCGCAGCACGTCACAGTCGTACTTCGCGGCGAGGTTGCCGATCACCGCCGTCAGGTCCGCGTTGCCGCACCGTTCGCCGATGCCGTTCATCGTGCCCTGCACGTGCATCGCGCCGTTCCGCACGGCCGTCAGTGAGTTGGCGACCGCGAGGCCGCAGTCGTCGTGGCAATGGATGCCGAGCTTGGCCTCGGGCAGAGCATCCTGCACGGCCGCGGTGACCTCGGCGATGTGCTCGAGCGTCGAGCCGCCGTTCGTGTCGCACAGCACGAGCCGGGCGGCGCCCGCTTCCCGGGCCGCCTTCAGCGTGGCCAGCGCGTAGTCGGGGTTCTCGCGCCAGCCGTCGAACAGATGCTCGGCGTCGAAGAGCACCTCACGCCCGGCCTGGGCCATCAGAGAGATTGAGTCGGCGATCATCGCGAGGTTCTCGTCCTCGCCGACGCGGAGCACGTCCCGGACGTGGAGATCCCAGCTCTTGCCGACAATCGTAACGACGGGCGCTTCGCAGCCGAGCAGCGCCCGCATGCCGGCGTCGTCCTCGGCCGTCACGCCGCGTCGCCGCGTCATGCCGAAGGCGGCGACCTTGGCGTGCTCGAGCTTGCGATCCCGCACGGCCTGGAAGAACGCGGCGTCCTTCGGGTTGCTCAGCGGGTAGCCGCCCTCGATGTAGTCCACGCCCAGCCGGTCGAGCGCCTCGGCGATCAGCAGCTTGTCCTCGACCGCCAGCGAGACGCCTTCGGCCTGCGTGCCGTCGCGCAGCGTCGTGTCGTAGATTTCGACTCGTTGTGTTTCGCCTGTCATGGCCGTGCCCTGTCTACCAAAAAAACAGGGCCCTGAGGGGTTGCCTCAGGGCCTCGGAGGAAAGATGAAAAGTCCGCCGCACCCGCCCTAAGGCGTACGAGAGTCGATTACCGCAATAATGACGACGCCGGCGCGAACGCACTCCGCCCGAGCGGCCGTGCCGGCCCGGCGGCGTATCTCGCTCTCCTGCGTCCGCAGCATCGTCATTCTCCCGCGCGTCTTCTCAGAGCCTATCTCTGAGTATATCGGACGCGGCGGGTCGGTCAATCAGGATTTGCTCCAACCGGCAAGGCCAGGGGCACCTGCGTTGCCCGCGCACCGGTGCGGCTGCCCGGCCTGTCTGACGGCGGGGAAGCCGCCGCGGCCTCGTCCAATCATGGCCTCGCCGCTCACGGGCTGTATACTGCGGCCGTGGCAGCCCGTTGTGGACGCTGTTCCGGCCGTGATCGGCGGGAGCGGTTCTTCGACGGGCAGCCGGCGGAGCAGGCGGGAGGCGCCCATGACCGAGCCGGAAGAACGCAGAATCAAGCACCAGCGCGTCATCGCATACCTGGACGACCACAAGCTCGACGGCGTGCTGCTCCGCCGGCGCTGCAACTTCAGTTGGTACACCTGCGGGGGGCATAACCACGTGGCGGGGGCTTGCGACGCGGGGAACAGCTACGTGTTTGTGGACCGGCTGGGCGGTACGGTCCTGGCGAACAACGTGGAGGCGGAGCGGCTGGCGGGCGAGGAACTGGCCGACGCCGACTTGGCGTTCGAGGCGTTCGACTACTACCACCCGGCTGACAGGGCCGAAGTGTTCGAGCGAGTTCTGGGCAGGGCGCGCGTGGCGGCCGATGCGCCCGTACCGGGGCGGGACCTGCCACGACTGGATGCGGACTTCGACCGCCTTCGCTGGTCCCTGACGCCGTGGGAGGTGGAGCGATACCGGGGGACTTGCTCGGATTCCGTCGCGGCGATGGAATCGGCGGCGCGGGCGGCGGTCCCGGGCATGACGGAGCACGAACTGGCGGGGGAGGCCGGTCGGCGTCTGCTGGCGGCCGGTTGTACGCCGTGGCTGCTGCTTGTGGGGGCGGACGACCGCATTGCGCGGTACCGGCATCCGTTGCCGACCGGCCGGCGAGCCGAGAGATCCTTCATGCTGGTGACCTGTGCGGAGAGGGACGGGCTCATCGCGGCGGTGACGCGGCTGGGGCACTTCGGAACCGTCCCGGAGGAACTCGCGGCGCGGCATCGGGCGGCGGCGACGGTGAACGCGGCGCTGCTGGCGGCGCTTCGGCCGGGCGTGACGCTGGGGACGCTCTTCGCGGAGGCGCAGGCGGCGTTCGCGGAGGTCGGCCACCCCGACGAGTGGCGGGCGCTTCACGTCGGGGGCTCGTGCGGCTACCTGCCGCGGGAACGCAAGGCGGCGACGGGAGATTCGACGCAAGCTTTGGAACATCAAGCGTTTGCGTGGAACCCATCCCTCGCGGGCAGCAAGTGCGAGGATACGGTGCTCTGCGGGGTGGACGGCTGGCGGGCGCTGTCCGCGGCGACGGACTGGCCGGAGGTCGAGGTTGCCTGGCGGGGGGAGTCGTGCCGCCGGCCGGGCATCCTGTCGCTCTGACCGCAACGGGCTACTCCTCGCCGGAGTTCCCCTTGTCGCCGTTCCCGCTGTCGGAGGATTTCTTGCGTTTGTGCTTGCGCCCGCCGCGTCTGCCCCGCCGGCTCTTCTTGGAGGCCGAGCCCTGGGCCTTCTGGTCCGAGGAGCCGCGATCCTTGTCCTTGCCTTTCTCCTGCTTGTCGGCGTCCTTGGGCTTTTCCTCGGGCTTCTCGCCCGACGCCTGGCCGTCGCCCTTGGGCTTGTCGCCGTCCTTCTTCTTGCGACGCGAGCGGCGCTTTCGCGAGGACTTCCGGGCCGTGCCCTCGCCCTCCATGATCTCCCGGACGTTGCGCGTATCGAGTCGGTCGATGGCCTGGCCGGTCTCGGCGTCGTCACTCCAGGCGACCTCGGTGTCCCGGGCGTTCTTGCAGGTGATGCGGACGTCACTGCCGGGCAGGCCGGCATCGGCCCGGACGATGATGGTCTTGCCGGTCTCGCGCTCCAGGGCGCAGAGCCGGTGGCGGGCCTCGTTGGCCAGATGGTGTGCCACAGAGGGCGTGACGGTGACCTCGACGGTGGCCACGTCCTTCGTGGCGGCCGCCCGCTGCAAGCTCCGCATGACCTGCAGGGCGTGTGACTCCTCGGACTTGATCATCCCCGCACCGTCGCAGTGGGGGCAATTGCGGTACACGCTGCTCTCGAGGGAGGGGCGGACGCGCTGCCGGGTCATCTGTACGATCCCGAAATTGCTCATCTTGAGGACCTTGCTCTTGGCCCGGTCCTTCTTGAGCGCGTCGCGGAGGGTCTTCTCCACCGCGCGGCGGTTCTTGTCCTGCATCAGGTCGATGTAGTCGATGATGATCACGCCGCCCATGTCGCGAAGCTGGAGTTGGCGGGCGATCTCCTGCGTGGCCTCCAGGTCCGTCTTGAGCGCGGTCGTCTCGGCGTCGCTGTGCTTGCGGAACCGGCCGGAGTTGACGTCGATGGCGACCAGGGCCTCCGTCTGGTCGATCACGAGCGAGCCGCCCGACGGCAGATCGACCTTCCGGGAGGAGACCTTCTCGATCTCCTGCTCCACGCCGGACTCGTGGAACAGCCCCTCCTTGCCCGTGTACAGCTCGACAGTCGTCTTGCTGCGCGGGGCGATCATGCCGAGGAATTCGTAGACGTTCCGGGCGACGGATTCCTCGTCGCAGATGATGCGGCGGATGTCCGTGGCGTAGACGTCGCGGATGGTGCGGGCGACGAGGTCGGACTCCTGGTGGATCTCGGCAGGCGCCTTGGACTTCTCGATGCGGCTGTGGATGGCATCCCACAGCCGAACGAGGTAGTTCAGGTCGCGCTGCAGCTCTCGCTTGGGCTGGCCGATCCCGGCCGTGCGCACAATGAAGCCCATGTCACCCGGTAAGGTCAGTTCTTCCAGCGCTTTGCGCGCGGTAACGCGGGATTCCTCATCCTCGATCTTCCGGGAGACACCCAGCCGCCGCATGCCGGGCATCATCACCAGCAGCCGGCCGGGGATGGACAGATACGTCGTGAGCGTCGGGCCTTTGGTGCCGATGCCCTCCTTGGTCATCTGCACGACGACCTCCTGCCCGCGGTCCAGGCACTTCTGGATGGGCGGACGCTGTCGGCGGGGCCGCTTGCGTCCGACGGCCTCGCTTTTCTCCGACCCGTCGGGGAAGTAGTCCGGGTGCAGGTCGGAGATGTGCAGGAACCCGTTCTTCTGCAGGCCGAAGTCGATGAACGCGGCCTGGATGGAGGGTTCGACGTTCGTCACGCGGCCCTTGTAGATGTTGCCGACGTGAGAGACGTTCGACGCCCGTTCGAAGTACAGCTCCTCGAGTTTTCCCTTCGAGGTGATGGCGATGCGGCATTCCTGGGCCTGCACCGCGTTGATCAGCATTTCCCTTGGCATGGTGTCCTTGTCCTGTTGAGGTGCGCCCTGACGGCGCGATTCGTGTCCGGCCCGTAATCCGCTTCCGTGCGGACCACGCGGGCCAAGTCCTGTCTGTCGTCCAGCTCGAGCAGGCGGAGAACCTCGGCGGGACGCGGCGAAGCTTCGTCCCGCGATGCCTGCGACCAACGCAAGCAGTCGCCCTCCAACTGGATTCGTTCTATCGATTCCCGCAGGTCCAGCGTTCGCGGGCGGCGCCCGCGGCGCGCGGAGCGCTGAACGGGCCAGTGGTCTCGGGCTCGGAGCGCTTCCAAGCGCTCGCGGACGGCTTTCGCATCGCCGGGCGCGAGGGGCAGTTCGTACTCTACCCGCGCGAGCTGGGGCGCGCGCCGGCCCGGCAGGGGGCCGCCGGAAAGAAACGTAAGACCATGAAGAGACGTGCCTTGCATTCCGTAAAGCATATCGACGGTGCGCTCTGGCGGCGTGTCGGCATCAAGATCCGCGACCAGTAGCTCGTCCCGAGACGTGACCCCGACCGGCCGGGGCGCCGGCAGCGAGAGCAAGGCGTGCGGATTGTAGCCCTGGGAGTAGCGCAGCGGCAACCGCGCTCGGCGTGTCAGCCGCGCCAGGGCGCGGAGCATGTCGCGGTGTGAGGCGAAGCGAAGGTCGCCCTCGACCGCGAAGCGGAAGCCCCATTTCAGGCCGGGACCGGGAATATCGTGCGTCCTTGTCCGGGTCGGGGTTCGCCGGCTCCGACGGGCGCGCCGGGGGCGCGCTCGGGCGGGACGAAGCGGACCTCGCTCGGGTTGCGGCGCTCCGCCCGCTCGCAGCGGGGGCAAACCCCCGGCCGCGCGCGGACACAACGTGCGGAGTGCCTGTGTCTTCTACTCGGGGTAGGCCTCCGGCAGGACGTTGCGCAGCTCCGACCGGAGGTAGTTGACCGTCTCTTTGTCCGAATCAAACGCCATGACTCGCCGGGCGACCTGCCGTGCATGTTCCAGCGTGGTCGACCGGATGATCTTCTTGATCTCGGGAATCGCCTGCGGCGTGCAGGAGAACACTCGCAGCCCGAGCCCCATCAGCAGGAGCGTGTAGGTCGGGTCGCCGGCCATTTCTCCACACATGCTGACGGGAATGCCGTAGCGCTGTCCGGCGCGGATGATCTCCTGAATCAATCGCAGCACGGACGGGTTGGCCACGGTGAACAGCGATGCGACGCGCTCGTTTCCGCGGTCGACGGCAAGAGTATATTGTACCAGATCGTTGGTGCCGATGGAGAAGAAGTCGACTTCCCGGGCGAACGTATTGCACTGAAGGGCGGCCGAGGGCGTCTCCACCATCATCCCGACGGCGATGTCGTGCTTGTGCTCGATGCCTTCCTCCTCCAGGTCCTCGGCCACGTCCCGGACGATCGTCTTGGCCTGGCGCAGCTCGAGGATGTCCGTGATGAGCGGGAAGAGCATGGAGGCGTCGGCCTGGTGGGCCGCCCGGAGGATCGCCCGCAGTTGCGTGCGGAACATCGGCAGGTTCTGCAAGCAGAACCGGATGCTCCGCAGGCCGAGAAACGGATTCCGCTCCGGAATGCGGGCGCGCGACTGCGTGTACTTGTCGGCCCCCAGGTCCAGCGTTCGGATGACGACGGGCCGGCCGTCGCACATCTCCAGGGTCTCGCGGTAGGCCTCGTACTGGTCTTCCTCGCTCGGTTCCGTGTCCGAGCCGAGGTACAGGAACTCGGTGCGGTACAGGCCAATGCCCTGGCCGCCCTTGTCCAGCACGGCCGTGGTCTCGTCCGGGAACTCGATGTTCCCCAGGAGCGTCATCTCGTGCCCGTCGCGAGTGACGGCCGGGAGGTCGCGCAAGGCCTCCAAGCTGTGGATGAATTCCACCTGCTGCTGGGCGTAGCGCTCGTATTCGGCCAGGGTCCGCTCGTCGGGGTCGACGACAACGACGCCGCGGTGTCCGTCGATGATGACGCGGTCGCCCGCGCCCGCCTCGGTGGTGATGTCGTTGAGCCCGACGACCGCCGGGATGCCAAGCGCCCTGGCCACGATCGCGGTGTGGCTGGTCCGCCCGCCGGCGTCGACCGCCAGCGCCCGGATATGCTCCCGGTCGATCCCCGCCGTCTGCGAGGGGGTGAGGTCGTGGGCGAGCACGGCCACATCGCGGGTCAGGTGCCCGAGGGACTGGCGGCTCTGGCCGATGAGATTCCGCAGGAGCCGCTTCTCGATGTCGTACACATCCTTGACTCGCTCGGCGAGGTACTCCGGCATGTCGGCGAACTCGCGGGCGTAGCCGCGCAGGACGGTGGCGACGGCGTACTCGGCAGTGACGTGCCCGCTGAGGATCGTATCGGCGAACTTGCCGCGGAGTGCCTCGTCGTCCAGGAGCCCGAGGTGGAAATCGAAGATGCCGGCGGTTTCCTTGCCCAGCCGCTCGGCCGTACGATCGCGGAGGTCCAGCAACTCCTGGCGGGACGTCTTGGCCGCGTGCTCGAGGCGTTCGAGCTCGGCCTTGGCGCGGTCCACGGGGACGTGGCGCTGCGGAATGTCATACTCCTCGGCATCGAGTATGACGGCCGGGGCGATGCCCACGCCCGGCGAGACGCCTATGCCCTTCTTGACGATCATTGTTTCCGTGAGGCCGCAACCGTGCGAATCGGCTACTCTTCGCCGAAGCCCTGCTCGACCAGGGCGACCAGGGCGTCGACCGCGTCCTGTGCGTCGTCCCCGTCGGCCGTAAGCCGCAACGCCGTGCCCTTGCCGGCGCCGAGCCGCATGACCGACATGATGCTCTTGGCGTCCACGGTCATCGCTCCGTTCGAAACCTCGACCTTGCTGGCGTACTGGTTCGCCGTCTCCACGAACTGCATCGCCGGGCGGGCGTGCAGGCCGTACTTATTGGCAATCTTCACTTCCCTTTCGATCGTGCCCAAGTCGCTGTTCCGATGTGGCGGCCATGCCGCCCGACGGCGCTAGCCGGCTTCGTCGGCTTCCCGAATCAGGTCCATGATCGCCTCGCGCGTCTCGCTCTGGCGGAGGAACTTCCGGAACATGTCGCGCTGAACGTGCTTGAAAACCGCTTCCATCGCCTGGAGATGCTCGTCGGGGTTGTCCGGGTTGGACAGCAACAGAATCACGGAGTACACGGGCTTGGAATCGAGGGCGGAGAAGTCGATGCCGTCCGAGGAGCGCCCGATCGTGCCGATGGGCATGTCGATGCCCTTGAGCTTGGCGTGCGGCAGGGCAACGCCCTTGCCGATGCCGGTCGTGGCCTGCCCTTCGCGGGCCAGCACGGCCTTCTCCGCCTCACGGGCCTGCTCGGGCGTCAATGCTTCGGCGTCGGCCAGTGACCGAATCAACTCCTGTATCGCCTCGTTGCGCGAGGTCGCTTTCAGCTCGGGAATGACCGCCTCGCTCACCATAATGTCGGAAAGTTTCATGCTACGCTCCTGTGGTTCCAGCCCGGAAGACGCCAGGGCGGTTCGGACGGCCCCCGCCGGCCGACCGTAAGAGCTGCGGCGCCCGGGAGCCCGCGAGGGCAGACGGCCAGTCTAGCGATTCGCCCCACGGTTCGCCAGCGCAGTTTGCGCCGGCGAGTTGCGAACGCCCCTTCGCGAGGGTCCGGGCCCCTTCGCGGGGCGGTCACGCCTGCCCGCCCTGCATCGCCTCGTGCGGCGGGCCCTGATGGTCGCGGACCCGGTCCTTGTGGCGGCGGATCTGCTGCTCGACCTTGTGCATGCATTGGTCGATTGCGGCGTACATATCTTCATTGCGATCGGTGCCCACGAACGTCGCCTTCCGCTTGGCCGTCACGACGACCTCGACCAGGGCCTTCTCGGCCTCGAAGTCCAGGATGACCTCGGCCGACTGAATCCCGTTGTAGAAGCGCGGGAGCTTGCCCAGTTTCGACTCGGCGTACTCGCGGATGGCGGTCGTAACGTCCATGTGGCGGGCATCGATGGCGATGTTCACTGTTGCTTCTCCTTGCCGCTGGTTTCCTCGGGATGGCTCGGGAGGGCCTGTTGGGCTTCGCGCAAAGCCCCGGCCGGCTCGGTCCGCTCTTCCGCCGGCAACTGCCTGGGGGGCGTGAGCACGCCTCCGCTGACGGTGTAACGCAGTGCCTCGTCAAAGGTGATGGGGAGTTCCACGATCTCTCGCTTCTTCACCACAATTGTATACCCGGTGAAGGGCGTCGGACTCGATGGGATGAAGATCGTCACGAGATCCTCGCCCGCCCGGTCGCGGATGGACTGCATGCCTCCTCCGGTCACGAGGCCCACGGACCACGTTCCCTTGCGGGGGTACTCGACGGCGACCACGTTGGCCTGCTCGAAATGCTTCTTGCGGTGGTCCGTCAGCATGAAGTCCGTCACCTGCTTGATGTGCGGGTAGATCCCGCGGATCAGCGGCATGCTCGTGACGGTGCGTTCAGTCATCCGCCAGAGCCAACGGCCGACGTACGTCGCGACGAAACGCCCGAAGACATACACCGCCACGACGGCGACGGCGAATCCGAACCACCAGCCGACGTACGCGTACCAGGCCGACTCCGAGATCACGCCAGCCCAAGGGGTCCGCTGCAACGCCCAGTACGCTCCTCGGCTGATGTACTGGCCGACATTGACGTGCAGCCACCGGGCCAGCCACGCCAGCAGCGCAAGCGTCAACAGCGTGGGGAGCAGGGCGCCCAGTCCCCGCAGGAAGAAGCGAGTGAAGTGACCCTTTTTCTTGTCCGGGTCCGGGACGTTCGCCGTCGCCTCAGTCAAGACAGAAGCTCCGCTGGCGGCACGAGGCCGCGCTACTCAGAGAATATCGGCCGGAATAGGGGGGGTCAAGAGCAGCCGAACCGAAACGCGCACAAAGGCGCCCCGGGGGCAACGCCCCCGAGGCGCGGCTTGCTTCCGGTGCGTGCTTTATCGCTTGGAGAACTGGAACGAACGACGGGCGCCGCGGCGGCCGTACTTTTTCCGCTCGGTCTTCCGCGCGTCCCGCGTCATCAGGCCCTGTTGGCGGAGCGTCAGCTCGGCTTCGGGCAGGGCCTCGGCGATCGCGCGTGCGAGCCCGAGCCGCACGGCCTGGGCCTGGCCGGTATAGCCGCCGCCATTGGCCCGCACGTGGATCTCCCAACTGCCGGTCATGCCGGTGGCCTTGAGTGGGAGGCGGACGTCGTTGCGGTCCTTGTCCTCCGTGAAGTACACGTCGACCTCGCGGCCGTTGATCTTGAACTCGCCGGAGCCCGGGCGGATGCGCACGCGTGCCACGGCGCTTTTGCGGCGTCCGGTGCCCCACCACCAGCGTCTTTCGGCCGGCGGATCGGGGGCCACGCGGGGCATGGTCTGCGTCTGCGCCTGTTCCGGCTCGGACGCCGGCTCCGCCACGGCGGTGTCTCCGGCGGCTTCCTGCTGCTTCGGTGCGGCCTGCTCGTCACTCGCCATATCTGTCTCTTCCTGCTGTGGCTACAGCTCGTACGGCTCGGGCTGCTGGGCCTGGTGGGGATGATCGGGTCCGGCGTAGACCTTGAGCTTCGTGAGCATCTGCCGGCCCAGTCGGCTCTTTGGCAGCATGCGGCGAACCGCGTTCTCGACCACGCGCTCCGGATGCCGCGCCAGCTCGACCGCCAGCGGCGTCTCGTGCAGGCCGCCGGGGTAGCCCGAGTACCGCTTCGCGGCCTTCTGCTCCAGCTTGCGCCCGGTCAGGCGGACCTTGCTCGCGTTGATCACGATGACGAAGTCGCCCGTGTCCGTGTGCGGGGTGTACTCCGGGCGGTGCTTGCCCATCAGCAGCGTGGCGATCTCCGTCGCCGCCCGGCCGAGAACCCTGTCCGTCAGGTCAACCAGCCGCCACTGGGCTTCCAGCTCGCCCTTCTTGGCCATGTACGTCTTCATTTTGTATGCCACCTATGACTGGGGGAATGTCGATAGAGCCACGTATTATGGACGGCCGTGCAGACGCTGTCAACCGGATTTGCGACGGATCGCACGATCTTGCCGGACAAGGGGCCGGCCGACCGGGCGGTTCAATCGCCGCCGTTCTCGAGGAACTCGGCCGCGGCATTCATGTCAGGGAAGGCCTCGATGGCCGTCAGCACGTAGTTGCGGGTCGAGTCGTCCCGCAGCGGGCGGATCTCCACGAAATCAGGGTCGCTCGAGAGCCGGCGCAGGTCCGCGAGCGATTCGTAGGCGATCAGCCCGCAGTACTCCTGCCGGGCATCGCCCCAGTACACCATCCGCGTCCGCCCGTAGAGGAGCACGCGGGCGCCGTACCGGTCCAGGATGGGCTGCACGCGTCGGAGGTACTCGGCGTACTCGGCCATGCGGCCGGGGATGATGTCAAACAGGTTGAGAACGACGATCATATTCGTATCCGTCGGCCCGGCGGGGCCGGAATCGCCCTCTCGCGCGCGTCCAAGCCGCCGATCGTCCCACCGTCGCGGCCGCGGGAGGTTCCGATAGAGCCCGTAGACGGTACGGATGCCTTCCGCCGAGGGCAAGTGGGAATGTGCGAACGCCTGAACGCTCTGCCGCCCCGCGGATTACCTTGTTGCGGGCCGCGAGGGCTGGTCGATATCGTACAGCGAACGCCGCGGGCGGGACGGGGTCTTGACAACCCCCGGTCCGCGGGCGTAACTACCCCGTTCCGGCCGTGCGGGCCCCGCACGGCCGGTACATGCCATGATCGGCAGGGAGGTCGAAATGGCTCGGCAATGCGCGTTGGTGATGTTGGCGCTGGCGGCCGCTGCGCTGGCAGGCGGCTGCAACCAGCCCGCCGGCAATGCCGGTGGCGCGGTTTCCGTGGACGGCAGCGGGGGGGCGTCCCCGCCTCCCGGACCGGCCACCCCGCCGCCACAGTTGCATCCGCCGATTTCGGATGTGCCGGTGCCGTACGGGTTTGGACTGGACGAGGACAAGAGCCGGAACTACGCGGTCGCGGGCGTGCGGTTCGTCGACCACGTGTATAAGGGCAAGGGCGACAAGTTCGCCCTGAAGCGCTTCTTCGAGCGTTACATGCCCATGAACCGCTGGGTGCTGTCGACGTTTATCTTCGCCCAGGGGCAGATGGTGTTGGACTTCGACCGGCCCGACGAGCGGTGCCGGGTGACGATCCGAGGCAATGAGACGTGGGGCACGGCCACGGTTTCCGTGCTGGTCTGGCCGGACAAGGCCCGCGAGGCGGACGCCGCCGAGCCCCCGTCGTAGTGCAGAGAAACCGATGAAGGCCGAGCGCAGACACGAACTCAAGGAAAGCTCCCTGACGCACGCCGCCGGCGATGCCTGGGACTACATCAAACGGCACTCGCGGGCGATCTCCTGGGCCGTGCTGATCGCCGCCGTCATTGTCGCCGGCTCCCTGTGGTTCATCCGGTACCGGCGGAGCGCGCAGCAGTTGCTTCAGCAGGAGTTCGACCAACTGATGACAGCCCGTCCGGGGGCGCTGCCGGAGAATTACTTCGGCCGCCTCAAGGAGATGGCTGCGCAGGACGATGACGAGCGCAAGGCCGCTCTGGCGAACGTGCGACTCGGCGACGAGTACCGGCGACTGCTGCGGGACGGCCTCCGCGGCCCGTCCGGCGAAGACCCGGCCGAGGCGGCCCGGCAGCACTACCGACGTGTGGTGGATGCGTACGGCGAGTACCCGGTGGCGGTCGGCGGGGCCCGGTACGGATTGGGTCGGCTGGCGGAGGCGCAGGCGGACCGCCAGGCGGCCGTCGAGCAGTATGACGCGGTGCTGGCCACCGAATCACTGAAGGGCACGGCCGTGCGGGCCCTGGCGGAACAGGCCAAGTCCGACCTGGATGAGCTGGACGTGGTCGTGGAAATGGTGGCCGTGAAGCCGAAGCCGCCCGAGCCCGAGGACGACGACGAGAGCGAGACCGCAGACGAGTCCGAGGGCGAAGCCGACGGCGACGACGGCGCGGGGGCGAGCGGTCCGGATGGCGCGGACGGCGAAGGCGAGGACGCCGACTAGCCCGGCCGGGCGGAAGACGGCGGATTTCTTTGGCTACGGGTGTTGACCCCGTTGTGCCGATTGCCTAAGATACGGCGCTAGGCCCCTGTATGGGGCTCGAATGACGGACGTGCACGAGGGCAGAGAGACGATTCCTGAAGCGGCACGCATTCTGCTGAGCGATGGCTGTCGAGCCGGGTGACGCACGGCGTCAGGCCCGGCAACGGCAAGCCATCCTATCGGGATGGCTTTTTTGTGCCCTGAACGCGTCGGCCGATCGGGCCGGCGCCGCTGGTTGAAAACAGCAAAGAGCCAAGACACAACGCGGCCCGGCGTGCGAGGGCACGCGATGCTGCATGCGGCTGTCGCTCGAGCTTTCGCGGGCTGTGGGCCCCGGGCAACCGAAAACGGTCGTGGAAGGGCTTGTAGCTCAGTTGGTTAGAGCGCACCCCTGATAAGGGTGAGGTCGTTGGTTCGAATCCAACCAGGCCCATTCCCCTGCGGAATGCCGACGGCGGATTGCGACGCGGCGGGCAAAGCGGCAATCCGCGCTCCGCGGCCGACAATCCGCGATTGAGCCGGGGACGTAGCTCAGTTGGGAGAGCGTCTGGTTTGCAACCAGAAGGTCGGCGGTTCGAGCCCGCTCGTCTCCAGTGGGCCCCGCGGCCGGCGGGGCAGGGCGGGCCGCCGCGGAGGCGGAGAAGAATTTTTTGCGTTTGTTCCGTTCAAGCGCTTGCATGGCTGAGCGGATAGAGGTACAGTTGACGAACTTCGCGCCCTGTGAAAGGGCGTGGAACCCCCGTCGGCCGATTGGGTCGGCGGCGGGCCCGATGAGGGCATGAACGGCTCTTTGAAAAGTTCATAGGAGCAGCGAAAGCTGCGAGGTTCACCGAGTGCAAGCGCCACTGCGGCTTGATGGCACACGGGCCCGTGGGGTCCGTGACAAATGTGATCAAGCTAGTAAGGGTGCACGGTGGATGTCTAGGCGCGATGAGGCGATGAAGGACGTGGTAGGCTGCGATAAGCCCAGGGGAGCTGTCAAACGAGCTTTGATCCTGGGATTTCCGAATGGGGAAACCCGGCGCCACTGTGAGAGCAGATGGCGTCACCGGCGGCTGAATGCATAGGCCGTCGGGGCAAACGCAGGGAACTGAAACATCTAAGTACCTGTAGGAAAAGAAATCAACCGAGACTCCGTCAGTAGCGGCGAGCGAACGCGGAATAGCCCAAACCCCGGCTACGGCCGGGGGGTTGTGGGCGCTGATCTAGGTCCAACGCCTTGCCAGTCGAAGTGTCTGGAAAGTCACACGATACAGGGTGAAAGTCCCGTAGGCGAAAGCAGGGCGAACCGTTATGGTCGGCGTACCAGAGTAGCGCGGATGCCGTGGAACTCCGCGTGAAGCTGGGGGGTCCACCCTCCAAGGCTAAGTACTCCATCGCGACCGATAGCGCAGAAGTAGGGCGACTGAATGATGAAAAGAACCCCTATTAGGGGAGTGAAAAGTACCTGAAACCGTGCACTTACAAGTTGTCGAAGCCCTATGCCCTTCGGGGAATGGGTGACGGCGTGCCTTTTGCATAATGAACCGGCGAGTTACGGTATGCGGCTTGGCTAAGCCCCTCAGGGGCGGAGCCGTAGCGAAAGCGAGTCTGAACAGGGCGTTCGTCGCATGCTGTAGACCCGAAGCTGGGTGATCTACCCATGGCCAGGTTGAATCCCGAGTAACATCGGGAAGAGGACCGAACCCACTAACGTTGAAAAGTTAGGGGATGAGCTGTGGGGAGGAGTGAAAGTCTAATCAAACCCAGAGATATCTGGTTCTCTCCGAAATAGCTTTTGGGCTAGCCTCGGGCTATTGCACGACGGGGGTAGAGCACTGAATGAAACGAGGGGCCCACCAGGCTACCTCCTTCAACCAAACTCCGAATACCGTCGTGTGTACCCCGGGAGTCAGACTGTGGGGGATAACCTCCATGGTCGAAAGGGAAACAACCCAGACCGCCGTTTAAGGTCCCAGAACTGTGCTAAGTGGTTAAGGAAGTCGGATTGCTGAGACAGCCAGGATGTTGGCTTAGAAGCAGCCATCATTTAAAAAGTGCGTAATAGCTTACTGGTCGAGCAACCCGGCGCCGATAATGATCGGGACTAAGCACAGCACCGAAGACGCGGATCCATTGGATGGTAGGAGAGCGTAGCTGTCAGCGTCGAAGCGGTACCGTAAGGAGCCGTGGAGCGTCAGCTAGTGAGAATGCCGGTATGAGTAACGATAAAGCAGGTGAAAATCCTGCTCGCCGAAAGCCTAAGGTTTCCTGGGGAAGGTAAATCCGCCCAGGGTTAGTCGGGACCTAAGTTGAGGCCGAAAGGCGTAGACGATGGACAGCAGGTTAATATTCCTGCACTGTGCGTGGCGGTTGAACCGCGGATGACGCATCTACACACCGGATCCCACGATCAGACGTGTGGGTTGGGGGCCCCGCAAGGGGCCAGCTCGAGGCCGATTGGTTGCCGAAGTCTGGAACGCAGATGCCAAGAAAAGCTCCGCGGGGACAAAACGCGCACCCGTACTAAAACTGACACAGGTAGGCGAGGAGAGAATCCTCAGGCGCTCGAGAGAACCGTCCTTAAGGAACTCGGCAAATTGACCCCGTAACTTCGGGATAAGGGGTCCCTCCTCCTTCGGGAGAGGGCGCAGAGAAATGGCTCTGGCGACTGTTTATCAAAAACACAGGTCTCTGCTAACTCGTAAGAGGATGTATAGAGACTGACGCCTGCCCGGTGCCGGAAGGTCAAGGAAGCAGGTTATCCTTCGGGAGAAGCTTGCGACCTAAGCCCCGGTAAACGGCGGCTCTAACTATGAGAGTCCTATGGTAGCGAAGTTCCTTGTCGGGTAAGTTCCGACGTGCATGAATGGCGTAACGACTGGAGCACTGTCTCAAGGACGGACTCGGTGAAATTACATTGGCGGTGAAGATGCCGCCTACCCGCGGCAAGACGGAAAGACCCCGTGAACCTTTACTGTAGCCTGATATTGGTGTCTTGTGTTGCATGCGTAGGATAGGTGGGAGGCGTTGAAATCTCGGTTCCGGCCGGGATGGAGCCATCCTTGAAATACCACCCTTGTAGCATGGGCCACCTAACCCCGACCCGTGAATCCGGGCGGGGGACCGTGTTAGGTGGGCAGTTTGACTGGGGCGGTCTCCTCCTAAAAGGTAACGGAGGAGCCCAAAGGCGTCCTCAGCACGGTTGGCAATCGTGCGATGAGTGTAAGGGCATAAGGGCGCTTGACTGTGAGACAGATACGTCGAGCAGATGTGAAAGCAGGGCTTAGTGACCCGGTGGTCCCGTGTGGAAGGGCCATCGCTTATCAGACAAAAGGTACTCCGGGGATAACAGGCTGATCGCTCCCGAGCGTTCATAGCGGCGGAGCGGTTTGGCACCTCGATGTCGGCTCATCACATCCTGGGGCTGAAGGCGGTCCCAAG
>CAZHEH010000040.1:0-19734 GCA_964531695.1 uncultured Planctomycetaceae bacterium | reverse complement strand
GGGTTGTGCTCGATGACGATGATCGTGTTGCCCATGTCCGCCAGGCGGTTCAGCACGTTCAGCAGGTTGTGGATGTCGGCGAAGTGCAGCCCCGTCGTGGGCTCGTCCAGCACGTAGAGCGTGTGTCCGGTCGAGGGCTTGCCCAGTTCGGAGGCGAGCTTGACCCTCTGGGCCTCGCCGCCCGAGAGGGTCGTGGAGCTCTGGCCCAGCTCGACGTATCCGAGGCCGACGTCGTTGAGCGCCTTGATGAGCCCGCGGATCTTCGGGAAGTTCTCGAAGAACCCCAGCGCCTCCTCGACGCGCATGTCGAGCACGTCGGCGATGCTCTTGCCCTTGTAGCGGACCTCGAGCGTCTCGCGGTTGTACCGCGTGCCCTTGCATTCCTGGCAGGTGACGAACACGTCCGGCAGGAAGTGCATCTCGATCCGCTTGGTGCCCTGGCCCTGGCAGGCCTCGCAGCGCCCGCCCTTGACGTTGAAGCTGAACCGCCCCGGCTTGTAGCCGCGGATCTTCGCCTCCCGCGTCTGGGCGAAGAGCTGCCGGATATGGTCGAACACGCCGGTGTAGGTGGCTGGGTTGCTCCGCGGCGTCCGGCCGATGGGCGACTGGTCGATCTCGATGACCTTGTCCAGGTATTGCACGCCGAGGATCTTGTCGAACGCGCCGGGCTTGTCGCGCGAGCCGCTGATTCGCCGCCGCAGCGCCGGCAGCAGTGTCAGCGACACCAGCGTGCTCTTGCCCGACCCGCTGACGCCCGTGACGCAGATGATGCCGCCGGTCGGGAAGCGGACGTCGATCTTCTTGAGGTTGTGCTCGCAGCAGCCGCGGAGCTCGGCCGCCCGCTTGTGCCTCATCTCCCGGCGTCGCTCCGGCACCTCGATCCGCATACGCCCGGCGAGGTACTTGCCCGTGACGGACTCCTCGCACGCGCAGATCTCTTCCAGTGTCCCCTCCGCCACGACCCGCCCGCCGTGCCGGCCGGCGCCGGGCCCGATGTCCACGACCCGGTCGGCCGCCCGGATGACGGCCTCGTCGTGCTCGACCACGAGGACCGTGTTGCCCATGTCGCGCAGCCGCTCGAGCGTGCGGACCAACCGCTCGTTGTCCCGCTGGTGCAGGCCGATGGTCGGCTCGTCCAGCACGTAGCACACCCCCACCAGTCCGCTGCCGACCTGCGTGGCCAGTCGGATCCGCTGGGCCTCCCCGCCCGACAGCGTCGCCGACGCCCGGTCGAGCGTCACGTAGTCCAGGCCCACGTCCGCGAGGAACCGCAGCCGGTGGCGGATCTCCCGCAGGATCATCTCCGCGATCTGGGCCTGCTCGGCGTTCAGCTCCAGTTCATCGAAGAACGCCACGGCCGAGGCGATATCCATGCGGGTGATGTCGTTGATGTTGCGATCCGCGATGGTCACGGCCAGCGAGGCCGGTCTCAGCCGGCCACCCTTGCAGTCGTGGCAGGCCTGCTCGGACATGAACGAGTGGAGGCGGGCCTTGACGTACTCGCTGTCGGTCTTGCGCCAGCGGCGCGTCAGGTTGGGGATGACCCCCTCCCAGCCGCCCTCCGGGTCGCCGTGCACGAGCTTCTCGCGGATGTCCTTGGGCAGCTCCTCAAAGGGCGTGTTGGACGAGACGCCGTACTTGCGGCAGAAACGCCGGATGGCCCGGTTGTAGAAGATGTTCATCCGCTTGCCGCCGTGGCGCCAGGCATCGATCGCCCCCTGGCTGAGCGGCAGGCCGGGATCGGGGACGATCAGGTCCGGGTCGAACTCCAGGATGGTCCCGAGCCCGTCGCAACTCGTGCAGGCGCCATAAGGGCTGTTGAAGCTGAACATCCGAGGCGCCAGCTCCTCCAGGTTCGCCTGCGGATGCTCCGGGCAGGCGTAGGTCGCGCTGAACAGCCAGTCGGTCCACCGGCCGTCCTTCTTGCCCTCCGTGTCGCCTCCGTCGGGCTGCTCGTGGCAGATCACCACCAGCCCCCCCGCCAGGTTCAGCGCCGTCTCGATGCTGTCCGACAGCCGGATGCGGACCGAATCCCGCAGCACGAGCCGGTCGACGACCACGTCGATCGTATGCTTGCGGTTCTTGTCCAGCTCCGGGACCTCGCGCAGCTCGTGGATGTCCCCGTCCACACGGACACGCACGTAGCCCTCGCGCTGGATGTGTCGCAGCAGCTCGGCATGCTGGCCCTTCTGTCCGCGGACGACCGGAGCCATCACCATGAACCGGGTTCCCTCCGGCAGCGTGAACAGGGCGTCGACCATCTGCGTGACGGTCTGCGACGTGATCCCCCGGCCGCAGATCCAGCAATGCGGCGTGCCGACACGGGCGAACAGGAGCCGCAGGTAGTCGTAGATCTCGGTGGTCGTGGCGACGGTCGATCGCGGGTTCGCCCCACCGCTGCGCTGCTCGATGGCGACGGTCGGCGGCAGCCCTTCGATGTGCTCGACGTCCGGCTTGGCGAGCTGGCCCAGGAACTGCCGGGCGTAGGCCGAGAGCGACTCGACGTATTTCCGCTGGCCCTCGGCGTAGATCGTGTCAAAGGCGAGCGAGCTTTTGCCCGAGCCGCTCAGCCCGGTGATGACCACGAGCCGGTCTCGCGGGAGGCGGAGCCCGACGTTCCGCAGATTGTGCTGCTTGGCCCCGACAACGACGATGTCGTGCCCGTCGGCCTGCGGGGCTGCGCCTCCGGCGGCGGATGCGCCGCCGGGCGACGCCTTGGCGGCCCGCTGGGCCTTGCCCCGGCCTGTGCCGGTCCTCCGCGTCCCTCTTTTGCGGGAGGATGTCCTGGTGCTCTTTCCCATAGCCCGCGAAACCGTGCATGATACCCCAACTCGCCCGTATCAACAAGCCGCTGTCGGGCTTCTCCGAGCCGCTTGCACGCGCGGCCTCGGGTGTCTACGCTGTACGTCCGCCGATGAGCGGCGGAGCGAACAGGGAAAGGCAATCTCCCGATATGCAACGCGGACTGCTGGCCACGGGCGATGAGATACGCGACGCGAGCAACAAGCTGCGGCGGAATCCGTTCAGTCGCATCTACGAACGGCTGCTGGCCAAGTGCTCGCTGATTCTGCACTCGGCGCCGATCATGGAGCAGCAATGGCGCCGCGCCTGGCAGACCGGCCGCTGGGGCGCCGCCCTGGTGGCGGCCCGCATCGCCCAAGGGCGGTTGTGGGACCTGCTCATCGCCCACCACCTCGACGCCAACCGGGCATTCCGCGATCGGGCCGTTGAGGAGCTCAAGCAGCTCACGCGTTGGAGCACCTGGACCGACCCGTGCAACGCCGAAATGCCCGCCGACCTCTGCACGGCCGAGGCGGTTATGGCGGCAGCGGTTGCGCTCGACTGGCTCGCCGACGACCTCACGGAGGCGGACCGCAAGGGCGTGGCGGATGCCATCCGAGCCAAGGCCCTGGAGCCCTACTGCCGAGCCGTGGACGAAAAAGTCTGGTGGTACTCCTGCTATCACAACTGGAACGCGGCGCTGAACTGCGGCTGCGGGTTGGCCGGGCTGCTCCTGGCCGACGAGGACCCGATCGCCCGCGAGGCGTGCGACAAGGCCAAGGCGGGGCTGAAGCGTTTCTTCAACGCCCTCGGCCGCGAGGGCGGCTGGGACGAGGGCATCGGCTACTGGGGCTACGCGATGCGGTTCGTGCTTCTGTTCGGCGAGGCCCTCAGCCGCGTCGAGGACGACCGGCACATCTTCCACGAGCGAGGCATGGACGCCACGGGGCTCTTCGGGCCGTACTTCAGCCCCAACGGGCAGCCGGCCAACTTCGGCGATAACGCGACCGTGCCGCTGTACGGCGGGCTCTACCTCTTTGCCAAGCATTACGGGCTGCGCGAGATCGCCTGGTGGCTGGATGCCTACGGCTACTCCGGCGACGTGAGCACCACGGACGTGTCCTCTGCGGGCCTGGCGCTGCTGTTCCGGCCGGCGGACATCGAGGAACGGCCGGAGCCGGCCCTCGAGCCGCTCAAGGTCTACGAGCAGGTGGGCTGGGCGGCATTGGCGGACGCATGGCCGACGCCCGGTCTGTACGTCGCGGTCAAGACGGGCGACCTGGCCGCACACCACGCCCACCACGACATGAACGCCGTGCAGGTCCAGGTCGACGGCGAGATGCTCCTCAGCGACACGGAGCATCCTCCCTTCAGCCGGGCGTTTCTCTCGGAGGCGCGTGAGGAGTTCTACGAGGTCCAGGCGAGGGCCCACAACACGATCGTCGTGGCGGACCGAGACCATCGAATTGATGCGCGGGGACGGTTTGTCGGTTCGGCCGTGGATAAGCGGCACCGCTGGGTGGCCTGCGACGCCGGCGAGGCCTGCGGGGAGAACGTCCGGTTTGTTCGCCACGTGACGATGTTCACCGGCCAGCAACCCGCGGAACGAATGCTGCTGGTTCTGGACGACCTGGAGGTCGGGGTTCCGGAGAAGGTGCAACTCTTCTGGCACACGCCCGGCCAGGTCGCGCTGGAGGCGGAGGCCGGCCGGGGCACGATCACGGGATACGCCGGCGCGCTGCACTTTGCCCTGTGGTCGAGCATGGAGTCGCAGGTCTGGGCCGACTCGCGCACGGCCGGCCGAGGACGGCGGGACCGTTTCATCACGCTTGCGGGCGGCGCGATGGGCCGCGTGTTGATCGTCTCGGCCTTCTCCCCCGGCGCGCCGATCGAGTCGGTCACGTGCGAAGAGAGCGAAGACGGCACAGTCGTAAAGGCCGGCGCCGTGACCGCCCGGTTCGCGCGGGAGCGAGGGCTTCTTGCGCTGCGAAGCTTTGACTGCGGCTGACGCAACGCGGCGATGCGGTAGCCCCAAGCCGTTGCCCCCATATGTTGTATCTTGATCGGAATTTCGCCCGAGCTTAGCGCTGATCGGCTTGCGTAAGGGGGGTTTCGTGTGTATATTCGCCAACAAGCGACCGTGGCGGTTTGTGCCACCGTTCCAGGGCCGCCCACGAAGCCATGACGACCGTCGCAGGCCAATACAGCGCCCTCGACAGCAGCGTTCTTGTCCTCAACAGACATTACGCGGCCGTTCGTGTGGTCAGCGCGCGACGCGCCTTCTGCATGCTCTTCAAGGGCATCGCCGAAATCGTCTCCGTCGAGGACGAGAGTTGGCAGACGTACGATTTCGAGTCGTGGCAGGAAATCAGCGCCTACCGCGCCCGCTTCGAGCGGGACCACCACGAGTGGGTCCACTGCGTGCGGTTCGAGTTGGCCGTGCCGCGCATCGTTCGGCTGCTCATCTACGACCGCCTGCCGAAACGGGAGGTCAAGTTCACCCGGCGGAACATCTACGCGCGGGACCGCAACCGTTGCCAATACTGCGGCAAGAAGTTCTCGACCTGCGAGCTGAGCTTGGACCACGTCGTGCCGCGGAGCCAGGGCGGACGGACGAGCTGGGGCAACATCGTCTGCTGCTGCGTCCGCTGCAACGTGAAGAAGGGCGGGCGAACCCCGGTCGAGGCCGGCATGCGACTGATCAGCGAGCCGCGAAAGCCGCGCCGCTCCCCCGTGGTGACGCTCCGCCTGACCAGCGCGAAGTACCATTCCTGGAAGCAGTTCCTGAACACCGCATACTGGAACGTCGAGCTTCGCGACTGAGCACGGCCGGGGCGAAACCGGCAGGCGACCAGTGGGTTGCACCTTCATTCACACTGCGGCTCGCCGGGCGTGTTTTCCTTCGCCGCATTCGGCAAAAGCGGTTGCGTGGGCTGTCCGATTCATGCTATAGTAGCCGCGTTCGTGATTTTTTTCACGAACTGAGCCGCTGGTCTAAACTCTTTGCCCGGAAGGGACTTGAGCGGAACCGCGTGCCGGTTCGCCGGTCGGCCCGGGCGTGAAAGGACTGAACAGATGGCCAAGATTCTGGTGGTGGACGACGACCCGGATGTGGTCGAGGCGGTCTCGACCGTCCTGCAGGGACACGGGCACGAGGTCACGGGCGTCCATTGTCGCGAGGAGGGCCTGGCGGCCATCCAGGCCGCCCAGCCCGACCTGCTGGTCCTCGATTGCATGATGGACCAGCCCGACGATGGCGTCGTCATGGCCCGCGAGCTGCGGAAGGACGGCTTCACCCGGCCGATCCTGATGTTCTCCAACGTCAACATGGTCACGGGCATGAACCTCGAGAAGGACGACGACGTCATGCCGGTCGACGAGTTCCAGGAGAAGCCGGTGAACCCCGGCGACTTCATGGATAAGGTCAACGCACTGCTTTCGAAGTAGGGAGCATCCGATGCTGATAACCGAGCAAGACAAGCTCCGGGAGTCGATCGAGGGCTGGGTCGAGAAGTACGGCCGTGACCGTAGCTCGCTTCTGCCGATTCTCCAGGAGATCCAGAAGCGGCACTTCTACGTTCCCCCGTACGCGATGCAGGTGCTGGCCGACCTGCTGGGGATTCATCCGGTCGAGGTCCACGGCGTGGTCACCTTCTACAGCTTCCTGAAGGAGGCGCCCCAGGGCAAGTTCGTCGTCCGCCTGTGCCGGACGATCGCTTGCGACATGGTCGGCAAGGACCGCGTCGCCCGGCAGCTCCAGAACGACCTGGGCATCGATTTCGGCGAGACGACGCCGGACGGCGCTTTCACGCTGGAATGGACCAACTGCCTGGGGATGTGCGACCAGGGGCCGGCCATGATGGTCAACGACCACATTCATACGCGGGTCACGCCGGACAAGGTGCACGAGATCATTGCCGACTGCCGCCGGCGGCTGTCGCCCTCGGCCCGGCAGGAAGAACAGGAGCACGTGGTATGAGTGCGGAACTGACATTCTCCAGGATCGAGCCGGGCGCCGGGCTCAAGGCCGCCGCCGGCATGGGACGGGCCGACATCATCGGCGAGATCCAGAATTCCTCCCTCCGCGGACGCGGCGGCGCGGGCTTCCCCACCTCGGTGAAGTGGAACCTCGCGGCGGCCGCCAAGAGCGACCGCAAGTACGTGGTCTGCAACGCCGACGAGGGCGAGCCGGGGACGTTCAAGGATCGCGTGATCCTCTCGGACTACCCCGAGCTGGTCTTCGAGGGCATGGCCATCGCCGGACGGGCCATCGGCGCCGACACCGGCATCCTGTACCTCCGCGGCGAGTACACCTACCTCCGGCCGCAGCTCGAAGCGACGCTGGAGCGTCTGCGCGGCGAGGGCCGGCTCGGTACGGGGCTCTGCGGCACGGAGGGCTACGACTTCGACATCCGCGTCCAGATGGGCAGCGGCGCGTACATCTGCGGCGAGGAAACCGCCCTGATCGAGTCGCTGGAGGGCCACCGCGGGGAGCCGCGGAACCGCCCGCCCTTCCCCGTCGATACCGGCTTCATGGGCCATCCGACGGTCGTGAACAACGTGGAGACCCTCGCCTGGGTGCCGTGCATCCTGGTCAAGGGCTCGGCGTGGTTCAAGGAGCACGGCACGGAGAAGTCCGTGGGGCTCAAGCTCTTCAGCGTCTCCGGGGACTGCGAGAAGCCCGGCGTGTACGAGATGCCGATGGGCGTGACCATCGGTGAGCTGCTCAAGGAGGTCGGCGGCGAGGACGCCAAGGCCGTGCAGGTCGGCGGCGCCGCGGGGCATTGCATCCCGGCCAACGACTTCGGGCGGCAGATCGCCTACGAGGACGTCGCCACCGGCGGCTCCATCATCGTCTTCGGGCCCGACCGGGACATGCTGGAGATGGCCGAGAACTTCATGGAGTTCTTCGCCGACGAGTCGTGCGGGCAGTGCACGCCCTGCCGGGAAGGCAACGAGAAGCTGCTGGAAGGCATCCACATGCTGCAGGAAGGCCGATGCTCGACGGAGTACCTCCGGGAGCTGGTCGCGCTGGGGCGGACGATGCAGGTCGCCTCGAAGTGCGGGCTGGGTCAGACAAGCCCCAACGTGTTCCTGGACATGGTGGAGAACTTCCGCGACGAGATCATGGGCCGCGCCCCGCAGGCCGTCTCGGCATGAGAGCTTAGGAGCGAACGATGACTGATATCACCCAGACGAAGGAATGCCGGGACTCGCGGGCGCCGAAGAGCGAACGCGGCCAGCAGGTCAAGCCCCCGGCCGACCCGAACGCGATCGGCGCGCAGGTAACGGCGACCATCGACGGAATCGACGTGAAGGTGCCGGTCGGCACCACGATCCTGGACGCGGCCCGGAAGATCGGCATCCACATTCCGACTCTGTGCCACCACGACGACCTCTGCGTCGCCGGCGTATGCCGCGTGTGCGTGGTGGAGGTCGAGGGGCAGCGGACGCTCCAGGCGTCGTGCGCCTACCCGATCATGTCGCACCTGAACGTGCGCACGCACACCCCGGCCGTGCGCCGGGCCCGCCGGCACGTGGTCGACCTGCTGCTCTCGAAGCACTACGGCGAGTGCTATAGCTGCTTCCGCAACAACAACTGCGAGTTGCAGTCGCTGGCCAAGGAGTACGGCGTCGACTACTTCCGCTTCGGTCACCCGTCCGAGCCGATGAAGGAGGTCGACCGCTCCAGCTACTCCGTCGTGCGGGACATGAACAAGTGCGTCCTGTGCCGCCGTTGCATCCGCACCTGCATTGACATGCAGGAGGTCGGCGTGCTCCAGGTCGGTCAGCGGGGCGCCGACAGCGCCGTCGAGACGTTCCTGGACAGGCCGCTCGGCGAGGTCGTCTGCATCAACTGCGGGCAGTGCATCAACCGCTGCCCCACCGGCGCTTTGCGGGCCAACGACCCGACCGACGAAGTCTGGGACGCCATCGACGACGCAACCAAGCACGTGGTGATCCAAACGGCCCCGAGCCCCCGGGCGGGCATCGGCGAGTGCTTCGGCCTCGAGCCGGGCGTACCCATGACCTTCCAGATGAACACCGCCCTGCGGCGCTGCGGGTTCGACAAGGTGTTCGACACGAACTTCACCGCCGACCTGACGATCATCGAGGAAGGCACGGAGCTGATCCTGCGGCTGTACAAGTCCCTCGTCGAGAAGGACGAGTCGGCCAAGGTGCCGCAGTTCACGAGCTGCTCGCCCGGCTGGGTGAAGTTCATCGAGCACTTCTACCCCGAGATGCTGCCGCACGTCAGCTCGGCCAAGAGCCCGCAGCAGATGTTCGGCGCGGTCATCAAGACCTACTACGCCCAGAAGATGGGCATCGACCCGAAGGACCTGATCACCGTCGCCCTGATGCCCTGCTCGGCGAAGAAGTACGAGTGCAACCGCCCGGAGATGTCCGACAGCGGCTACAAGGACATTGACTACGGCCTGACCACGCGCGAGCTGGCTCAGATGATCTCCGAGGCCGGCATCTTCCTGCCGGACATGCCCAAGAGCGACTTCGACGACCCGTTCGGCACCGCGACCGGCTCGGGCGTCATCTTCGGCGCCACCGGCGGCGTGATGGAGGCCGCCCTGCGGACCGTCATCGAGCTGGTCATGGGCATCAAGGTCGAGGACATCTTCGAGCACGCGGACATCACCCCGGTCCGGGGCTTCGAGGGGCTCCGCTACGCCGAGCTGCCGATCGAGAAGGTCGGCCCGGTGCCGGACCTACTGAAGACCAACAAGGACGTGCCCTTCAGCGACTGGGAGTGGCTCAAGGGCGCCACGCTCAAGGCCGGCGTCGCCCACGGCACCGCCAACGCCCGCCGCGTCCTCGAGGACATCAAGGCCGGCGGCAAGTTCAGCGAGTGCCACTTCATCGAGTTCATGGCCTGCCCCGGCGGCTGCCTGGGCGGCGGCGGACAGCCGATTCCGACGGATCCGGAGATCCGCGCGGCCCGCGCCAAGGCCATCTACGACGAGGACGCGGCCTACGAGGTCCGAAAGTCGCACGAGAACCCCGCCGTCATCGAGCTGTACCAGAACTTCCTGACGGACGGACCGTGCGGGCACAAGAGCCACGAACTGCTGCACACCGGCTACACGGCTCGCGGCAAGTACATCGGCTGAGGCCCTCGTTTCTGACAGTGACGCATCCACGCCGCGGGAGTGCCCCTCCCGCGGCGTTCTTATGCCGCTCGACGCCTCGACAGAAATCAGCGGCTCGTGAACATGCCGTCGTCGGCCTTTCGGCGGCGCTCCGGATCCTTCGAGAACGCCTGGCCCGTGCGGAACGCGGCCGTGAAGATCCCCCAGATCGCCACGGCATAGCCCGGGGCGAGCCAGATCATGCCGCCGGTGTATCTCCGGTGGCCGAGGCCGCGCGGCTCCCAAAGCGGCATGCCGAAGATGCGCTCGTAGCTCGTGTAATAGGAGATCAGCCACGCCGCGGTCAGCAACGCCAATACGCCCCACGTGATCCGCTTGAAGCCGTGTTTGCCGTCCTGGTAGGCGGCCAAGCCGAGAACCAGCGGGTTGACGGCGAGAATGACGATCCAGAAGAACGCCCAACTGGCCCCGCCGCCGAGACCGATGATCAGTCCGTTGACGACGGCCAGTCCCGTGAGCATCGCCAGCCAGTAAAGAAACGCCGCGCCCTTCATATGCCTGCTCCCTCGATTGAGGACTTCGGCAGGATATGCCGCCGATCGCGGGCGTGCAAGCGGGCCGACGACGGCCTCACGGGTCGAGCGCCGCCAGACGTCTGCTGATTCGCTGCCAGTGCGTGCCCCGCCAGAGCACCTTGCCGCAGCGCCGGCATCGCCAGAATCGCTCACAGGCGCGATAGCTGCGCGGCGGAACCTCGCCCGTGACGCTGTGCTTCGGCGCCTCGGCCAGCTCTCCGCCGCAGGCCATGCACCGCGGCTCACCAACGGGAAGCTCGAGTTCGCGCAGGACGAACGCCAGTGCGTCGAGCTTGCTGAGTTGCCGCGGCACGTACAGCGCCCCCACCCGGCCGTGGCGAATGACGTTCCGCTCGAACAGCGGCCCGTCCGAGCTGAGGATCATCCGCCCGGTCCGGCGAGCCCGCTCGACGAGGACGCCGTCGTCGATGCCGTACTCGAACTCGGCGTCGTATCCGGCCGCGCGCAGCCAGCGAGCCAACCCGCCGTGCATCGCGTCGCATAGGAATTGCGGGGCTTCGTCCCGTCCGCTCATACGGCCCATCCTACCGCGGCTTGTCGCCTCGCCCAACGCCGGTATAATCGTCGGCTCGAGGAGTTGCGCATGGCCGTAGTTGCAGGGATTGACGAGGCGGGATACGGGCCCGTTCTGGGGCCGCTGGTCGTCACGGCCGCCGCATTCGAGGTCCCCGACGAGACGGTCGACACGCCGCTGTGGGAGCGGCTGTCCGGCGCCATGTGCCGGGGCGCCTCCCGCCGCGCCGGCCGCATCGCCGTGGGGGACAGCAAGAAGCTCCACTGCCGCAAGTCGGCGCGGCCGCTCGAGCACCTCGAGCGCGGCGCCCTGGCCTCTGTGGCCGCCCTATCCGGCAAGTGCCCCGCGACCTTCTCCGAGCTTCTGGCCTGCCTGGCCCCGGCCGCGCGCGAGGTGCTGCGGCGCTATCCGTGGTACGACGGCCGACGGCTCGACCTGCCGCGGGCCGTCACCGCCACGGACCTTTCGCTGGCGGCCAACTCCCTGTCGTCCGCCTTGCGGGGGGCGGACACCCGCCTGCTGACGCTCCGCTGCGAACCCGTCCTGACGGCCGAGTTCAACCGCATGGTCGCCGCCACGGACAACAAGACGGTTACGCTGCTGAGCGTCACCGGGCGGCTGCTGGCCCACGTCTGGCGGGCCGCCCCGCCGGGGCGTCTGGTCATCCGTGTGGACCGCCAGGGCGGGCGCCGCCGGTATCTGTCGTTTCTCCAGCAGGTCTTCTCCGGTTGCCGGCTCAAGGTCGTGCGCGAGGACGCGGACGAAAGCGCCTACTTGGTGTCGAGCGATCGCCGCCGCGCGGAGGTGAGCTTCACCGTCTCGGCCGACTCCGAGCACCTGCAGACCGCGCTGGCGTCGATGGTCAGCAAATACGTGCGCGAGCTGTTCATGTCGCTGCTGAACGGTTTTTGGGCGGAGCAGGTGCCGGGGGTCGCCGCCACGGCCGGCTACTATGTAGACGGAAGGCGCTTTTACAGCGCGATCGGCCCGGCCCTGCGTGAGTTGGGCATCGACGAGCGAATGGTGTATAGGTGCCGCTAGGCGTGGTAACCGACTTCTCCAATGTGACGATGACCGTGCTGGGTGTGCTCTTCGCCCTGCTGATGCTGTGGGTGGCGATGCGCTACGCGTTGCTGTTCGCCCGCTCGGCCCGGGGCGGCTGGCCGAAGAGCCAGTACATCGCCATCGCCGATCCGGACCCCCCGGAGCCGGTGGAGCCAACGGTGGGCCTGTCCGTGCTGACGACGCTGGCGCTGGTCTGGGTGGCGCTGCACTTCGCCGGCACGGCCGTGTGGGCCGGGACCGGCCTCTGGGCCCCGCGGATCTTCTCGAACTGGCTCATCGCGATCTACTATCTGTGCGCGTCGGTCACGACCGGCATCGGGGCCGTGATGCTGCTGCGCAGGCAGCGGTACGGACGCCGCGCGATTTCCATGGGACAGTTCCTTTTTGCGATCGTGACGTATCTGGCGCTTGCGATTGTGGTGCTTCAATTGCAGAATCCGGATGTGGAACGGGCGGCCAAGCCGCCGCTCGTCCGTCTGGCGATCGTCCTCGGCGGACACGTCCTGATCGACACGGCCCTCGGCTGGGCGGCCCATCAGGTGGGCCGGCCGGTCGACCAGGAGCCGGTCGGTCAGGCCTCCTGAGCCGGCCGCCCGTTTAGTTCAGAGCACCACCTGTTGTGCCGAAAACACAGGTAAGTACCGGATCGAAAGGGCCTCGAATATGGCGATCCAGAACTGGTCGGACGACATCACGGTGGTCGAGTTGGGCGATGACCCCCAGTTCTCCGAAGACCTGACCTCGCTCATGACCTTGCTGGAAGGCAAGGAAAGCGACGTCATCCTGAATTTCTCCGCCGTGAGCTTCATCAACAGCTCGAACATCGCCAAACTGCTCCGCCTGCGGAAGCAGATGATCTCGCAGAACCGGCGGCTGATCCTCTGCGACGTCAACACGCAGGTCTGGGGCGTATTCATGGTCACCGGGCTGGACAAGATCTTCGAGTTCATCAACGACATCTCCACGGCGCTCGCCACGGTGCAGATCGCCAACGGCCGGGCGGACGCCGAGGCGGACGCTGGATAGCCAAGGGTGGACAGCGGACAACGTGCGATGCGGCCCGTCGGGTTTCCGTCGGGCCGCGTCCTTTTGCGCTCGAAGAGTGCTCGGCCGCCTTCAGGCCGGCCGGCCGGGCTGGTACTCGGCGAAGAGCCGCCCCCAGGGGCTCTCCCGCAGCCACCTTCGCACCGTCTTCTTGCCCCGGAGCGGGTACCAGAGCCGGTCGTGGTAGATCGCCGATGCGAAGATGAAGAGGTAGACGATCGGTGTGTGGAACATAAGGCGCTGGAGCCACTTCATCGGCCCGAACCAGAAGAGCTTGCCGACCTTGCTGGCGGAGTTGTCGCCGGTGTGGAAGCCCCAGCGCTCGGCCGCGGCGTCGGCATCGCCGACGATTTCGATTTCGTCGAAGCGACCCACCCCGAGCCCGCGCTCGTGCGCGAGCCGGATGCAGTCGTGGTCCATCGGCTCGAAGCCCATCATCTTGGCCGCCACGGCGTCAATGGCCACGGGGTCGGCCGAGGCCAGCAGCACGTCCTTCCGGATCGGAACCATCGTCCGCGGCCCGGGCCCGTTGCCGGCCGTCGTGCCATCCGTGACCACGAACATGCCCGGATGAATCTCCCGCTGGATCGCCAGCAGGTCGACGAGCGTCTCGTGGATGCGGCTGTGGCAGTAGTGGCGGCTATTGTCGAGCAGGCCGCCGAAGGCGTTCTTCAACGCGCCGGTCATGTTCGTGTAGATGTGGCACTTGACGGTCGGAAGATGCACGACGTTCCGCCCGTGGAAGAAGTCCGGAATGCGGATGCCCTTGGGGTAAATATCGCTCAGCACGAGCATGTCGGACTCGGGCTCGTACACCTCCCATCGCATATCCCGCGGCCGGAAGTTGTAGCGGATCGGCACGCCGTGATGCTCGCAGACCGGCCGCTGTTTGTTGAGCATCTCGCCCCGGGCGGCGCTGGTGACGACCGTCTCGTTCTCGACGCAGACGAGGTCGTCGATCCCGGCGTCCCGCAGGCCGAGAATCGTACCCTCGAGCTGCCAGGGAGTCGTGTTCGCGCTCGGATAGAGCAGGTGCCAGGAGATGTTGTTCTTGAGGATGGTCTGCGCGGATGGATCGATCGCCTCGGCGACGCCCGCGAGGCGCATGACCTCGCGCACGTCGCCAACGGCGGTCTCGGGGCGGGTTCGGATGACGGCAACGGTTGCGCTCACTGCTTGACATCCAGTACGTTGCGCACGGCCGGCATGGAGCCGAACCGGATCACCAAGGCAGCCACAAGGACGTACCCCAGCACCACGAGCCACATCACCTTGTCGTGGAGCAGGACGGACACGGGGTCTTGGGCGGTCCTCCGTGTGGCCCGATTGTATCGGAACAGCCCGTAGACGACCAACGGGATCGTCCAGATCAGGTGGGCCGAGCCGACGCCCCCCGGGGAGACCGTCCGCGGGGCCAGGCAGTACAAGCTGTAGGTCAGGATCGCCAGCGCCGTTGAGACCGTCAGCATGTGGTCGAGGTCGTCCAGCGCGTAGCCGCGCTGGGCGGGTCGCGCCGCGGCGGCCTCTTCCGCGGAACGGCTGACGAACTCGCTGCGACGCTTCGTCAGGGCGATGTACAGGCACAACGTGAACGTGCACAGGACCATCCAGGGGCTGATCGGAACGGATATGGCCGCCGCGCCCGCCACGGCGCGCAGGACGAACCCCAGCGCGACGACGATCACGTCCACGATCGCGTGCGACTTCAGCCAGAACGAGTACAGCAGATTCAGGGCGAGGTAGCCGCCGGCCCAGACAAGCAGCCCCAGCCCGTGAAGCGGGCCCGCCGCCCCGCTGGTGTGGACCGTCACGGCCGCGGCGAGGCCCAAACCCCCAGCCGCACAGCCGAGCGCGCCCGCCGTCGCCGCCGACACGGACAACCGCCCCGAAGGGATCGGCCGGTCCCGCTTGAGGGGATGTGCGGCGTCCTCGCGGCGGTCGGCGATGTCGTTCGTCAAGTAGACGGCACTGCTCAGCAGACAGAAGGCGACGGCCGCCGCCAGCGCCCACACCCAACTCATCGGATCGAGAAACTCCCCCGAGAACAGCACCGGCGCCAGGACGAAGGCGTTCTTGACCCAGTGCGACGGTCGCATGGCTTCAAGCAGAGCGGCCGGTCCGCCCGGCCCTCGCGTCGTCTTCTTGGTGGATTCGTTCATGCGCAAGCGCCCGCGCCGCCGCTTTGCCCGTGCAGGGCGTCGGGTAGCCCGCTACCATACGCGTCGCATGGAGCCAAGGCCACGAGGTACATATCGACCGGCTGCGGAGCCCCCCTTCACCAAACGGCTGTGGGGTTTGTGCTTCCTGGGCGCGGCGCTGCTGTACCTGATCACCTGCCAGAGGCAAGTTTCCTGGCAGGACAGCGGCATGTTCCAGGAGCGCGTCTGGCACGGCGACGTCTACAGCGACCTCGGCCTGGCCCTGGCCCATCCGCTGTACATCGCGGCCGGGCAGGTTTTACGTGTGCTGCCGGGCACATGGTTCGCGGGCGGGCTGAACTTCTTCAGCGGACTCGGCGCGGCGGTCGCACTGGCGAACCTGGCGGTCGTCGTGGCGCTGGTCACGGGGCGGCTATGGACCGGCGCGGCCGTGGCGGCGATGCTGGCCGTGGCGCACACGATGTGGTGGCTGGCGACGATCGCGGAGGTGTACACGTGGAGTGCGGCGGGACTGACGCTGGAGCTGCTTCTGCTGGTGCTCGTGTTGCGCAAGCCGGACTGGCGACGACTGGCGCTGTTGGCCGGCGTTAACGGCGTCGGCCTGTGCGTGCACAATTTCGCCCTGCTGCCGCTGCCGATATACCTCGGCCTCGGCGTGTGGCTCGCCGCGACGCGGCGCGTGCCGGCGTGGTCGTTGTGCACGGCGGCCGGGGCGTGGCTCGTCGGGGCTTCGCCCTACCTGGCGATGATCGTCCAAGAAGCCATGAGGCCGGGAATGGGGCTTGCCGCGGCGGTCAGTTCCGCGCTTTTCGGCAAGAGCTACGCCGACGCGGTCGCCGGCGGCGGCTCGTGGCGTCTGTTCAGGGTGAACGCGGCCCTGATGGCGATGAATTTCGTCTCCTTCCTGATGCCGCTTGCCGTCATCGGCTGGTTGCGCTTCGGCCGCCGGCTGGGGCGTCCGCCGGCCGTGGCCATTGGTGCCATCACGGCGATCCACCTGCTGTTCGTGCTGCGGTATCCGGTTCCCGACCAGTTCACCTTCGTGCTGCCGTCACTCGTCATGATCGGCCTGGCCGCGGGCGTCGGGCTTTCCGTGCTTGCCGATGCCTGCCCGCGCGGGCGACAGGTCGCGATCGCGGCCGTGGCGGTTTCCATCGCGCTACCGCCGGCCTTCTACGCGGCCGCGCCCTCGGTGGTGCGGGCCCTCGGCGTCGGCGTTTCCCGCGCGCGGGAGCTGCCGCGCGACGAGGCCCGGTATTGGCTCGTTCCGTGGAAACACGACGAGCACTCCGCGCACCGCTTCGCGCAGGATGCGCTCCGGCAGGCCGCGCCGAATGGGGTGATCGTCCCCGACAGCACCTCCGATTCGGCGCTGACGCTGACGCAGGAGTGGTACGAGCTGGCTCCCGGCGTGACGGTGGCGGTCGACGGCGAGCTGCCCCCCTATGCCGCGGGGCCGGGCGCATTTCGAGCGTCCCTGGGACCCCGGCCGCTGTATCTGGTGACCCCCGCCCCCGGCTACGCCCCGGAGGGGCTCGGCCGCGGCGCCGCCGGCGTCCGCCACGAGCGGGAAGGCGTCCTGTGGCGCGTGCGGTGGGGCGATCCGTGAGCCGAGCCGCTACGGCCCGGCCGTGCGATGGTCTTCCAGCCGCTTCTGGACCGTCGCGACGGCCCGAATGACCTTCCGCCGAAGTTCGTCAAGCTCGGCCGTGCGTGCGGCGTCCAGCTCCAGCGCAGTCGTGTCGCCGCCTGCTGCCCGATCCGACGCCGCCTTGCTGACGGCCGTGAGGACGGCCTCGAGTTCCCCGGCGTCCACACCGGCGGCGTCCGCTTCGCGGCGCACGGACAGCGCCCGCATCATGAGCCGATACTCTCCGATGCCCTGCCGGAAGACATGTGTCGCCAGCGTCTCCGCGAAGCGTCCCTCCGGCTGCGGCACCAGCAGCGCTCGGCCGCGGAGGTGGAAGCCGTCGTAGGGGCCGCCGGATACCATGTACGGGCCGTCGAGGCATATACCGTCCGCGCCGACGCCGGCGGCGTAGAACCCCATAAGGTATCGGTCCGGGCGCCACGTGTAGAGATAGACCTGCCGGTCGCCGCCGAGCGACTTGAAATCCCGGATAATCTCGGCCGTAACGCCGTGGTTGGGTTCCAGGACCAGCGCCTGGAACGGCCGGAGGACCCCGGCGCGCCATTCGGGGTCGATCTCACCGCCCGTCAGGTCGCTGGCTCGCACTCGCATTACGGGCCTGCCGTCGCCGGCCGCGACATCGCGGGCCAGCCGCGCGAGGTTCTGGATGCCTCCCTTGCCCCGCTGGGAACCCATGTAGTGCAGGTAGCGGCCCGGCAACTTGCCCCCGGCAATCCGCCGTATGCCGGTCACGACACCCCGGAGGGCCCGACGGGACGCCTCCGTCTGCGGCGGAACTCGCCGGTTCCGCAGCCGCCACAGCGCGCTGCCCATGTCGAACAGGGTTGTCCCGTCGGCGAGGCCGCGCGGATAGTCGTCGAAGTAGGCCCGTGTTCGACCGCTCCAGACAGCCAGCCCCTTGCTCAGGGAGGGGCCCGGCAGCAGCAGCCCGTTGATACCCAGCTCCATGACCCGCGTGCGGCTGGCGCGTTCGGCGGCCTTCCGGGCCTTGCCCGGCAGCGCCTCGCCCAGCGCGTGGTGGACGTCGACGATTCCGGCATCGGAATGGGCCGTGATCCGCGGCGTGTCGGGCGAGTCCGCGGGCCCGCAGTCGTGAACGGTCACGCGCAGGGGGATTCGCGCGGCTCCGCCCGGCATGTTGACGCGCACCGCCCCGTCGTATGTTCCCGCGGGGGCCGTCGAAGGCACCGCCACCGTGACAACCGCGCAGATCACCTCTCCGGCGGAGATCATGCGGGCGTCCTTGCCCAGAACCCAGGGCTGCATCTCGACCCGTCCGTCTCGGACTCGGGGCACGGCTTGCAGGATGTGCACGCTCGTGCGGTCCGGGTCCATAGGCAGGCCGCGGCCGCCCTCGTTGCGCGGGAGCTCCAACGAAACGGCCACGCGTCGGACATCGCGCACCGCGGCCAGGGCTAACATCGTCCGGCCGGCGATGCCGGGGGCCACGTCCAGTTCCACGCGCTCCAGACGGTCGTCCGGTCCGGCCGACCACGCCGGGTCGCAAAGACGCTCGCCGCCCGGCTGCAACGCGATAAGCCCGTCGCGCTGCTCGTCCGCGGTCGGCGCCAGCAGGCAGCGCGCCCGGACGCGCGCCGCGACCACGAACTGCCGACGAAACAGGGCGAGGTCCGTCTCCACTTGGTCGACGTAGGCGGCCAACGCGTCGCGATGCTTCGCCGGCGCGACGGCCAGAGCGGCAAGCTGCATGTTGAGTACCTCGAAGCGAGTCCCTCGCGACAGGGACTTCACCTCGACGCGCTCGGTCAGGGCGGCTGGGTACTCGGAGGCGAACCACTCCGGCGTCCAATCGCCCTCCCGGCCGATCAGCAGGCCGTCCGGGCCGAGCATCGTCGCCGGGGTGTGCCGCTCATGGACCAACCGCCTGCGATTGCCGATGAGCCCGTATTCCATCGGCTGGGTGTCTCGACCGGCGTAGTGCGTCAGCCACAGGTAGCCGAAGTAGTTTCCTTCGTCGAGATTGATGCGAAAGGAGTCGCGTTCGCGGTCGCCGAGCCGCGGTCCGACGAAGTCGCCCAACAACGGGTCCGGAAACCCGGGCGATTCGCCGCGAACGCGGCCTTCGCCGCTCCAGATCATCCGGCGGCTCTCGACGTCCCCGCGTTTGAAGCCCGGCCAGCCGGTCGCGGTGCCGGGGCCGAAGTCGACCAGCACGGCCCCCTCCGGTGGCGACGCCGCGGGCTCCGCGCGGAGGTTGTCCACCACGAGCGGCGCCTCTCCCTCGTTTACGAAGACCACCTGAACCTCGCCCTCGGGCCATGATGCAGCCCCCGCGTGGCCCAGCGGCACGCACAGGGGTAACGACAGCGTCTGCTGGCCCGGCGTAACGTGCGCAACGTGCGAGGTCCGCATCCCCTCGCCCTCAAAGCGGATCCGCACGCGACACATCATCGGGTCGACGACCAGCACATCCAGCTTGAGCCAAGCGCTGCTGCTGAGTTGTTTGCCGGCGGCCGTGACACGAAACGAAGAGCCGGGCGGCATTTGTGCCGCGGCCGCGCCCTGGGTGACGCCCTCGCCCCCCTTGACGGTGCCGAGCTTTCCGTCCTCGGAGGAGATCCCCTCCGGCGACTCGAATGCCTCGATGAGCCCGGCCCGAGCCGGAAGCATGATGCTCAGAGCCGTCGCCAGGAGCGTTACGTAGCGTGCAGAGGATGTCCGCATGTCGGGATGCTCCTTCCGGCCGGCCGCGGCCTGCCCCCGAACCGCTCTTGGGCGCATGGGCCAGCGGCTCGAAAGATATTAATGCCTCCTCGCTATTTCCTGTGGGTAGCCGGAGCGAAGGCCGGCAGCTTGAAGT
>CAZHEH010000039.1:0-21643 GCA_964531695.1 uncultured Planctomycetaceae bacterium | reverse complement strand
CGCCCCGCCCGACCCCTAGCTTTCCGCCTCATCCATGAGGCGGCCCCATTGAAGCGCCGTGTCGATCACGCACTGGAACGCGGTCTACGCCTTTCCGCCTCATCCATGAGGCGGCCCCATTGAAGCACCGAGCCGTCTCGCGGCGACGCGACCGAGGCCGAGCCTTTCCGCCTCATCCATGAGGCGGCCCCATTGAAGCGGCCCGTCCGCCTGCGTCGTCGTGGTCGTTGCGCCGTCTTTCCGCCTCATCCATGAGGCGGCCCCATTGAAGCGTCCAGCGTCGCCGTCATCCATATCCGGGCTCTCGCCCTTTCCGCCTCATCCATGAGGCGGCCCCATTGAAGCGCGAAGTCCAGTGCCGACTTCGCCCCGAGCTGCATGCTTTCCGCCTCATCCATGAGGCGGCCCCATTGAAGCGATGTCAACGTGGGGCGCTCGGGGCGTCTGTTCCCCTTTCCGCCTCATCCATGAGGCGGCCCCATTGAAGCCGCGTCAGCAGCAGGTCCGTCATGGTTGCACTCTCCCTTTCCGCCTCATCCATGAGGCGGCCCCATTGAAGCCCATCGGTGGATGCACGCACAACGTGACGGAGCTGACTTTCCGCCTCATCCATGAGGCGGCCCCATTGAAGCTGATTATACACCAGGTCAAACAGCGGTCTGCCGAGTGCTTTCCGCCTCATCCATGAGGCGGCCCCATTGAAGCCGGCCGGATCGATTGCGGCAAGCAATACATTCGGCCGCTTTCCGCCTCATCCATGAGGCGGCCCCATTGAAGCATCGGTTCACTCCTCGATCCGTGGGCCGCGGCGCGGCCTTTCCGCCTCATCCATGAGGCGGCCCCATTGAAGCGCCGCGATCTCCTGCGCCGCCGTGCGCGTGAGCGACTTTCCGCCTCATCCATGAGGCGGCCCCATTGAAGCGCAATGGCACGCCACCGGGGCTCCACCGACGCGATCTTTCCGCCTCATCCATGAGGCGGCCCCATTGAAGCCCGAACAGGGATTCCTCGCCGGTCCGGGTTGTGGTGACTTTCCGCCTCATCCATGAGGCGGCCCCATTGAAGCGAATCCCCGCTATCCGCCGCGGGAGATCGCCCCGGAGCCTTTCCGCCTCATCCATGAGGCGGCCCCATTGAAGCTGCTCGGCCGTTTTGGAGTCCCACGGGATACGCGCCAGCTTTCCGCCTCATCCATGAGGCGGCCCCATTGAAGCGGCACCGTCATCGACGTGCCCGGCTACGGGCGGGCCGAGGCTTTCCGCCTCATCCATGAGGCGGCCCCATTGAAGCCGGGCCATCGTCGCGTCGTTGGCCTCGGCGTAGGTCTTTCCGCCTCATCCATGAGGCGGCCCCATTGAAGCGGTACGTGTACGGCACGGCGGCGGACCTGGTCGCCCTTTCCGCCTCATCCATGAGGCGGCCCCATTGAAGCCTCGGCGGAGGCCGACATCTCGGATGTGTTTTTGCTCTTTCCGCCTCATCCATGAGGCGGCCCCATTGAAGCTTCCGCGCGGAGATGCACGCCGGGCTGAACCCGAGCCTTTCCGCCTCATCCATGAGGCGGCCCCATTGAAGCAATTTCGCCCAGGCGTCCTCCTCGCTGGCGTCGGCCGCTTTCCGCCTCATCCATGAGGCGGCCCCATTGAAGCGACCCGGATGCGCTCAGCGACGATCAGCGCGCGTCCTTTCCGCCTCATCCATGAGGCGGCCCCATTGAAGCATCGAATATCGACTCGTCCGCCGGCAGACGTAGAGTACTTTCCGCCTCATCCATGAGGCGGCCCCATTGAAGCGATCACGCGATCCGATGCCGTGACGGCGGCTTTCAGGCTTTCCGCCTCATCCATGAGGCGGCCCCATTGAAGCGCATCAGCTTCGTCGCCACGTCGCAGGCCCTCGTACATCTTTCCGCCTCATCCATGAGGCGGTCCCATTGAAGCCAGTCTGCGTCGTGACCATCAGGTGTCTCCTCTCATCCTTTCCGCCTCATCCATGAGGCGGCCCCATTGAAGCGCCGGCAGGGCGTTGCCCGCATCGTCGTAGGCGTGGATCTTTCCGCCTCATCCATGAGGCGGCCCCATTGAAGCTACGTTCGGCGGCGTAGACAACGTAGCACGGACGCAGCTTTCCGCCTCATCCATGAGGCGGCCCCATTGAAGCTTGTCGTCGTCGCTGAGGCGAGCCAACCGGTGACCGACTCGGTGCTCGGTGGGCGCACCGGTGACCGTCTTGGTGCAGGACAGCGTTCCGCCATAGGCCGCTCCTGCCGCTCGTGTCACGTTCTGGCCGATGGGCGGCCGGGCGGCCGAACTCTCGCAAGTCTTTGAGCCCGACGGAGTTGTCGGCACGAGACGCCGTGAGGCCGCTTGTGTCGCCTCATGCCGCGGAAGCGGGCGAAGGGACTCGAACCCTCAACAACCAGCTTGGAAGGCTGGAGCTCTAGCCAATTGAGCTACGCCCGCGGACGCTGACGAGCGATTGTATGATCTGACGGCGGGACGGGCAAGCCGATGCAACGCTTGGGTCGTGTCCATGGCCGTGGGTAGTCCTATGCCGCGGGACGTTGGCGAGGCGGTGCCGGTGGCCGGAGGGCATCGCACTCTGCGTTGGGGTTCGCACGTCCCGCGATGTGTTCGGCCACTCCCGGCCGCACTGGGATGGACCGGCGAGCCGCGCGGGGTGCTCTCGGTTCTCGGCGTGCCTTTTGTCAGGGCGGTTCACCCGGCCGGGTTCTCGATCCAAGCCCGGTAGCACGGGCCGCACAATTGCAGCGTGATGCGGCGGTAGACCTGCTCGCCCAGCTCCGTCGGGCTCATGTGCCGCATTTGCTCGACGAGGCGCTCGATCTCGGCAGTGGTGTCGCCCGCGGCCGCGGGGGAGGCAGCTTCGGCCGAGATGTGCGGCGGCGTCGGGTCGGCGAAGGCCTCGACCCGCACGACGTACCAATTGCCCTCGCCTGGGGTCAGCACGGCCCCGCAGCGATGGCAGAAGAGCGTGCTGTCCGTTTCGTCACTCATCTCAACGGAGAGCGGGGATGCAGGCGATGCAACGGGTGAATGCGAGCCCGCCGTGGTCGCGGCCGGGGCCGGTTCGCGTGCATCCCATTGGTCCGTTTCCTGCGTGCTACTGCCTGATGTGGCCGGTGCCGGTGACGATCCACTTACAGGTGGTCAGGTCTTCGGCGCCCATCGGTCCGCGGGCGTGGAGCTTGTCGGTCGATATGCCGATCTCCGCGCCGAGCCCATACTCGGCGCCGTCGCTGAAGCGCGTCGAGGCGTTGACCATGACGGATGACGAGTCCACGGCCGCGACGAACCTGTGGGCCGCGGCGATGGACTTCGTGACGATCGCGTCGGTGTGCGTCGAGCCGTACGTGTTGATGTGCTCGACGGCCGCGTCGAGCCCGTCCACCACGCGCACGGCCAGCGTCAGGTCGAGGTACTCTGCCGACCAGTCCTCCTCGGTGGCCGGAGACATGTCGCCGAACAGCGCGCGCGATCGCTCGCAGCCGCGGAGTTCGACCCCGGCCTCCTTCAACTTGCCGCACACACGCGGCAGGAACGAATCCGCCACGGCGGCGTCAATCAGCATCGTTTCCATGGCATTGCAGACCGCCGGATACTGGCACTTGGCGTTGAGGCAGATCTCCTCGGCCATGTCGAGGTTCGCCTCGGCGTGGACATACACATGGCAGTTGCCGGAGTAATGCTTGATGACGGGGATCGTGGCGGCGTCGGCCACGGCCCGGATAAGCCCCTCGCCACCGCGGGGGATGATCAGGTCGATCAGCCCCTCGGCTTGTGCCATGGCGGGTACGACTTCGCGGTCGGTCGTGTCGATAACGGTGACGGACTCGGCCGGCAGCCCGGCCGCGTCGATGCCCTGGCGAAGCGCCTCGGCGATGGCGAGGTTCGAGTGCAGCGCCTCCTTGCCGCCGCGGAGGATGCAGGCGTTGCCGCTCTTGAGGCAGAGGCCCGCGGCGTCCGAGGTGACGTTGGGGCGGGACTCGAAGATGATGCCGACCACGCCGATGGGCACCCGACGCTTCTCGATCCGCAGGCCATTCGGCCGGTTATAGGCCGCGATGGCCTTTCCGACCGGGTCGACCTGGCCGGCCATCTCCTCGAGCGCGGTGGCCATCTTGTCGATGCGGCGGTCGTCGAGCGTCAGCCGCTTGACCATGGCGTCGGTCAGCCCGAACTCGTCCTTGCGGGCGATGTCCTTGACGTTGGCGGACTGGATGTCGTTGCGATGCTCGCGAATGGCCTTGGCGCAGGTCCGCAGCGCGGCATCTCGTTGTTCGCCGCGGGTCACGGCGAGTTGGGCCGCGGCGTTGCGGGCGCCGCCGCCGACCTGGCGGACGTATTCCTTGGGATTCATGGCGGTTCTCCGATTGGGGACGTACCGCCATCAGGATATTCGCACCGGGCGTGCACGGCAAGAAGCCCGGCCTGCCGAGCCGTAGGATCATTCCGGTCGGCCGCGCGTTTCCACCTGGAAGGAGACCTCCGGTTTCGGACCGACGAGCCGCACGTCGATGCCCTCGGGAATGCGCACGATGACCTTCTCGCCCCAGGGGACGTCGCTTTCCTGGTCGATGTGCATCGCCTTGTTGAGCGGGACATACGCATGGACCTCGTCGCGGGCCTCGCGGAGCTTACGGATCTCCTCGGGCGGGCCCTCGAAGTTGAGCGTGAGATTAGCCCATGGGTCGCCGGTGCCGGATCGCTGGAAGGAGTACTCTTGCCACACGGCGTCCAGTTCCGGCCCCGCCCACTCGGGGGGAATCAGGATGCGGACGTTGACCTGCACGGCGAGTTGCTCGGGCTCAGGCCCGGCCCTCTCCGGGACCGTGGCCGTGAAGGGCACCTGCCTCTTTTCGATGACCTGAATGCCGGCGATTTTCCCGGAGATCGTCGCTTGCCGGTTCACGGGGTTTCCGGGCTCGGCGTCGCTGAGGTCGATCGGAGCAGTCTTGAAGGCCGGCTTGCCCTCCTCGGAGGCCCGCTCGATCCGCTCCCACTTTGTCCGGCTCAGGCGAACCTCGACGGGCCTGGCCTCGAACTCCTGTGGCTTGCTGTCGTCATCCACGTATACGGGGTCGATCGGGATCTCCCGGCGGACGACCGGCTCGAGGGGGACGTCATCAAGCTGCGCGGGGGAGACGGACAGGATGCTCAGCCCGATTTCCTCGATTTCGACCAAGTCCGCGAGGATCGCCTCGGTGGCAACGTCCTGCTGCTCGGCCGGGCGCCCGCGGGAGATGTCGTAACGCACCGGCGAGCCGAGTTCCTCGATCTGCCGCTTGAGGCGCGCCCGTGCCCGGCGGCTGCCGCGAACCCGGAAGGAGACCGTGGCCTCGCGCGCCTCGGGCGGCAGCGGCTCGCCGTCCTCGTCGGTCAGCATGGCCTTGCTCGGATCGGTCGTCAGCAGGAGCTTGAGTTCCACCGTCTCGGCATCGATGAACTCCATGTCCGCATAGACCCACACCAGGATGGTGATCAGGCCGACCCACAGCAGGTTCCGCCCGAGTTGCAGCCACCACTCGCGTGAGAAGCGAGCCGTCTCGCTCGACCTGTCGGTGGCGGTGGACTTCATGACTGTGCCGCCTCCTTGGACACCTCACGCTGCCGACGCGACGGGGCCAGGAGCCCCAGTAGCAGGTCGCGAAGGGCCGCCGACTCCAGGCCAAGATAGAGCTGGCCCTCACACGCGACGGACACGCGGCCGGTTTCCTCGGAGACGACCAGCACGACGGCGTCCGTCTCCTGGGCCAGCCCGAGCGCCGCCCGGTGCCGGCTGCCCAGCGAGGGATCCATCTCCTCGCTCTCGGCCAGGGGAAACTGGCACCCGGCCGTGGCCACACGCCCGTTGCGTACGATCACGCCCATGTCGTGGAGCGGGCTGCCGGGGTAGAAAATCGTGTTGAGCAGCCCCGGGGTGACCTCGGCGTCCAGGGCCGTGCCGGATTCCATCAGCGCACCGAGCCCGACGGTCCGCTCGATCGCGACGATCGCTCCGATCTTGTTGCGGGACAGATAGGCCGCGCTGTCCACCAGCGCCTCGGTCAGGGCTCGGGCCTCCTCTCGGCGGCCGCGGAACCAGTGGGCCTGGCCCAGTTGGATCAGCGCCCGCCGCAGCTCGGGCTGAAAGGCCACGACGGTGGCAACGAAGGCGAACAGGAGGAACTTGCCGTAGAGGAACTCGATCCGCTCCCAGCCGAGCTCGTCGCCGCCGCCGAGGTTCTTGGGAAGCAGGCGGATCACGACGTACACGCTGACAAGCAGGAACGCCACGCCCTTGACGAGCCGGGCACCGCGCGTGCCTCGCAGGAAGCGCATGGCCCACCACACGACGGAGCCGATCAACAGCAACTCGACCGCAACCACCAACGGGTTGTAGGTGGCTACGCGACCCAGGTATCGCGAGATTGCCTCGAGAAGTTCGCTCATTGCCGCTCGGGGCCGGCGCAGCGCATGCCGCCCGGCTCGAGTTGTCATCCACGTTGGTATCGTCCGCCCGTCTGCCGATACTGCAATCTACGTAGGCGTTTTCGCCAGATCCCCGGCCGTCGCGATGGCCGCGTCCACGGCCAGAGACTCGGCCAGCTCCTTCACGTCATGCACCCGGAAGACGCTCGCGCCGCCGCGGCGGGCGGCCAGACAGGCGGCGACGGTTCCCGCCACGCGGTGTCGGGGCTCGGCCTCGCCCGTGATCTCACCGATGAACCGCTTACGGGACGGCCCGACCAGCACCGGCAGGCCCAGGGAGCACAACGCTTCGATGTTTCTCAGCAGCAAAAGGTTATGCGCAAGCCGCTTGCCGAAGCCGATTCCCGGGTCGATCACGACGCGATCCCGCGGCACGCCGGCGTCCTCGGCCGCGGCGATCCGCGCGGCCAAGAAGGCCCGCACCTCGGCCACTACGTCCTCGTAGTGCGGGTCCTCCTGCATCGTCTTGGGCGTGCCGAGCATGTGCATCAAGATCACGGCCGCACCCCGGCGGGCGACAAGCGGCAGCAGTTCCGGGTCGTCTCGCCCGGCCGAGACGTCGTTGACGATCTGCGCGCCCGCGTCCAGGGCGAACTCGGCGACCTCCGCCTGCGTCGTGTCGATGCTGACCGGCACGCCCAAGCCGCACACGGCCGGCAGGACCTCCCGGAGGCGACGGATCTGCTCGTCGGGCCCGATACGCCGCGAGCCCGGGCGGGTCGACTCGGCCCCGATGTCGATCGCCTGCGCGCCGTCTGCGACGAGCCGCTCGGCCCGTGCGCGGGCGTCCGCGGGGTCCAGAAAGCGTCCTCCGTCCGAGAAGCTGTCGGGCGTGACATTCAGGATGCCGACGATCACGCTGCGGCGCGTACGGTGAGAGGCGAGCATTTCGTCAACACAAAGCGCCATACCCTGACGATATCTTCGCTGTGAGTGCGGGTCAAGCCGACCGGACGCCGGCGCTTGCGGAGCCAGCGCCCGGCCGTATAATCGGCTGCGGCGCCCTGACAGGCGGGGCGAACCAGGATGGGACACGCGTATGAAGCTTCGGTTGCTGCTCCTGTGTATTTCGGGCCTTCTGGCGGCGGTGGTGGGCTCCGCCGGGGCGGAACACGTCTGGCGTGACGGCGAATGGGTGGAAGTCGGCGAGCCGACCGAAGAGGGCACCTCCGAGGCGGCGACCCGGATGCGCCGGCACCTGGCCGACGGCGAGCCGGGCGAGGCCGTGGACATCGGCGAGGAGTTCCTCGACGAGAACGCGGAGGACCCGCGTCGCGAGGAGGTGATGGTCCTCTTGGGCCGGGCCGAGATGGACGAGGGGGACTACTTTGACGCCTTCGAGCGTTTCGAGGCCTATCTCGGCGAGTACCCCAACGGCAAGTACATCGAACGTGCGCTGCAGCGCGAGTACGAGATCGGCGTGGCGTTCCTCGAGGGCCGCAAGCGGCGTGTGCTCGCGGTGCTCTCCGTGCCCGGCGCGCCGGACGGGGCGGATATCCTCGAGCGGGTCATCGAGCACGCGCCGCAGTCGCGCGTGGCCTCCGAGGCGATGCTGCGACTGGGAGACTTCCGGCTGTCGCGTGGGCAGCACAACCTGGCGGTCGAGACGTACGACCAGTATCTGAAGATGTTCCCCCGCTCGAAGCGGGGGGCCGAGGTGATGCTCAAGGCGGCACGGGCGACGTATGAGTCGTACGAGGGCCCGGAGCACGGCGACACCCCTCTGATTGAGGCGGAGGAGCGGTTCCGGCACTTCGCGGAGCGCTACCCGGACCGGGCTCGCGCCGAGGGGGTGCCCGGTACGCTGGAGCAGATCGCCGAGCTGCAGGCGGGCAAGCTGATCGAGACGGCGGAGTTCTACCGGCGCGTCGGCCGCGACGAGGCGGCCGTGTATTACTACCGAAATACGGTGAAGCGATATCCCGACACAGGCTCGGCCGAGAAGGCCCGCAGGATGCTGGACGGGATGGGGGTGCCCGTGGAAGAACCGGAAGAGGACGCCCCGACCACGCGCCCGGCCGATGCCGGCGCCGAGCCCGAGCAGGAGAGCGAAACGGAATGAACGGCACGCGAAGAACACTGTGGATGGCGGCGGGGTTGCTGGCGACGGTCGCGGGCGGCTGCGGCTACACGACGGAGTCTCTCTGGCCTGAGAACGTGGACTCCGTGGCGGTGCCCGCCTGGCAGCGCGGGCGGGATATCTACCGCCGCGGCGTGGAGATGCGCATCACCGAGGCGGTCGTCAAGCATATCGAGACGAAGACGCCCTATAAGGTCCTCGAGCGCGGAGACGCGGACACGGAGCTTTCGGGGACGGTCGAGCGGATCGTGCAGACCGTGATGAGCTACAACCCCGACACCGGCCGCCCGCGCGAGATTGAGATGACCGTCTACGCCTCCTTCACATGGAAGGACCTGCGCACCGGGCGGATCCTCCTGCGGCGGCAGAACTATCCCGTCAGCGGCACGTATATCACGCATGAGCCGTTCGGCCGCGATTTCTTCCAGGGCAGCGAGGGCGTCATCGACGATCTGGCCCGTCGCGTCGTGGAGCAGATGCAGCACGGCTGGCCCGACCGGGACGCGCCCGCCGAGAAGTAGCTCGGCCGTGTTCCGCCGATAGGCCGCCTCCGGAGCGGCCAATGTCGTTGGCGGATCGCGCCCGGCGCGATATGATGAGCCGAGGGCGTCCGCAGCAGGTGGACGACCGGTAGCTCAATGCCCGAACAGAACCAACCACCACAGCAGCAGCCGCCACAGCGCCCGAACCGTCCCGGCCGTTCCCTGATGGGGTGGGTCATCATTATCGGTCTGGGCCTGCTGCTCATGACGCTGCTCACCCGCGGGCTGGAGGACAAGCGCCGCGAGATCTCGCCGCAGGAGTTCTGGAACTACGCGAGCGAGGGCCAACTCGAAGGCGTTCTGGTCGTCCAGGAGAAGCGCATCGAGGGCCGGAACCCGCCCGGCACCGCCATGGTCGACGACGAGGAGCGCAAGTTCTTCGTCCGTTACGACTACAAGGCCGAGCGGAACTTCGACGAGCGGCTCCAGAACGCCCTGCAAGGTCGTGTGCAGTACCGCTACGAGTTCTCCAGTTGGTGGGAGGGCATGCTGCCGCAACTGCTGTTCTTGGCGGTGGTGTTCCTGGCGATCTGGTTCCTGCTGTTCCGCCGTCTGGGCTCGGCGGCCTCGGGCGGGGGGTTCCTGGGCAGCTTCGGGCGAAGCCGCCACCGCGTCACGACGAAGGAGCACACGAACATCACCTTCGAGGATGTGGCGGGCATCGACGAGGCCAAGCAGGACGTCACCGAGATCATCGAGTTCCTGAAGGACCCCCGGAAGTTCCGCCGCCTCGGCGGACGGGTGCCCCGCGGCATCCTGTTGGTCGGCGAGCCCGGCTGCGGCAAGACGCTGCTGGCCAAGGCCATCGCGGGCGAGGCGGAGGTGCCGTTCTTCTCGATCTCGGGCAGCGATTTCGTCGAGATGTTCGTCGGCGTGGGGGCCTCCCGTGTCCGCGACCTGTTCAAGCAGGCGAAGGAATCGTCCCCCTGCATCATCTTCCTGGATGAGATCGACGCGGTCGGACGCCGACGCGGCATGGGCTTCTCCGGCGGCGGGCACGACGAGCGGGAGCAGACGCTCAACGCCATCCTCGTCGAGATGGACGGCTTCGACACGTCCGACCAGGTCATCGTCATCGCCGCGACGAACCGCATGGACGTGCTGGACCCCGCGCTGACGCGCCCGGGTCGGTTCGACCGGCAGATCCAGGTCCCGCTGCCCGACCTCCAGGGGCGCTACGCGATCCTCAAGATCTACGCCGGGAAGGTCAAGTGCGGCCCGGACGTGGACCTGCATAAGCTCGCGCGGGGCACGCCGATGTTCTCCGGAGCGGACCTCGAGGCCCTCGTCAACGAGGCGGCCATCGAGGCGACCATGGCCGAGAAGGAGTTCGTCGAGCAGGCCGACCTGGAGGAGGCCCGCGACAAGGTCCGCTGGGGACGGGCCCGCAAGAGCCGCGTCGTGGATGAGCGGGAGAAGGAGATCACCGCCTACCACGAGGCCGGCCACGCCCTCGTGCAGATGCTCACGCCCGAGGCGGACCCGCTGCACAAGGTATCCATCATCCCGCGCGGGCGGGCCGGAGGCGCGACCTTCTCCCTGCCCGAGAAGGACCGCTACCTCTACACGCGCAAGTACTGCCGGGGGCTGATCTCGGTCGCCCTGGGCGGCCGGCTGGCCGAGGAAATATGCGTGGAGGACATCTCCAGCGGCGCGCAGAACGACATCAGCCAGGCCACCGAGATCGCCAAAAAGATGGTGCTCGACTGGGGCATGAGCGAGCGCGTCGGGCCGGTGAGCTTCCTCAACGGGCACCAGAAGATGATGTACTGGGAGCAGCAGAGCTCGCAGTACTCCGAGCAGACCGCCCGAATCGTGGATGAGGAGATCAAGGCCATCATCGACGAGGCCTACGGGCATACGCGGTCGCTGCTCGAGGGAAACCGGGACGACTTGATCAAGCTGGCCAAGGCGCTGATCCGCTACGAGACGCTCAGCGCCGAAGAGGTCCGCAAGCTTCTCTCCGGCGAGCCGCTGGAAAAGCCCACGGTCGGCGACCTGCTGGAGGTCGAGCAGGCCAAGAGCGAGTCGCGGGGAGGGGACTCGTCCGGCGAGTCGGCCGGTGAGGCCGGGGGCGGCCCGACCCCGGAAGACCAGTCGCCCCTCCGGACGGATTAGCCGAGGCCGGGCTGCAAGCACCCCGCGAGGCACGTTCCGCTGTCGGCGAGCCGGGCGGGCAGGGGGGCCAAGGGGCCTGTTCGCCCCGCCGGGGATTGCGCCGTGGCGGAGAAATCGGCGCTCGGACTACTCCTTGACAGTCCGACGGACGCCCGCTATAACCTCCGAGCCGCGATCTGCCAGAATGGATCGATCCCTGCGCGCTAGCGAAGCGGGTGCGGCCCCGCTTTGCGGCGCCACCGGACGCCTCACGACCGTCCGGCCGACCTGCCCCAGCCCCCGGAAAGGACGCGACGCCCTGATGAAGGACGAATACGCCAACATCCTGAGAGACAAGATGGACGCCGAGAGCTTCGCCAAGCTCGAGGCCTTGAACAACGAGAAGCTGCACGCCTTTGTGGCGCGGGCGGTGGAGCTCGGCCGGCCGGACTCGGTCAAGGTCTGCGACGACTCGCCCGAGGACATCGCCTGGATCCGCAACCGGGCGGTCGAGATCGGCGAGGAGCAGTCGCTGGCCACCGAAGGCCACACCGTTCACTTCGACGGCTTCAACGACCAGGCCCGCGACAAGGCCCGCACCAAGTACCTCGTTCCCGAGGGCATGGAGCTGGGCAAGAGCTTGCTGGCCGTGCCGCGGAATGAGGGCCTGGAGGAGATCACCGGCATCCTTTCCGGCGCGATGGAAGGCAAGATGGCCTACGTTCGGTTCTTCTGCCTGGGTCCGGTCGACTCGGCCTTCAGCATCTCCTGCGTGCAAGTGACGGACTCCTGCTACGTCGCCCACAGCGAGGACCTGCTCTATCGCAACGGGTACGAGCAGTTCAAGAAGCTCGGGGACAGCCCGGACTTCTTCCGCTTCCTCCACTCGGCCGGACGGCTCGACACGCCGAACGGGCACCCGGTCAGCGTGGACGTGGAGAATCGGCGGGTCTACATCGATATCGAGGATGAGCTGGTCTACAGTGCCAATACGCAATATGCGGGGAATACGGTCGGTCTGAAGAAGCTCGCCCTCCGTCTGGCCATTCGCAAGGCGGATCGCGAGGGCTGGCTGGCCGAGCACATGTTCGTCATGGGCGTCCACGGCCCGAACGACCGGACGACCTACTTTGCCGGGGCCTTCCCTAGCGCTTGCGGCAAGACGTCTACGGCGATGCTGCCGGGCGAGACGATCGTCGGTGACGACCTGGCCTACTTCCGGGCCATCGACGGCGAGCCCCGCACGGTCAATGTCGAAAGCGGCATCTTCGGCATCATCCGCGATGTCAACGCGGACGACGACCCGGTCATCTACGACGTCCTGACCAAGCCGGGCGAGGTGATCTTCTCGAACGTTCTGGTCAAAGACGGCCGTCCGTACTGGCTCGGCATGGGTCAGGAGCTGCCCACCGACGGCATCAACTACTCCGGTGATTGGCACAAGGGCAAGACGGACTCGGACGGCAACGAGATCACGCCGTCTCACAAGAACGCCCGCTACACCATTCGCATCGCCGACCTGGCGAATCGCGACCCGAAGGCGGACGACCCCGAGGGCGTGCCCGTCGGCGGCATCATCTACGGCGGCCGCGACAGCGACACCTCCGTGCCCGTCCAGCAGAGCTTCGACTGGGCCCACGGCATCATCACGATGGGCGCGTCGCTGGAGAGCGAAACAACGGCCGCCACGCTCGGCCAGGAGGGCGTGCGGAAGTTCAACCTGATGAGCAACCTGGACTTCCTGTCCATGCCTCTGGGCAAGTACATCCAGAACAACCTCGACTTCGCCAAGGGTCTCAAGAACGTGCCGCTGGTGTTCGCCACGAACTACTTCCTCAAGGGCCCTGACGGCAAGTACCTCAACGGCATGCTGGACAAGGCCGTGTGGGCCAAGTGGATGGAGCTTCGCGTCCACGGCGACGCCGACGCCATCGACGCCCCGACCGGGCGCATTCCGCTGTATGCGGATCTCGCTCGCCTCTTCAAGGAAGTGCGCGGCAAGGACTACAGCCAAGAGGACTACGTGGCCCAGTTCACCATCCGCGTGCCGGAGAACCTGGCCAAGATCGACCGGATTGTGGAGATTTACCGCGAGGTGTCGGACACGCCGCAGGTGGTCTTCGACACGCTGGAGGCGCAACGCAAGCGGCTGGAAGAGCTTCGCGGCGCCAAAGGCGATTACGTGGCACCATCGGAGCTGTAGCGGCGGACAGCGGCGTGCGGGCGGCACGTGTCCGTTGGGTGACGGTTCAACATGCCCCCTAATTCGGCCTTGGCAGCCCGTTGAAGAAGCTGTTCCTGCTGCGATCGAGCGGAACCCATTCTTCAACGGACTGTTAGCGCAAGGGCGTTCTTGTGCTTATTGGGGCAGGGAATCGCCCTCAACCCTTATCTTGATTTAAGTTCCTGTGAAGAGCGGGTTCTCGCATTGTCTGCGCGGCCGTAACTGGTAACATCCGGCCGCATTGCGGCATGGGTACTGTCCGCGGTAAGCGCGGAGGGCGGCCCACGCCGTATCCTTTGGGAATGCCCGATTCCCAATGCAGGAGCGGTGCGAATGAGAGCCGTTGTGACAGGACAGGTTGGCGTCGGGAAGAAGCCGTACCTGGAGAAAGTGGCGGCCGCGGCGCTGGACTACGGCCAGCGGGTCACCGTCTGCAATATCGGGGAGATGATGTACCGCGAGGCGCCGGACGTGGCGCCGGGGCGCATTCTTGACCTTCCGATCTCGCGGCTCAACTCGCTCCGTCGGAGCGTTTTCAAAGACGTGCTGGCCACGTGCGAGCGCGTGGGCGACGACCCCAACCATCACGTGCTGGTCAATACCCACGCGACGTTCCGCTGGCGGCACGGGCTGTTCTACGCCTTCGATCTGGATCAGCTTCAGGCCCTCGAGGCGTCGCTGTACGTGTCGCTGCTGGACAATATCGACCGCGTCTACTACCGCATCATCCGCGACGACCGGGCCGATCCGACGCTCAAGGACCTGATGGTCTGGCGCGAGGAGGAGACGCTGGCGACGGAGCTCCTCAGCCAGATCGCCAAGGGCCACGGGCACTTCTACGTGATGGCTCGGGGCGAGGACGACGCCACGGCCGACGCGATGGCCCGGCTGATGTGCCACCCGGAGGCAACGACCGCCTACCTGAGCTACCCGATGTCGCACGTGCACCGGACTCCGGAGCTGATAGGCACGATCCAGGGCTTCCGGCGGGAGATGACGCGGCTGCTGACGTGCTTCGACCCCGGCGACATGGAGGAGAAGCACATCTGCTCCCGTGCGCTCCAGGCGGCCGAGGCGGGCCGCCACGCGGTCCAGGTCGGGCCGGCCGACGCGCAGGTCACGCTGGAGACCGGGCGGGTGATCGACGTGATTCCGGACATCGACGGGCAGATCTACTCGCGGGATTTCAAGCTGATCGACCAGGCCGACGCGATCGTGGCGCTGATCCCCGAGATGGAGGCGGGGCATCCGGCCCTGTCCAGCGGCGTTGAGCGGGAGCTGCAGCACGCCCACGAGGCGGCCAAGGACGTGTACGTCATCTGGCTGCCGGAAGCGGAGCCGTCCGTGTTCATCACGGAGACGGCCAGCCGCGTGTTCCGCTCGCTCCAGAATGCGATCGAGTACTTCGAAGGCGCCGTGCCGGCGCCGCCGTCGGCCCAGGAGTCGCTGTTCGGCACGCCGGGAAGCTGACGCGCCGCCCCCGCGCATGCCGTGCGGGCCCGTCCTTGCGTCCGGCGTGGGAATCGATATGGTCGCGGGTGTCGGTGCGGATCCGGAAGCCCGAGGCAAGTGCAGGGAGACAGTTATGAGCAAGTCCATTGGCGTGATCACTTGTGCTCTGGCGGCCGCTCTGGCCGTCGTGTCCGTAACCAGTTGCGGCAAGGAGGAGCGAGCCACCAAGAAGGTGGTCGTCGTCAGCCCCCACAACAAGGACATCCGCAGCGAGTTCGAGGCGGCATTCACGGAATACCACCAGGCCCGGTACGGCGAGCCGATCGCGGTCGAGTGGCTCGACGTCGGCGGCTCCAGCGATATCCTGAAGTACTTCCGAAACGTGTACGGCAAGGCCGACACCGCGGAGGTGGACGTTGCCTTCGGCGGCGGCGCCCCGAACTTCCAGAAGATGGCCGAGGAGGGCATCCTCCAGCCCATGAAGCTGCCCGAGGGCTATATCGCCAACTGCCCGGCCACCTTCGGCGGCATCCGCATGTACGATGAGGACGGCGACTGGGCGGGTGCGGTCGTCAGTGGCTTCGGCTTCCTCTATAACCGGAAGATCCTGGAGATGATGGATCTGCCCGAGCCGCGGAGTTGGGACGATCTGGGCAAGGCGGAGTACTTCGGGCAGGTCGCCTTGGCTGACCCGGCCCACTCGGGCTCGATCCTGGCGGTCTACGAGATGATCGTCCAGTCCGAGGACACCTGGCCCGCCGGCTGGGCGAAGCTCATGAAGGTCCTCTCCAACGCTACGAAGTACTACGAGAGCTCCGGGCGGACCGCGGACGCGGTCAAGACCGAGACGGCCGTCGCCGCGTGCATCGACTTCTACGGCGCGATGCGCGTGGCCCAGTTGCCGGACCAGCTCGTCTACGTGAGCCCCAAGGGCCAGACGGCCTTCACCCCGGACCCGATCGGCATCCTGAAGAACCCGCCGCACCCGGAATTGGCTCAGCGGTTCGTGGATTTCGTGCTCTCGGAGGAGGGCCAGCGGCTGTGGGCCCTGCGGGCGGGCACCGAGGGCGGCCCGGCCGAGGAGGCCCTGTTCCGCACGCCGGTGCGCAAGGACGTGTTCCGGAAGCACGGGGACAAGCTGCTGGCGGGCATCACCAACCCGTACGGCGCGGGCAACGAGATGGACCTGGACCCGGAGATGCACGCCTACGTCCAGGAGCCGCTCAAGCAGCTCGTGGTCGCCGCGGCCGTGAAGAACATCGACGGCCTGCGGGCCGCGCGCGAGAGGATCAACGGAACCTCGGACGCCGACGCCCGGGCCGAACTGACGGCCCGGTTCACCGAGCTTCCACCCGACGCCCGCACCCCGGCGCAGCTCAAGCAGCTCTCCGAGAAGCTGCGGGACGACACGCAGCGCGAGCGGATCGTGACCGACTGGGAACGGTTTTTCGAGAACAAATACGACGCCATAGCGGACTGACCGTCCGCCGGCCGTACCCGGACGCGTGAAACGAATCGGCGGCGACAACCTGCTGCGGCGGGCGATGCGGGGCGTGCGCGAGAAGCCCGTCGCGTTCGCCGCATCCGTAGTCTTCCTGTTCGCGCCGCTGACCGCGTTCCTGATCGTCCCGCTGTTCATGTCGATCCGCTCGGGCTTCCTGCACGCGCCGTCGAGGCCCGCCGTGCGGATCCACTGCAACGAGGCGGCGGCGGTGGGGGCCCTGCGGGCGACCGCCGATGTCGTCCGAGACACCGGGGCGCACCGGACCTTCGTGCAGCTCGAGCTCAAGCCCGGCCCGTTCCGGCAGAGAATTCGCTTCGACACGGCCAACCCGCGCCATGACACGGTCGGCGAGCTCGTCGCGGCCGTCAACGCACTGGACGACGAGGGCATCTGGCAGGCGGAGCTGGAGGAAGGGGCCGATCCGGGCTGGCCCACGGCCGACCTCGAGCGGCTCAGCGACGAGGCGTGTCTCGGCGATGCCGGCGACGCCGTCGGCCTGTGGTACAAGCAGCCGCCGACGCTGAGCTTCTACTGGCTCGGGACGGTTCTGGGCAACGCGAAGCTGATGGGCTACCTGCTCAACGGCGTGGCCCTGGCGTGCGTGACGACGCTGCTGTGCCTCGTCCTGGCCGTGCCGCTGGCGGCGCTGCGGGCGCGGTGCAGCTTCCGCGGGCAGGGCGTGCTGGGTGTGCTCGTGCTCGTGCCGCTGATTCTCCCGCCGTTCGTCGGGGCGTTGGCCATCGAGCGGATCCTCGGCCCGTACGGGATGCTGAACCTGGCGCTGGACTCGGCCGGGTTGATCCACATCGGGCGCGGCAGCCCGCCGCCCGACTGGCTGGGCAGCGGCTTCACCGGGGTGGCGATCATCCAGGCGCTGCACCTGTTCCCGATCCTGTACCTCAACGCCTCGGCCGCGCTGGCGAACGTCGACCCGGCTTACTCGCAGGCCGCCCGGAACCTCGGCGCCGGCCCGCTGACGACGTTCCGTCGCGTCACGCTGCCGCTGATGCGTCCGGGGCTCTTCGCCGGCGGCACGATCGTGTTCATCTGGTCCTTCACGGACATCGGCACGCCGCTGATCCTCAACTACCGCGCTCTCGTGCCCGTGGAGATCTTCCATTCGCTCAACAGCGCGGATTACACCGGGCGGACCTTCTGCCTCGTGTTCATACTGCTGGTCGCGTCGGTGGCGCTGTACGTCCTGGGCAAGTTCGTCTTCGGGCGGAGCGTCGAGGCCGGTTCCAGCAAGGCGACGATCCAGGCCGAGACGCGCAAGCTCGGCCCGCTCGGCACGGCGCTTGCGTGGCTGTGCTTCGGCTTCGTGATCTTCCTGGCGATCCTGCCCCACCTGGGCGTGATCCTGCTGGCGTCGGCGCGGGGATGGGGGCTGAACATCCTCCCGCCGGGCTACACCCTGGAGCACATGGAGAGCGTCATCCGCAGCGAGGACACGTACAACAGCATGCTGAACTCGCTGCGCTACGCGGGCCTCTCCACGACGATGGACCTGGTCTTCGGCGGCATGGCCGCCTGGCTCATCGTCCGCTCGCGCGTCTTCGGGCGCCGCCTGCTCGACGCGCTGGTCATGCTGCCGCTGGCGGTGCCCGGGATCATCCTTGCGGCCGGCTACGTCGCCATGACCGTGCCGGGCAGCTTGCTGGAGGGCATCGGACCCCGCGGCAATCCGTTCCTCCTGATCGTCATCGCCTATTCCGTCCGGCGGATTCCGTTCGTGGTGCGGGGCGTCTCGGCCGGGCTGGAGCAGGTGCCCGAATCGCTGGAGGAGGCGGCCCGCAACCTGGGCTCCTCCCGAATGGGCGCCGCCCGCAGGATCACGCTGCCGCTGATCGCGGCCAACTTCGTCGCCGCCGGCGTGCTGACTTTTGCCTTCGCCATGCTGGAGGTGAGCGACTCGCTGATCCTCGCCCAGCAACAGTCGGATTTCCCGATCACCAAACAGATCTACTCGTTGTATACCGGCGCCACGGGCGATGACGTGAGCGTCGCGGCCGCCCTGGGCGTCTACGGCATGGTGCTGCTGGGCGGCACGATGGCCGTTGCCACCGCGCTGCTCGGGCGGAAACTCGGTGCGATCTTCCGAGCGTAAGCGCGGGCCTGCGCATGAGGTAATGCAGAAATGACCGAAATTGAGCTGGACGGAATCACGAAGGTCTTCGGCGTCGGGCGCCGCGCCGCTACGGCCGTGCACGAGGCGACCTTCCGCATCAAGGCGGGGGAGTTGTTCTTCCTGCTCGGGCCGAGCGGGTGCGGCAAGACGACGCTCCTGCGGATGATCGCCGGGCTGACCTCGCCCACGAGCGGACGCATCCTTTTCGCCGGCAAGGACGTGACGCGTCAGGCCGTCGAGGAGCGAAATACGGCCATGGTCTTTCAGAGCTACGCCCTCTGGCCGCACATGACCGTTCAGCAGAACGTCGAGTTCGGCCCGCGGATGCAGAAAGCCCCGGCCGAGCAGCGCCGCGGCCGGGCGGCCGAGTCCCTCGCACGCGTCGAGATGGACGGCTACGAGCAGCGCAAGCCCAACCAGCTCTCCGGCGGGCAGCAGCAGCGCGTCGCCCTGGCCCGCGCCCTGGCCGCCGAGCCGGCGTGCCTGCTGCTCGACGAGCCGCTCTCGAACCTCGACGCCCGCCTCCGCATGCACATGCGGTCGGAGCTGCGGACGCTCGTCAAGTCCACCGGCACCACCGGCATCTACGTCACGCACGACCAGAAGGAGGCCCTGTCCATGGCCGACCGCATCGCCGTGATGAACGCCGGCGAGGTCGTCCAGATCGGCACCCCGAGCGAGCTGTATGAGCGCCCGGCTACGCACTTCGTCGCCGACTTCCTCGGCGAGGCGAATTTCCTGCCGGGCAAGGTTGCCCAGGTCGATCCCGTCCATGTGACCACGGCCGCGGGGACGCTCATCTCGGCCGTGCCGTCGGATGTGGCTGTGGGCGAGGAGGCCACCTGCTGCGTGCGCCCGGAGCGAGTGGACATCGAGCCCTGCGAGGCCGACGAGGCCTTGCCGCCCGGTTCGGTGCGGGCGGCGGTGGTCGGCAGCACGTTCCTCGGCGAAGTCCGCCAGTACGTCTGCCGCCTCGCCGACGGCACCGAGTGGAAGGTCACGCGCCTGGGCGAGCGGGCCGAGCCGCTGGCCGACGGCACGTCCGTGCGGTTGGACGCGGTCCCTGACGATGTTACCGTCCTACCCGGCCCGGCGCCCGAGGCGGCGTAAGTCTTTGCCGCGCAGGGACGGAAGTGTGGGCATTTCCTGACGCCGTGCGCGGCCCGGGCCGACCGAACGACCTTGGGGAAATCCGCCCACCGGCCGGGGCGCCGGGAGGCGGCTTCTTCACGGGGCGTTAGCGCGGCTCGGTCAGAACCTGAGCGCAAACACCTCACGCTTTTAACTTGCGCTTCGTTCTGCCTTCATTCGTCGGCCGTACCCTTCTGGCGGTCGAGCGGGTAAGGAATGCTCGACCGCGTGAGGCAGCAAACGCCGACCAGGCGGAGGGAGAGTTCTGACGATCCAACCGATGCCGGAAGTGTTCGCCGCCGTCGCCCGAACGACGGTCGCAGGTTCGAGAGGAGGTGTGGATGACTTGAACCGGAGTTGAGGGGTGTTTTCGGAGGATGTTGACAGTCTTTTTCGAGAGGGCGGGGCACAGGGCCCCGTGAGAGAGGGTTGCCGGCCTCGACGGATGCAGAGAAGAACGTCTGCGGCGGCACCGACAGCCCGAACAGTTGAGCGAGTCCGGCCTTGTGAGGAGGCCGGACCGAGGAGCCAAGAACAATGAAGCGTTTCGCGATTCTGATGACGATCCTGTGCGTTGCGACCGGCAGCGCGATGGCCGCCGATTACACCGCGACCTGCGGCTGGGAAGAGCCGAACCTCGGCGCGACCAACGAAGGCATGAACAAGTTCGAGCCGTGCGGCTCGGCCGACAACGCCATCCTCGGAAGCTACAATGGACCGTCCGCACAGGTGGTGAATACGCCAGTGTACAGCGGAGCCCAGTCTCTGGAGGTCGTGGATAGCGGAAGCGGCACGAATCAGGCGTACGTGGCGTGGATCGAGGGCCTGAATGACGGCGATACCGTAACCGCCGGCTTTTGGGTGTATGACACTACTCCCAGCGCAAGCCCCAGCGGACGCATTTGGGGTCACTACACCAGCAACCCCAACACCGTCGTTCCCTGTGACGGGAACGTGCAGGACTACGCCGGCTCGGCGAGTGGGAATTATGACTACTCGGCCGGTACGGGCTGGAGCTACCTCGAACACACCTGGACCTTTGATGCCGGCACGGACCGGACCGGCATGGTGATCGAGGCCCGCACATACGGCGACAGTGGCGACAAGGTGTGGTTCGATGACCTGGAGGTCGTCGTCACGACCGATTCGACGTCCGGGTTCATCACGACGATGGACGGCACGACAACCATCCCCGAGCCGGCCACGATGTCCCTGCTGGGTCTCGGCGGCATTGCGGCCCTGATCCGCCGTCGTCGTCGCAGCTAAGTCGTTGTGTGAGTTGACGCATCCGCTCGGCCGCCGTATCCCGCCGAGGCGGACAAAGGCAGGTGAGAGCGCCCGGTCCGACCGGGCCGGGCGCTCCGCCGGCCGATAGCCGCAAACCGGGGCTGAGCCGCCCCGGAGAGGAAGCAAGCCAAGCTTGCGAGGGAACAAACAGGATAGCCGGCAAGGATCGCCGCCAGGAGCAACGGAATGTGCTGCCCGTCCCGCCACGACGCTCGCCGCTCGGCCGGAGAATCGGCCGGAGGGAAACCGACGCGGACCGAACGCGCCCCGGCATCCTTCCCGATGCGGGCTCGACGTGACCGGACAGCTCGCTCCGCCCGGCGGGCCGAACCGAGCCCATCCTGTTCACGCCCCCGCAATGCCAACGGAACAACGGAACGCAGGTTCCAACGGGCCGGTCGTTCCATGAGACCCGGCGTTCACCGCGACCGCCCGTAGACGAACCGCCTCCCCGCCGCGCGGCCCGGCCGACCCTCCGGCCGGTGGGTCGCTGACGCAGCAGGAAGGCGAAGGAAGTCGGAGGGAGTTTGACGGGCACGGAGTAAGCGTGTTCGGGTGGCCGAGGAAGACAACTGTATATGAGGAGTCTCGAAGTTGTGTAGTACGGGATCCTACGCTTCTTGTCTTGGCGGGCTTGCCCGTGGCGCCAGTTCTCCCACCGGCGCCGCAAGAGGCCCCACAGGACGGCCGGAGATGAGCGCCCGGTT
>CAZHEH010000038.1:0-22655 GCA_964531695.1 uncultured Planctomycetaceae bacterium | reverse complement strand
TTCAAGCTGCCGGCCTTCGCTCCGGCTACCCACAGGAAATAGCGAGGAGGCCCTTTTCAAGGTCATCGGTCGCTCGGCCGCGGGGGACGACCAGCCCCCCGATTGGCCCGACGTGACCACCGAGGAGGTCTGGCGTCCGCTGTACCTGTGCCTGGTCACGACGGTCTTCGCGATGCTGCCGTGCATCGCATACCTTGTGTGGTCCGTTTGGGAGGACGAGTATGACGGGGGCGTCATGCTGGCGCTTGCCATTCCGGGGCTGATCTACCTGCCGATGGCGCTTCTTTCGGTGTCTCTGCATGACACGCCGCGGGCACTGAGCCCGCTACTGGTCATTCGCTCGATCGTGAGAGTCCTGCCCAGCTACATCCCGGCCTGTGCCTTGCTGATGGGTGTGGTGTACTGGGAGAGTCGCATGTCGGACGTCGTGGCGCGGCTCACGTTCATCGGAACGTTCCTCAGCAATGCGCTCTGGCTGTATCTCGTGATGGTCGTGGGGCACGTGCTGGGGTTGATCTACCTCCACAACGAACGACGTCTCGGCTGGTTCACGACGGACTGACCGCCCATCCGGCGCCGGGGCCTTGGCCGGCGCCGCCTTCCGCAGGTCCCGGATAGGCGGAGTGCGTGCGGCAGCGTATAATCGGCCGCTCCTGCCCGGGAGCATCGCGCCATGAGAATCGCCATCGCATCGGATCACGCCGGCTTCGAGTACAAGGAGTGGATCAAGCAGCACTTGGAAGCGGCGGGCCACGAGGTCGTCGACTTCGGGACGGACTCGGCTGAGAGCTGCGACTACCCGGAGTTCATCGGCCCGGCCGCGGAGGCCGTGGCGCGGGGCGAGTGCGAGCGCGGCATCGTCATGGGCGGCTCGGGCAACGGGGAGGCCATCGTCGCCAACCGCGTGCGGGGCGTGCGCTGCGCGGTCTGCTGGAACGTGGAATCCGCCCGGCTCGGCCGGCGGCACAATGATGCGAACGTGATCTCCTTCGGCCAGCGGATGATCTCGATCGAGGCGGCGCTCGAGATCGTGGACCTCTTCCTCTCCGAGCCCTTCGACGGGGGGCGCCATGAGCGACGCATCCGCAAGATCGACGCAAGCTGAGCCGGTCGTCGCCGAGAGGGCGCGGCTGCTCGCTGAAGGCGGAACGGATGGCTGCGAGGCGCACCGGTGTCAGGGTTGAGCCGCCGGGAACACCTTGGCCGGCTTCAGCCGCCGGTCTCCCGCGATGCGGCAGATGGCCACCAGCTCACCGGTCGGACCGGTCACGGCCGCCTCGGCACCCGCGGGCACTCCGCCCCGCTCGATCGCCTGTCCGTAACGCAGCGCCTTCATCTCCTCGGCCGACGCCTCCACGCGCGGAAGCTCCGCCAGCGCCGTCAGCGGCGGCAGCAGGTCGCGGGCGAGGTCCAAGCTGCCGGGAGCCACGGCGTCTCCGATGGTGAACACTCCCACGGCCGTGCGGGTCAGTGCATCGCAGTAGCCGCCGACGCCCAGCGCATCGCCGATGTCCCGCGCAAGTGCTCGGATGTACGTCCCGCTGCCGCAGCGCACGTCGATCTCCAACTCGGGCCACTCGTAACGGATCGCATCGAGGCCGTGAATGGTCACGGTCCGCGGGGCCAGCGCGAACTCCTCGCCGCGCCGGGCGAGCTTGTAGGCCCGCCGGCCGGCGACCTTCACGGCCGAGTGCGCGGGCGGAATCTGCGGGATCTCCCCGACGAACCGCCCCAGCACCGCCGCCAGGGCCGCTTGGCTCGGCGGCTGGGCGCCGGCGGTCCGGGCGACCTCGCCGTGGCGGTCGCCCGTGCTGCTGACGGCCCCTAGGCGGACGACGGCGCGGTAGCGCTTCGGCGCGCGCTGGACGTAGCCCGCCAGGCGCGTCGCCGGCCCGACGCAAAGCACGAGTACGCCCGAGGCGAACGGGTCGAGCGTGCCGGCGTGGCCGACGCGCATCCGGCGCGGCAGCATCCGCCGGACCCGCGCGACCACGTCGTGGCTCGTCGGACCGACCGGCTTGTTCGCGTTCACGAAGCCGAACATCGCGTGCTCTCCGCACCGCCCCGCGCGGGGGACACTCTATCCGGGCGGGCCCGGACCCGCCAGAGCCGCCCGCCGGCGACGGATTCATGCCAAAGCGGCCGATCCGCCGATAAGTCCATTGGCCTCAAGCAGCAAGGATAGCCCAATGACCCTGATTGACCCCGCATACCCGCAGGAAGACGCCGCGCGCCGGCGCTTTTTCACCCCCCAACAGGCGGACCGGGCGCTCGTGCTCATCCGCCGGATCGTCTCGGACGTCACCGGGCTCTACGCCCACCTGCTCGACCTCCAGGAGACGGTCGAGGCGGCCGACGGCTTCGGCAACGCGCCCGGAGCTTCCGCCCGTGACGACCTGGTCCGCACGGCCGAGCGGCTCCACGATTGCCTCGAGGAGCTGGACGAGCTGGGCGTCGAGCTGACCGACTGGGACCGCGGCGTGGTCGACTTCCCCTGCATCGCCGGCGGGCGGGAGGTCCGGCTCTGCTGGGGCCAGGGCGAGCGGAGCATCTGTCACTGGCACGAGGTCCACGAATGCGGCGGGGTCCGGTACTCGCTGGAGACGCTGCCGGCCTGCGAGCCGGCGGAGGCCCTGCGGTAGCTCGTCGTGCCGGGCTCAATCCGGCCGTTGCCAGGCGGGGCCATCCTTGAGCTTGTGCAGCACCTCACCGGCCTTCGGCACGTACAGTCGGCTGTCGTCCTGGCGGCCTTGCCACTCGGACAGGTCCAGGGAGTCCGGGTCGCGGTAGCCCAGGTTCACCTGCCGGCACACGTCCTCCGGAATGCCCGTGGCGAGCGTGACGGTGATCCGCGGCTGCTCCACGCCGCCCTCGTAGGTGCCGATGCCCTTGACGTGCGTCGAGTGGGCCAGCACGCCCCACGGGTAGCTCTTGAAGCGGTCCCACCGGGCCAGGAAGTAGTCCCGCGTGTGGTAGCCGATCTCGCGGATCGTGGCCCCGTGCGTGACGGAGATTTCGCGGATGTGCGGGGCGTAGATGATCAGCTCGCCGCCGTCGGCGACGACGGGCTCGAGCTTGTACATGCACTTGGCCCCGACCCACAGTTCGTCGTACATCGCCGGCGCGCGCGACAGCACGCTGTCGAACGGCCGGTCGAACCAGGCGACGTGCAGCCGGCTCGACAGGTCCGCGGCCGCCTCCCACGCCTCGGCCACCTCGCCGGCGTAGAGCCCGGCCAGCCCGTCGTCCTTGACGACCATCGTCAGGGCGGCCGTGCGCGTCGGAACCATCTCCAGCGCCGCGTGCAGCAGGGCCCGAACGGGCGTGTGCTTGTTGCCGATGATCTTCGGGCAGGTGATGACCGCCCCGAGCCAGTGGAAGAAGTTCAGCAGTTGCTCGCCGCAGATGCCGGGGAAGAAGTACTTCGCCCCGCCCGAGTAGCCGACCACCTCGTGCGGGAAGACCGGCCCGCAGATCAGCACGCGGTCGTAGTCCGGCACCTTACGGTTGATCGTGACGTCCACGTCCATCGCGAACCGGCCGCCGGAGATGGCCTCGACCCGCGAGGCGGTGAGCGTGCCGATCTTGGCGAGGGCCTGGGGGCTCTGCCAGTCGTGGTTGAACACACGCGACTCGCCGAACACGTCCGCCCGCCTGCCGGGCTCGCAGCCGAGCAAGGCGTCGATGGCCGGCTCGCTCATGGCCGGGTGCGTGCCGAGGGCGATGAGGAAGTCCACGCGACGGGCCCGCGGGGCGAGCGCCACGTGCAGGGCGCGGGTGATTTCCGGCAGCGGGCAGGTTCGGGTGTGATCGGGAATTACGATCAGAACGTTCCGGCCGTCGGGGTCGAGCCCCTCGGCCGCGGCGTGGGCGATCCTCTGCAGGGCCTCGGCGTCGAGTGTTCCTTCCGTTTGTCCTTGTCCAGTCAGCTCCATAATGTTCCGATCAGTCCTCCAGAGTCGATTCATACAATGTACCGCAACGCAGGCGGGCTCACCACGCCCGCCCCGACCGAACGGGAGAGCAAGCCGCATGATCGCCGTACATGTAACGCATGAAGCCGTGGAGCAGATGGGCGGCATCGGGGCCGTCATCGCCGGGTTGACCACCGCCAAGGCCTACGACGAGGCCGTGACGAGAACCGTTCTGCTCGGTCCGTTGCTGCGCACGGACCAGCCGGTCAACCGCCGCCTGGGCGAGGGCGGAAAGATCCTCTACAGCTCGCTGGACGACATCGAGCCCGCCCCGTGGAACGAGCGCTTCCGCCGCATCGAGCGGACGTACGACGTGGGCATCATCTACGGCACGCGGGAGGTCACGGCCGCGTGTTCGGGCGACGTGGCCGAGGTCGAGGTGCTGCTGGTCGACGTCTTCCACGCGAACCGGGACCGGCTGAACCTTTTCAAGTCCGAGCTATACGCCAAGTTCGCCGTGCCGAGCGACCGGTTCGAGAGTACGTGGGAGTACGAGCAATACGTTCGGCTGGCCGAACCGGGCTTCGAGGCGCTCAAGGCGATCGGCTGCGAGGCCGGCGACGAGCCGCTGGTGATCCTGGCCCACGAGTACATGGGTATGCCGACGGCGCTGAAGGCGGTGCTGACCGGCGAGCCGAACACGCGGACGGTCTTCTACGCCCACGAGGTGGCGTCCGTCCGCCCGATCGTCGAGGACCGGCCGGGGCACGACACGATGTTCTACAACGTCATGCCGCGGGCTCGGGAACAGGGGCTGCGGTTGGAGCAGGTCTTCCCCGAGGCGCTGATCAACTTCAAGCATCCGCTGGTGAAGGCGGCGCGGTACTGCGACCACGTCTTCGCCGTCGGCGACCGCATCGGCGACGAGCTGCGCTTCCTCGACCCGCATTTCGTGACGATGGGCGTGGACCTGGTCTACAACGGCATCCCCGACGGGCGGATCACCCCCGACGAGCGGGCCGAGAGCAACGACCGCCTGCTCCGCTACGCCGAGGCGCTGCTGGAGCAACGCCCGACGTGGGTCTTCTCGCACGTCTGCCGGCCGGTGCTGAGCAAGGGCATCTGGCGCGACCTGGCGGTGCTGCACGAGCTGGAGCCGTTGTTGGCCGAGCGCGGCGAGACGGCCGCGTACTTCATGCTCGGCACACTGGCCGGGCCGCGCCGGGGGCAGGACGTCCGGCAGATGGAGCGCGTCTACGGCTGGCCGGTGACCCACGAGCGCGGCTACCCGGACCTGTGCGGCGGCGAGGAACTGCTGGGCGAGATGTTCGACGCGTTCAACGAAGATCACACGGCCGTGCGCGCGATCCTCGTGAACCAGTGGGGCTGGAACCGCTTGGCGTGCGGGCAGCGGATGCCGGAGGAGATGGACTTCGCCGACCTGCGGCGGGGCGTCGATGCCGAGTTCGGGCTGAGCGTCTACGAGCCGTTCGGCATCAGCCAGTTCGAGCCGCTGGCGTCGGGCGCTCTGTGCGTGACGTCGAACGTCTGCGGCTGCATGGGTCTGGCCCGGCGGGAGGCGGGCGACGACGGCTTCGCGGACAACATCATCGAGGGCGACTTCCTCCGCGCGCCGGAGGGCGCGACCATCGAGGAGCTGATCGCCATGCCGATCACCCAGCGCGACGCGATCGAGGACGACGAGGCCGCTCGCCTGGCCCGGCTGCTCGACGAGAAGCTCGCCCGCGACGGGGCGACGATCCGCGGCCGGATCGAGCGCGGGCAGGAACTCGCCCGGCGCATGAGCTGGGAGCACGTCGTGGGCGACTACATCCTGCCGAGCTTGGAGAGGGCGTCGCAGACGTGAGTCCGTCAGCGAGTCAACGAACGGAGGTGAACAGCAACACCGCCGGCTCGTGGGCGGACTCGTAGCAGTTGCCGCGGTCGATCATGACCACGTAGTACCACACGTCGTCGGGGTCCTCTTCCTCGCCGATCTGCACGCGGATCGTCGCGGCGAAAGTGTCGCTGCGGGTGGTGATGCAGTTGGCGACATCCGTATAGAGCGCGTTGAGCTTCGGCAGGTACGTGGCCTCCCGCTCCTCGTTGCCGGCAAGATGGTTGTCGATCACGTAGCCGCCCAAGGGCACGGCCAGTTCGGCGGGCGTCAGGAAGCCGGGCTGCCCGCCGCTGCCGCTGCGGATGTCGCCCGTTCCGGGGCTCTCGCGGTAGTCGAGGATGCTGTCGATGAGCTGGTCGATGTTCACGCCCGGCTCGCCGCCGTCCTGGCTGCCGTTGCCGTTCATGTCGAGGTAGCCCTTCCAGGGGAGACGCTCGAGCACCTCGCGCGGCGCCGTGTTGATGTTGATCTTGCCGTACTGGCGGCAGGCCACCTCGCCGGCGGCGCTCGTGGCCGGGCTCAGGCGGAAGGCATCCGGCTCGACCTGGCGGAAGAACTCGAACACGACCGCAGCCCAGGGCACGTCGGGGTACGCGCCGCCGCCGACCTCACCGCGGAGGAACAGCTTTCCGCGCGACGGCTCGGTCTCGTAGGCAAGCAGGGCGTGCGGCAGGTCTTCGTCGTCGTCGTTCGGTCCGGCCATGAACACGCCCGTCAACTGTCCCAAGCTCGTGGGCGTGCCGTGCAGCACGGCGTAGTCGAAGCCGCCGTACAGATCGCCCAAGTCGATGTCGCCCGTGTCCACGTCGTTCGAGGCGCCCAGCGTGTGCGAGCCGCCGTCGTCCCTTACGTACTTGGCCACGCCGGCCCGTTGGCGGTCGTAGTCGTCGTCGCGTTGTGCGTTCTTGGCCTCGACCGGGTCGCTTACGGGGTTGCTCGCGCCGTAGTCCAGCTCGCTCGAGGGAATCTTGTCGGCCAGGATGACGTGCGGGGCGACGGTGCGTTCCAGCCGCATCTGCGAGCTGAAGTAGTTCAGGTTGTTGATCCTGTGCCAGGAGCCGTCGGGCGAGACGCCGAAGATCTGGGCATCCGTCTGCGTGGCGTTCCCGCCCTTGTCCGTGTTGTACAGGACGCATCGCTCGCCGGGGTCGAGCGGGATGGACGGGATGTTCAGCCCGTCGATGGTGTAATCGCCGATGTTGATCGTTCCGTTGGATGGGTTGTAAACCTCCACGGCGGCGCCCCAGAACCAGTCGTCCGCTCCGACGACGGTCTCCGGCTCGTGCACCGCGTACCCCTCGGCCAGCACGGGCTGTCCGATGACGCCGTAGGCGGTTCGGTCGTTCGCGCCGTCGCCGTCGCTGTCGTAGCCGAAGGCGAACGCTCGGTCGGTGGCGTAGGGGCTCAGCCAGGCCCACAGGTTCGCAACGACGTGCCCGGCCTCGTCGCGGTCCGCCCCGGCCGCCACCAGCTCGGCGAACAGGCGATTGCGAAGCCCGTTTCCCGTCGGGCCCCCGTCGATGAAGTCGTCGAGCGTGGCGCGCCGATAGATGTCCGTCGCGTCGCCGGGGTCGCCTGCCCTCGGGCCTCCTGGCCGGCGGACGAGGATCCGCGAGGCGCTGTAGGTCGTCAGCAGCGAGCGGGTCGACTCGGGCACCGCGTCCGTCAGGGCCTCGTAGAGGCGGCCGGTCTCGGCCGAGCTGGTCGAGGCGAGCCAGCGGAGGCACGTCTCGTCGCCGATGGCGAACGGGCGGCAGTTGTTGTCCGGCGAGAGCGGGCGCACGGCGATGTTGTTGTGGATCGAGGAAGGCGAGGCCGAAGCGTTGCCGGAGCGTTCCGCGTTGACGCTGTTGTATATGCTGCCGCCGATGAGCGACCAGTTCGGCAGGTCGACCATCACGGGGGCGAGGTAGCCGGGCAGCGCGCCGTCCACGGTGTCGTTGCGGCAGGCCGTGCTGACGTTGACCCGACCCGACAGGTCGATCACGTTGACGGCGATGTGGTACTCGTTCCCATCGGGGTCGAAGACACCGGCCGGGATGAGATAGGCGTCGGGGTTGCCGTCGCCGTCGGTGTCCACCTCGTCCACGGACTCGGCCTCGCCGCCGTAGACGTCGCTGAGGCGGCGCCCGGCCGTTCCCGGTTCATTGGCCAGGTAGCTCAGCCAGGTATCGATGTGGTCCGAGGGGCAGTCGGCGAAGCGGTACCAGTCGCCTGCGCCGCCGGCGAGGTCCGTGTACGGCCAGGCCGCGCCGGCCGCGAAGGCCAGGTCGGCCTTCATGAGTTGTCTCACCCGCTCGACCGCCCCGCGGGCGATCGGGTCGGCCTGGTTCCGGATCGCCAGCGACTCGGTGGACTGGGCGTTCATGTACGAGATGACCAGGAACGTCCCGCCCAGCATCGCCAGGATCGTCAGCAGCCCGATGACCAGCAGCAGCACCGAGCCGCGCCGGGCCGTGTTTGCTCGTCGGCATGTCATCCTGCGTCTCATCGCGTTACTTCCTTCCGCCGACAGCAACGGCACGCGACACAGAGCCGCAAAGGAACAGAGAGAGCCGTACTTCCCGTCCGAACCCCAACGCGGCCATCCATTTCGCGACTCAAGTTCGAAGCACTCATTGCCGTTCCTCGTCTTCGCAGGCCGGCTGCCGCCTGGCGGGGCTCTGAATCCTGTTTCCTCTGCGCTCTCCGCGCCAAATCGTTGTCGCGTCACCGCCCCACGGGGCAGATGATCTCGTAGTCGTAGCCGTCGCCGCGCATGTCCTCGGGCAGCATGGGGTCGGTCAGCGTGAAGCGAAACCGGAACGCGACCGGCCAAGCGTTCTGGTCGTGGTGTGTCCACCAGTCGGATGTCGTGCTCCAGTCGCTCTCGCCAGCGTACCGGTAGTCGATCTGCAGATCGGTGCACCAGTGCGAGAGAACCTGCCACAAGTCGTCGATGTCCCCCGCGCCCCGCGGCGGCACGGCTATCGGGCCTTGGTAGGCGTTGTTTGTAGCCAGATAAACCGCCCACTGGGCCATTTCGGTCGTTTCGGCGGCTTGGAGGTCCGCCAACGCGATGTTTGTGCCACTGTAGTCGAACACGTCGGCTTCGTTCTCGCTCTGGTCCGGCGTCAGGACGAACGCCGCCCGCCACAGGATGAACTCGCCGTCCTCGCTGTCCTGTTTGTCGCGCGCGCCGATGCAGATCAGTCCGCCGTTGCCGCGAGCGTCCCCGACGGTGCTGAAGCGCGGCCCGGCGACCGTCGCGATCAGGCGGGGCCGGTTGTTGCCGTCCTGCCGCAGTGCCAGAAATCCCTGCTTTGTCACCTGCTGCATGTCGCGGCGGATTACGTCGGACACGGCCGCGGCCGCGGCGTTGGCCCGCATGGTGCTCTGGGAGCCGACCACCACCCTCTGGCTCTGGGACAGGAGGACCCCGAAGCCGAGCAGGATGACCGTCAGAACGGTGACCGCGACGGTCAGCTCGACGAGCGTCAGGCCGGTTCGGTGCGGACCACGTTGTCCATGTGGGCGGCTCATGGGTTCCATTTCTACTCCGGCAGCGCCATTCGCGTGACCAGCACGCGCATGGCGGGGCTGCGGCGCGTGTTGCCCGTCCTATCGAAGAACACGAAGGTCGGCTGGGGTCCGCCCGTGGGCAAATCGTCCTGCTGGGCGTCCAGCACGGCCGTGTCGGTGTCCTTGTTCAGCGCGCGGATCCGCGCGGACTGCCCGGTCGACCGGATCAACACGGGCGATCCGAGCCACGAGTCCTCCACGTCCCTCTCGAACGACACGGACATGGGCCTGTCGTCGCCGTTGTTGCTGAAGGTTGCCGGGACGGGCTGTACGAAGCATTCGCCGCCCTCGGCATGCCGGTAGGCCACCATGGCGACCAGGTAGTCGTTCTCGGTGCCGCCGATCTGACGGGCGAAGGCCAGCAGCCCGGTGTTGGCGCCCGTCTCGCCGACGGGGTAGGCCTCGTCGTCGCCCAGTTCCACCGGGTACAGATAGCCCCCGGTCGGCGCCTCGCCGTGCGAGGTGTGCAGGGGCAGGAGGTTCAGGCCGTTCTGGCAGATCGTGATCCCCATCACGTCCTCCGTGGTCTGCTGGGCCTGCGTGAGCCCGGCCGGGAAGATCGCCGCGATCATCGACATGCCCGTGGCCAGGATGGCGATGGAGATAAGCAATTCCGCGAGTGTGAAGCCGCCGCGTTCGACGGCCGGGCGGAACCGGATTGTTCTGCGGGTCGGCACGGTCATTTCCTCTCGAATAGCTGCCCGGTCTGCACGTTGACGGGCAGGAGCTGTCCGTGTGTGTCCAGGTAATCGGCCCGCCCTCCCGCGTCGCGCGGCAGGAAGTCGGGGTAGGAGAACACCGTCAGGGCCAGCGTGCCGACCTCGTCGTCGGCCAAGGAGTAGTCCCACACGCGGCCGGAGCCGCTGAACAGTGGATCGCCCGAGTCGAATTGCACCCTGTCTCCCTCGACCTGGCTGACGATGGTTCCGTAGGGCGAGAACACGACGGTGAAGGTCGTGAAATCACCGAGGTTGGCGTCGGTCAGGTTCTGGAACTCCCCGTTGTTGTTGACGAAATCGGTGTCTCCCGTGAGCTGTCCGAACCACATCGTGCCGGGCATGCGCTGGACCTCGTAGCCGAACTCCGCCGCGTTGACGAAGCGGATCTGACCGCCCGCGTTCCGCTCGCCGATCATCACGGAGGCGAAGCAGACGTTGCTCAGCTCCTCGTCCGCATCCTCGTCGGCGAGCTGGACATGCACGCAGGCGTACGTCCCCTTGCGGATGGCGAGCGAGCGGGCGCCGGTGAGTTGCCCGGCCAGCATGTTGTAGGCCTGGGCGTCCTGGCCCGTGCCGAAGATGCTCGCGATGCTCGGCAGGGCAATGGCCGCCACCAGGGTGATGATGCCGACCACGACCAGCAGCTCGACCAGCGTGAACGCACGCCGCCCGGTCTCCGGACGTGCGTGCCGCCCGTCTCGCCCCGCAGTACGGGCGTCCCGCCTGTCCGGGTTCCGCCGCGTTGTCTTATGGCTGCCGTGCATCGCGCTATCGGCTCCTAATGCTTGTCTGAGCGGACGTTGTCCTCTTCCTCATCGGGGTCGCCGTTGAACTCGCCGTCCGGTCCGGCCGAGATAATGACGAAGCTCCCGCCCAGTCCTCCGGACTGCTCGTAGTGCATCTCATGGTCGAAGCCGTCCAGGACCGGGGTCCCCACGCCGCCCCAGGCGTCGCCGGGCAGTCGGCCGATGACCTCGGCCGAGGCCTGACAGTTGGTCAGGTCCTCCATCATGTTGTCCGTGCGGCCGTCGCCCCCTTCCCTAGGCAACTCGCCCTCGCTGTCCCGGTACAGGCGGATCGCCTGGAGGAGCGTTTTCTGGATGGCGATGGTTTCGCGCTTGCCGGCCTCGTCCAAGGCATACCTGCTGACGCCGACGACGAGGGCCAGAACGATCACGATGATGAAGATCACCACCAGCATCTCCGTGATGGTGAACCCGCCGGCCGATCGTCTGAAGCGCCGGCTAGTCCATATTGGTGACGTCGTTGTCCGCGTCGTCATCGTCCTCGTTCCATTCCATGTCCACGCCGGGCGTGATGAGCAGGAAGTCTCGCCGCCGGAATGCGCCGCCGTCCGTCTGGGCGTATTCGTCGATGTCGCTCGGGCCGCCGTTGTTGTCGCCGCCGTTGTAGTCGTTGCCGTCGAAGACGTAGTAGAGCACCGGGTTTTTGAACCGGTCGATGAACTCGCGATCGTTGCCGCTTTCCCGCATGGGCAGGTCCTGCACGCCGTTGTACGGCCCGTGCTGGAGCTTGCCGCCCCTCACGTGGAAGCCCCAGCCGTCGAGCCCGTCGTCGTCCGGGAAGCCGTTGCCGGCGGCGGGCTGGTTGTCTCCGTCGTCGTTCGCGTAGCCGGTCAGCAGGAAGGTCAGGGTCTCGCTGCCCGAGAGCCCGTAGGCGCCGCTGGGCGGCGGGGCGCCGTCGAAATCGTTCCTGTACGCGTCGATGGCCCCCTCGATGGTGTTGATGTACGAGCGGGAGATGGAGGTCTCGACGATCCGCATCGCCTGAGCCAAGGCCGGTCCGAGAATCGCCAGCAGCATCACGATGATCGCGATGACCACCAGCAGTTCGATCAGCGTGAACGCCCGCCGGCTCGCCGCGGGCGGCTTGGCCCCGGCGGAGCCGCCGCATCGATCCGGGCCGTGGGGCGAAATCGGATTGTGTCGCTCGGCTCTCACGTCCGCTCCTAGTTGTTCTTGCCGGCGATGTTCGTGAGGTCATCGCCCGTGCCGTACAGCCGGTCCACACCCGCGCCGATGAGGATGAACCGCCCGTCCTGGTAGGGGACGTTCCCGTCGATGTCCGGATGGTCAATGTAGTTGTTGAAGCCGGTGGCGCCCTCCTGTCCGGTCCATTCCTCGAAGGTGGTGTCCGTAAGGTAGTCCTCGTTGTCCGCCACGTCATACTGGTCGTAGCCGTCCGCCGCCGGGCGGGAGGGGTAGTAGAGGATGGCCATCGGCCGGGCGCCGAAGCGGTCGGAGATGCTGTTCCGGCGGTCGTTGTCGGCGTAGTCCGGGTTGATCTCCGTCGGGTCGAACAGGTCGCTGTTGCGCGGCTCGTCCGCCAGCGTGCACTTGGCGTAGTGCGGCTCGACGGCGGGGTTGGCATCGTTGATGTTGCCGTAGGTTCCCGTGTCATCGACGTCCACGTAGCCGAACAGTTCGCCGGCGAGGATCTGGCTGCCGGTGTAGTTGCCGCCCTCGCCGGCGAGCTCGTCGGTGTTGATCTGGCCGGGGTAGAACTGGTCGTGGTCCTGGTGGAACGAGTCGCAGGCCTGCTGAAGCTCGGTGATGCGGGTCTGCGTCTTGGCCGCGTTGGCGACTCGGATGGCGGACATCACCGCCGGGGCCAGGATGCCCACGAGGAGGATGATAATCGAGATGACCACCAGCAGTTCGACCAGCGTGAAGGCCCGGCGTGCGCTGAGGACTCGGGTTGTCTGGGTCTGTCTCATCGTCTGCGCTCCTGGCCGCGGGCTACTGGTTCTGCAGGTTGTTCAGCATGGCGGGCATGGGCATGAACAGGGCGATGACGATGAAGCCGACGATCACGCCCAGCATGATGACCATGACCGGCTCCATCAGACTCGTCAGTGAGGCGACGAGGTTGTCGACCTCCTCGTCGTAGGTGTCCGCGACCTTCATGAGCATCTTGTCCAGCTCGCCCGTCTCCTCGCCGACGTCGATCATGTTGGTGACCATCGGATCGACGATGCGGGACTGCCGGAGCGGATCGGCGAAGCTCTCGCCCTCGCGGACGCCGTCGTGCACCTCGTTCAGGGCCCGCGTCAACACCGTGTTGCCGGAGGTGTCCGCGGTGATCTTGAGGGCCTCGAGGATCGGCACGCCCGCTGCCAGCAGCGTGCCCAGCGTCCGCGTGAACCGCGCGATCGCCTGCTTCGAGATGATCTGGCCCATGATCGGAATGCGGAGCTTCAGGTTGTCCACGAAGTACCGCCCGCCGGGGGAGGTCTTGATCAGCCGGAAGATCAGCCAGACCAGGAACGGCGAGCCGAGGATCACGAGCCAGCCGAAGTCGTCCTTGACCCACATGCTGAAGCTGATCAGCCCCCTCGTGACGCCGGGGAGTTTCGTGCCCATGCCGGAGAAGATCTCCTCGAACTTCGGCACGACCCAGATCAGCAGGCCCGTGACGATCAGCAGGGCGAAGCTCAGCACGGCGATCGGGTAGATCATCGCGCCGATGACCTTCCGCTTCAGGGCCTGGGACTTCTCCATGAAGTCGGCCAGCCGCTGGAGGACGAGGTCAAGCACGCCGCCGAGCTCGCCGGCGCGGATCATGTTGGTGAAGAGCTTGTCGAACGCCTTGGGATGCCGCTCCATGGACTCGGAGAGCGTGGAGCCGCCCTCGACGTCCTCGGCGACCATTCGGATGGCCACGCGCATCATGCCCGGCTTCTGCTGCTGCTCGAGGATTCTCAAGCTGCGGAGGATCGGCAGGCCCGCGTCGATCAGCGTCGAGAGCTGCCGGGCGAACTGCGTCAGCAGCTTCTTGGACACGCGCCCGGCGGTGCGCCGTCCGCCGCCGGCGCCGCCCCCGCCTCCTCCGCCGCCGGCCTTGGCCTGCGCGCCGCCCTTGCCGCCGCCCTTGGCTCCCTTCTCCTTGAGCTTCGTGGGGAAGTAGCCCAGGGCGCGGATTCTCGTCACGGCTTCCTCGGACGAGGTCGCGTCGATCTCGTCCTTCACCGGCTGGCCGGAACTGTTCATCGCCTCGTACTGGTACGTCGGCATCGCTGTGCTCCTGCGGACACGGCCTAGGTGTCCGTGTCCTCGTAGATGGTCTGTGCGACGACCTCCTCGATGGTCGTCATGCCGTCGTAGATCGCCAACAGGCCGCTCTCGCGCAGCGTCCGCATGCCGCGCTTGCGGGAGGCCTCGCGGAGAACGTTCGAGCTGCGTCTGTCCATGATCAGCCCTCGCAGGTCGTCATCGAGGACCATGATCTCGAAAATGGCCATGCGCCCGCTGTAGCCCGTGCCGCGGCAGAAGTCGCAGCCCGCCCCGCGATAGAGCGTGCGGCCCTTGGTGTCCTCGGGGGTCAGCCCGAGCTCCATGAGCATGTCCTCGGTCGGCGTGTAGGCCTCCTTGCACCGCGGGCAGATCGTCCGAACCAGACGCTGGGCGACGATGCCCTCCAGCGTCGCGGTGATCAGGTACGGCTCCAGGCCGAGGTCCAGCACGCGGGCGATCGACGACGGCGCGTCGTTCGTGTGAAGCGTGGTGAACACCAGGTGGCCGGTCAGCGAGGCCTGCACCGAGATCTCCGCCGTCTCGAGGTCGCGGATCTCGCCGACGAGCACGATGTCCGGGTCCTGCCGCAGGAACGAGCGCAGGCACCGGGCGAAGGTCAGCCCCGCCGGCTCGTTGATCTGCGTCTGGACGAGCCCGTCGATGTCGTATTCCACCGGGTCCTCGGCCGTGAGGATCTTCGTCTCGACGTCGTTGAGTTCTCGGAGGGCCGAGTAGAGCGTCGTGGTCTTGCCCGAGCCGGTCGGCCCGGTGACGATGATGATGCCGTGCGGGCGCTGGATCATGCGTCGGAAGATCCGCATGTCGTCGTCGCGCATGCCGAGCTTCTCGATGTCCAGGGCGACCTGCGAGCGGTCGAGCACTCGCATCACCACGCTCTCGCCGAACATCGTCGGCAGCACGGAGACGCGGAGATCGACCGGCGACCCGTTGACGACCAGCTCGATGCGTCCGTCCTGCGGCTGCCGGCGCTCGGCGATGTTGAGCTGCGACATGACCTTGATGCGGGAGGCGACGGCCACGGCGATTGACCGCGGCGGCGGCAGCATCTCGTAGAGGAGCCCGTCGATGCGGTAGCGCATCTTGAACTCGTCCTCGAACGGCTCGAAGTGGATGTCCGACGCCCGGTTGCGAATCGCCTCCAGCAGCACCATGTTGACGAGGCGCTTGACCGGGTTGGCCTCGGCCATCTCCTTGATCGTCTCGAGGTCGATGCTCTCGCCCCGATCCTCCAGGACCGAGAGTTCCTCGTTGCCCGCGATCTCGTTGATCAGCTCGCCGATCGACTCGGGCTCGACGTCGTAGTACTTCATCAACGTCGATTCGAGCTGGCCCAGGTCGGCGATCTTCGCCGTCACGTCGAAGCCCATCAGCGTGCGGAGATCATCCGTGGCCTGGAAGTTGTCCGGCGAGCCGATCGCGATCACCAGCCGGTTCGTCTCCTCGTCGTACTCCAGAGGGATGAACCGGTAGGACTTGGCCATCTGGGCCGGCACCTGCCGGATCACCTCCTCCGGCACGTCGTACGCCGACAGGTCGATGTACTCCATGCCCGCCTGGTAGGCCAGCGCGAGCTGGAGCGTCTTGGGCTCGATGTGCCCGAGGTCCACCAGAATCTGCCCCAGCGGGCCGCCCTTGTCCTGCTGGACCTCCTGGGCCTCGTGAACCTGCTCGCGCGTCGCCACGCCCATCTTGACCAAGATGCGCCCGATCGGGCGCCCCCGGAGCTGATCCAACTTCTTCTCCACGGTACTGTCCATGGGTTACTTCCTGCCGCCTGCTGCGCCGGCACCAGTCTCCGAACCCGCCACGCGACTGCCCCCGGCCGCGAGGGTCGCCTCCTCGCTGAGTTCGCCGTGGCTCAACGCCTCGATCCGCTCATGCAGGTCGGCCGAGCTGTGCGAACGGTCGATCGCGTCCACCTCGCTGATCTTGCCCTCCTGGTAGAGCTGGAGCAGATGGTCGTCCAGAAGCTGCATGCCCAGCTTCTTGCCCGTCTGGATCGAGGAGGGGATGCGGAAGACCTTGTTCTCACGAATCAGGTTCGCGATCGCGTTGGTCACGTACAGGAACTCGAAGGCCGCCACCATGCCGCGGACGTCCTTGCGGGGCAGCAGGGCCTGCGAGAGCACGCCGATCAGCGCCTCGGAGAGCATCACGCGGATCCGCTCCTGCTCCTGGGTGGGGAACATGTCCACGATTCGCGTGACGGTGCGGTGGGCGCTGGTGGTGTGGAGCGTTCCGAACACGAGGTGGCCCGTCTCGGCCGCGGCCAGGGCGGCTTCCACCGTCTCGAGGTCGCGAAGCTCGCCGACGAGGATTACGTCCGGATCTTGCCGCAGAACGCGGCGCAGGGCCTCGGCGAAGCTCGGCACGTCGACGCCCACCTCACGCTGGCTGACCAGCGACTTCTTGTGCTGGTGGTAGAACTCGATCGGGTCCTCGACCGTGATGATATGCCTGTCGAATTCATCATTGACATAGTCGATCATCGTCGCCAGCGTCGTCGTCTTACCGGAGCCGGTCGGACCGGTCACGAGTACCAGGCCGCGCGGACGGCGGCACAAGCTCTTGATGATCGTCGGCAGGCCGATCTCCTCGAAGGTGAACAGCTTCGCCGGGATCAGACGCAAGGTCAGGGACAGGTTGCCGCGCTGCTGGTACACGGCCGTGCGGAACCGGCCCTTGTTGCCGAACTCGAAGCCGAAGTCCGTTCCGCCCTGCTCCTGGAGCTCCTGCTGGGCCCGCTCCGGGGTGATGGCCTTCATCAGGGCCACGGTATCCTCGGGCTCGAGAACCTTGGTCTCGAGCGGGCGGAGCCGGCCGTGCAGCCGCAAGGTCGGGGGCCGGCCGACATGGAGGTGAAGATCGCTGGCTCCCCGCTTGATGCAGGTCTCCAGAAGTCGGTCAATGTGAATCGTCGCCATTTTCGTCTGTCCTCTGCCGTGCCATTATTCGTGCTTCGGGCGGGTCTCGACCAGCCCGCTCACCGAGTGTCCACTCGCCGCGTTGCGATAAAGCTGTATATATAAAGGGCTTGCGCCCTGGTGTGGTTTGCGGCTAATCTGACATCATCTCAGCGGTCTGTGTGATCTTGACAAGCTCGGAGGCCGTCGTGATGCCGTTGACGACCTTCCGACGGCCGTCCTCGAGCAGGGCACGCATGCCGGCGGCGCGGGCGGCCTGGCGTATCTCGGTGAGGGGCGCATGGTTGAACGCGAGCTCTCGGATGGTGTTGTCCATCTCCAGCAGCTCGAAGATGCCCTGACGTCCGCGGAATCCGTTGCCGTGGCAGGCGCTGCAACCCCTTCCGCGATAAAAGGTTTGCGTTTCGATCTCTTCGTCGGTGAACCCGAGCAGACGCAAGGTCCGCGGATCGGGATCGGGGTCCGGCTCCTTGCACTCGTTGCAGATGACCCGGACGAGCCGCTGGGCCATGATCGCCTGGATACTGCTGGCGACCAGGAAGGGCTTGACGCCCATGTCGATCAGACGGGTGATTGCGGAGCAGGCATCGTTGGTGTGAAGTGTACTGAAGACCAAGTGTCCTGTCAAAGCGGCCTGAATAGCGACTTCCGCGACCTCCAGGTCGCGAATCTCGCCCACAAGGATGATGTTTGGGGCTTGGCGCAACATCGACCGGAGGATCTTGGCGAAGCTCAGGTCGATCTGATCGTTGACCTGGACCTGGTTGATGCCGGTGAAGTTGTACTCGACCGGATCCTCGGCCGTGATGATCTTGCGGTCCGGGCGGTTCAGTTCGTTCAGGGCGGCGTAGAGCGTAGTGGTTTTGCCCGAGCCGGTCGGTCCGGTGACAAGGAAAATTCCGTTCGGTCTCTTGATGATGCTGAGAAACCGCTGGTAGTCGTCCTGCTCGAAGCCGAGGGCCGGTATGCCCATCTCGGCGCTTTCGGGGCGGAGAATCCGCAGGACGATGGTCTCGCCGTGGTAGGACGGCAGACAGGAGACGCGGAAGTCGATCTGCGAGCCGCCGATCTGCATCTTGATCCGCCCGTCCTGGGGGACGCGCTTCTCGGCCAAGTCCATGCCGGAGAGGATCTTGAGCCGGTTGATGACCGAGCCCTGCATGCGTTTGGGGATGTTGTCCCGCTCCAGGCAGACGCCGTCGACCCGGTAGCGGACGCGGATGCGGTCGGTCATGGGCTCGACGTGGATGTCGCTGGCCCGCATGTTCACCGCCTCGGTGATGATCATCGTGACCAGGCGGATGATCGGGGCGGATTCCTCGTCGTCCTCCTCGGCCATCTGGGCGGCAAGCTGCTCCTCCGGGCTGCCCATCTCCTTCACGGCCTCGTCGACGCTGACATCCGAACGGACGAATTGGTCGATGAAGGCCCGAAGCTTGGACTTCGATGCCAGGGCCGGGGTAAGCTCCTTGCCCAGGCGGAATTGCAGCATATCGAGGGTCTCGAGATCGAGCGGGTCGGTGATGATGACCTTGATTCGCCCGCCTTCGCTGCCCATCGGCAGCACGAGGTGCCGGCGGATGAGATCCTCGGGGATCAGGTCCGTCTCACTGGGCGCGACGACGTTGCGCTCCAGGTCGATGTACTCCATGTCGTACTGGCTGGCGAGCGCCTTGGTCACGTCCTCCTCGTCGGCGATGCCCAGAGCCACCAGCGCGTCGCCGATCCGCAGACCTTCCTCCCGGGCGTGCTCGAGGGCCTCTTCCACGCCGCTCGGCGTTACCACACCCCAGTCCACAAGGATCTCGCCCAGTTTCCGTCGTTTTTTCCGTGCCATAGCGATGCCTCAAGATCAAGAGGAATGCCGGCGCAGCCCTGCCCGTCGGCAAACAGGCGGACCGAGAACAAGCCGAGTGCCCATCCGGGAGCGCGGGAAGCCCATCCGTGCGGCCGGGCGCCTGGCGAGAGGGATGACGTATCGTATGAGTGCGAGATCCGCAAGATCGAGCCGTTGCGGGGTTCGACCCTCGCTTCAGGTCCCGGCAGGTTCGCCGCCACACGGATTGTACCATCGCGGCTCGCGCGGGGTCAACGATGCCGGCGGAATCGGTCGGCATGCATGGACGCGGCCGGCTGCGAAGGGTAGAATGGGGCCATGAGTTGCCCGCTGCTCCCGGCCGAGGCGAACTGGGCCGCCGTGCGGGGCTTGGTCTACGCTGCCTGCATCCTGGTGGTCGTGCTTGTGCTGCTGGGCTGGGTGGTTCTGGCGCTGCGTCGGAAGTACGTCGGCCGCCGCGAGGAAAGCTCCGGCGGCTCGAACTTCGACATGGCGGACCTGGAACGCCTCCGGGCCGAAGGGCAGTTGAGCGAGGCCGAGTTTCGCCGGGCGCGTGCCCTCGTTCTGGGTGTGTCGCCGCGGGCGGAAGCGGGCGAGGCGGGGGCGCTAATGAAGGATGAACCCGATGACGATGAAGAAAGGGCGGATGCGCCGCCCCACGAGGAGGCGGAGGATGAGCCGGACAAGGAGACGGGATGAGTCCCTCCAATAGTGACGACACTGGCCGCGGTCCGTCCGACGGCCGCAAGAAATCCGGATCCGACGGTGGCGGCGGCGGGCAGTCGCATGCGTGCAGCTTCTGCCACCGTTCTCGCGAGGAGGTCGGCTCGCTGGTCGAGGGCCCGAACGGGGTCTACATCTGCGCCAACTGCGTGGACCTGTGCCACAACATCATCCGCCAGGAGCAGCGCCGCAGCAGCCAGGCCGGGGCGATGCTCACGACCACGCCGACCCCGCGCGAGGTCAAGGAGTTCCTGGATCTGTACGTGATCGGCCAGGAGCAGGCCAAGAAGGTCGTCTCCGTCGCGGTGCACAACCACTACAAGCGGCTGGCCCACGCGGACTTGGCCGAGAAGGGCGACGTCGAGCTGGACAAGTCCAACGTCCTGCTGCTCGGGCCGACTGGCTCGGGCAAGACGCTGCTGGCCCGGACGCTTGCGGCCGTGCTGAACGTGCCGTTCGCCATCGGCGACGCGACCACTCTCACCGAGGCCGGCTACGTCGGCGAGGATGTCGAGAACATCCTGCTCAAGCTCCTCCAGGCGGCGGACTACGACCTCGAGGCGGCCGAGCGCGGCATCATCTACATCGACGAGATCGACAAGATCGGCAAGACCTCGCAGAACGTCTCCATCACTCGGGACGTTTCCGGCGAGGGCGTGCAGCAGTCGCTGCTGAAGCTGCTGGAGGGGACCGTGGCGAACATCCCCCCGCAGGGGGGCCGCAAGCACCCCGAGCAGCAGTACATCCAGATGGACACGACCCACATCCTGTTCATCTGCGGCGGCACGTTCAGCGGCATCGAACAGATCATCAAGAAGCGCTTGGGCCGGCAGATGATCGGCTTCGCCTCCGAGGAGGCCGGCGACGAGAGCGTGGCCGAGCAGGGCAACATCCTCGCCCAGGTCGAGCCGGATGACCTGATCCACTACGGCATGATCCCCGAGATGATCGGCCGTCTGCCGTCGATCACCGCGCTGGCGCCGCTGGACGAGGATGCGATGGTGCGGATCCTCACCGAGCCGCGGAACGCCCTGGTCAAGCAGTACCAGCGGTTCTTCGAGATGGAAAGCGCCGAGCTGCTCGTCCCGGAGGAGGCCCTGCGGGAGATCGCCGGCGTGGCGCTTAAGCGGGACGTGGGCGCGCGGGCGCTGCGCAGCGTGGTCGAGGATCTGATGATCGAGCTGATGTACGAGCTGCCGGAACACAAGGAAGAGGGGGCGGTCTACGAGATCACCCCCGAGATGGTCCGCGGCGAGGCCGCACGGAACCTCTTCGCCGCCAAGCAGCAGGCCAAGCGACGCAGCGCGTAGGGCAACGCGCCCGACGGCCGCCGCCCCTGAGTTGAACCTGAAACCGAGCTTGCATGCCCTGCGGGCTCAGCCGCGGTGGGGGTCCGGTCCGTATGTTGACGGAAAGAGCGGCGAGAGCCGCGTCCGGCGGCTGGCTTCGCAGCGCCTGGCCCAAGTTTGTCCGCGGAAACCGCAATTCGTGTATAATCAGGCCAGTTCCGGCCGGCTGCCGTACCGACCTACGAGCGCCCTGCTTGACGCGGAAGTCGCCGAGATGCCATCTGCCGCAAGCGGGCGCGGAAGGTCGGCAGAATGCGTGCCGAATCGCCCGGCGGCTGGGCCGGGCGAGGTCATCCGGCAAATGCCGGGCAAAAGCGCGGCGCCGAGCGCAAGCTGTGCCGCAGAGGAATCGCAGCTTCTGCAGGAGGCAGTGAGATGTGCGTGTTTCGGGCTTGTACTCTCCTGGGTCTCGTCGCGGCCATGTCGATCTCTCCCGCCTCGGCCATCGTCACCGAGAACCAGGCCACGAGCGAGACGGATCCCTCGTCGGCGTTGGGGATCGAGTGGGACCACGTCTACAACTACAAGGGTGCAACGGCCGTGGCCGTGCATCCGTACTGGCTTCTGACGGCCGCCCACGTCGCAGACGACGCGACAAGCTGGAGCACCACCGTCGGCAGTACCACGTATACCGAACAAGAGCTCGTGTACCACAGCGCGAGCGATGATCCGGACCACACCAGTGACGCGGACCTGGCACTGGTTCGCCTGGATCATGCCCTGCCGGGGTACTACGACATCTACACGGGAACCTATCCGGCGCCTCCGCCGCCAATGACCGAAAAGCTCGATGCGGCGATAATCGGTTTCGGCCGGGCGGGGACCGTTGTGAGCGGGGGCGAATCCTACTCCGAGAAGTATGGAACGGACGGAACGAAGCGCTGGGGCACCAACAAGGTGGACGGTACGGAAACCATCAGCTCACGAGGGTACGTTTACGACGGCATCCGCCTGGGCTTCAGCACGAATACGGACGCCACGGCCTACGAGGCAGGCGCAGCCACGTTTGATTCCGGCGGGGGAGTGTTCGTGGAGGACCCGAACGACTCCGGCCAGTGGAAACTGGGCGGGACGATCACGGTCGTCTTCACGAACGTGGCGGACGAGCGCACGGGCACCGGCGCCGTGGAGGTCGGAGCGTATGAAACGTGGATTACCGGGAACACGCCCTTTCCCGGCGACTTCAACGGCGACGGCGCGGTGGACGGAAACGACATCCTCATCTGGCAGAACAACTTCCCGACGGCCGGCGGCGCGACGCTCGCGATGGGCGACGCGGACGGCAACGGGACGGTGGACGGGAATGACTTCCTGATCTGGCAGAACAATTACCCGACGGCGGGTTCGACTTCGGAACCGGCGGCGGTTCCTGAGCCGACGTCGCTGGCGTTGCTGGGTTTGGCGGGCGTGGCGGTTCTGCGTCGGCGCCGGCGACAAGCCACTTCAGGTTAGTCGAGTCGTCGACAAGTGCGATCCCCGACACATCGGTCCTCGCCCTACCCGGCGGCTGGCGACGGCCGCGGTCGAGACGATCCGCTCGCGGCTGATCAAGATCGGGGCGCGCGTGCGGCGGACGGTGCGGCGGGTCTGGGTGCACCTGGCCGAAGGATTCCTTTTCCGGCCCTTCTTCACTTTCGCTGGTCGCATTCCAGTGATTGCTGCCTGAGCTTGAG
>CAZHEH010000037.1:0-24626 GCA_964531695.1 uncultured Planctomycetaceae bacterium | reverse complement strand
AAGGACGGCCGCTGGATTTACTACCGCCTGCCCGAGGAACCGGACCTGCCGTGTGCGCGGCAGGCTCTGGCCATGGCACTGGAGTGCCTGGGCAAGGATGGCCGTGTCCGCGAAGACGCCAAGACGCTCAAGACCGTCCGGAAGATGACACGCGAGGAATTGTGCAGGCACTACAAGGCCTGTTGAGGAGAACGCATGAGCGAGAAGCTGAAAGTCCTGTTCCTGTGCACTGGCAACTCCTGCCGCAGCCAGATGGCCGAAGGATGGGCCAGAGCCCTGAAGAGCGATGCCATCGAGGCGTACTCGGCCGGTCGCGCGGACCTCACCCGCGATCTCTCCCATCTCCGTCTGCATGCCCGTCTCGACGACCACGGCCCGGCCGCGGCCACCGGTAATGCTCGTGGACATCCAGACCATGTTGCTGCGGTCGCCGATGGGGGCAGCAGCGTCCACTTGCCCCGGCTCCTTGGCCACCGGTTCGGATTCCCCCGTCAGGGCCGACTCATCGACATGAAGATCGTCGCCGGAAAGCACTCTCGCATCGGCCGCCACCCGGTCGCCGGTCTCCAGCACCAGCACATCACCGGGCACCACATCGTGCGCCTCGATGTCCTGTTCCCGCCCGTCGCGAAGCACCCGGGCGTGCGGGGCCGCCATCTTCCGCAGCGCCGCCAGGGCCCCCTCGGCCCGCCACTCCTGCACGAAACCGAGGATCGTGTTGAGAATCACGACTCCGGCGATTACTCCGGCATCAATGCTCTTGCCGGCCAGCAGCGAAACCCCGGCCGCCACCAGGAGCAGGTAGATCAGCGGATTATGCACCTGCTGCGCGAGCAGCCGCCACGGGCTGACGCCTTCCTCGGCCTCCAAAGTGTTGGCTCCAGCCTCCCGGAACCGCTGGGAGGCTTCGTCTCCGCTGAGGCCTTCCGCGGAGGAACGGATCCTGCTGAGCAAATCATCCTGCTCCATAGCGTGCCATTCTGCGGCTCTATAGGGCATTTACGGTTCCTTGGTAGCCAGTGCGACATCCGATGAATCATATGCCAGATGGCGGGTCCGCGTGCTCGCAGCCCGACTGTGGGTTCCGCGGCCCCGACGGCATCTGCTAGAGAATGCTTAATGCGCTGCCGGGATTGGTCACAAGCCCAGCCGATCCGCGGCGACAGCAACCACATGTCTCCGGCAGAAGCTCATCTCAACTCTAGAACGAGGTCAAGCCCCCAGCAAGCCACCCGGTCGCGGCCTCCTATGCCAGACGAATTGTGCAATCGGATGCCGGCGGAACCTGTGTAAGTCGTCAGCAATCGTCCCGCTCTCGAAGGATCAACTCGAAGCTACCGGTTTTCATTCACACCCGTCTATCAACTACGTGATCCACTTCCGACGGATGTTGCGCAGACTCAGAGCGAACAACACCGCGCAAAACGCCAGCAGTAGGCCGAAGTCCAGCAGAAGCGGCAGGTGCGGCGAGCGGTGGATCGAGCCGTGCAGCACGTCGGCCCCGTATGTCAGCGGCAGCGCGTAGCTCAGCGGCCGAAGCCAGACGGGCAACTGCTCGATGGGGAAGAACAGCCCGCACAGGAACAGCATCGGGAAGCGGAAGAAGTTCGAGAACGTCTGGGCCTCGAAGACCTCGCTGACCGACACGGCGATGAACAGGCCCAGGAACGTCGAGCTGATCGCAATGAGAACGATGGCGGGGACGAGCGTCGCCCAGTTGACCGTCGAGAGGTCCATAAGAAACGCTGCAAGGACAACCGGTACGAAAGCGTTGGCGATGCCGAACAGGATCGCACCGCCGGTCTTGGCCACCATCAGAAGTTCCAATGGAATCGGGGCGAGCAGCAGCCGCTCAAAGGATCGGCCCTTCTTCTCGAACGTCACGGTGACCGACAGCAGGCTCGTCGTGCCGAAGAGCACGGACACGGCGATCACGCCCGGCAGCAGGGTCGGCACGCTTTCCAGGCCCGAACCAGAACGGATGAAGAACATCCCCGTCCACGCCAGCGGGAAGATCAGGCCCCAACTGATGTTCGGCGGCTTGAGGTAGTAGGCCCGGAAGTCCTTGGCCAGGATGTTCCAGAATGCGATCCACGCCTTCATCGCCCGCCTCCCTTCCCGGACTTTTCTTTCTCCTGCTTCATCGCGCCCGCTTCGATGCCGGTGACCTCGACGAAGACATCCTCCAGCGACGGCCGAAGCTTGCGGGCCTCAGACACCTCCGCGCCGCGATCCTCCAGCAGCCGCACCAGCGGCCCGACCCGGACTGGCTCGGTCGACTCCACGCGGAGTTGGCCCTCGGCGACGGCCTGGCAGTGCAGATTCGGCCACTCGCCGGCGATTACATCGGACAGGTTAGCCGCTCCGTTGGAGACGGCGAACTGCACCACATGGCGTCCATCCGTGCGGCGCATCAGATCTTCGACCGTGTCGATGCGGACGATCCGGCCTTGGACGATGAACGCGATGCGCCCGCACAACCGCTGGGCCTCCTCGATGTAGTGCGTGGTCAGGAAGATCGTTGTCCCGCCGGTGTTCAGGTCGGCGATGAGTTGGCGAATCTGGCGTGCGCTGGCCACGTCGATGCCGGTCGTCGGCTCGTCCATGAACAGGATGGGCGGCGCGTGGATGATGCCCGCCGCGATGGTGAGCTTGCGCTTCATGCCCTTCGAGTAGCCGCCGAACTTGCGGTTGGCCGCCTTGGACAGGCCGAAGCGATCCAGCAGTTCCCTGGCGCGGGCTTCGCGGTCTGGCTTGCTCATGCCGTAGAGCGCCCCGCAGAAGCTGAGGTTGTCGAAGCCCGTCAGTTCGGGATACAGGTTGCTCTCGTCCGGCACCACACCCATCAGGTGCTGGGCGGCCTTGGGGTTCTTCGAGCAGTCGATCCCGGCGATGCGGATCGTGCCCGCGTCGGGCCGGGCCAGACCGATGAGCATGTTGATCGTCGTGCTCTTGCCCGCGCCATTCGGGCCGAGGAAGCCGAACAACTCGCCTTGCCGCACGTCGAAGTCGATGCCCGCGACGGCCTGCACGTCGTCGAACCGCTTGGCCAGGCCGCGCACCTCAATGGCCGTGTTTTGGTTGTCAGGCGTCATTCGCCGCCTCCTTCGTGAATCGCAGCCAGATACCGATGCCGGTGTTCGGATCATCCGCCGTCAGGCCGCCTTCGCCGACCACTTCGAACGAGGGCAGACCCGCCTCGGTGGCCAGGCGACGGAACATCTCCGGACTCCGCGCCTCGGCGAATGTCCGGGCTTCCTCCGGACTCTTGGCCGACTCCCGTCGGCGGCGGATGAACTCCTGCCTGGCCCACTGTGGATACGCGCTGCCCAGGCCGCCGCCGATCATGGCCTGGCCACCCGGGCGCAGGATGCGATAAACCTCCTTCAAGCCCCGGGCGCGGTCCTGCCAGAAGTAGAACGATCCCCGGCTAACGACCACGTCGACCGACTCATCGGGCAAGGGCATCGATTCGGCCGAGCCGATGACTGCCACCGTTCGTGAACCGACGCCGCGCTGACGGGCGGCATCCAGCGCGCGGCGCAGGGCATCGGCATTCGGGTCCATCAGCACCATCGCGCCATCAGAGACCTTCTCCAGCAGAGCAAGGCCCAAACCGCCCGGCCCGGTGCCCAGATCGACCCAGACGCGGCCGTCCTGATCGCCGCAAAACGCGATCACGTCCTCTGCGACGGTTGGGTAGTAGTCCGGAAGAGTGTCAGTCACTGCCCGCTCTCGCACGGGTGGCTTTGGGTATCACCATGGCACTGGCGAATCTGCTCCGGCGAGCACTCGCCCGGCTTGCCCCGCAGGCGTTCGGGATGCTCGCAACCCGCCGCTTCGACGCAAAGGTGGGTGTCCGTGTCGCCGTGACACTTGCGAATCTGCTCCGGCGAGCAGTCCTGGGGCTGGCCCGTCAGGTTTTCCGGCTTCTGGCAGCCTTCTTTTCTTTCATTGCCGCACATTCTGGTGCTCCTTTCGTGTCTGTGCTGACCCCGCGTGTCGGGCCTGCCTGCCGGTCAGGCAGGTCCAGCAGCCTGTCTACCTCCTCCCGCCATGCGGCGAGAGTGTCCTCATTCAAGCGGTAGTGGACGAAGTACCCGCGCTTCTCGTCGATCACGAGCCCGGCGTCCCGCATGATGCGCAGGTGCTGCGATACCGCCCCCTGCGTCACGTCCAGCCGTGAGGCCAGCGCGTTGACGCACAGGGCTCGGCCTTTCAGCAGCTGCACGATCCGCACGCGGGTTCCGACGGACAGGACCTTCAGCACTCTCGCGAGTCGTTCGGCTTCATCCATGTATAATAGTCTCCACTGATATACTATTACCCCAGCCTGGTTGCCCGTCAATTAGATTCGCTACGCCGGGCTGCGATGCTCTTGATTGAGAGCAGTTAGATGCACGTCCGTCCTGAGTCGTACAGAGTACTTGTCCCCAACTCGACGCTGAAGCACAGAACGCCAACCCGGACAACGCCAACAAAGCCTGTCTATGGGTGCGACAGGTTCCGCCGCCATCGGGAGAAATCCGTTTTTCCAAGTACCTATTGACTGGCGGCTGCCATCGGAGGGCGCTGGTCTTCAACGGCGGTCAGGGGCGGACCTGCTCGGCCATGGTGGCGGCCAGTCGGATCGCCTGTTCCAAGTCAAACGCCTGGAAATCACGCTCTCGCAGGACCGTTCTCAACCGGGTGTCCAACTGACGTTTCAGGTCCGCCAGCCTCTGCTCTCCGATATCGACGGGCAAATTGCCGGTCACAGCGAGCTTCCGGCGGACGAGGTCGACCATCTGATCACTGCCCATTTCCAGCCCAAGATGCTTTGCAGCATAGTCGATGTCGTAGAAATCCCGGATGGCCACGTCTTGCCGGGACAGGGCCGCCCGGAACTTCTCGGCCATCGCTTCGATCATGTCGATGCAGCCGACAGCAACGGCAGGGATCATGGCGTCGCCACCGATAGGATCGAGCAGCAGCGTTCCGGCCTGCCCGGTTACGGTCGGCCGCAGGAGCGGTTCGCGGACACTGATTTCGACGAGAATGGGCTCCCGATGGCCGGTTGTCGGGGATTCATAGGTGATTACTCCGTTGTACTGTGTCGAGTTGTTCGCGCCGGTGAGTGGCTCAGTGCACTTCATCGCCGGAATGGAATCAGCGACATCGGAGACCGCTTTCTTGGCAGCCGCGACCGCGTGGCTGCGCTGCTTCCGGCTGGCGTCGACCGGCAAGGGAATCGTGAAGTCCAGATCCTCGCTGAGCCGGTAGAAGCCGGCGTGGACCTTCGCCAGGCAGGTGCCGCCCTTGAACACGAGCCGACCGCCGCCGTGTTCGGTAAGATAGGCCAGCAAGACGGTGCAGAAGTAGTCCTTCTCAATCAGGCGTGCGTTGAATCCCGTCCGAGAGGCCGTGAAGTTCACGGACTCCCGGAACAGCGGCACGTCTTCATGCAGCGTCAGGCCGATTGATTCAGTCATTGAGGACCACCCCCCAGCGTTTCAGGAGCGTTCCACGCAGGGGCCTGCCCGGCACGAGCGGAATCTTGGCCGTTGATGGTGTCAGCTTCCGCTGCAATCGCTTGAGGACGGATTCCTCTGTGCCCATCTGCTCCAGCAAGGTACCGATGCGACGGATGGTGCCAACGTTGCCGAAGCGGATGGTGGTCTCGGACAGGTCAGCGGGGCTGATGCGCCCGGCCTCGACATCGCGTCGAATCCAGTCGTAGGTGCGGGGCAGGCTGTCGAACCGGAACCAGTCGTATACCGCATCCACCAACGTGCGGACGCGCGAGGAATAGACCAGCGTTTCACCCGAGGGCGTCTCGAACGGCACGGTTTCCCCGAGTCGATCCTGGCTGACCTTGATCAGCGTCAGTTCCGTGCGTCCGACGGAGCGGTTGCCGGAGATGGCGTCGTTGTAGACGTACACGCGTGAGGGAATCTGCTCGTCGTACCCGTAGCGGTTGAAGGCATTCGGGCCGGTGATCTGGTAGCTTGCCTGCTTGTCGGCCATGAGGGCGTTGATAACGGTGGCGTCGTCGGGAGTCCATACGCCGCCGAGAGGCAACTTGGCCGGGAACAGATAGAGGCCGTTGCGCACCTTGGCGATCATGCCCGCGCGGGCCATGCGGCTGAGCAGTTCGCGCTCCTGCTTGCCCGTGATGCGCAGAGCGGCGACTAGATCGCCCGTCTTCACGGTGCGAAGGTTTCGCATCTGGACGTATGCCAGTGCGGCTGCTTCGAGCTTTCCAAGCTTGCGTGCCATTCCGTTATTCTACTTTCGTCCAATTGCCTTTCAAGCAATAACAGAGAACTGGAATAGCCCGCCCGATCCTTCGGCCAATTTGGCGATAGCCACCCGCGATGGAAAAGAACATGAGGCTTTGGCGTGGCCCGGTGACCGGCTTGCACCAAGTTGGTCACCGAGTGTGTCGCCAAGCCGTAAGTGCTTGTTTGGGCAAAGGCTAAGCGCCTCGCAAGGCTGGCTTCCAAGCTGGTTGTTGAGGGTTCGAGTCCCTTCGCCCGCTTCCGCGGCATGAGGCGACACAAGCGGCCTCACGGCGTCTCGTGCCGACAACTCCGTCGGGCTCAAAGACTTGCGAGAGTTCGGCCGCCCGGCCGCCCATCGGCCAGAACGTGACACGAGCGGCAGGAGCGGCCTATGGCGGAACGCTGTCCTGCACCAAGACGGTCACCGGTGCGCCCACCGAGCACCGAGTCGGTCACTGGCAGCACGCCAGACGCGGTACGAGCACGATGCGGGCGCTGCCCTCGGGCAGCTCCAGCGATCCGTACGGGATCGGGCCGTTGCCCGGCGGCTCCCCCACATGCCCGCCCGCAGGCCGTCTACGGGCTCGGGCCGCTGATCCCGAGCTTGGCGACGAACCGAGCCAAGACATCAAAGGCCTCCATCATGTCGGTGGTCGTAAGCCCGGCCTGCCGTGCCATGGCCGGGAACTCGGTGGCCCATGATTCGGGAGGCGGCGCCAACGCTCGGGGGCATTGAGCACCCATGGCGGATTCTCCTGGCGGAACAGCCGGGCAAGCAGGCGTTCGATGAGGAACTTGATCTGAAGGTCCTGAACGGAGAGGTCCCGCTGGGACGCGGCGGCCCGCAAGCGGGCCTGCAGTGCTTGTCGGAAGGCCTCCGGGCTCTCGTACCGCTGGCTCATCTCAGGGCCTTCTCCACAGCGTCTCGGAGCCGACGGTCGGGACCGGCTTGCTGGGCAGCGTCCTTGATTCTGCGGAGCGTGACCATGCCCTTGTCGAACGCCTCTCGGACGGCCAGCTCCAACTGCTCGGCGGGCACGGTATCCTCCGCCGCAACGTCGATGAGCGTACGAAGCGGGGTGGTGACTCGGAATCCGCTGCGGGCGGAGGTATCCACGGGGGCAAGCCGACCTCGATGCAGCCGGCAATTGGCCGGCGGCTGCTTGCGGAATGTACGAGGAACCGTGAGGTGGACCTTGCCGGGCAGCACGTCGCAGAGCTCGTGCAGGGCCAGCGCCGACTCGTGGGAGACCGTCGCCTGAGGCACGTCGTCACGTCCCCGGCTCCAGAGCGACAGCCGGATGAACTCGTCGTGTTCGCTCCTCGGGATGGTGGGCAGCCGGAAAAGGCCGCGTTCGATCCGCTCGAAATTGCCCGCGGCGACGTGGTAGGCGATGTGCTGTTTGGCGTACCCGACGCGAGCGGCTTGCTTGGCGGTGAAATAGCCGCCTTGGGCGGCCGCCACGTCATACAGGGCCCTCAGGGCAGATTGCGCGTCTCGGCAGTTCATGCATGAAGGTACAAAAGTTTTGGACTATTATACGCGCTTGCTCGTCTGCCGCAACGAGGCCTGTTGGCAAGAACGACGCACGCTGCCAATCGCGTCGGCGATGGACCGCATATGCCTCGTAGACGGCGACACGTTGCATCGCGTCTGCGTGTAAGCGCTGCCCCGACCAGCGGCCCTGGATCGCCGGGTAGGTCAGAACGACTTGCATCGCCGTGCCCATCGGCAGGTCCCGGGCCGTCTGAGTGAGCGTCCGGTGAACGTTCATTCGCCCGTCGCAGGCCGGACATCGCAACGTGCGCCTGCCGTCGCGTCGAAGGTTCACCTGGACAATCTCGCTGCTCATGGTAATCTTCTGGACGACGTACCCTTCAAAGCGAAACAACGCACGAATGCCGTGCACATACATGGCTCAACCTCCTGCCGCTCAATGAGTCGTGATAACCCATTGAAAAAGCAGAGGTTGAGCCTCTTTTCAAGCATTCAGTTCACCAGCAGGATTGAAGAAGGGCCGGTCGAATTCCACGGCTCGAAGGTCACATCGCATGCTTGGCTGCTGCCATATCGCGAGCTGGACGAGGTACTCGGATTGACCGTAAGCCCCACGCACTATCGCCGACAAAGACGCTAGCAGCCCGTTGAACAGCGACCATTTCGGCCGCGGCGCTCAAGCCGCGGCGCGAGTACGGGATTTCAGTCGAGTTGGCTTCGGACGGCCGGAGAAGGCGCTCAACAGGGCCTCCAAGCCGCGCCAGCCACGGCCCGATCACCGGCTGGTCGACCTTGGCGACGCGCTGATAGCCCGGTGGGGCCGGATGGTCCAACATCCGCTGAAGCGAGTCCCAGTGTAGGCCGAAACGCCGGCAGGCCTCCCGCTTGGAGATCCCCTCAACCAACACCGCGCGTCGAACGTCGTTCCATTCCTGCATGCTCGTGTACACTCCCGTCGACTCCCTTCGCTTCCCGACGGACCATTTCGTCTGTCCGGAAGCTAAGCAAGCCGATCTACAGGAGCGCTACGAAATTGCCCCGCCCGACCCGCGCCACGGTTTTGCTCCGCCCTTTACAGTCCGATATGCCGTCCGTCGAGCAGAGAAAACGCTTGCCGATCTCCCGATCGGTGATAGGCTGGTCAGAAAGGTCGACGGCGACCGAAGGCCATCCGGGAAATTCCGGGTTACGGAAACACGCAGGATGAGCTGTATGATCTGGCGGCCGACCCGCACGAGACGCGGAATCGGATCAATGACCCGAGTTACGCGGCGGCGGCGGACGAGATGCGGAAACAAATTTACAAGTTCATGCGGCAGTCCCGGCATCGGGCAGCTGGGATGTTCAGCAACACGCGGCTGGGGTGGTGGGGCGCCCCGAGCTTCGTCAAAACGCCCGAGCCGTTGAATCCGGGCGACTGGTTGGTGCCTCTCAAATAACGGTAGCTCGGGTGCCCCCCACCGAGGCACGGCCGGGGATATCGGAGGCCCGAGCACGAGCCGGCGCATAGAATCCCGCATGTAGGACTTGGCCGGAGGCCTGAACTTGCAGGGCCATCCGGGAGATTGCGGTCGGCTGTTTTGGAGCGACGATCCGATGCCCCATCCGCACATCACGACCGAAGCGCTCGTCTCCGAGATTAAAGACTGCGATGTCCAGTTGATCGACGTCCGATCAGCGGACTCCTACAACGGATGGACGTTGCACGGCGAGCCCCGCGGCGGGCATATTCCCGGCGCCCGGTCTCTGCCCGCCAAGTGGCTGCGCTACCTCGACTGGCCGGAAATCCTTGCCTCCATGGGGCTGCAGCCAGGGCAGCGGATCGTCCTCTACGGTGACTCGGACGGCGAGGCGCTGGAACGGACGGCCGAGCGTCTTACCCGCGCCGGCTTTGACAGCGTGCGGGTCTACCCGGACTACCTGAGGGATTGGGCCGGCCGCTCCGAGTTGCCCTTGGACCGCCTGCCTCGATACCCGAACCTTGTGCCCCCCTCTTGGCTGAAGTCGCTGCTGGCGACCGGCTCGGCCCCCGAGTACGAGAGTGAACGGTTCGTGCTTTGCCATGGGCACTACCGCAATCGGGCGGACTACGAGCGGGGACACATCCCCGGCGCGGTCGAGATCGACACGAACTCGCTGGAGTCTCCCGAGACGTGGAACCGCCGCTCGCCCGAGGAGCTTGCCCAAACGCTCCGGGAGGCAGGCATCACGCGCGACACGACGGCGATTCTCTACGGGCGATTCTCGCACCCGAATTACGACGACCCCTATCCCGGGAGCAGCGCCGGCCATCTGGGTTCGATCCGCTGCGCGATGATTCTGCTCTACGCGGGGGTGCGGGACGTCCGCGTGCTCAACGGCGGCATGCAGGCATGGCTGGACGCCGGTTACGAGACGACGAGCGAAGAGACACCCCGCCAGCCGGTAGCGTCGTTCGGCGCGACGATTCCGGGCAGGCCCGAGCTGTTTGTGGACACGCCGGAAGCAAAGGAGATCCTCCGCAAGCCGGACCAGAACCTCGTCAGCGTGCGGAGTTGGCGGGAGATCATCGGCGAGATGAGCGGGTACCACTACATTGAGAAGAAGGGACGGATTCCCGGGGCGGTGTTCGGAAACTGCGGCAGCGACGCGTACCACATGGAGAACTACCGCAACGTCGATCATACCACGCGGGCGTACCCGGAGATCCGCAAGCGCTGGGCGGAGGTCGGCATCACGCCGGACAAGCGGAACGTCTTCTACTGCGGGACCGGCTGGCGGGCCAGCGAGGCCTTCCTCAACGCATGGCTCATGGGCTACCCCAGCATCGGCGTCTACGACGGCGGATGGTTCGAGTGGAGCAGCGACGCGAGCAACCCCTGCGAGACCGGCGTTCCGACCGCCGCCGGAACGCTGTCCGTTCCGTCCACGGAATAGACCCATGGCAACGATCGACGCGCGGTACTGCAGCGATGACCGGATCGCCATCGACGACCAGTTGGCCGCCCGCGGCCGCGACTGCCTGATCGCCGACGTCCTCGGCGGTCTGACCGACACGCCCAAACGCATCTCGAGCATGTTCTTCTACGACGACCGGGGCTCGCAGCTCTTCGAGGAGATCACAGCGCTTCCCGAGTACTACCCGACGCGGATCGAGAAGCGACTGCTGGAGGACTACTCCCGCACCTGCGCGGACGAGTGGTCCGACCTGGACATCGTCGAGTTGGGAAGCGGGGATTGCTCCAAGATCTCTCGCATGCTTGACGCCGTGCGGCCGGAGCGCATGACCTCGATCCGCTACATCCCGGTGGACGTCAGCGAGTTCGCCATCCGCCAGTCGGCCGAGAGTCTCACCAACACCTTTGCGGGGCTGACCGTCCGCGGTCTGGTGGCAGACTTCCTGACGCAGCTTGATTGCGTCCCAGCGACCCGGAGGCGGCTGTTCTGCCTGCTGGGCAGCACGATCGGGAACCTCTCGGTCGCCCAGCGGCGGGGGTTTGTGCACGACCTCGCGGCTGCCATGCAGCCGGGCGACGGATTCCTCCTCGGCGTGGATCTGGTCAAGCCCGTAGAGGTGCTGGAGCGGGCGTACAACGACAGCCGGGGCGTGACCGCGGAGTTTAACCGCAACATCCTGCGGGTGGTCAACGAACTTGCCGAGACGGACTTCCGGCCCGAGTGGTTCGATCACGTGGCATTCTACAATCCCCGGCATGCCCGCGTGGAGATGCACCTGCGGGCCACGAGAGACATGACGGTCGCCACGCCTCTCGGCCGTGAGGAAACCCTTACCGTCCGCGAGGACGAGACCATCCACACGGAGAACTCCCACAAGTTCACTCTCGCTCATGTGAGGGGTCTCCTGGAGTCGGCCGGCCTCGAGGGGGTCTCCTGCCTGCAGGACCCGAAGCGGTGGTGCGCCCTGCTCCGGGCCCGCAAGCCTTCGCGAGGACACTATGTGGGATGTTGACGCGGTGCGGTCCGATTTCCCGATCCTCGGAAGCTGCGCGTACGGTCGGCCCCTGGTGTATCTGGACAACGCCGCGACGACGCATAAGCCGCGGGCGGTCCTCGAAGCGCTGGAGGATTACCACACCCGGTGCAACAGCAACGTCCACCGCAGTGCGCACTTCCTCAGCGGCCTGGCGAGCGAAGCCTACGAGCAGGCCCGCGAGACGGTGCAGGGCTTCCTCAACGCCCGCTCGCCGCGGGAGATCGTCTTCACGTCCGGCACCACCGAGGCGATCAACCTCGTGGCCCGCTGCTTCGCCGAGCCGCAATTGCGGGAGGGCGAGGAGATCGTCGTCTCGGCGATGGAGCACCATTCGAACCTCGTTCCCTGGCAGGTGCTGTGTCGGCAGCGCGGCGCGCGCCTCAAGGTCATGCCCGTCCGGGAAGATGGATCCCTGGACGTCGAGCGCGCGGAAGAGCAGATCACGGGCTCCACGCGTCTGGTCGCTGTCGCGGAGGTGTCCAATGTCCTGGGCACGGTTAATCCCCTCGTACGACTCATCCGCACGGCCCATGCCCACGGTGCGGCCGTGCTGGTCGACGGGGCACAGGCGGTGGCCCATCGGCGCGTGGACGTGCAGGCGCTGGACTGCGACTTCTACGCCTTCTCCGCGCACAAGCTCTACGCCGAAACCGGCACCGGCGTGCTGTACGGAAAGCGGCAACTGCTGGAGCAGACGCGGCCTTGGCAGTATGGCGGGGGGATGATCCGCTCGGTGGACTGGGAATCGACCAGCTTCGCCGAGCCGCCCTACCGCTTCGAGGCCGGGACCCGCCACGTCGCCGGCGCGGTCGGCCTGGCCGCGGCCATCCGCTATCTGGGAGCGCTCGGCTGGGATGCTCTCGCCCGTCACGAGGACGAGCTCCTTCACCATGCCCTGCATCGCTTGGGCGCGGAGGACGGCGTAAAGGTCTACGGCACGGCATGGCCGAAGCACGGCGTGGTCTCCTTCGTGCTCGACGGCATTCAGTGTCTGGACGCGGCCTCGATTCTGGACAAGATGGGGATCGCCGTCCGCTCCGGGCACCACTGCGCCGAGCCGCTGATGAGGCAATTCGACATCGGCGGGACCGTGCGGGCCAGCGTCGCATGCTACACCACACGGGAGGAAGTGAACGCTCTGATGGACGGCATCGGACGCGTGAAGCAGATGCTCGCCTAGGCGCCCGTTCGGCGGTACGGCCATGTCGGGACATGCAATGACGATGGATGCCAGACAGGAACGGATCATCCGCGAGCTCGATGCTCGTAAGGACTGGCTCGACAAGTACGAGTACCTGATCGCCCTGGGCAAGGACCTGCCCCCCTCGCCCGATACGCTCAAAACCGATCAACACGCTCTGAAGGGCTGTCAGTCCAAGGTGTGGGTGCAGGCGGAGTTGCGGGAGGGCGTCCTCCACTTCGCGGCGGACAGCGATTCGCTCATCACCCGCGGGATGATCGCGCTGGTTCTGGCGGTGCTGCAGGGCGCCCCGCCCGAGAAGGCCGCCGATGCGGATCTGTACTTCATCGAGCGCACCGGCCTCCTAAAGAACCTCTCGCCCGCGCGCGCCAACGGACTTAAGACCATCGCCGTCCACATGCAGGGCCTCGCCCGAGGCCTACTGTAGTGCCTGCGACAGGGAGCGCTTCAACGCGCCCGAAGCCCTTGAGCAGCTCACGCATCACGCCCGGCAGGACTCGAACCTGCAACCCTCGGTTCCGAAGACCGATGCTCTATCCAATTGAGCTACGGGCGCGGGTGATGATCCCCTTGTACTGCCGTGGCCCGGCCGGGTGCAAGGGCAGTTCCGTGTTCGAGGTCCGGTGTTCGAAGTAGGACGTTCGAAGCAGGGCGTTCCATAACCGGCGCTCGACTGGCGATGCGCCAGGCCGGGCGCGGTGGCCGACGGCTAGCGCGGGTGGGTTTCGCCGCTCGGAGCCGAGCGGCGGAAAGCGCCCGTACTTCACGCTCAAGGACATCCGCGCTACGCTGGCCCGCTCCGCGCCGGGGACCGGCCTGGAGGGCCAGATATGCGCCGGGCTGGAAGTACTCACCGCCGAGACGCTCTCGCGCGTCTACCGCCCCGAGGACGGGGCCGAGATGCGGATCGACCCGGCGAGTAGCCGTTGTTCGCATCCGCAGCTTTCCTGTCTCCCACGGCACGGCCGCGCCGCAGCGCACGCGTTCGTTGCGCTCCGGGGTGCACACTTTCCGAGGGAATTCCTGCTTGCGGTGTAAGGGCTCGCCGGCTCGTCCGTATGCGTGTGTGAACGCCGGACGTGGACAGGCCTGGCGACCGGCGGGACGGCAGACCGCACACGAGCACAACTGACATGAGCAAGAAACCAAAGCTGCACAGAGCACGGGAGCAACGATCATGGAACGGCACGAGAACAAGAATGGGCAGGAGCCGAAGTTCGGACGGATTCTTCTGGGGGTGGGCTGCCTGGCCGCGATCAGCGCAGCGGTTTTCGCGGGAACAAGCGACGCGGTGCTGGCCGGCACGGGCATTCGGGGCGGATCGAGCATGCTGCGGGTCACGCAGGATGAGTCGTCGATGGAGCTGCAGTTGGCCGAGTACCTCGAGGCGACCGAGGGCTGGTTCTGCCGCAAGATCGACAACCCCGCCGGCGGGGACGACGTGATCCTCCAGTTCCCCTTCAAGCTGGGCGACGGCATCCCCAAGGTGGACCTTCTGATCGACACATCGCCCTCGGCCACTGAGCACGGGCAGGTCACCGAGCGGGCCGTACGCGTGTGGTTCTGGCATGAGTTGCCAGACGAGGCCAAGGACTACGACACCCGCCAGAAGGTGCTCGAGCTGAACAACCGGTGGATGCAGGAGCACTGGGCCCCGGCGCGGATCGTGATCGACCCCGACGGTGACCTGATTTTCGAGACGTGGGTAAACGTCCCGGGCGAGGACGCCCCGATGCACGCCGAGGCCGTGCGGGATGCCGTCATCCGACTCCTGTCCGCCTGGAAAGACTACTCCGGGCAGCTCCGGCGGGTCGTTGGCACCTGCCGGACGCCGACCAGCGGCGGCGACGAGGGCCACCGATACCTGTAGCGGGGGTCGGGACGCATCCGGCGGGCGGGACCCGAAGGGCCTGCCCGCCCTTGTGCGCGCGCATCGCTACGGCACGACGACAGAGTCCATCGGTCCGGTCTTCCGCCCGGCCACCTTCACCGCCTCGCCGCTGTGGTTGAAATACCATGTGCCCGTCCCGCTCAGGTGCGACAGGATCCGAACATCCTCCATGTCATGCTGCGGGTAGGGCAGACCCGCCGCCTCGATGGCCTTCGGCGCCAGAGCACGGGTCGGGCCCGTCGACACGCACGCTTGATAGAACGCCCGCCCGTCGCCGAAGGAGTTGCTCACCATGGCCGGGAGATCGTTACGTAAGCCGCCGGCGAACGTACCGAGCACCTCGGCCGCCTGCGGCTTACCGATAGGAAGCATGATTTCGCGTGGACGTATGACTGGGCCTGTGGTGCGGAGGTTCAGGTCCGCCATGTCCCGGTTGCCGGTGTGACGTCCGTCGCCTTCGCCCAGCGGGTTCCCTTCTGCCCGTCGCTACGGTATAAGGACCTGCGGAAGCCAGCATCCCGTTGACTCACGGGCCGCCTTCCCCCGCGTGTAGCACATGGACCCCCACACAGCAAGTCGGCTTCGCTTGGACATTCAGCCCGGCACGAGCGGCTACACGACCGGCATCTCGGCCGAACTCATCCATGGCGAGCCCAGCCGCCCGTGCCCTCTTGCCCCGCGCGACCCCCAGTGGCTGGAGGCGATGGAGGCGCTGCGCCTGGAACAGACCAGCGAGGCCCTGTTCCGAAAGCTGGGCGGCAAGCTGTTTGGGGCGGTGTTGCGCCCTCACCAAGTCAGCTACCAGCTCAACCTGCAGGCGACCGGGCATCTCCAGGTGCAGCTTCGGCTGCTGGACCCGGCCGTCGAGGACCTGCCTTGGGAATGCCTTTACGACCCCGATTCTGACCGCTGGCTGGCAGCGGACACGCAGACGCCGCTAAGCCGATACGTAGACGCCCGCACGCCTGCCGCCGAGCCGATCCTGGGCCCACTGCGGGTATTGGTGGCCGTGGCACAGCCACCAGATCTTCCGGACGTGCGGTCGGGCGAAGAGGCCGACGAGCTGGACCGGGCCGTCCGCCGCGTGGCAGATGAGAACTGCGTCGAGCTCGAGTACCTGCCCCGGACCACGCGGAGCGGGCTGAGGGAAGCTCTGGAGGCCATACGGCCGCATGTGCTCCACTTCGTCGGCCACGGCAAGCAGGCGGGACGCAGTTGCGGGCTGTTCCTGGAACGCACGGGCGGCGGGCACGACATGATCAAGGTGGGCCTGCTGAGCGAGATACTCCGACAGTCCGGCTCAGTGAGACTGGTCGTGCTGAACGCCTGCGAGACCGCCCTGGCCGGACCGCAGATGGCCCGTGCCGGCATCGCCGCCATCGGCATGCGGTACCCGATCCGCCTGGACTCGGCCGCGCAGTTCTCTCGCGGCTTCTACGGGGAGTTGGCCCGGTCGCGTCCGTTGGACTATGCGACCAACGCGGGCCGCTTCAACATGCGGGTGGCGTGTGGCACGAACCGCCGTGACTGGTGCCTGCCTATTCTGTTTCTTCCGGCGGGGCGGGCAGATCTCTGCGCCCTGTCGCATTCGGCACCGCCCAGCGGCCCGGCCCCAACGCCACCGCCGGACGTCGGCTACCGCGGGGCGGCGAGCACTGCCCAAGCCGAACCCTTACCGGCCGAATCCTACGAGCCGGCCCCGCCCGCCCCCGCGCTCTCAACCAAGCGGATCGCCCTGATGGCCGGCATCGCGGCCGTGCTGGTAGGCCTGGCGCTGCTGCTGACGCTTGGCCTCCGTAGCGGCTCGGAAAGCGCCGAAGATCGTGGGGACGCCGGCAACGGAGACACCGCCCCCATGCGGCAGGCCCCGAAGCCGGCGCCCGATGTGCCGCACATCGAGATGGTGACGGTCCCGGCCGGGCCTCTGCTGCGCGGTTATGAGCCGTGCACGCAGACAATGCGGCTGGTGCGGGAGCACGGGCTGGACTCGGGCACGGCCATTCCGGACCTCGTCCGCACGATGCCCCGCGTCGCCAAGGTCGAGACGTTCTGGATCGACGCCCGTGAGGTGACCAACGCTGATTACCGTGCGTTTCTGGCGGCCGTGGAAGCCGAGGGCGGCGAGGCGTGGCGACACCCGTCCCAGCCGGCAGGCAAAGCCAGCCACGTGCCGGCGGCCGCTGCCTGGGAAGACCCGAAGTACAACGGCGCGGACCAACCCGTCATGGGCATCGACTGGTACGACGCCTATGCCTACGCCGCCTGGCGCGGCAAGCGTCTGCCCACCGAGGACGAGTGGGAAATCGCCGCGCGCGGCGAGAGGGCGCGGCTGTACCCCTGGGGCGATACGTATGATCCGTCGGCCGCGAATGTGGCCGGCGCGGTGGACCGGCCGATGCCCTCGGCACGCTTCTCGGCGGATCGCAGCCCCTTCGGGGTGCGCGAGATGGGGGGGAACCTGATGGAGTGGACGGCCACGGCCGGCGGCGAGGGTCAGCGGGTCGTCCGCGGCGGAACGTGGGCGCTCCAGCCGGGGGCTCTGTACGCGCTGTCATTCAACCGGGTGTACGCGACACCAGGCGTACGAAACGAGATGATCGGCTTCCGGTGTGCGTCGTCGCGCAAGCCGGACGCCGGCGGCAGCCCGGAGATGGTGAGTATTCCCGGCGGCACCTACCGGCTGGGCGGCGAGGAAGGCGGCCTGCTCGAAGTGCTTCGGATCGGGATCACCGGGGAGTCGGGGACAGCGCAGCCGGAGCCCGAGACGGCGCTGTTCATCGCCGAGATGCAGAAGTACGTGACCGGCGTGCCGACCGAAATGCGTCGCGTCGGAGCGTTCCTCATCGGAAAGCACGAGGTCACCAACGGGCAGTACCGCGCATTTCTGACGCATGTCCGCGAGCACGGCGACGAGCCGTACGGCCATCCGGACCAGCCGCCCGGAAAGGATCACACCCCCGCGGGCTGGGGCCGACCGAACCTCAACGAGGACGACCAGCCGGTCGTGGGTGTGGATTGGTGGGACGCCTACGCCTTCTGCCGATGGGCCGGGGGACGCCTGCCTACGGTCGACGAATGGGAACGGGCCGCCCGCGGCGCCACGAGCCGCTTGTACCCATGGGGAGACAATTGGAAGTCGGGCATATGCAACGGGAAGGACTCGCACTGGCTGGTCCCGACCTCCGCCGGTACGTACGCGCAAGACCGCAGCGCGCTGGGCGTTCTGGACATGGGTGGCAATGTCAGGGAATGGACCGCGGACAACGACCCGGAACTGCCGACCGCCAAGCTCATCAAGGGCGGCTCGCTGGTCGTCGACTGCCGCATCCGCGCGCTGGTCCACTTGCGCGACGCGTCGGCCATGCCGGGCACCCGGGCCGCCGGGCCTCAGCACGGGGACTACCTGGGCTTCCGCCTTGTGCGGGACGCGGCGGGGCGTTGACCGGACCGCACACTTTGCGCGCCCTACCCGTCCGTGGTGCCGCCGAGGCCGCCGCCGGAGCTGAACCGGAGCGGCTCGTCATTGGCCTGCGGGGTCCAGCCGACCTGGAAGCCCCTCTCATGCAGAATCTTGCGCACCGCCCGCAGGCACTCGAAGCTGTTCTCGCGGGCGATGATGAACACCCAGTGCTTTTCCGGGTCGTAGTCCTCGAGATGCTCCTGGAAATCGGAGGCATCATCGCGCAGGTCCGTCACGATCGTCCCGACCGGCTCGTCCACCGGATGCAGCACAGTGGTCAACGAGAGCCGCTTGCCGAAGAAGGTCGGCACGACCTCGGCCTGCCACTCGAAGCGATGGTAGTCGTTGGACGCGCGGGAGCGGTTCATCTCCCGGAACGCCGCCACGCACTGCTCGTCCGCGGCAGCGCTGCCGTCGTCGTGCCACTCGGCCACGACCCGCTCCACGCGGGCATTGCGGAAGCCCTCCTCCACAGGCACCACGCGGTTTTCCCGGCACTCGAAGATCACGCGCTCCAGGTCGTCCGGCGCCTTGGCCATTAGCGGCGTGCCGAGCGCAACCTTGATATCCCGGTTGCTCACGATCACCAGGGCGGCGATCAGGATCAGCAGCCCCAGCACGTTTGTGACAATGTCCACGAACGAGTCCAGCGACAGCACCGAATCGTCTCTTCGTCTTCTGCGTGACATCTCCATGCCTCCGGCCACTCAGCGGCTCTGCGGGCCCTCGTCCAGGGACTCATCGGTCAGTTCCAGTTCGCCCAGGCCGAGCAGCGCGTCTTTGCCGGCCTCCAAGCCCAACACACGCATCATGTAGCGAAACTTGTGGTACAGCTCCGTCCCGCCGGGGCGGATAAGGAACACGATGTAGCGCATGTCGGCGCGGTCCTTCGCGGGCTCCGCCGTCTCCGCAGGCGCCGGGCCGTCGAAGGCCGGCCCAGCCGGTGCCGGCCGGGTCCGCGGCGGCATTGGCAAGCGGGGTCCAGGCGCCACAGAGCCCTCCGCCGGCTCGGAGCCGGGAGCGGGACCATCCCCGGCTCGAGGGGCCCCCGCTCGCTCCTCCAGAAGCTCCAGGAACAGATTCCACAGCACAAGATCTTCGCCGGCATACTCATCTCGCATCTTCGCAATCACCGTTTGTCGTACCTGCGCCGGTACGGGCCGGCCCTCCGAGAAGGCCCGGGCCCCCTCGTGGGTCTCGGGCAACTCCAGCAAGACGTCTATGTGACGTTCCACCCGCTCGCAGGCCTCGCAAGACACGTGGATCGGCTCGGGCAAAACACCCTCGCCGTCGTTGTGGACCAGCAGCCCGTCCTCGCGGACCTCGATGTACACCGGCCGCATGTCGTGCTCGCTTCCGACGTCGTGGCGGACGTCGATCTGCTGCTTGGCCGTGCTGATCGCAAGCGCCGACTGGCCGCAGACCACGAAGCTCATCACGCCGATCGCACAGACCAGAACGCTGAGAAACGCGAACAGTGACATCGGCGGCTCGGATGCTTGCCTTGCGCGTGCCATGGTCGATTCTCCTTGCCGCGCCTCGCGGCTACGCCTGGGACGGCACCTGCCCGTCGCCGTTTCCGTCTTCGTCGTCCTCCGCCGCCGGAACGGGTCGAGCGGCGTGCCGCTCTCCCTCGCGGCCGGCGTACGCGCCGAGTTCGTCGGTGAAGCCCGAGACGATGTCGCGCATCGTCATGCTGAAAGCGTCGGCCGCCTGGGCCACACCCCGCACGTATTGCGTGCGCACCTTCGCCACGTCGCCGACCATGCGTCCGGCCGTGTCCTCCACAGTCTCCGTCGCACGACCCAGCATGGCGGACTGCTCCTCCAGGCGCTTCGCCAGCTCGGCCGACTGTTCCGCCAGCCGGGCGTTGAGTTCGGCCGTGGCCTTGTTAAGGTTCTCGGCGATGCCGTTCTGCGTCTCGTCGGCGCGCTTCCGTACAGCCGTCATGGCCTTGGCGAACTCATCCGACATGCGATGGAACGCATCTTCGGTATTCGACCGAAGGCCTTTGAATTCCTCGAGCGTCGCGGCCTGCGCCTCGGAGGCGGTCCCCAGCGCCTTGGCCACGTGCTGGAGCTGTTCCTTCTCTCGCGCGTGGGCCTCGCTCTGCATCTGGCGCCAACTGGCGACCATCCGCTCCGCCAGCTTGTCGCCGAGGGCTTCGATCCGCTGGGGCAACGTGGCGATCTGTCGAGCTTCGCTCTCTGACAGCCGCCCGGTCCCGGAAGACGACACGGACGGGGCACCGCCCGGCTCCTTCATCCGCGGAACCACGCGCTCCATGGCGTATTGGTCCACCTCGGTGAGGTGATCCTCCTCGGCCTTCTGGAGCCATCGGGCCGGGAACATCACCAGCAAGCTCGCGACCAGCGCGATCAGCGTCGTATCGAACGCCATCGCCAGGCCGCCGGTGACCGAGCCCAGCGAGTTGCGGATCGTCTCGAACTGGGCGGACTCGGCCATCGAGCCGGAGAAGCCCGACACGGCCGCCCCGATCCCCATCACCGTACCGATGAAGCCGAGAATCGGCATCGCCCAGATCAGCACCTTGACCATCGAGTAGCTCGACGCAACCGAGTCGGCGTCGGTGTCCGCCTGTGAATTCAGCGCCTGCACCACGTCCTGGACGCGTCCACGAGCCCCGAATTCATCCAGGGCCCGCCGCACGCGCCGCACGACGAAGCTGTCCTGAGCCGTGGCGGGAATGCGGTCCAAGCTGTGCCGGACCTCCGGGATGTTGTCCGGGCGGATCTCCGGTGCCTCGGCCGCCGGCAGGACGTCCAACTCCCGGCCCCGCTTCTGCCGCCGGAATCGGAGCCACTTCACCACGAGAAAAGACGCGCTCAGCGACGCCATAAAGGCGATCACGTAGGGCACATAGCCCCGATCCATGAACAGCGCGCCGAACTGCGTGTCCGGCATAACCCAGAGGATTCCGTAGAACACCAGCGTCGCGGCAAGACCCAAGGCCAGCGGCAGGATCATCCCGACGTGCGTGCCGCGAGCCGGCCCTTCCGAACGCGAATCATGCACCGGGTAGGCCGTCGCCACCGCCGAGGGCACAACGTCCGGGCGCTGCCCGACTGGGGCAGACGGAGCGTCCTGGCCTGGCGGCGTACCGTCAACCACGGAGGGACTGGCACTGGGCGCGGGCGCCTCGGACAGATCGTTCCCGCAGAAGGGGCACGCGCCGGACGCTGAGCCATCCTCGCTGTTGACCCACAGCTTGCGCCCGCAACTCCAGCATTTCTGAAGCGACAGGTTGTGTTCCATGATTCCGATCTCCTGTTGTTTCTGCTCTCGGCGGCCGCCTGTATGGTTCGCGGCGCGACCCTCATGCGGCCCTTCGCCTGCGACTACGACCGCCGCCTCCATTCCTTACACTCTTTTCTTCAGGATTGGCCGTCCTCACTCATTTGCCGCAGCCGAACGCGCAACGCGGAGGCGGGCAGAGCATCGATCGCATCCGCCCCGGGCACGACTCCCGCGAAGCATACCTCACCGTCGGCCTCGAGCGGCTGGGCCGGCAGATCCAGACTCAACCCCGGCACCGACAGAGCGGCCTCCACACGGCAGGCCCCAGCCGGCAGCGGCGGCGAATCCGGCGGCACGTGCAGCGTGATCGCCAGCCGCCCGTCGGCGTCGATCCTCGCCCCAGACAGCTCCAGCTCGCGCTCCAGCACCGTTCCATCGCTCTGCAGCATCAACTCGCCGTCGGCCGCCAACACGGGACAACGCACCCGCGGCATGTGCGTCGCCCGGTAGCCCGCCACTGCGTACGCCGGGGCCGGACCGGACGCCAGGGCGGCCCGCAGCCCGTGAACCAGCGTCTCCACCCAGCCGGCCACCTCCGCGGCCGCCCGGTCCGCCAAGTCCCGCAAGCTCACGCGGTCCGGCGCTTCGGCCGTCAACAGATGCGCCACCCGCGCCTCGCACGAAAGGCAGTTCTTCACATGGCCGCGAAGCGTCGCGGCCAAACGGCGCGATGCTTCGGTGTCACCCAGTTCGTCCCGCGCAAATCTACGCAAGACCTCGTCAGTGGGACAGGTTCGCCACGGCGCCAGCCCGGCAGCCGCGCCCGTCTGCGCCAAGTGGGCCAGCGTCTCCGTCTCGCGTTCGCGGAACCAGGCAAGGCCGCCCGCGATCTCCGAAAGCTCTGCCCGGCACTCCGGGCAGGCCTCCACCCGCCTCCGTACTTGCCGCTCGGTTTCGGCGTCCAGTTGCTCCAAGGCCAGTTGGACGAGCTGCTCGTCGGTCGGACAGGATTCATGCCCCTCGCTTCGCCCCCCCCGGCGGATGCGGGTCCACAGACAGTCAGCTTGCTGCGGTGTCCAGCTCATGGCTGTCCCTCAAGTCCGTCAGCTTTCATCTCGACACAGGTTCGCAGACGACTGCGCAGCCGGTGGAGCGTGGTGTTGACGTTGCTTACGGACATCCGGAGTTCTAATGCGACTTCGGACCGGGGCTGATCGTCTCGGTCACAAAGGACTACGAGCTTGCGCTGCGTCTCTGACAGACTCTCCAAGCATTCCTGCAGAATTGCGGCTCGTTCCCCGGCCAACAGCCGGTCCGCTGGAGACTCCGCTTCCGAGCGCACGGCAGATAGATCCGGCATTTCTCTACGTTTAACATGGGCTCGGCTCTTGATGAAGTCCAGCATCGTCCGGCGCGCGATCGTGGCCAGCCACGCTCGGTCGTTTCTGTGCTCCGGGGCCGTGCCGCTCTGGGCGGAGAGCATCGCCTTGAGAAAGGTCTGGGCGCAGATATCCCGCGCCGTCTCCCGATTCCGGAGCCACTTCATCGCCAACGCGAAGATGAACTCCGAGTAGTCGCGCCACAGGTGGTTGAACCGGGCGCGGAGCGCATCCGCGGCCCGGCCCGGGTCATGGTCCGGCCTCGCTCTGGCTGACGTCGTACCCATCTCCCTTCCCAAGTGCGGCTGGCGACGCGAGAAACGCCGCCCCGGCGCATGCCGGCGTTTTGTCGCGGCGCCTGGAGCGACCATGTGGCGCCTCGCTCTCCCCGAAAAAGCGGGGCAAGAGAACGGATCATATGGCCATCCGAACGATGCGTCAACCCTCGCGACGATGAAGCTTCGCGTCAATGTGGCCTCCTCCCCAGAAGCTGACCCAGATGGTATGAGAGTCTCAGCGGCGCGGGATGGGCGAGGAGACTCTGATGAGCAGACGCAGACGGCACAGTCCGGCGCAGATCGTCGAGCGGCTTCGTGAGGAGGATGGCTTGCTGAACGCCGGCCAGTCGGTGGCGCAGGTGATCCAGCACCTGGGCGTCAGCGAGGCGACTTATCCCCGATCGCGGAACCAGTACGGCGGGATGAAGGCCGAGGAGGCCAAGCGGCTGAAGGAGCTCGAGGGCGAGAACGCCCGGCTGAAGAAGCTTCTGGCCGACGCGGTGCTGGACAAGGCGGTGCTCCAGGAGGCGATTGAGCACGTGGGAAAACCGTAGGCCCGGCGCGGAAGCGGCAGGCGCTGCGACAGGCCCAGGGCCAATTGGGCGTCTCGCAGCGTCAAGCGTGCCGGGCGGCGGTTTGTAGCGAAGGCGTCTCGCCTTTGCCTTGGGCTTCGGCGGACAGGTCCGGCTTCGCGGCGCGCGGCCGTCTCGGCCTCGTAACCGGCCGGCGCGAAGCGTCGGCGAGTCGTTGGCCGGGGACTTGAGCCCCCGGAAGCCGGCCTGCCGCCCAATCGGAGCCCCAGCGGGGCGATTGAATCCCGGCCGCCCTCCGCCCTCAGCTCTCGCGACTCGTCCCCCGGCCGCGCTCCGTGCTCAGCGCTCACGTCTCGTCCTCGGACTGCGCCGCGTTCGCACGCCCGCGCGGCCGCGGTTGCCACTTGCCGATTCCGGCCGTGCGCGGGATAATCCCCGGCCGTGATGGGGAACGCGTCATCTCGGGGCTTCGCCCAAGGCCGACCGACCTGCGCGCCCCCGGCACAGCCGCTCGAGGTCCGCACGAACGGCGACGGCGAATCCGACTGGGACAACCGCATCCTCTACTGCGGCTACCGCCTCGACCCCGAAACCGGCACCGACGGACAGGGCATCATGCATGTGCGGCATCGGCCGTATCATTGCACGATCGCGAGGTGGACGGTTCGGGATATGCTGGGGTATGTGGATGGGATGGGGTTGTATGAGTATACGATGGCGGCTCCGGTCACTCTCGTGGACCCATTGGGCCTCGAAGGCGAGATGACTGGTTGGGATGCCGCCATGCATTATGTGAACGCAATGGATGCCGTGAACAACCCAAAGCCGGCGATGGACCCTAGCCCGCATTATTCATGAGGCCCCGCGCGAAGCAAGGTTGCGACGGTTTTTG
>CAZHEH010000036.1:0-24864 GCA_964531695.1 uncultured Planctomycetaceae bacterium | reverse complement strand
GAGGTTGAGCCTCTTTTCAAGCATTCAGTTCACCAGCAAGATTGAAGAAGGGCCCCTTTTCCTCGGTTTCGGCGATGGTGTCTAACTGGCCGACTAGGTCATACATAGTCATTCGCTGCGGCGCTCCGCGCATAGCACAACCCTACTCCCGACGCCCGGAGGCATCAAGCATCATGCTCACAAAGGTGCCTGCCCTTTTGTACCCCAGGCCAGCTCCAGGGGCTATGGGACACATCGTCCAGAAGAGTTTTTCGATTTTTCTTCGAGCCCCTCCTTGACGGCTTCCGTCTGCTCGCTATACTCGGACACGTTGCAGGTGCCCCAGGGATGGGGCCAATAGGGAAGGCCGTGAGATTCGGCCGCGGACGCGCCGCTGTGACCGGTGACGACCGCCGCAATAAGCCACTGTCGGGCTGTGGATGCCCTATGGGAAGGCGCGGCGGAAGGACGACCCGGAAGCCAGAAGACCTGCCTGCGACCAGCTTGGTCTGGCTCTCGCGAATGGGCCGTCCGGTTCAGCTTGGTTTCGGCCAATTGACCCCGGGCGCTCGCACTCGCGAGAACCGGGGCTTTTTGTTGGCCGCTCGCGCTTGGCGGCGACGAGTTTGCTCCCGTGAACCCGCCGCTTCCGCGAGCCTCCTCCATCAATCCCCGCCATGCTGCCGACGGTATCGGCTTGCGCCCTGGTCGTATCGTCGATCCCGGATCGGGCAGCAGGAATACGAAAGCCACAGGCATACCAGCGCAAAAAAAGTGAGGTGCCGACGGATAGGCCCGCCGGCACCCCTGACGGAGAAAACTGGTCAGCCCTCTCCGTGCAAGCACGATTCTAACGCAATTCCTGCGTTGGGACAACGGCTCTGCGCGGACTCCGCAGGTGTGACGAGGAATCCTCGCGGGTTCCTCTCCGGCGGGCCTCCCTCGGCGTCTCCTTCACGCTCATCCCCTGTGGCAGGGAAGGAGGTACGCATGGACCTGATCTCAACGTAATCCCCTCGAATCCAAAGCGACGCCGCGCGTGTCGTGCGGCGCGCTATGACTCCCGTTGAACAGACATCAGCCGGGACAACAAGCCCGAGCAAAAAGAACAAAGGATCAAGAGAACATGAACATTCCAACAACCAGGTGTTGTTCACACTTCATCTGCTTTGCCATCATGGCGGCCTTGACGGCCCCGTTGGCGCATGCAGGTGATCTGGACCTCACAAGCTACCCAGGAACGACAATCGAAGGTGGCTTCAATGTCGCATCCGACCAGGTGCACTACTGGAACGCCCTCAGCGGCTACCACATCCTGGACACGACCACCGGGTCCATCACAGACGTCGGCACCCCGGACTCTTACAGCACCAACTACGGCGGCGACCCATTCGGCGTTTACGACGCCATTTCCCAGAAGTTTTACGCCGCCACCTATGCCAGCGGATCGGAGACGTTCCTCTACACATACGATCACGCAACGGCAGGATGGTCCGACGCCGGCCAAGCGGTCAACATGTACGGTGGAGCGATCAGTCAGGGCGACCTCTACATTTCCGGGCTTCGTGAGCCCTGGAGCGGAGGGTTCGACACCAACTACATCTCCCTGTACGACTTCTCGGGTGAAAACCAGCACGACGCGCTGATCGAAACCGGCGGCGCGTCGGCCCACGTGGCCGTGAGCGGGACGGGTGATGTCTACTATGCAACTTATGGTGACTGGGGTGAGTACGGACGCCTCTACAAATGGGATGCCGAATCGGTGCAGGGGGCCTGCGACGGTTTTGCGGGAGGCGAGGATGATACCTTTCTGACTCTGGAAGATGGCGAAATCCTCTCGACGCTTCCGGGGGGAGGCAACGGCATCGCCGTCGATGAAAGCGGAGCCGTCTTTTTCACCATCAACAATTTTACGGATCCCACGCTGTCCGGCGTGTTGCGGTGGGACGCGTCCATGGGAACAGGCGAGACCGACAACTACGAAATGGTGCTTGACAAGGTAGGCGCAGGCATGGACCCCAACGCTTTCGCCTGGTTCGGACCGGTGGCCATCGACGGCACCTTCGATCAGGGCGACACGCTGTACACGTCGCTGAATTTCAACGGACCCATCACCGGGATCACGGTTCCCGAGCCGACCTCACTGGCGACGCTGGCTCTGGGGGGCGTAGCGATGCTTCGTCGCCGCCACTCACAGAGCTGATCTCGGATGACTACATTACACCACAAACACCTACTGGAGAACAAAACCATGAGAACACATAACGCGATTACAACGACGTTGATTCTTCTGATCTGCGCAGCCGGCGCGCAAGCCGGCCCTTACTCACCCGGCAAGGGCGGTCCTGACGAGGCCGGGTTCATTGACGCCGGCATTCCCGGCTTCGTCGGGCCCGGCGGGGAAGGCGTCAGTCCTGAAGACGCTCCCGAGAACTACGTCAACCCCATCTTTACCGGCTGGGCGACGGGCGTGGCCCTGTACGATCCCTCGGACGTACTCGGCCCTTACGAAAACAACGGCATTGGTCGGCCGCCGCAATTTGGCATCGATTTCGGGGACCCGATGAAGGCCACTGGCGAGGTCACCGGCAACAACATGGACATCGTGTCTATGGGCGACATGGACGCCGGCGAGATCTCCAGCCACCTGGCGGACCCGCCCGCCAACCCGCTCGGCACGCTTGTTCTGACATTCGATCACGCCATCACCAACGGTGACGGCGCGGACTTTGCAGCGTTTGAGAATGGGTTCGTCTCGGACTACAACACCGGCGCGGGCAGCGTAGCCGGCCAGATGTTTGCCGAGCTGGCCTACCTTGAGGTGTCCACGGATGGCGAGCACTACGCCCGTTTCCCCAGTGAGTACCTCAACTATGCCGATGCCCCTCCCGGCTCACAGGCGTACCTGACCCAAGACGTAAGCAATATCTATAACCTGGTCGGCAAGCACGCCAACGCCTACGGGATCAGTTGGGGCACGCCGTTCGACCTGGAGGACCTGCTGGATCACCAGCTTGTTCTCGATGGTCTGGTCGATCTCGATGAGATCAACTACGTCAAGATCGTGGACATCCCCGGTGACGGCACGTTCACCGACAACCTGGGCAACCCGATCTACGACGCCTGGGTTACCTGGGGTTCGGGCGGCATGGACTTTGAAGCACTCGGCGTGATCAACCAGGTGCCCGAACCGACTTCGCTGATGCTTGTGGCTGCAGGCGGCATGATGGTGCTTCGTCGCCGTCGCGGCTGATCGACTGACCGTCATACTCAACCAATAACCCGGCGTGGCGGCACGTGGCCGCTGCGTCAACCTGAACCGCTATGTCCAAAGAAAGTGAGAAACACCATGAAGACCCTGACCGTATCCATGACCGCATTGATGTTCGCCCTGATCGCTTCCACCGCGTCGGCCGACGCCATCTGGCTCCGGGTGGCCCCGGGCGATACACCCACGCCCGGCGGGACGGTGGAGATTCAGCTTGTCGCCGATACCGCCATCGATGGCTGGAGAATCGAAGGAGCTACCGCTCCGGCTGGCACATCAGTCAGCAATTTCAAGGTACACGCACTGGCCGGTATGAATGGCAACCATGAGGCCATGCCCAATTTCGTCGACAACTTAACCTACGGTGGTCGGACCTATCTCTTTAATGAAGCGTTCTGCGAAGGCAACCGAGGCACCATGCCGGCAGGCGATACCCTGATGAGCTTTGACCTGGACATCCACAGCACATGGGATGGCGTAACGCCTTTCACCCTCGATCTGCTCGGCAGCGGCGAAATGTATTACTACGATGCCGAAGAAGACCCATTAGAGATGGAATGGAATCCTCATGGATCATTCTGGGGCACGTCGCCCAGCACGAAGCTGCCCATCGCTGACCTGACCATCGTCCCTGAACCGGCGACAATGGCGCTGCTTGGCCTCGGCGGGTTGGCGTTGCTGGGGCGGCGGAATCGTCGTTGAGTTTCTCTTAACAGCCACCTTCCGTGTGGGGCCGGGGCGCTGAGCCTCGGCCCCACGGGGGCTATCCATGACACGACGATACCGACATCATGGCCTGGCGTCCAGCACGTCCGGTGGGTTCACGCTCATTGAGCTACTGGTGGTGATCGCGATCATCGCACTGTTAACGGGCATTCTTCTGCCCAGCCTTAGCCGGGCCAAGGAATTGGCGCGCAAGACGGTCTGCCTGTCGAACATCCGTCACCTGGCGATGTCCAATCACCTCTACGCTCAGGACAACGGTGGTTTCTTCGTACTGGCCGCCGAGGATATCTGGTACCTGAATCTCAAACGGTGGCACGGTGAGCGGGACAGCATCAACGAGGCGTTCGACCCGCAGCGCAGCCCGATGATGCCGCAAATGGGCAGCGCGGGGCTGAAGGAGTGCCCGAGCTTCCGCAAGGAGTTCGACTTCTCGGATGATGCGGGCCAGGAAGCCGCGTTCGAGGCCGGCTGCGGCGGCTATGGGTACAACGCCAGCTACATTGGCGGCCGGAACGACCGGTACGGGGCGAGCTCCGTTGCTGCCGCTCACAGCGCCAGGCTGGAGGACATTCGCAGTCCTGGCCAGACCGTGATGTTCACGGATTCGGCCTTCGTGAGCATGATCGGGTCATCCCGGCGGAAGGTGGCGTACTCGTTCTGCGAGCCGCCGTTCTGGCAGCTCAACGCGGGCCCACCCAGCGACATGCGTCCAAATCCCACCATCGACTTCCGTCACTTGGACCAGTGCAACGTCGCATGGGCTGACGGCCACGCGACTTCGCGAAGTCTGGACTTCACCGTCTCGTATCAGACGCACAGTCTGATCAGCGGCGACGAGGCCGCCGAACAGGGCGTCGGCTGGTTCGGTCCCGAGGACAACTCGCTCTTCGACCTCAAATGACCAAGGAAGGTCCACATGCCTACTGACACCCAATCATTGGAAAGAGGCTTCGTTCACGTCTATACAGGCGATGGCAAGGGCAAAACCACGGCCGCTATTGGACTGGCCGTCCGCGCGGCCGGGATTCAATCGCCCCGGTGGGGCTCCAACATTATGGTGCGACCCGTTTTGGGCCCTCGCGGGCTTGGCTGAACCCTTACCGGCTCTTCGAGCCGGACAACCCCGGCGCGGGCGAGACGCCCTTCGGCAAGCTCAGGACGGTGCCCTTCGGCGAGCTCAGGACTGGCCTTCGCTACACGGCCGCGACGGCAGCGCCACGACGGCGCGCGGCCGGGGCGGGCAGCGCCCTCCGCCCAGCAATTCAGCGGTCCTTGGGTACGAAGCACGGGACGCGATCGTGCGCACAGGCGCTTCCGATTCATGGATATCGACGCGATCTTGCGCAGGACCGCGTGCGCAAGCGATGTTCCACGTGGAACAATCGCCATTGCGCATCCGGCGAATGCGGAATCGCGGACGCGCCGCAGCGGCCTCGCCCGTGCGCCGACTCTGCGTGTACGCGGCGGGCGTTGGCGGGTCAATCGTGCGGGTTGCGGGCGGCTGGCGCGGCGAGTAGAATCCGGCGCACTTCGCGGCCGGCGCGGCCGGGGGATGAAACACGAGAGTCCGATGCGGCTTCCGCCGCACATGAGCGACCCCGACCTGAATGCTTCCCCAGCATAGCCAGAAGCTTACCGCGCGCGGGCTCGGGCGGCAAGTCCGGTCCGGGCGGCTACCACCCCGGCCCGAGGGTGTCGATGTTTCCTTCGGGCCACGGGGCGCTGGCGGGGTAGATCATCGCGTAGTCGTCCCAGAACGGGCAGGCCGGCGGCCGGAATGCCAGCGAGTTGACGACGGGGTTGTCGACCACGCGGGCCCCGAGCTTCTCGTAGAAGGCGGGCACGCCGGTCTGGTAGAAGCTCAGCGGGAAGACGCCGTCTTCGACCAGCCGGAAGGCGGCCCGCACGACCGCACGGCCGAGGCCGAGGCCTCGGTGGGTCGGGTGGCAGAGCACGCCGTGCAGGGCGGCGACGACGAGCTCGCCGTCCGGCGTGCGGATGCGTCGCGGGCGGACGCCGGCCTTGGCGACGATGACGCCGTCGCGGCGGACCACGAAGAGGCGCGCCCGCCGGGCCGGGGGCCAGTGCTCTTCCGGCGCGGGGGCGGAGGCGTACTTCGAGTCGCCGCTGCGGCGGGTCTCCGGCGGCCAGACGAGGTCGGAGAGCTTGCCGCAGCGCGTGCGGTCGGCGTCCGACAGGTCGTCCCAGCCGGCGGCTTCGACAGCGGGTTCAGGCATGCGGCGTCACTTGGCGGCCGGTGCGCGGGCCGGCTCGTAGGCACCGGCGGCCGGGGCGGATTCGCCGGCGATGAAGGCCTCGAGCATCGTGCTCGCGTCGGTATCGCTGTACTGCACGGGGGGGTGCTTCATGGTGTAAGCGCTGATGGCCTTGAGCGGGCCGGCGAGGCCGCGGTCGCGTCCGATTTTGCAGGCGCGGATGGCGTCGATCGTTTCGCCGGCGGAGTTGGGCGAGTCCTCGACGCTGAGCCGGGCCTCGAGGTTGAGCGGCACGCCGCCGAAGCCGCGGGCCTCCAGCCGCAGGAAGCAGACCTTGTTGTCGTTCTGCCAGGGGACGTAGTCGGCCGGGCCGATATGCACCTGGTCCGGCGGCAGCGGCACGTGGAGCTGGCTCTGGACCGCCTCGGTCTTGGAGATCCGCTTGCAGCCGAGGCGGGAGGGATCGGCCATGTTGAGGAAGTCGGTGTTGCCGCCGGTGTTGAGCTGGTAGGTGGCGTCGATGGTGGCGCCGCGGTCGGCCATCATCTTGGCGAGCACGCGGTGTGTGATCGTGGCGCCGACCTGGGCCTTGACGTCGTCGCCGACGCAGGGGATGCCCGCCTCGGTGAACCGCCTCGCCCACTTGGGGTCGGACACGATGAACACGGGGATGCAGTTGACGAAGCTCACGCCGGTGTTCACGCAGCACTCGGCGTAGAACTCGGTCGCCTGCTGCGAGCCGACGGGCAGGTAGTTCATCAGGATCTCGGCCTCGCTCTCGCGGAGCAGGCGCTCGATGTCCTCGCGCTCCGCCTCGGGCTCATCGGAGACGATGAAGCGGCGGTCGTCGTCGTAGCCGGCCATGTGGCCCGCGATGCCGTCGAGCACCTTACCCATGCGGACGACGGTGTTGTCGCAGCGGAAGTTGTCGTGGAACACCTGGGTGCAATTCGGCTTGGCGAAGATCGCCTCGTGCAGCGGGCGACCGACCTTGCGGCGGTCCACGTCGATGGCGGCGACGACCTCTACGTCGCCCGGCGTGTAGCCGCCCATGTCCGGGTGGGCCAATCCGATCATCTCCTCGCCGGGCGAGACCTTGTCGCGGTAGAAGTGAATGCCCTGCACCAGGGAGGAGGTGCAGTTGCCCACACCGACGATGGCAACGCGAATGCGACTCATCTGAACGGTCCTTTCCTCATGCCGTGGCGGGTCTCGGCGGCCCGAGCCCGTCGTCTCCCGGCTCCCACATATCGCTCTGCGGTTTCGAGCAGCACGGCAAGTATATCCAAGCAAACGAGGCACAAGCGGTGAGACATCCGCGTCCCGCCGGCGGACGGCCCCTCGCCCGGGGCGGGCGTGCCGCGGCGGCTCACACGAGGTGCCGAGCCGACGAATGAGCGTACCATTCCGGCCGATCTCCGGCAAGCGCCTATTCGACGGGCACTTCGCGGGAGGGCGCGCCGGCCGGAGAACGGCCCGGCGGGCTTTCGACATCCTTTCCTTGACGCCTCCGGGGCGGGTTGCTAGCATTCCTTCATCTTCTCCCCACACGACAGGACACTCCCCCGCACCGCACAGACATGAGCTACTTCAAATTGCTGCGCGACCCGGAGGGCTACCGACCCCTCGACTGGGACCTTACCCAAGACGACGCTGCGCGCGAGGCATGGCTGAGCTTGTTCGAGTCCGTCTTCGCCCAGTTGATCGTCCGTGCCCGGAACCAGTACGGCCGCGTGGCCGAGCACCAGATCGTTGCCGCCGAGGAGCAGTTCACCGCCGCGATGGCCTCGCTGCGTCAGGACCCGACCTCACTGCCGTCCGGGCGGCTGGACCTGATGGAGCTGGATAAGCTTCGCGACCGGATTCTTCGCGAGAACAACCTTGACGACCCGTACAAGGATCTGAAGCGGCAGGAGAACGACCTGGCGGCGGAGCTGTACCCGGACGTGGCCCGCAGCTTCCACGAGCTGGACGTGCTGCCGCGTTGGGAGCACTTGGTCAAGGGCATTTTCGCCGGGAACCTTTACGACCTCGGCTCGGAGGCGACGCTGCATCTGGCCGACGGGGGGATGGACTTCGTCCGGGCGGTCGAGGAGACCAAGCCGCGTCCATGGCTGGTGGACGACTTCGACGCGCTGGCCGCGGACGTGGAGGGTGCGCCGCCGATGAAGTGGGGCAAGGCGGTCATCTTCCTGGACAACTGCGGAAGCGACTTCGTGCTGGGCGTGATGCCGGTGGCCCGCGAGTTGGTATTGGCGGGCACGGAGGTGGTCCTCGCGGCCAACGAGCTGCCGAGCTTGAACGACATTACCGTGGACGAGACGGTGGCGGTGGTCGAGCAGCTCGCGGCCCTGGACCGGGACTTACAGGCGATGATCGACGCGCAGATGGTGGAGGTGGTCTCGACGGGCAACACGATGCCGGTGCTGGATCTGTCCGAGGTGTCGGACGAGCTGAACGCCGCGGCCGAGGGCGCGGAGTTGGTGATTCTGGAGGGGATGGGCCGGTGCGTCGAGACGAACTGGGACGCCGCGTTCACGTGCGACGTTCTTCGCCTGGCGCGGCTGAAGAACGCCATGGTGGCGGCGCGGATCGGCGGCGAACTGCATGACTGCGTGTGCAGCTACACGCGGGCCGAGTCCTGAAGGCCGGGGTCCGGTGAAGTATCAACTCCTCGCGCTCGACGTGGACGGCACGCTCGTGCCCCCGGACAACGTCGTGCGCCCCGAGACGGTCGAGGCCGTGCGGGCCGCGACGGACGCCGGGTTGCGCGTGTGCCTGGCCACCGGGCGCAGCTACGCCGAGACGATGCCGGTCTGGCGTCAGCTTGGGCTGTCCGAGCCGCACGAGCCGCTGGTCTTGATCGGCGGCTCGCTCGTGGCCGAGCCGGTGGGCGGGCGGACGCTGTACCATCGGCCGATCGAGGCGGCGCTGGCGTGCGAGTTCGCCGACGCGCTCGGCGACGAGGGCTACGCCGCGATGGTGATCGTGGACGTGTGGCGGCACGGCGTGGACTACTACGTGGCCGAGTCCGGCGACGAGCACGACGCCCAGCGGCGATGGTTCGAGAAGATGGACGTGAGCGTCCGTCGGGTTCCGCGGCTGGCCGACGCCGAGGACATGCCGCCGCCCCTGCGGGTGTCGACGGTGGCCGATGCGGATCGGGCCGGCCCGCTGGCCGCGCGGCTGCGCGAACGGTTCGAAGGGCGGCTGAACCTGCACGCGATCCTCGCGCCGAACTACGGCATCACGATCGTCGAAGCGTTCGCCGCCACGGCCGACAAGTTCGAGGCGATTCGCTACGTGGCCCAGGCGCATGACATTCCCGCGTCGCGCATCGCGGCGGTGGGGGACGACGTGAACGACCTGGCGATGATCCGCGGCGCGGGCCTCGGCGCGGCGATGCCGAACGCGTCCCGGCCGGCGCTCGATGCGGCGGACGTGACGGCCGAGCCCTCGCTGGCCGCGTTCATCCACGACCTGCTCGCCGGGCGATACGACGGCTGACGCGCCCTATACTGGGGCAAAGGCAAGAGCCGGAAGGAGCGCTCCATGCCGAAAACGCGAACCGAACCGACGGTGCACCACGACGCGGTCATCCGCGCTCTGACCTCGCAAGGGCTGCTGCTGGGTAGCTACGATGCGGGCGGCCGGCCCAACGCGATGACGATCGGCTGGGGCTCGATCGGCTCCATCTGGGGGCTGCCCATGTGGATCGTTCTGGTTCGCCCGAGCCGCTACACGTTCGAGTGCATCGAGCACAACGGCTGCTTCACGGTGAACGTGCCGACGGAGGCGCTGAGCATGGCCTGCGCCACGTGCGGCTCGCTGAGCGGACGGGACGCGGACAAGTTCGAGAAGGCCGGCATCAACCCCGAGGCGGCGCGAAACGTTCTGGCCCCGATCGTGGCGGAGTGCCCGCTGATCTACGAGTGCCAGGTCGTGCACAGCAACGACGTCCTGCCGGCCAAGCTCGCCGATGAGATCCTCGGCGGGGCGTACGTGGACGGGGACTTCCACCGCGTGTATTACGGGCGGATTCTCGCCACGCGGGCCGAGCCGGACGCGGCGGAGCGACTCAGCGCTCCTTGAGCTTGCGGATCAGCCAGTCGCCCGACGCGTAGCGGATCGGCGGCATCTCCGGCGCCGAGCCGGTGATCCTCTCCAGCGCCCACCGCGATGCCTTCAGGAAGGGCACCGCCCCGGTGCCCCGCGCCGTGCCCTCCTCGAACGGCGCCCGCAGGGCGGCCAGGATCCGGTCATCTTCGAGCATCATCTCCCCGGCCGCGATGGCCGCGGCGAAGTGCACCGATTCGGTCGAGTACAGTCGGTCCTCCAGAATCCTCGCCAGCGTCGCGGCTACCTTGCCGCGGGTCGCATCCGTGGCCAGCGTCGGCAGGGCCCGGCAGGCGGCGGCGGCCTCCGAGTTCAGACGGCCCTGGAGCCCGACGCCAGAGCCCGCCATCGCCGTAGCGATGATTTCATCCAGCCCTTCGTTCGCCCGGAGCCGGGCCAGGGCCTCTATGGTCGCGACGCCCACGGGCGGGTGATAGGGCGGCGGCCTCTGCATGCTTGGCACGAGGTACCTCAGCCCGGCCTCTCGATGGCGGCTCAACTGCCCGAGCAGCCGCGGCACGCAACTCCGGTCGCCCGTGCGGATCGCGATCCACGACAGGGCGTCCGACAGCTCGATCCGCAGCCGCGAGTCGTCGAGAAGCCAATCACTCGACACGAGGGATTTCAGTGCGTCGTAGTCGTAGCGCGAAGCGTCCTCCGGGCCGCCGTGGCGCGCCACGGCCGCGATCAGCCCACAGCAGGCGCGGGCGTCGCGCGTGGCGCGTCGCCGCCGGCGCACGGCCTCGGCATCGCCGTCTTCGGCGGCATCGCCGGTGGCCTCGATCACCTCGACCTTCCCGGGCAGGGCCGCCAGCGCAAGACCTAGCACGGCCTCGCCTCCTGCATCCTCGGCCGCGCGCGCCAGCGCATGCCGTGCCGCGTAGTGAAGGTCTTCCGCAGGCGGATCGCGGCGGTCGTCGTCCCGGTCGTCCCAATCGTCGTACGGGGCGGCCATCGCCCGGTGGAACAGGGCGCGGATGCACGCCTCGCTCCGGCAGGACATGGCCTCGGCGGTGCGCACCGCCGCCAGATGCACCATGGGCGTCTCGTCGTCGTCGACCAAGATTGCGGCCAGCAGGGACTCGGCCTCGTCGCCGCTGACCGAGCCGGCCTCGACGGCGGCAAGCAGGGCCGTGGCGGCGCCGCTTCGCACCCACGGGGAGTCGTCCCGCAGGGACGCCCGCAGCCGCCCGGCTACGCCCGTCCGCGCGTGCTTGGCCCAGGCCGGCAGTGCCACCGACCGCACGGCGGGTCGCTCGGCATCCGTCAATCGCGCCAGCGCCGCCACGAGCGCCTCCGTCGCCGCGCCGGCGGGCAGCTTCGCGGCGTTTCGGGCCGCCTGGAGCCGCACCCACTCGGTGTCATCCGCCAGCAGCTCGGCCAGCTTGACCGGCGGGACGGGCTGATCCCGCGCCGTCAGCGCCGCCAGGGCGGCCGCCCGGATGTGGGCGGTGTCGTGGCCCAGCAAGGCCGCGAGGTCGTCTCGGTCGGCCGTCGCCGACGCCGCCTCCAGCCCGGCCAAGACGACCGCCTCGGCCTCGTCGCGGAACGCGGCCGCCACGGCGGAGCGGGCCCGCTCCGACTCGTACTGCGCCGCCGCCCGCACCGCGGCGCACCGCACCAACTCGCTCTCGTCGTTCAGCGCCGCGTCGACGATCACCCCGAGCCCGGCCGGGTTGCTTGCCTCGCCCAGATCGCGAATCGCCTGCTCCCGCGTGCGAGGGTCGGGGTCCCGCGCGGCCTCGGCCAGCAGGGCGACCAGTTCGTCGTCCGCGCGATGCGTCGGCCGTGGGTCGGTCTCCGGCGGCTCGGGCTTCTCGACCGCTTCGGCGACGCCGGCGGCCGTGAGAAGCAACAGAACTGTCCAAAGCTCCTTCACAACGGGCTCCTACTTGTCCGGTTTGCGGAGCTGCACCACCCGGAATACCGACACGAGGAACATGACGCCGCCGGCCGCGGCCATCACCCGCAGGTGCCGGCCCATCAGTCCGGGGTGGCGCCCCAGCGCGCCGCTGTCGGCGGCGTCCATCGCCGCGGCGATGGGGCTGATCGTGAACACGGCCGAGACGACTCGCTGACCGAACCGCCCCTGGCCCAGCAGCATCACGAGCGTCACGAGCGTCATCGTGATGACCAGGGCGTAGGTCCATGCGGTGGCGGTGGCGGTCCGAGCGCACAGGCCCGAGAAGAACATCCCCGCCACGGCGACGAACACCGCCGTCATCAACACGACTTGCACGATCCGCCACGTCGTCGGCCACAGGTTCACGCTGAAGTCCACCAGGAACGGCAGCACCAGAAGCGTGGGCACGATGGCGACCACGAGCAGCAGAAGGGGGATCACGGCCGCCTGAAGCTTGCCCGTGACGATCCGCCAGCTCGCCAGCCGCGTGGTGCGGATCAGATCCCACACGCCCGCCTCGCGGTCGCTGCACAGGGTGCCGCCCGTCAACGCCGGGCCGACCAGCACCAGCACGATGACCGACAACGCCGCGATGACCGCGGGCAGGTCCTCGTGGATGACCCGCACGCTCGGGCGCTCGGGCAGCGTCGCCTGGATCGTCACCGCCTGCAGGAACATCAGGAGAATGGCGATGACCAGGCACCACATGAACGCCCGCAGCAGCCACTGCGGCTGCAACATGGGCCGCGTGCGGAACTCCTTGATGAGCATCGGGTTCTTCCACCATGAAATCATCGCCTTGCGCTTCCGCGGGTCGATGATGAACAGGAACGTCCGGGCGGAAATCTGCCCTCGCTCGACGATCTTGAGCCGCTCGCGGGGTCGCGGCGGCGGGGCCGGGTGGCGGAGCTTCCACAGGCACACGGCCGTGGTGACGAGGATGCTCGCCAGGCAGATCGGCAGGAACAGCGCCCAGAACGACGGCATTCCGTCGGCTGCCGTCGCCCAGGAGTGGTTCGGCCAGACGAGCGAGAGCATCGCCTCGATGGGGCTCAGCGACGCCAGGACGTGGAAGACGGCCCGTTGGGCCGGGCCGCCGCGCTGAATCATGTGGCTCGTCAGGGGCGTGGCGGGCAAGGCGAACAGGAAGCACGTGACCAGCAGCACGCCGTAGGTCACGATGATCGCCCGGTAGCTTCGCCCCGAGACGGCGCTGACCAGCAGGCCGATCATTCCCAGGTAGATCGCCGTCAGCAGCAGCACGCCCAGCACCGCCAGCAGCTCCCGGCCCTCGATGCCGCCCAGCAGGAACGGCAGCGCGAGGGCCGGCAGACCGGTCAGAATCAGCAACACCAGGAACCCCAGCGAGCCGACCATCTTGCCCGTGGCGATCTCCCACGGCTTCATCGTCGTGGCGAACAAGCTCTCCAGCGTGTTGTGCTCGCGCTCGCTCGTGAGCGTGGCGGCCGTGAAGGCCGGGGCGAACAGGATCACCAGCACCAGCTCCCCGATGGCGAGAATGCCGAAGATGTCGCGGGCCTCCTCCCCGGCCAGGTCCTGGTAGCCGCCGGCGGGCCAGTACAGCAGCACGAGCATGCCGATCACGACCAGGAACGCCGCCTGCATCAGCAGCGCCTTGCGGGTGCGCAGCCCGGAGAGCAGCTCCCGACGGATGATGGGGTTGCCGATCATCGCGAGGCGTCTCCTTGCGCGTCGGCCGGCGCGGCCTCCGTACCCTCGGGCTCGGCCTCTTCCTCTTCGTCCATATTCAGCCCGCTGATGGCCATGTACGCGTCCTCCAAGCTCAGCGGCACCTCGCGGATCGTGACGATCCGTACCGAAGCGCCCGCCAAGGCCGAGACCATCGCGGCCAGCCGCTCGTCGTCCCCGCTGAAGCGGAACCGCAGCAGTCCGTCCTTCTCCTCGGCCGCGTCGAGCTTGGAGCAGTTCGCGTCCTCCTCCAGCACCGGCTTGGCGTTCTCGACGCCGCCGGCACAGCGCAACTCCATGAGTCGGTCGCGGCTCAGCTCTGACAGGACCTTCCGGATCGGCCCGGCGGCCCGGAGCTTGCCTTTGTGGATCACGCCGATCGAGTCGCAGATGGCCGCCAGCTCCGGCAGGATGTGCGAGCTGACCAGCAGCGTCTTGCCGCCGTCGGCGAGCCGGCGCAGGAGTTGCCGCATCTGGATGCGGGCCTGCGGGTCGAGCCCGCTGGCCGGCTCGTCGAGCAGCAGGACCTGGGGGTCGTGCATGAGGGTGCGGGCGATGCCGACTCGCTGCTTCATGCCGCGGCTGAGCGTGTCGACGAAGCGGTCCCGCATGTACTCCGCGTCCGTGATGTCCAGGACGTGGTCCAGCCGCTTGCGCCGCTCCGACTTGCCGATGCGGAACGCCGCGCCGAAGAAGTCCAGGTACTCCCAGACGCGCATCTGGTCGTACACGCCGAAGTGGTCCGGCATGTAGCCCACCAGCGACTTGATCTGCCCGCGGTCGTGCAGCACGTCGACCCCGGCGATCTCCGCCTGTCCGGTCGTCGGCTTCAGCAGACCCGCCAGGATGCGAATGGTCGTCGTCTTGCCCGCGCCGTTGTGGCCGATGTATCCGAACACCTCGCCGCGCGGGATCTCCAGGGTCAGCGCGTCCAGCGCCGTGATCTCGTCATAGACCTTTGACAGGCCTTCGCAATGAACGGCCGTCTCGTTACTCGTCGCCACGGTCCTGTTCCTCTTCGTATTGCCCCTCCAGCGCCACGTCGATGCGCTCGTACTTCAGTTCGGGCCGGTCCTCGGTACTCAGGTTCGTGTTGGTCAGCTCCGTCCGGAGCACGAAGACGTATTCCCCGGCCGCGTTGCGGAACTCATCCGCGTTCGTGATGCGCAGCTCCGTGTCCCGGAGGCGCGGGTCGATGAACTCGGTCCGCTCGGGCCCCGTGGGCTCGATTCGCCGGCCGTCGGGGTCGCCGCCCTCCAGCCCGCGGACCGTCAACTTCCAGCCCGGCGCCCGGAGCGAGACGATCAGCGTCACCGTCGCGTCGCGCAGCCGCCCGAAGCCCTCCGGCGGCGCCGCCCGGACCGTCAGCTCGCCGGCGAAGCGGCTGCCGACGAATTGGGTCGTCAGCGGGTTCCACAGGTTCGGGCCGTGCAGCTCCATGTGGGCGAAGCCCGCGGGGATGCGGAACCGGCCCTCGCGGGCGTCGGCCGGCGGGGGGGCGTAGGCCAGGGGCCAAGCGACGATGTTCCAGCCCTGACGGTGCATCTCCCGCCCGGGGATGGGGTCGAGCGGGCAGGAATCCGTGTAGCCGATCAGCACCGGCGGCGCCGCCGACCCGGGCGTCGGGCGGACGATCCGGCCGACCAGGTCGTTGCGGATGTTGTCCGTGCGGGTCAGCACGGCCGATCCGGTGAACTCGCCGCTTGCGCGAGACGGCTCTCGGGGCGCGCCGATGACCGGTCCGAACTGCGCGCCGCCGGTATCGGCCTGGGGGCTCTCGAACTCGACGTAGCGGAGGAACTGCTCGGGGCCCACGGCCGGGCGCAGCGACTCCCCGGCCGGCAGGACGCCGTCGTCGCGACCCTCGGTCCTCAGTCGGTAGGTTCGTCCGCCGGAAAGGACCACGCAGTGGGTCAGATCCGTCGGAAAGCGGTTCTCGACCCGCCCGGTCAGCCCGTCGGCGTCGAAGCTCCAGTGTCCATCGAGGCCCGGCATCTCGTGCACCGCGTCCACCTGGAACGTCGCACCGGCGCCGGTTCGCACCTCTCGCTCGGGCAGGTGAAGCCGGGGTCCGGTTCGGACCTCGGGTCGCTCGGTGGGGGAGATCAGCGGCCAGGGCCGGATCGTCGCGCGCTCGCTGCCTGAGGTCATGTCCAGCGTCCGTGTTTCCTTGCCGCTGTAGTAGGCGAAGCTCTCCTGCACGCGAACCCGGCCGTCGCCCAGGGGCGTGATCAGCCCGATGTAGCTGAGCTGCTCGGGCGTGACCTGCGCCCTACCCCAGGCGTAGAGCCCGATGGACACGATCACCGCCAGCGGGACCAGGCCCACCCACACCCACTCGCCCCGCCGGCGACGCCGCAGAACGACGCCCGCGACCACGACCAGCGCGACGAACGCGCCGATCACCGAGACCGGCACGACCGCGCTCGGCCCGCGGCGCCCGGCGATGCTTTGCAGGGCCGACATTGCCGGCGACGGCCCGTCCGGCAGCGGCTCGGTCAGCCGATCCGGCTCGATGGCCGACCCGCCGCCGGCCTCTTGCGGGTCGGCGGTCAGGAGCACCTCGTGCAGCGGCTGGGCGTCCTCGCGAACGCGGTCGAGCGCGCCGAGCGGCACGGCCAGCGTGAACACCCGTCCCTGCCCCAACGGGCGATGCGTCAGCAACGGAAGCCCGTTGGCGGAGTAAAGCACGTCGGCCTCGACCGCGAACAGCTCGGCCATCGGGAAGGGCCACTCGAGCGTGAAGCGCCCTGGGTGCTCCTCGCCTTCGGGCAGGTGGCTTCGCACGTCCAACGCGCCGACGCGATGGACCCCGACGGCCCGGACGCCGGCCGCCCGGCCGAACGGGCCCGCCAGGAGCGTGGGCATCGTTTCGTCCGCGGCCAGCATGAGCGTTCCGCCGCGCCGGGTCCAGTCGAGGATGGCCCGCATCTGGCTCGGACGCAGCTCCTTGTGTGCCGAGGCCTTGAACAGCAGCAGCCGGATCATGTCCAGCCCGGCCCAGCGGGTGGGCAGGCCCCGCGTCGGCCCAAACGCCGCCGGCGTGTCGCCGAACAGCCCGCGGTTGCCCTTGAGGCCCTCGCCGCGCATCCGGATGCTGACGCGAACACTCGTCGTGCCCGGCGGCAGGGGGGCGGCCAGCTCGATCGGCGGCGCCGCGTCGGCCTCTTCCCCGTCTTGCTTGCGCGGCGCGAGACGCAGGAAGGCGTTGCCCCCCTCGGTCTCGGTGGTCGCGTTTTCAATGCGCCAGCCCTCGACGTCGCCTTCGAAGTCGAGGGTCGGCAGCGGGTCGAATTCGCCGGGCCCGGCGAACGCCGCTGGCTCGGCCGCATCCGCCTCGGCCGCCGGGACGCCGATGGGCGTGACGATAATGTCGTCCATGTCGCCCGTGCCCCGCCCGAACAGTCGCGGACGCAGCACGATTTGCGCCGCGCCGGTCGGCACGCGCCGCTCGCCCGTCCGCTGCATCCACTCGGAGTCTTCCGCCAGGCCGAACGCGTCGCCGTCGGAGTCCATCGGCTCGCCCGATGCGTCCAGGAACCGCACCTGGCACTCCAGGACCTTCCCGCCCGCGGCGATGTAGCCGTCGGTGTCGTGCGCCACGTCGTCGCCGCGGGCGATGAGGATCGGCATCGAGTTCTCGGAGAACGTCTGGGCGAGGTAGGATCGCTTCAGTTGCCCGGCGCCGGGGCTGAAGACCGTCAACGGCAGTTCCGACTCCGGCAGCAGCCGGCCGGTGCGGCGCCGCGTCGGGCCTTGCTCGCCCGGGCGCGGCGGCATGAGGACCATCAGCCGGCACTTGCGGGCCGTCCACGGCGGAACGAGCATGCCGGACGAGAAGTACGCCGCGCCGCCTTCGCCGCCCGGCGCGGCGAAGGTCACCAGCACCTCCTGCGACTCGTCGGAGGGGTTCCGGACCGTGGCGATGACCTCGGACCAATGGCCGGGCTGGACGTAGTTGCCGACGGCGCCGGCGGAACTGCGGTAGTCCAGCGTCTGGGCATCCGAGGTCGCGACGGCCGCGAACAGGCACGCCACGCCCCAACACAGTGCGACCCGATGAGGTTTCACTTGCCGTTTTCCGCTTGAGCTTACGAGAACGGGTAAGGTGAGGTAGTATACAGTCGTACCGGCCTCACGCAAGCTTCGGCCGGGAGCGTTCGGAACCCATCGGATGATTCGGACCGCGGGCACCATTCTGGCGTTGCTGGGTCTGCTGGCCGGCGGCGGGGACGCGCCGCGCGAGGACGAGCCGACCGTGCCCGCGGCCAAGGCCGGGCGGATTACAGGCACCATCGGGCCGGCGGATCAGGTCGCGCAGCTCACGGCCGTCAGCCGGGCGGACGGCACGATCCTGCTTCCGGCTGAGTTCGACCGCGAGACGGGGGAGTTCAGCTTCCACGACGTGCCGGGCGCGGCGGCGTACGACATTGCGCTCCGGACGGCCGACGGCCGGCGGATCGAGGGCATCGACCTGGGCTTCGTGGACGACGAGCTGCTCGAGCTGGCTCGCATCCGCCGGGAGCAGCTCGGGCTCGAGCCGCCGCCCGAAGGGCGGTTCACCCGGCGCGACGCGGAGAACCTGATCGACTTCTGCGCGAAGCTGGACGATTTCATGGACATCTCCCGCGTGCTCTACGTCCGGGGGTACGGGCGGCGGGCGACGGTGCTCGTCGAACTGCTGCGAACCCGCCCGTTCCACGACTCGAAAGGCGACATGATCTGGCGCGTCGAGTTGTGGTACTTCGAGAACCACGCCGGCGGCTGGGTCCGCCTGCCGAACCAGGAGCGGGTCCTGCGGCGGGAGCGCGTCCGGCCCGCCGCCTGGCGCGAGATGAACGTGACGTACTACCCCCGCCTCAGCGTGCGCGTCGCGCGGGACGGCTCCTCCGAGCCGGTCGAGTTCGAGATTCCCGCCGAGCCGGACGCCTCCCGCGGCCGCCCGGACGGGACGGAGCCCGTCCTGGACACCGAGCCGCACATCTCCGGCATCGACAAGGATGATGGCGAGGCCGAGCCGACCAGCCGACCGACCACGCGACCGGCAGAGGGGGAGTAGCGGGGCGCCACCGGCGTCTCCGACGCCGGTGGGAAGACCGCCGCCGCGTTGTCACGGGCGTGAGGACACGCCCGTGTCGCCCACCATTCGCCTAAGCCCCGGCCGCGCTTCCGGCCGATACGTGTGACGACAGCAAGGAGGCCGTCATGACGCGAACGCTACTGGGAATCGGCTTGTCGCTGCTGCTTGCCGGGGTCGGCGGCTGCGGGGGCGGGCTATGGCTCTCGCCCGTCGGGCCGGACTACGTCAAGCCCAGCATCGCCGTGATGAAGTTCGAGAACCGCGCCGCGCTGCCCGTCGGCTGGGACCTCGGCGAGGGCATGCGGGACATCTTGGTCGATCGGCTCGTCTCGACCGAGCGCTTCCACGTCATCGAGCGCCCGGAGCTCGACCACGTCCTCCGCGAGATCGAGTTCCAGCAGACCGGCGCCACCCGCGCGCAGCGCCGGGCGAAGCTCGGGCGGCTCAAGAACGTCGAGTACCTCATCAAGGGCACCGTCACCGACTTCGGCCACGTCTCGACCAGCAGCGGCTTCCTCGGGGCGGACAACCTGGGCATCTTCGGCGGCGGCAACCGTGCGGTCGTGAGCATGACGCTCTATGTCGTCGAGGTCGAGTCGGGTGAGATCGTATCCTCCGAGTCGATCACCGACTCCGTACGGGCCGGCGACCTGAGCGTGAAGGCCCAGTATAAGGGCGTCGGCTTTGGCGGCAGCACGTTCTACCGCACGCCGCTGGGGCGCGTGACGGCCGACGTGGTCGACCAGTGCGTCCGCCGGATCGCCGGCACGGTCGCGGCCCGGCCGTGGCAGCCGAAGATCGCGCAGGTCGTCGACGAGACCACCGTCATCATCAACGGCGGCGCCAACCGCCGCGTGGAGCCGGGCAACGAGTACGAGGTCCGCAAGCTCGGTGAGCCCATCGTCGACCCGGACACCGGCGACGTGATCGGCACCTCCGCCGGCAAGGTCGTCGGCACCGTCCGCGTCCGCCGCGTGGAGCACCGCTACAGCGTCGCCCGCATCGTCGCCGGCACGGCCGAGCGCTTCGAGGTCGGCCAGAAGTGCCGCTACTTGCCGCCACCGCCGCCCGCGGAATCCCCCACGGCCGATCGCGCGCCCCGCCCGGCCGTGCGGATCGGCGGGGACGTCTCGACGCGCGTCGACGTCGGCGGGTGACCGACAATCCACCACGGGCGCCAGGGACGTGTCCTCACGTCCGTGCGGGAAGCGACCAATACGTGCCTCGGCGCGGCGCGCGGGCCCCGATGTCCACCGGGACTCGCGGCACCCGGCTTCGTTGGCTCGTGAACTCGGGGATGGCCCGGCCGGCTTGCCCGGCCGTGCCCGGCGGATACGGGGAGTCGGGCTGTACACGCGACCTCTCCGTTGACGGCTCGCGGCTCCGCGCGAACAATAGGGCCACGGGGCGCGTCCAAGCCCAAGAAGGGAGTTCCGCTATGAAACGTGCGAGTCTGTTCGTCTGGGCCGTCGCGTCCGTCGGGGTCCTGTGCGGCGGGGTCCCCGCCGACGCGGAGCCGGACGGCGAAGATCGGGAAGTCAACATCACTGCGATCCCGGAGGCCGCCCGGGGCTTCGCCGGCATGGTTCGCGGCACGCTCGTGGAGCGCACGGCCGAGGACCGCTTCGTACTCGAGGTCGGGAAGGTGCTGAAGACCTGGGCGGACAATGAGGCCGAAGACGCCGAGTCGCTCGTCGGCAAGACCCTCACGGCCGTGATAGCGCCGGAGGGCCGCCGCGGCCCCGGCCTGATCGAGGCCCTGGCGGAGATGGAGCCCGGCGACACAGTGGACGTCGAGCTGTTCGACCAGGGCGGGGAGGTGCTGACCGTTCGAGAGACGCTCAAGACGGTTGAGCCCGAGGGAGGCGGCGAGGACCGCTGCCGCAAGATGCGCCTGCTCATCGAGGCGCTGATCGAGGAGAAAATGGAGCTCCGGTCGGAGATCGTGGAACTCCAGGCCCGGATCGCCGAGTTGGAGCCGCCCTCGGCCGAGGAGGAGGCCGAGGCGGGTTCGGCCGAGGAGGAGGCCGAGGCGGCCTTGGCCAAGGAGCAGGCCCGCGCGGCCGAGCAGAGGGCGAGATACGAAGCCGAGGTGGCCAATCTCAAAGCCCAGTTGGCGGCCATGAAGGCCGAACATGAGCAGATAGCCGCGATGATGGCGCAGGCGCGGAAGCAGTCTGCCGAGCTTCAGCGGCTCGCCGCGAAGCAACAGGCCGAGACCGCGAAGCTGCGGGCCCGCACGCGCGAGCTGCAAACGCAGAATGTGGACCTGAAGCAGCGCATCCGCAAGTTGGAGTCGGAGAACGCCGAGCTGCGCGCGCGACTGGCGGAGGAGTAGACGCGGCCGTCAGTCTGGTTCGCCCGCGTCGCCGCCCGACTCCGGCCGGCGGGCCGGCTCGGAAACGTAGCTGCCTTCTTCGGCCCTGCCGGCGTCCTCGCCGCGGGCCGACGTCTGCTCACCCTCGGCCAGCTCGTCGTCGTGCACCGTCACACGGCCGGACGCTCCGCCGCCGGCGTCAGCCGCCGCGTCGGCCGTTCCCACGGCCGGGGCCGACTTGGCGTCCGGCTCGTCTTCTTCCCCGGCCGCGTCGGGCGCGAGGTCGATGCGGATCTCGTCGAAATCGCTCTCCTGGCTGGCGCGGATCTTCCGCTGGCGAACCAGCTCCAGCAGCGCGAGGAACAGCCCGACGATCTCCCCGCGCGACGTGCGCCCCGCGAAGATCCGCGAGAAGGTCATCGCCCCCTCGCGGCGGAGGCGGTCCACGATGTCGGCCGCGTGCAGCTCGATCGGCGTGTCGTCGTAGATGACCTCGTGGTGTGTCGGGCGGTGGCCGATCGACTCCATCAGCCGGCTGAACGCGTCGAACAAGCTCCAGACCTGCACGTCCTCCAGCTCGACTTCCGCCTCGTCCGGCTCCGGCAGCGGGGCGGGCGCCCGCGGGAAGCGCCTCGACTGCTCCCCGGCCGCGTCCTCCAGCTCGCCCGCCGCGTCCTTGAACGCCTTGTACTCCAACAGTTGCCGCACCAGCTCGGCCCGGGGGTCGAGGTCGTCGGCGCCTTCCTCCCCCTCGGCCGTCTCGGGGCGGGGCAGGAGCATCCGCGTCTTGATCTCCATGAGTTGCGTGGCCAGCACGAGGAACTCGCCCGCGAGGTTCGGGTCGAGCGCCTGGAGCAGGTTGACGTACTCCAGGTACTGCCCCGTGATCCGCGCGATGGGGATGTCGTAGACGTCGACCTCCTCCCGGCGGATCAGGTACAGCAGCAGATCGAGCGGGCCGTTGTAGACGTCGAGCTGGACGCGGTAGTCTTCCATCGCCCTACAGGGTACCAATCGCACATGCGGGGGGACAGGCCCGGACCTCGTTGATTCGCGAATCCGTTGACTCGTCAACGAGTCAAACAGTCAACAAATCAACGATGCGTGACGATCCCCGCCGCGGCGCGGACGCGCTCCATCGTCCGCTCGGCGACTTCGCGCGCCTTCCGGCCGCCTTCGCGGAGGACATCCCGCACGTAGTCCGGGTCCTTCTCCAACTCGGCGTAGCGGTCGCGGGCGTCGGCGAAGGTCTCGTTGATCAACTCGGCCAGGCGGTTCTTGGCGTGCCCGTAGCCGTAGCCGCCGGCGCGGTACTTGCCCGCGATCTCGTCGAGTTCCGTGTCCGACGCAAAGAGCTTGAGCAGGGCGAAGACGTTGCACGCCTCCGGATCCTTCGCGTCTTCCAGGGGCGTGGAGTCCGTGACGATCCGGCCGCAGCGCTTCTTCGTCTGCTTGGGCGTCTGGAAGATCTCGATCGTGTTGTCGTAGCTCTTGGACATCTTCTGCCCGTCGATGCCGGGCACCACGGCCACCTCCGCGAGGATCCGCGGCTCGGGCAGCACGAGCACCTCCTGCCCGTAGGCGAGGTTGAACTTGCCCGCGAGGTCGCGGGTCATCTCTACGTGCTGCTTCTGGTCCTGCCCGACGGGCACGACGTTGGCGTCGTAGATCACGATGTCCGCCGCCTGGAGCACCGGGTAGTCGAACAGCCCCATGTTGGCGGACATGCCGCGGGCGATCTTGTCCTTGTAGCTGTGGGCCTTCTCCATCAGCGACACGGGGCAGACCGTGTTCAGGAACCAGCACAGCTCGCACACCTGCGGCACGTCCGACTGCACGAAGAACACGCTCCGCTCGGGGTCGATGCCCAGCGCCAGGTAGCCCATCGCCAGGTGGGCGGAGAGCTCCTGCATGCGGGCCTTGTCCTGCAGCGACGTCAGCGCGTGGTAGTTGGCCAGGAAGTAGAAGCACTCGTGCCCCTCCTCCTGGAGCTGCACGAACTGCCGCACCGCGCCGAAGTAATTGCCGACGTGCAGGCGCCCGGACGGCTGTATTCCCGACAGAATCCTCATGGCGGCTCCTCGCTGATGGGTCGGGGGGATGCTAGGCGGGCGCGGCCGGGCAGTCAAGCGGGGCGCGTGGGCGAGTCGATTCGTCAGCTCGTGGACTCGTCGGCTTGTGGACTCGCCAACGGCCGGACCCGTTGAGTGGTGGACCCGGCGGATCGTAATCGAATCCCGTCAAAAGCATAGCGCTATCTTCACTTGTCGGTGGCCGGGGGGCGTGCTGTACTGGACGTGTTGATTGCATCGCCCTTTGCCAAGTGTGAAGGCGCGTGCGGCCGGAAGAGAGAGCCGGCGGGCACGCCAAGGCAATCGAGAGGGATGCGCCGGGCGCCTTGCGGTGCGCCGCGCCGGACGAGCGCGGATGACCGAGCGCGAATGGCCGCGTGCGCAAGCCCGATTGTTCCACGTGGAACACCCGTTTGCGGGACGCGATACTGCGCAGGATCGCGTCGTTTCGCGCGGGGGCCGGCCGGCTTCCCCCGGCCGCGACTGCACTTGCGCCGCTCGGCCCGGCCGCGTGTTTTGACGAAACGGGGAGGAGCGCTCCTGCGCACAAACGCGTTCCTGTTCCACGGCGCGACACGATCGTGCGCACCCTCGCGTCGCGCACCGGCAAGGGGCCGGGCTGCTTCGCCCTTCGCCGCGCCGTTCCGGTCGTCGCGATCCGGCCGCGGAAAACTCGCCCGTCCGCCTTGCCCGGAGTTGACGGGCCGCCCTCCCGTCCGATACTGAAGCCGGCGGCGCACGCCGAGATCGCCCGAAAGGATGCCCATGATTGCCAGATCGACAGCTCCGGCCGTGATGATGTGTGTCTTGCTGAGTGGATGCGGCGCCAACGGGCCCGGCCCCGAACCCGCGGACGGCCCCGCCGCCCCGGCCGGGCGCGGCACCGTCGAAATCGGCCCGGTCCCCGACTCGCCCGAGGCCTTCGCCGAACTGCGGAACCGGCTCTGCCGCACGCCCCAGGGCGCCGCGGCCGCGCTGGTGACCGTCCTGCTCGCCACGAGCGACGACGAGCCGACCGGCCTGACCTGCGCCACCATGCTCCTGCACCCCGACCGCCTGCGGGCCGGCGACCTGCACGACGGGCGAGAGCCCGGCCAGCACTACCGGGACCTGCTCCGCACGGCCGCGGGCAAGCCCTACATCGCCCGGTCGTATCTCGTCGGCGCCTCGCCGGGCAACGGCTACCGGCCGGACCCGCCCCTCCGCGTCCGCTGGCGGCCGCACGACACGCCGTCGGCCTCGCCCGAGCGCATCCGCCTTATGCTGCTCAGCTCCGGCGCCGACAGCCCCCGGCCGATCACCCTCCGCCGCGGTGACGACGGCCTGTGGACCGTCGACGAGGCGTCGAGCATCTTCGTCGGCGTTCGCCCGCCTGGGGGTTGACCGGCCCCGCCCGGCCCGGCCGCGGCCCGCGGGAAAACGGCGCAAAGGCCTTGCCGAGCCCGGCCGATACGGTACAATAATCGGTCGCGTGCCC
>CAZHEH010000035.1:0-25813 GCA_964531695.1 uncultured Planctomycetaceae bacterium | reverse complement strand
TCAAGCTCAGGCAGCAATCACTGGAATGCGACCAGCGAAAGTGAAGAAGGGCCAGGCTTCGGTGGCCTTTGTTATGCGCAGACCGTCAAAACTCGTGAATTATGTGGGTTATCGCGTGTTTCCAGATACCCCTCACGCAGTCTTCTCTAGCGCCAGCCGTCGCAATGTGCACGATGGCTCCATGGTTTCGTCTCACAGGTCCCTGAGAGTATGCCCACGTTGCGGCCCACTACTCAAGGATCACGATCTTTTGGCCGCGCGATCTTGCGGCGCACCAAGAGGCCACGCCAAAACCCACTCGCCAACTGCCAACCACCAAACCCCAACCCCCAACTCCCGGCCACGAATTCCCAGCTACTCCGTCTGGATGCGCGGTCCTTGGGGCCCTGGGCCGGGTCCGCCGGGCGCACCGCCGGGCGCCGGGCCGCCTTCGCCGCCCTGCCCCGGGGCCTGCTTCGCGGCCGCCTCGGTGAGATGCTGCGCGATCTGGACGTAGATCATGCGGGTCTGGTAGAGGGCCTGCTCGAGCATCTTGGCCTCTTCGTCCGTGAGGTTGCCCTCGGTCTTGTTCTGGATGACCTCGAGCGTGTCGATGTGGTGCTTGCCGAGGTCCAGGTCCACGTAGCGCCGCCCGGTCTGCGGGTCCTCCATGCCGCCGAGGGCCATCACGGCCTGTGCGGCGAGCGAGTTGACCAGCGTGGCGAAGTTCGCCGGGGGCAGCTCCTGCGCACCGCCGCGGGCGCCGCCCCGCTCGGCCGCCTTCTGCTCGGCCTCCTGGGCGAGCTTCTCCTTCTCGGCCTGGGCCTGCTGCTTCCAGTCGTCGTCGATGTAGATCTTCGACTGCTCCTGCCCGGTGTCCTGCTCGTTGTTCCGCTCTTCGGCCATGGTTCGTATCCCTTCTCATCGTGCGGGCTTGCCGCCGTGCTTACGGCCATTCTAAGCGGTCTCGGGTCAAGTTCGTAGGGGGCAGCCGTCGGCGTGTCCGTTCCCGGCCCGGACGGCGAAGCAGGCCTGGCCTGGCATGCCCGCCCCCGGCGGGCGGCCCTCCCGAGCGCGAGGGCGAGCCGGCAGGGCGAAATGGTCAATCCGGGCGGCCGGAAGTGGCCGATAACCACCGCTGAGCGCCTCGGAGAAGGAACCATGGACAAGGACAACGAGCGCGTCGCCCTGGTTACGGGCGTCGACGGTCTCGGGCATGCCGTCGCCGTCGAGTTGGCCCGGCGCCAGTGGGCCGTCTGCTGCCAGGCGGCGGAGGCCGAGGACGCCGAGGCGGCTGTGGATGCCGCTCGGGACGCGGCGGCCGTGGCGGGCCACGACACCCGCGTCGAGCCGCTGACGGCCGACCTGGAGGACGGCGAGCAGCGCGAGCAGCTCATCGAGAGCATGATCGAGAGCTTCGGGCGGGTCGACCTGCTCGTGTGCGCCCCGGTGACGGCGCCGCTGCGGACGAGCGACCTTCTGGAGCTCGGGGAGAAGGAGCTGCGCGCGGCGCTGGACGCGTCGGTCGTCGCCACGACGATGCTGGCCCAGCTCGTCGCGCGGGAGATGGTCCGGCTGGCGGAGGCCGGCCTGGCGGAGAACCCGCGTATCGTGACGATCAACTCGATCGGGGCGTACACGACCAGCGCGGACCACGCCCCGCACTGCCTGGCCCGTTCGGCGCTGGCGATGCTCACGAAGCTGCTGGCCGACCGGTTGGGCGAGTACGGAATCAACGCCTACGAGGTCCGGGTGGGCATGATCCGCTCGGGGGCGACCGACCCGGAGCACGAGGAATATGATGAGTTGATCGAGCAGGGGCTCATGCCGATCCGCCGCTGGGGGCGCCCGGCCGACGTGGCGCGGGCAGTGGCCGCCGTGGCCGAGGACCTGCTGCCCTTCTCTACCGGGGAGGTCATCAACGTGGACGGCGGCTTCCACCTGCGGCGGATGTAGCCGGACGGACGCCGCTACTCCTCGACGTACGTGACCTGGTGGAACGGCTTGTCCGCCAAGTAGAGCACCGCCCCGCGTCCGCCCTCGTAGAAGCGCAGCGTGCAGACCAGCTCGGCCTCTCCGTGCCGGAGCGTCAGGTCCCACAGCCCGGGCCCGGACCGCAGCCCGACGCCCGCCACGTCGGCTTCGGGGATATCGAGCCGCAGCTCCTCCCCCGCGCGCTCCAGCTTGACGTGCTGTCCCGGCGCCGCCTGAAGGGCCGCCATGACGGGGTCGCGCAGGAGCGGGCGCAGGTTCCGCGGCGGCTGCTCGACGAGCGTGGCCGGCACGCGGCGCGGCCCCGAACGACCGGACAGCTCCAGGCGCCCCGCCACCGCCGGGCCGAAGCCGGGCACGGCGAGCATGCCCCGGCCGGACTCCTCGGGCGACTCGAAGACGAAGGTCACCTCGCGGGACTCCCCGGCCGGTATCGTCACGACCTGCTCCCGCGCGGGCCCCTCTCGCAGCGGACGGTCCGCGGCCACGCCCAGCGCCGCGACCTCGCCGTCGGGCAGGCGCAGCATCGCCTCGGCCGCCGAGAATCGGATGTCCGTCTCGCCGGCGGAGAGTTCCGCCGTGACGTACCAGTAGGCACGGCCGAGGGGGGCGGGGCGGTACCCACCGGCCGCGAACACCCGGCCCTCACCCGCGAGCACGCGGCACAGCGGCCCGGCGGACGGGGGTTCCGACGGCTCGCCGTTGTCGCCGTCGGGGTCGGGCGGCACGGGGGTCGTGCCGTTGCCGCCGTCGGGATCGGGCGGCGAAGGCGGCTCGCCGTTGCCGCCGTCGGGCTCGACCTCCCCCGCGTCGCCGTCCTCGACCCGGGCGGCCGTGTCCGCCTCGTCGCGGGTCGGCTCCGGCTCGGACTCGTCGCTGCGCGAGAGCATGCCGATCCAGAGCCCGATCGCCGCCCCCAACACCACGATCAACGCCACCGCCAGCAAGCTTCTCTGCCGGCCGACGTTGATGATCTCCACCTGCATGGGTTCCTCGGCCGTCTGCACTAGCTGCCAGTCGCTGGCGAGGTCCAGCCGGTCCTGCTCGCCCTGCCCGGAGGTATCGGCCCGGTAGGACAGTTGCGGCTCGGGGCCGGCGTCCGGCGTGGGGATGCGAATCCGCCCCTTGCACGAGGGGCACCGCCCGGTGCGTCCCGCCCGGCGGGCCCCGACGGTCAGGTGTCGCCCGCACTGGCCGCAGGTCACGTGCAGGACGTCGCCGAGCTGCTCGCGTGCGATGTCGGCGTAGCCGGGCTCCTCGGGGGCCGCGGGCGTGCCGTCGAGCTGTGCGTCGGCGGTGTGGCCGGGCAGGATGACGGCGTGGGAGCAGTTCGGGCAGGCGGCCGTCGAGACGGACGCCTCGATCCCTTCCGGCTCGAACGTCGTTCCGCACTGGCCGCAGCGCACCTGCATCCGGCTACTCCCCGCCCGCCGCGTATCGCTGGGCAATAGGCATCCGCCGCCCGCTGCCGAACGCCCGGCTGCTGACCTTGAGCGTCGGGGCCGCCTGGCGGCGCTTGTACTCGGACGCGTCCACCATGCGGATCACCCGGCGGACGACCGACTCGTCGAAGCCCTCGGCGACGATCATCTCGGCCGTCTGGTCCGCCTCGATGTAGCGCGAGAGAATCTCGTCGAGCAGCTCGTACGGAGGAAGCTTATCCTGATCCACCTGGTCGGGCTTCAGCTCGGCGCTGGGCGGCTTGGTCAGCGTGCCGGACGGGATCCGCTCGAAGCCCGACTCGGCGTTGAGCCCGCGGGCGAGGTCGAACACGGTCGTCTTGAGCAGGTCGCCGATCGGCGCCAGCCCGCCGCACATGTCGCCGTAAAGCGTGCAGTAGCCGACGGACAGCTCGGACTTGTTGCCGGTCGCCAGCGCCAGGTGCCCGTGGGCGTTGCTCATCGCCATGACGAGCAGGCCGCGAATCCGCGCCTGGACGTTCTCATCGGCGATGTTCGCCTCGCCGCCGGCCAGCGGACCGGCCAGCATCCGCTCGAACGTCGCGTGGGCCGGCTCGATCTCCACCTCCAGCAGCCGGATGCCCAGGTTGTGGGCCAGGGCGCGGGCGTCCTCGATGCTGTGGGCCGAGCTGTACCGGCTCGGCATCGCCAGGGCGTGCACGTTTTCCGGCCCGAGCGCGTCCGCCGCCAGCGTCGCGACCACGGCCGAGTCAATCCCGCCCGAGAGCCCCAGCACCACCGACGAGAAACCGCACTTGCGGACGTAGTCCCGCAAACCGAGCTTCAGCGCGGCCGAGAGGCGCGCCATCGGCTCGCCAAGCGGCTCCTGGCGGCCCGGCTCGGCGGCGGGCACGTCCACGATCAGCAGATCCTCCGCGAAGCTCCGGGCCCGGCCCAGCACGTGTCCGTCGGCGGAGACCACGCAACTGCCGCCGTCGAACACCAATTCGTCGTTGCCACCGACCTGGTTGACGTACGCCACGGCCGCGGAGGTCCGGGCGGCCTGCCGGCGGAAGACGCTGTCCCGCACGGCCGCCTTGCCGACCTCGAAGGGGCTGGCCGCCATGTTGACGATGAGCTGAGCGCCCTGCGCGGCCAAGTGTCCGATGGGGTCCTCGGCGTAGAGGTCCCGGCCGAGCGCCTCGGCGTCCCACAGGTCCTCGCAGATCGACAGGCCGATCCGCAGCCCGGCCAGCTCGAAGCAGGCGTCCGAGCCGCCGTCGGGGGACGGGCCGCCGGCCGGAGAGGCCGGCTCGAAATACCGTGTCTCGTCGAACACGTCGTAGGTGGGCAGCAGCCGCTTCGCATGGACGCGGCGAATCTCGCCGCCGGCGAGCAGGGCCGCGGCGTTCTGCAGCGGCCGCCCGTGCTCGGCCTCCACCGGGCGGGGGTAGCCGACCAGCGCGGCCGTGTCCTTGCAGTGCCGGGCCAGCTCGCCCACGGCCGCGACGCTGTCAGCCACGAAACGCTCCTTGCGGAGCAGGTCTCGCGGCGGATAGCCGGTCACCGACAGCTCGGCGAAGATGACGAGGTCCGCGCCTTCCCTGGCGGCGTCCTCGATTTTCCCGGCGATCCGCTCGCAGTTGCCCGCGATATCGCCCACTACGGGGTTGATCTGTGCCAGCGCGATGCGCACCGCTGCGCTCCTTCGCGTCCTGAGGTAACGTGGGCACTATAATACAAATAACAGTTCAATGCGCTGGAGAACGGCGTCCCGCCGCCGCGGAACGCCTAGCATGATGCGATGAAGACGGAAAACGCGATCGCCCGGGTCCGCTTCGCCTCCGCCAAGGCGCAAGTGCTTTCACTTCACGACGGCGACACGCTCGGCGTGACGCTGGTATGCCTGGAACCGGGCCAGGAGCACGCCGGTTCGGGCCCGGCCGTGTGCTACGTCATCACCGGCTCGGCGACGCTCTCGGCCGGGGAGGCAGGCCAGACAGTCCGTGCCGGCGGCGTTGCCACATTCGAGCCGGCGGAGGACCACGTGATCGCCAACCGGAGCGAGGGTCGCGTGGTGTGTTTGGTGCTCCGCACAAGCGCCTGAGCGGTTCTTGGCCGTCCGTTGGACAACGGGTTCAGCCGATCGCGGCAGGAACATGCTCTTCGACGGGCTGCTAGACCAGCCCGCGGCGTTTGCGGATCATCCACTCGACGCACAGCAGCAGTATCATCGCGCCGACCAGCAGCCAGTGCATGCGCAGCGCGCGGTCCGTGCCCGGCAAGGAGAGCAGCGGCATTGTGACGATGTCGTACCGCTCCCGCACGGTGCGGTAGCGCGGCTCAGTGCTCAGCCGGATGTCGCGCAGCAGCGCGTCCAGCTCGCTCAGGCGGGCGAACTGCCCCTGCGTGCGGCGGGCAAGACCGCGCAGCAGTTCCAGGTCGGCGGTCGTGTCCCGCGCGTCCCGGTTCGGATCCGTCAGCTCGAAGCGGTACTCGGATTCGACCGTCTCGCCGCTCACCTCGGCGCTGATCCGAAGCACGTAGGGCCGATCGACCGTCGCCTCCAGCCCTGCCAGGCCGATCACACCGGAGAACTCCCGACCCGCCCCGGCCGGACGGCGGAGCTGCACGGGTTGCCGGGTCTCGCCGTCCGGATGCACGAGCGTGACCTCCGGCGACAGGTCCGTCACGGGCATTCCGCTGGCGTCCTCGACGCCTGCGGAGATGCGGATCGGCTCCCCCTCGGCTCGCAGTCGGGCCAGGTCGTAGGCGGGCCGGTCCGTCTGCACCCACACGTTGCCCTTGGGCGCCGCCAGGTACAGCGCCACCTGCCGCCAGAAGCGCTTCTGCATCTCGGCCGTGTCCTTCGGCGTGAGCACCCATCGCCAGGTCGTGTCGAAGGCGACGGCGAGGGTCCGCCCCTTGCCGTAGCCCTGGCGGACGATCAGCGGCCCCCCGTCCGGCTCGCCCGTGGTCGTGGCCAGCACCTCGGCCCCGCCCTTCACGCCCGACAGGCGGCTGGCCCCCGGCAGCGTGTCCAGCTCCTCCCAGGCGGCCCGGACGTCACCGTCCTCGCCGGCCACGTTCATCAGCTCGGCGTCCAGCCCGGCCGGGGTCGGCAGCACCCGGATCGGCTCGTCGATCTGCCCCGTCGAGGCCGACAAACTCACGGGCATCATCGTCGCCACCGACCGCTCCGGCCAGGCCCAGTCCTCCGGCGGGTCGGCCGGCATCCGCCCGGCCAGGGCAACGCGCGACCACAACCCCTGCTCGAAGCTCCGCGACCCGCCGATCATGCAGAAGCCCTTGCCGTACTCGTCCACCAGCCGCGTGAGAATGTCGATCTGCCGCGGCGTGAACCGCTCCGGCGACACGTCGCCCAGGATGATCGCGTGGTAGCGGAGCCAGTCGTCGAGGTCCTCGCTCAGGTCGGACGCGGCTCCCTCCTTGAGCGGCTGGAGCAGCACCCGCCGCTCGAACGTGAAGTTCTCGGCCGTGCTGAGGGCCCGCGTGATGTACTTCGTCTCGTAGCGGAACTTGCCCTCGATGTAGAGGATCCGCATGCCGCGGTCCGCCACGTGGACCAGCTCGGACGCCTCCCGCGCGCCGGTCAGCCCGCGCGGGGGCGGCCCGACGATGCGGGCGGCGACCTTCACGCGGCGCGTGCCCGTGTCGATCGGCACGTGGTCGTACTCGAACTCGTGGACTTGCTTGTCCGTGGTGACCTCGATCGGGTCAGTCGTCTTGACGACCTCGTCGCCGACGGTGCACTCGATGACGACCCGCCGCGGCTCGCCGCCGTCCCGCCGCGTCAGGCCGAGCATCTCGACGCGGGCGCGGATGGGCATCTTGTTGTACGTCTCGACGACCTCGTCGGGCACGGTCAGCTCGGCGACGTTCAGCGCGCGGGCCGCGCCGATCGGGTCCTCCGCGCCCCGGCCAACGCCCGCGGCGAACAGGGGGATGCCGTGCACGCTGAGCTTCTCCGCGAGCCGCTGCGGCGTCGCGACGTAGGAGGTGTTGTTCGCCCCGTCCGTCAGCAGCAGCACGCCCGCCAGGTCCCGCCCGGCGCGGAGGTAGCGGGCGACGACCTCATTGACCGAGTCGCCGATGGCCGTCACCGGCGCGTCGGGCGCCGGGATCCGCTCGCCCCAGCCGCCCGCCTGCTCCGGCAGCGGGACATCCTCCCCCGCCGCACGGCCGAAGGCGAAGAAGCGCACGTCCCCCCGCTCGACCCACTGGCGGATCTCCCGGTCGTGGCGGCGCAGGGCGGCCCGGACGGCGTCGATCCGGCTGACCGTGTCATCCGAGAGGTCCGCGGCGACCTCGAAGTCGGCCGTCATGTCGTAGGTGCGCATCGACTGCGACACGTCCACGCCCACCAGCAGCACGGACTCGAGCCGCTTGCGGTGCTCCGTCTCCAGCACGGGGCGCATGCCCCAGAACAGCAGCAGGAGGATAACCAGCAGCCGCAGCGACAGCAGCAGCGCCTTCGCGCGCGGCCTCAGGGGTGACGTGGTGCGGCGATAGCTCCGCAGGGCCCAAAGCCCCCCGCAGGCGCAGATGGCGAGGACCGCGCCGGCGGGCGCCCATAGGATCGTCCCGGCCGCCAGGACGCCGACGAAAGTCGCCCGCGCCCCCGCCCGCAGCAGCGGCCATTGCCCGAACGGCTCGCCCAGCCCGCGCGAGACGGCGGCATAGAGCCCGCCGACGACCGTGACGACCGGCCCCGCCAGCAGCGCCGCGGCCGTCAGGGCCAGCGCGCCGCCCGGCCGGCGACCGGACCAGATCGCGATCAGCAGCCCCGTCAGCTCCGCCAGCAACAACAGCAGGGCCACGGCCCGGAGCACCTCGGGCCAGGCGGGCGGAGCAAGCACCAAGCGTGTCGCCAGGGCTCCCATAGGTCATAGCGTAGGCGGCGCAGGCGGCTTGGGCAATGCCGGCGGGCGGGGGTTTGGTGTTCGACGTTCGGTGTTCGACGTTCGGCATGGAGCGGGCCGGAATACGCCGCAGCGGCACGCGTCGAGGGTCGAACACCGGCAGTCGAACACTTCGCCCTCTTCCTCCGCGTTGCCCGGAGCCGCCGGGGCGGCTAGAATCCGGCTCATGCAAGACCTGATGGAACGGCTCAAAGGGCTCGCCCGGCCGAGGGTGGCCCTCGTCGGCGACTACATGCTCGACCGGTACGTCTACGGCGAGGCCGAGCGGATCAGCCCCGAAGCGCCCGTCCCCGTGCTGCGTGCCGTGCGGAGCGAAAGCCGCACGGGCGGCGCCGGAAGCGTCGCCGGCGCGGTGCTGGCGCTGGAGGGCCGGGTGGTCTGCGTCGGCGTAACGGGCCAGGACCCGGCCGGCGACGAGCTGAAGAACATGCTGGTCTCCAGCGGGGCGGAGACCTCCTCGCTGGTCCGCCCGCCGGGCTGTCAGACGATCGTCAAGACGCGGCACATCGGCCTCTCCCAGCACAAGAACGCCCAACAGATGCTCCGGGTTGACGAGGAGGCGGGCTACGTCGTCGAGGACGGCGCCCGGCTGACCCTCCGGGCGGCCGCCCGGAGCGAGTTGGCTCGGTGCGACGTGCTGGCGGTCCAGGACCACAACAAGGGACTGCTGACCCACACCAGCGCGCCGGAGCTGATCTCCGACGCGGCGGACGCGGGCGTGCCGGTGGTCGTGGACCCGGCGCGGATTCAGGACTACCGACGCTACCGCGGCGCGACGCTGCTGACGCCCAACCGCTACGAGGCGGAGCTGGCCAGCGGCATCCGCATCACGGACGACAAGACGCTGGAGCGGGCCGCCGAGCAGGTCCGCCTGGCCGCCGGGGCCAAGGCCGTGATGGTCACGCTCGACCGCGAGGGAATCTACCTTCGCCGTCAGGGCGAGCCGGGGCGGCGGATTCCCACGCGCCCGCGAGCGGTGTACGACGTGACCGGCGCCGGCGACGTCGTGCTGGCGATGCTCGCCATCGCCGTCGGCAGCGGCTGCGAGCTGGAAGAGGCGGCGGCACTGGCGAACGTCGCCGGCGGGCTGGAGGTCGAGCGGTTCGGCGCCGTGCCGATCCGCCGTTCCGAAGTCCTCGACGAGATGCGCCGCGTCATCGGCCTGCGAATGGCCAAGGCCGTGGACCGTGCCGCCCTGGCGGCCGAGGTCGACCGACGCCGCCGGCTGGGCGAGATGATCGTCTTCACGAACGGCTGCTTCGACCTGCTGCACCTCGGGCACGTGCGGTATCTCCAGCAGGCCCGCGAGCTGGGCTCGTGCCTGATCGTCGCGATCAACTCGGACACGAGCGTCGCCCGGCTCAAGGGCCCCACGCGGCCGATCATCGGGCAGGAAGAGCGGGCCGACATGCTCGCCGCCCTGGAGTGCGTGGACTACGTCACCGTCTTCGACGAGGACACGCCGATCCCGCTGCTTGAACTGCTCCGCCCGGAGATCCTCGTCAAGGGCGGCACGACCGGCGCCGTCGTGGGCCAGGAACTCGTCGAGGGCTATGGCGGGCAGGTGCGGAAGCTCGACAAGGTCGAGGGGCTCAGCACCACGCAGATCATCGAGCGGATCGTCGACCTGACCAAGAGGTAGGCCGGACATGGGCGACAAGGCCGTCTTCCTGGATCGCGACGACACGATCCTCGCCGACCCCGGCTATCTCGCCGACCCCGGCGCGGTCGAGCTGCTGCCCGGCGCGGGCGAGGCGCTGGCGTCGCTCCGGCGCGACGGCTACAAGCTCGTGGTCGTGACGAACCAGTCGGGCATCGCGCGCGGCCTGCTCGACGAGTCGACTCTCGCGGCCGTGAACGACGAGCTGCGGCAGCGGCTGGCGGAGCACTCCGTCCGGCTGGACGGCATCTACTACTGCCCGTACCACCCGGAGGGAACGGTCGAGGGGTACGTCCGCGACTCCGACCTCCGCAAGCCGCGGCCGGGCATGCTTCTGCGGGCCGCCGAGGAACTGGACCTCGACCTGGCCGCAAGCTGGATGGTCGGCGACAGCGTCCGAGACGTCGAGGCCGGCCGACGTGCCGGGTGCCGGACCGTCCTGCTCTCGGCCGACCCGGCCGCCGCGGACGCGGCCCAGGCCGACCACGTCGCCACCGACCTGGCCGCCGCGGCGGCGTGGATCCTTCGGCACAAGGGCGGCCGGGGCGAATAGCATTCCTCGTATCGGCGGCACGAATGGCTTTGCACCGACCGGCCGCTGTCGCTATCCTCCCCGGCTCGCAACCTGGAGGCCTCGATGGAAATCAGACCGTTTCACGGACTTCACTACAGCGCCGCCGGCGACGGCGACGTGACCGCTCGCATCGCGCCGCCCTACGACGTGCTGTCGGCCGAGGACCGCGACGCCCTGCTCGCGAGCGACCCGCACAACATCGTGGCGGTCGATCTGCCGCACTTTCCGCCCCACGCGGCCGGACCGGACGAGGACTACCAGCGGGCCCGCGAGCGAATCGACCAATGGCGGGGCGAGGGCGTGCTCGTACAGGAGGACCGCGCCGCGCTGTACGTGTACGAGCAGACCTACCGTGCGGCCGGCAAGGAACACACGCGGCGGGCGGTGTTGTGCGGCGTGCGTGCAACGGAGCTGGGCGAGGACGTCAAGCCGCACGAGCACACCTACGCCGGGCCGAAGGCGGACCGGCTGAAGCTGACGGAACACACGCGCGTGCAGATGTCGCCGGTTTTCGGCTTCTACCAGGATCCGACGGGTCGGGCGGGCGAGCTGCTGGCCGGCGCCGCGAGCGGCCGGCCGGACCTGCGCGGCGAGCTGGCGGGCGTCGAGGAAAAGCTGTGGGTCTGCCCGGACGAGGCGCTGGCGGCCGACCTGGCCGAGACGCTCCGCCCGCAGCCGGTGTTCATCGCCGACGGACACCACCGCTACACGACCGGGCTGAACTACCGCAACGCGCTACGGGACGCCGGCCGGATCGACGACGCGCACGAGGCCAACTACGTTCTGTTCGCGCTGGTCGAGGCGGGCGACCCGGGCCTGATCGTGCTGCCGACGCACCGCGTCGTAAGCGGGCTGGCGCCGAGCTTCCGCATGGACAAGCTGGCCAAGGCCGCCGACGAGTTCGACTGGCAGCGATGCAGCGTGGAAGACGCGGACCTGATGGACGCCGACGCGTGGCTGAAGCGGTACGGCGCCGGGGCGATGGCGATGATGGACGCCGACCCGGCAGAGATCTGGATCGCCCGGCTGAAGAGGCCCGAGGCGATGGTCGAGGCGGCTCCGGATGAGTCGGACGCCTGGCGCGGGCTCGACGTGGCCGTGCTGCACAAGCTCATCATCGACAAGGCGATCAACCCGTGGCGAACGGACGATGTAACCATCGAATACACGCCGGACGGGCGGCAGGTGCTCTCGGCGTGCCGCTCGGGGCGGGGTCAGCTCGGCGTGTGCCTGCAGGGCACGCCGATCGAGGCGGTCGAGCAGGTCGCCCTGGCCGGCGGGTCGATGCCGCACAAGAGCACGTACTTCTACCCCAAGCTCGCGACCGGAATCGTGCTCAAGCCGCTGGAGTAGCTCTCACCCGCGCAGAAACGCGTCGTCCTCGCCCGTGAAGGTCACCGGCCCGCGCGGCAGGCGGGCGAGGTCGAATCGTGCGATCAGCTCCTCCATCGTCGCCTCCCGCCGCTCGGCCCAGGCCCCGCTCCAGCGGCCGATGAGCCCCAGCACACGCTCGGGCGGCGCGCCCAACTCGCGGTAGCGGGATATCCGCGTGTCGCCGTGGCGCTTCGCCAGCCGCCGCCCGTCCGGGCCGACCACCAGCGGAAGGTGCCAGTGCGTCGGCTCGGGCGTCAGCCCCAGCAGCCGCCGCAGGTGAATCTGCCGGGCAGCCGAGTCGAGCAGGTCGTCCCCGCGGACGATGGCATCGACGCCCGAATCGGCATCGTCCACCACCACCGCCAACTGATACGCCGCCAAGCCCTGCTTGCGAAATACGACGAAATCGCCGCCCTCCCGACGCAGGTCGAACCGCCGTGGCCCGGCGAAGGCGTCCTCGAACTCGACGGGCTTATCCGGCACGCGGACGCGCCACGACGCCGGGCGGCCGGTCTCGGCCTCGGCCTGCTCGGCCGACGCGAACCGACCGCGACACGTGCCGGGGTAGGCGGGCGCGGCCTCATCCGCGTGCGGCGCGGAGGCCGCCTGCTCCACGTCCTTCCGCGTGCAGACGCAGGGATAGACCCAGCCGGCTGTCGCCAGCGCCGTCAGGGCCTTCTCGTATTCCGGGTGGCGGTCGGATTGGTACGTCATCGGTTCATCCCACCGCAGCCCGAGCCAGGCCAGCACGTCGAGCGACTCGGCCACCGCCTCGGGCTTGACCCGCGGGCCGTCCAGATCCTCCATCCGCATCAGCACCCGCCACCCGCGCTGCCGCGCGAGTACGCAGTTCAGCACGAAGGTCCGGGCGTTGCCCAGGTGCAGGGCGCCGGTCGGGGACGGGGCCAGTCGTGTGATCGTCTCGCTCATGTCGCGGCGCGAACCGGCGCTTCACTCCGGTCGCGTATCGAGCTTCTGCCGCTCCGGCGCGTACGGGGGCTCGTGCCTCCGCGTCGCGACTCCGCAGATCACGCACGCCGCGAACAGCAGCACGAACACCCAGAAGGTCGACCCGTACGCCGAGAACAGGTCCGCCCAAAGGTCCCCCACCTCCTCCGGGCGCCCGGCGATGTCCGCGGCCACCTTGAACAGGTCGTTCCCGATGCACCACGTCAGCGCCCCGGCGGCCAGCGCCAGCCCGAGCGCCAACTTCCGCGCGGCCGTGGACATCCGCCCGTAGCCGACGGCGTGCCACAGCGCCACGCCGGCCACGAGCACCACGGTCGCGTGATGGTCCCACGTCCGCTGATTCAGCAGCATCATCGCCAGGACGATCATCGCGTAGTGGAGCGACCTGCGGCCGTCGTCTCGCGCCAGCCGGCGCCGACCGATCGCCCACGCCATCAGCCCCAACACAATCAACTGCCCGGCGCGGACGATCATCTGCACTGCCCGCTCGGGCAGCGACACGAGCGTGATCCAGTCCCTCGGGCCCTTGCGGTAGTGCGGGTCGCTGTCCGGGCTCCAGTAGATGTCCCCGTCCCGCCCGTCGCGGAAGAGCCGGGCGGCCATGCCGGGCAATGACTGGTTGATATGCTCGGGATACCACTGGTTCTCGACCACGGCCGGCAGGATAAGAGAATCGAGCCACGTCCCGGCCCGCTCGAAATAGCGGGCGGGTCCGCTCGCGACGACGGGCACGACGACCGCCAGCAGGACCAGAGCGGCCAGCGTCGCGCCCGCCAGCTTCCAGTTCCGCTGGTGGAGCCAGTAGAGCACGAACAGCGCGGGGGTGAGCTTCAGGCAAATCGCCGCCGCCAGCGGCAGCCCGGCCAGAAGGTCTCGACCCCGGCGGTACAGCCACAGATGGCACGCCACGCCGCCGAGGACGAAGACGTTCGTGTTGCCGTGCTGTATGTCTCCGATGATGAACCGCACCCCGAACAGGAAGCCCAGCGCGACGACCCAGTCCGGCACGCGCCGCTCGCCGTGACGCACCACCTCCGCGAGCATCAGCAGGGACGCCACGGCCACCGCCGCCTTCAGGAGGTTGTACAGCAGCGTCGCCGTCAGCGGCGGCATGTAGGCGAAAGGGCTCAGAAACACCACCGTCAGCGGCATGTTGGGGTGCAGGTACGTGCCCGAAGCGTTGCGGTCCTCCGGACCCGCGCCGGGTCCGGGCACCGGCAGGTAGATGTTCTCGCCCGCCCAGTAGGCCCGAATCGCCGGCCGCCAGCGGTTGATCGCCCCGCGGAGGGCGCCGGCCTCCGCCGCGGAAGAATCCTCGCCGGCCTGGCGAGCGACCAGGAGTTGGAACTGCACCACCGGCACGATCAGCGCGGCCGACAGCACCACATAGGCCGCCACCCGCAGGACCCGCGCGCGGCGCCGCGCGGCGGACGACTCCGGCAGCGGCGTCCGCCACGGCAGGCGAAGCCCGGATTGTCTCATCCGTTCACCCACGGCGGCGTTGGGGGAAACTACCGACCAAGCCCCGGCCGCTCAAGGCAAAACAATGCCGCCCCGACGGGTCGCGTTGTGTGGGGCCGGCCGATCTGGGACAATGCCGCCAACCGAATATGACGGGGAAACTCCATTCATTCTGGCGCTCCTATCGCCGCCGTCGGCGCTCCTGGCGCTACATCTCGCCCGGACGACGCGGCACGGGACTGCTCGTGCTGGCGATGATCGTCACGGCCGTGTATGCCTACTGGCACTTCACGAGGGGAGACCACATCCGAAGCATGGCCGAGGAGTACCTCTCCGAGATGACCGGCTCGCACGTGCATATTCGCTCGGCCCGGTTCCGGCTGTTCGGGCCGGTGGAGTTGGAGGGCGTCTCGTTGCGCCTGCCGGGCGAGGCCGCGCCGTCGCCGCTGTTCGAGGCCCGGCGGGTCGTGCTGGAGCACCGGCCCTGGTCGCTGGTCTCGCGAGCGCGGTTCGAACCCACGCGGGTGATCTGCTCGGACGCGGACGTGCGCGTCCGTTTCGAGGGTCCGGGCGGCCCGAGCAACATCGACCGCCTCCGACGCCTGTCTCGCCAGCAGCGAGGAGAGCGTCGCGACGGGCCGCCGGGCGCGTTGCCGGCGATCGAAATGCGCAACGTCGAGGTCACCATCGCGGGGCGCATGCCGCGGACCGAGCCGCAACGGATGATGCTCGACATGTCACTGCTGGCGCGGGACGAGGACGAGATGTACGAGCTGGTCGTCGAGGACGCGGAGCAGGAGGCACGGGTTCGCCTGCTGATCGACGTGACGGCGGGCGAGCCCGTCGAGGCCCGCGCGACCATGCCTCTGGCCGAGCTTCGCGACTTGGTGCCCGAACTGGCGGAAGTGATGGACCGGTACCTCAGCGGCCTGGAGGGGCAGTGCGAGGTCTCCTGGTATCGCGAGGGGGAGCGGGTCGCGTTCCGCTTCCACGACGCTCGCCTGCGGCTGGCGGATGATCTCGGCGGACTCCGGGCCCTCGACGTGCACGGAGCGATGGAATCCGAGGAGACCCCGGAAGGGCGAAAGGTGCACGTGGCCGGCCTGCACGGCCGGCTGGTTCGCCCCGCCACCGGCGGGCCCTCGCCCGCGACCGCACCGGCCGAGGGGGCGACGGTGGCCGAGTTCTCTCTCCATGCCGACTACGAGGAACAAGACGCCGGTCCGACCGTCAGCGCCGCGGTCGAGCTGAGCGAAGTCGATGTCGCCCTGCTGCCCGAGATCGGCCGCGTCGGCCAGCAGGTCCGGACGGTGCGCGAGCAGCTCGCCCCCACGGGCCGGGCCGAGGCGCTCATCGAGATCGACGCCGCCCGAGGCGAGCCGCTGGAGGTGGCGGGCACGGTGAAACTCCGGGACGTGGCCGTGCGGCCGGGCGAGCTGCCCTACCCCCTCACCGACATCGGCGGCCGCATCACCTTCGACAAGGCGGAGCTGAAGCTGCATCTGACCGGAGCGGCCGGCGACGGCCGCGTCGCGTGCGAAGGCACGGTCGATCTCCAGGACCCCGGAAGCGCGTACGACCTCTCCGTGTCCGCCACGGATATTGCCCTGGACGACACGCTGGCCACGGCCATGCAGGCCGGCGGGCTGGCGCAGACGTGGGCCGACCTGTCTCCGGCCGGCTTCGGCACGTTCGTCGCGCGCGTGCGGAGCGCGGACGCGGCGTCCGAGCCGGAGGTGGAGCTGAGCATCCTTCCGAGTGAACGCGGGCCGCTGCGGATCGTGCATCGGTTCTTCCCGTACCCGGTGACGGTCGTGGCCGGCACGGTGGAGTTCCGCGACGGGAACGTACATATCCCGCCGCCGTACGAGAGCCGTCCGGGCTACGGGCCGATCCTGGCCGTCGCCGGCGACGCGACGAGCAGCTTCTACGGCGACTTCGAAAACCCCACCGGCGACGACTTCAAGCTGGCGGTCGTCGTGGAGGCCGACAACATGCCCATCGACGAGACGCTGGAGGCCGCCCTGGGACCGGCTGCCCGCGAGGCGCTGCGCTCGCTGCACGCGACCGGCCGCACGCGAAACGTCTCCGCCCGGATCACCCAACAGGCTGGGGAAGAGGTGCAGTTCGACATCGCGCTGGACCTCGAAGGAGTGGACTTCCGGGCGGACGCGTTCCCCTACTCCGTCTCGAACGCCGAGGGACGGCTTCAGATCTTCCCCGAGCGGGTCGTCGTGCAGAGCATCCGGGGCGAGCACCCGAACCCCGAAGGCGAGCCCACCGACGTCGAGTTCAGCGGCGAGGTGCTGTTCACAAAGCCCGCCGGCGTGCGGCTGGAAGGACGCATGGACAACGTCCTGCTCGGCCCGGCCGTGCGAGACGCCCTCGCCGAGAGCGTCCGGGAAGTCTGGGACAGCTTCGCTCCCGCCGGCCGTGCCGACGTGACCGTCGAGCAGTACGTCGAGGGCACGCCCGAAGCGCCCGAGCCGCTGTTCGACATTCGCGTCTCGCCGCGCGACGTCACCTTCCGCTACGAGGATGTGCCCTACCGGTTCCAGGTCGGCGGCACGGAACGGTCCGGCGGGCTCATGAGGTTCCGGCCCGGACATGTCGAACTGACCGACCTGTCGTCCACGCGGGAGATCGACGGCGCCGGCCTGGACTCGCTGGCGGGCACGGTGACCTACGGCCCGGACGCGATCGTCGCCGACCTCCGCATCCGGGCCGGCGACCTGGAGCTTTCGCCCGAGCGCCTCGAGGCACTGCCCCCGGCAATCGCGGACCCGGCCATGCCGCTCAAGCCCCGCGGCGCCTTCGATTTGGATTTCCATCCTTTGCACATCCGCTGGCGGCGCCCCGAAGGGCCGGCCACCCGCCCGGCCACGCGCCCGGCCGGGGACGACGCGGAGCCCGAGTTTGCCGTCAGCGACTGGCACGTCGAGGGGGACGTTCGCATGAACGGCGTGACGCTTAGGACCTCCGCCGGCGAGGCGGACCTGGACGGGGAGATCACCGGGCGCGTCGCGCGCGACGGCGAGGGCCTGGCCATCGCGGCCAAGCTCAGCGGCATCACGCTGGCCGCCGAGGACGAGCAGCGCGTAACGGACCTCACGGCCGAGATCGAGAAGGCCGGCGGCAGCGACCGGATCTTCATCAACGAGATGTTCGGCCGGACCTTCGGCGGGGGCGTCGAGGGCCAGGCCGTGATCCTGCTGGACGACCCCGCGAGCTATCGCCTGCGGGCGACCTTCGACGAAATCGACCTGGCCAAGCTGCTGGCCTCGACCGGGGCCGAGGCGGGCGTCGCCGGGCGGCTCCAGGGGCGCATCGAGCTGTCGGCCGAGGTCGGCAGCAAGACGGAGCGCCGGGCCTCCGGGCAGTTGCGGATCTTCGACGCGCGGGTGTCCAAGCTGCCCGTGCTGCTCGGGGCGCTTCAGGTGATCTACCTCAGCGTGCCCGGACGCTCCCCCGTCACGGACGGCCTCGTCGAGTACCAGCTTGAGGGCAAGGAACTCGTATTCCGCGAGATTCATCTCGGCGGTCCGACGATCTCCATCGTCGGCTCCGGCACGATGGACATGGACACGAACGAGCTCCAACTGGTCTTCCTGCGGACCGAGTCGGCCGTGCTGCCGCGGATCGAGGGCATCAACGAGCTGCTCGAGGGCCTCGGGGGCGAGTTGGTCGAGGTCCGCGTGGGCGGCACGCTGAGCGACCCCAAGGTGGACACCGAGCTGGCCCCGCGCGTCGCCGAGGCGGTGCGGGTGATCTTGAACCCGCAGGGGTCGCGCGAGTAACCTGTGCCCGCCGCTCGCATCCGGGCGCGGCATAAGGAGACCCGCAAACATGGCGAACGTGAAGGTCGGCATCATCGGCGGCAGCGGGCTGGGCGACGCGCTCTGCGGCGCCGAGCAAGGCGAAACGGTCGAGCTGGACACGCCCTTCGGCCCTCCCTCGGGCCCGGTCGTACAGACGCACTGGCAAGGCACGGACGTGGCCATCCTCAACCGCCACGGGGCGGGCCACCGGCTCAACCCGTCGAACGTCCCATACCGTGCCAACATCTACGCGCTGAAGTTCCTCGGCTGCACGCATGTGATCGCCTCGGGCGCCGTCGGCTCGCTGCGAGAGGCCTACGCCCCGCGCGACCTGGTCATCCCCGATCAAGCCATCGACAAGACCCACCGCCGGCAGCCGACGTTCTTCGACGACGGCGTCGTGGCCCACGTCGAGTTCGCAGCGCCCTTCTGCCCCGTGCTGCGCCGACACCTCCTCAATTGCGCCGAGCAGACCGAAGCCAAGGTCCACGACGGCGGCACCTACGTCTGCATGGAGGGCCCCGCCTTCTCCACCCGCGCCGAGAGCGAGATGCACCGCGCGTGGGGCGGTCACCTCATCGGAATGACCTGCATGCCCGAGGCCAAGCTCGCGCGCGAGGCCGAGCTGCCGTATGCCTCCGTCTGCATCGTCAGCGACTACGACTGCTGGAAGCCCGCCCCCGCCGACCTCGACAAGCACGAGTTGCTCAAGGAGATCATCGGGCACCTCAAGGCCGGCACGGCCAACGCCATCGGGCTCATCCGCCGCGCGGTGGCGCGCTTCGACGAAATCGCCGACGTCCCCAGCCCGGCGCAGTCCGCGCTGGAGCTGGCGATCTGGTCGGACACGACCCACGCGCCCGACGACGTAAAGGAATCGCTCCGCGTCATCGCCGGCAAGTATCTGTAGCGGGGCTCGCCCGCTACAGTCGCGGCTCCTCGTCCGGCCAGCCGTCCCGGCCGATGAGCTTCACGAATCGCACGTCGAGCAGCGGGCGGCGCGTCACCTTGCCGTCGCGCTTCTCCACGGCCGTGAGAGTCTGGCCGCCCGCCCCGCCCGTCGGCGCGACGATCCGTCCGCCGTCCGCGAGCTGCGCCACCCACGATTCCGGGATGTCCGGCGCCCCCGCGCCGCAGATGATGCCCCCATACGGCGCATGCTCCGGCCAGCCGAGCGAGCCGTCGCCCGTGCGGAACGTCACGTTCGCCACGCCCAGCGACGCCAGGACGCCCATCGACCGCTCGGCCAGTTCCTCGATCCGCTCGATGGCGTACACGTGCCCGGCCAGGTGCGCCAGGATGGCGGTCTGGTACCCGCTGCCGCTGCCCACGTCCAACACGCTGTCGCCGGATGAGACCTTCAGCTCCTGCACCATCACCGCCACCACGTAGGGCTGCGAGATGGTCTGCCCCCGGCCGATCGGCAGCGGGCGGTCCTCGTAGGCGTACCGCGCCTGGTCCTCCGGCACGAACCGGTGCCGCGGCACCTGCTCGAACGCCGCCAGCACGGCCGGGTCGTCGATGCCCCGCTTCCGGAGTTGTTGCTCGACCATCCGCCGCCGCTCCGCGAGTTGTGCTGTATCCGTTGTCATGGCACCGATATTATAGTGACGCCGCCAGAGAGCGCCACGCACCGGAGAACACAATGGCACGTCGACAGCTCGTGACTCTGCTTACGGATTTCGGAACCCGCGACCCGTACGTGGCGGCCATGAAGGGCGTGCTCCTGTCGCGATGCCCGCGTGCCGAGATCGTCGACATCTCCCACGAGGTCCCGCCGCAGGACGTCGTCGCCGGGGCGTTCATCTTGGCCGAGGCCGCCCGGACCTTCCCCGAGGGCACGCTGCACGTGGTCGTGGTCGACCCCGGCGTCGGCACCGACCGGGCCATCCTCGCCGGCGGCTTCGGCGAACAGCGATTCCTCTGGCCCGACAACGGCGTCATCACGTTCGTCGCCGAGTCGTGGCAGACGCGCGAGCTGGTGACCGTCAGCAATACGCAGTACCTCCCGGCCGGGGTGTCGCGGACGTTCCACGGGCGGGACATCTTCGCGCCCGTCGCCGCGCACATCCTCAACGGGCTCGACCTGCCGCGCCTCGGCCCGCAGCCCAAGACCTTCACCATGCTCGACCTCCCGCAGGCCGCGCCGGACGGGGCCGAGATGGTCGGACGCATTCTGCACGTCGACCGCTTCGGCAACCTCATCAGCAACATCCCCGCCGACGCGATCGAGCAGTGGTGCCCGGACGTCGAAACCGTCCACGTCCGCTGCGAAGGCCGGGACATCGGCCCGCTGCTGGGCACCTACGGGCACGCCGAGCCGGGCCGGCCGCTGGCGCTGATCAACTCGATGGACCTGCTGGAAGTGGCCGTCAGCTCCGGGCGGGCGGACGAGGCCCTCGGGCTGGGGGCCGGAGCGGAGGTCCGCCTGCGGCAGGCGCCGGTGGCCGGGGTCGGCTGAGATGAGCGACCCCGCCGACGCGCCGCTCGACTTCGACGTCTCGCAATGGCCGGCCGCCCGGCCCGCCGACGGGTTGTTCGTCGTCGGCACGGCTCGCGGCGTCGGCTGCACCCTCACGGCCGGGGCGGTCGCGCGCCACCTGCGGCGGAAGAAGCGCAAGGTCGAACCGCTCGTGCCCGTCGCCGCCGGCTGCCGGCGAACGCGCGAGGGGCTCGTCAGCCCGGCCGCCGAGTTCCTCGCGGCCTGCGCCGACGCCCGGCTGTCGCTGACGGACATCGCCCCCGTGCGCCTCGGCCCGGACGCCCCGCCGAACGTCGCGGCCGGGCGCGCGGGCAGGCCCGTGGACCCGGAAGACATCCTGCGAGCGTACCGCTTCGCCTGCTCGCGGGCGAACACGCTCGTGGTCGACGGCGGCGAGCTGCTCCGGCCGCTGACGGACGAGTTCTGGACGATCCACCTCGCGCGCATCCTGGCCCTGCCGCTGCTCATCGTCACCACGGCCGAGCGCGGGGCGCTAAACCACACGCTGCTGACCTTGCACGCGGCCCGGTCCGCGCGGCTCCGCCTCGCTGGCGTCGTCATCAATCGCTATCTCCTCTCGCCGCCCGGACCGGGGCCCGAGAACGTGCCGCGAGAACTCGACGCCGGCGCCGAGCTGACCATGGAGACCGCCCGCGACGAGGTCGCCGCGCGCGGCCGCGCGAAGGTCCTCGCCGTCCTGCCGGAAGACCCCGGCAACCGCGTCGCGGACGCCCGCATCGGCGACGACACGCAGTACGCCGTCGACCAGGTCGATTGGCTGGGGTTGCTGAGGGCGGGGGATGAGGACTGAGCACAAACTGCGTGGCCAGCGTCTCGCCCTTCCACACCCGCCGCACGATCCATACAATTGGGCCGGTCAGTGCCTGGGGAGCCCCGTTATGAGTCGATTTCGCCGCTGGCCGCACGTTGCCGCAACCGCCGCGCTCGTCGCATTCGCCGCCATGGCCTGCGCGGCCGAGCCGTCATCGCGGCCCGCCTCGCGCCCGGCCGTGCCGGACAGACGACCAGCCCCGGATGCACCGGAGGAAGCCGAGGGCGAGGCGCCCGTCAAGACCAAGGCCGGCATCACCCTCTCCCGCGAGACGACCTACATCACCGGGCCGCTCAACGAGGACGGCACCGTCAACTACGTCGAGTACCTCAACCGCAAGTACGGCAAGGGCGTCACGCCCGAGAACAATGCGGCCGTGCTGATGCTGGAGGTCGTCGGGCCGGAGATCATCGCGGAAGCGGTCAGGGCCCGCGCGATGCGCCGCATGGGCATCCCCGATCCGCCGCTGCGCGGGTGCTACCTGACCACGGATGACTACGTGAGGTCTTTGCCCGCCGGCCGAGCGGTGCCGGTCAATCGGTTGGACGCCCAATTCCAGCGAGGACTATCGGGTCCGTGGGCCGCGGAGAACCTGCCTGACTTGGCGGCATGGCTAAAGTCGAATGAGCGGGCGCTTGACCTGGCGGTCGAGGCATCCGAGCGTACTCGCTTCTTCATCCCGCTCCTGTCAGTGGCGGATCCGCCCAGGATCATCGATGCGATGATTCCTTCGCTCGGATCCTTCCGTGAGATCACCCGCGCGCTGAGGATCCGCGCAATGCTTCGCGCGGACGAAGGCAACGTGCAGGGCGCCTTCAAGGATTTGGCAGCCGCACGACGCCTGGCGCGTCTGGTCGCGCAGGGGCCCTTCCTTATCTCGCACCTTGTCGGAATCGTGATGGAACGCATGGCCGTCGATGGCGTGAAAGAGGTGCTCGGGTCATCGGAACTGACGGCCGCGGAGGCACGGCCCTTACTCGGCGAACTGGCTCAACTCCGGCCGATGCCCGACATCAGGGACGCGGTGGCGACGGAGCGTTTCCTCCTGCTGGATGTGGCGATGGCCATAGCACGAAACGCCCCGCAGAAGAAGCTTGCAGCCGTGTATGGGTACTTGGGCGACAGGGAGCCCAAGAAGCACGAGCCGATCGACGTGGACTGCGACCAATTGCTCCGCACTTTCAACGAGCTATGGAACTGGCACATGAAATGCTTGCGGATTGACGACCCCGCCGATAGAGAAAGGGCCATGGCGCCCTTCCACAAGTACATGTCAGACCTTGGAGACGAAATGGATGACGGTCCGGGCTCGTTGGCGCTCGGGCTGCGTCTGAAACTGACCAAGCGAGGACGGACCGACCTGCTGGCGAAGTACCTGCTCTGCTTCCTCATGATGCCCTCGCTCGACCGGTCCGTGACGCTGTGGGAGCGGGCGTTGGCCAATGACCGCCTCACGCTCGCCGCGGCCGCACTGGCGGTTCACCGGGCCGAGACGGGTGAGTTCCCGAAGAAACTGGCGGAGCTTACGCCAAAGCTTCTGGAACAAGTGCCGGCGGACCCATTCACGGGCGAGCCGCTGATCTACCGCCGGACAGAGGACGGCTACGTGCTGTATTCCGTCGGCCCGGACCTCGAGGACGACGGCGGAGTAGAGAACGAGGACGACCGGGAGGAAGGCGACCTCGTCGTCCGCGTCCCCCCGGACGTGGCGGACGAGGACGAGTAGAACGCGGCGATTCGCCCCACTGCGACAGTTACGCAGCAGCCCGAGCCGTGCCGGGGCCCGCCGCGGCCGCGGCGGACAAAGGCAGCCCCGCCGGTAAACGCGCGGGAAGCTGGAGTGTAAGGCCCGTTCACGGGCCTGAGGGAACGGCAGCACGCATATTCCAGTCAGCGTAGACCCGCCGAGGTGTGCGATGCGCCTCGCCGAGCGGCCGGAAACGCTGGCGCCCGCGCGACTGTGCCGCGCGGTTGCCATGCGACATGGCAAGCACGGCTGGCGTCAGCGGACCCGGAGTACTATTGTCATAGAATCGCATCCGCACGGGCGGGGCCACGGCCTCGTTCCGGGCGTGCGCATGCGCGCTGATCGAAGCCGTCAACGGATTGCACGGATTCCCCGAGATGCAATAGCCGCAGATTCGCCAGATGAGGCAAGAACTAGAAGAGCAAGCTTGAGCGCGAGCATGAGTTAACGACTTAACGAAACAACGAGTCAACCAATTAGCGAGTCAACGAGTCAACGAGTTCAAGATACGCCGGCCCCCGTTCTGGACAAGGCGGTTCGAAGCCGAGCGCTGCGCCAGGCGGCCGAGCGCCTGCGCGCCGCGCGAGCCGTGTCGCTGACGAGGGTGTGGGGCTCGGCCGTGGCGCTGGCGGCCGTGGCGCTGGGGCGGCTGACCGGGCGGACCGTGCTGCTGGTGACCGGGCACCTGGACGCGGCCGACGACGCCGTGGACGACGTGGAGGTGCTGGCAGGCAGAGCCCCCCTGCTGCTGCCGGCGTGGGACACGGACCTCTACGCCTCGGACCACGTCAACGACGAAATCGCCGGACAGCGGCTGCGCATCTGCGACAAGCTGGCCCCGCCCGAGGCAGGCGGCGCGCCCGGCCCGCACGAGGCGCCGGGCGAGCTGATCGTCGCGCCGGCACTGGCTCTGCTTCAGCCCGTCCCCCGGCCGGAAGAACTGGTCCGCGGCCGGATGGCCCTCCGGCGCGGGCAGACGCTCTCCCCGGAGGACCTCGCGGGTTGGCTGGTCGACGGCGGCTTCGAGCGGGTCGAGCAGGTGGACCAGCAGGGCGAGTTCGCCCGCCGCGGCGGCATCGTGGACGTGCTGCCGCCGGGCGTGTCGGAGCCGGTGCGCGTGGAGTTCTTCGGCGACGAGATCGACTCGATCCGCACCTTCGACCTCGACACGCAGCGGAGCGTCGCCGCGGTCGGGCGTTACGACATCACCGCGGTCGCCACCGGCCGGCAGACCGACCCCGAGCGGGTGACGTCGCTGGCCGCCTACCTGCCGGACGACGCGATCGTCTGCCTGCCGGACCCGGAGGAGCTGGCGAACCTCACGGGCGAGATGCACCGCCGCCTGACGAGCGAGACGGACTCGCCGCCGGCCCTGTTCGCCCCGGAGGAGATATGGGCGGAGCTGGAGCGGTTCGCGCGCGTCGAGATGCGGACGTTCGCCGGCGCGAAGGCCGACAGCATCGAGCTGGGCGTGCGGTCGGTCGAGCGGCTGAGCTACAACACGAAGGAGGCGCTGGCGGAGCTGTCGAAGCTGGCCCAGGGCGCCGAGCTGTGGGTCTTCTGCGAGAACGAGGCCGAGCGCAAGCGCTTCGGCGAGCTTCTGGAGACCGCCGCGCCCGACCTGGCGGGCAAGCTGCACACCGGCATCGGGCACGTGGCGTCCGGCTTCCACTGGCCGGCGGAGGGGCTGATGGTCGTCGGCCACCACGAGATTTTCCATCGCTACGCCAAGCGCCGCCGCCTTCGGAAGGTCCGCGCCGGGCGGCCGGTCGAGTCGTTGACGGACCTGCACGAGGGAGACTACGTCGTGCACGTCAGCCACGGCATCGCCCGGTTCGAGGGGCTGCGGCAGCTCGATCGCGAGGGCCGGACGGAGGAGTACCTGACGCTCCGCTTCGCGGGCAACGCGGCGCTGCACGTGCCGGCGAGCCGCATCGACCTCGTGCAAAAGTACATCGCGCCGACGAAGGCCCGCCCGACGCTCAGCAAGCTCGGCTCGGGCACGTGGGAGCGGCAGAAGGTCCGCGTCGGCGAGGCGACCCGCGAGATGGCGGCCGAGATGCTGCGGATCCAGGCCATGCGGGAGGCCACGCCCGGACGAAGCTACCCCGCCACGAGCGAATGGCAGTCGCAGTTCGCCGCGGAGTTCATCTACACGGAGACCGAGGACCAGCTCACGACGATGGACGCGATCGACCGGGACATGGCCCGCGCCCGGCCGATGGACCGGCTGCTGTGCGGGGACGTCGGCTACGGCAAGACGGAGCTGGCGATGCGGGCGGCCTTCAAGGTCGTCGAGGCCGGGGCGCAGGTGGCAGTGCTTGTGCCGACGACCGTGCTGGCCGCCCAGCACCACCGCACGTTCCGCGAGCGGCTCGCCGACTATCCGATGCGCGTGGACATGCTCAGCCGCTTCCGCAAGCCGGCCGAGGTGCGGGAGGTGCTCCGGCGGCTCTCGGCGGGGCAGATCGACGTGCTGATCGGCACGCACCGGCTGCTCAGCGAGGATATCCGCTTCGGCGACCTGGGGCTGGTGGTCATCGACGAGGAGCAGCGCTTCGGCGTCGAGCACAAGGAGCAGC
>CAZHEH010000034.1:0-31370 GCA_964531695.1 uncultured Planctomycetaceae bacterium | reverse complement strand
GGCTTCGGGAACGCGTACCGCCGGTACATCGAAGCCCAGCTTGATCTCGGCCAGCCGTCCCGCGAGGCGGCGAACCACGTCAGGATGCTCCGAGAGCACATTGCGGCACTGCCCCAGGTCTTCTGCGAGGTTGTGAAGCTCTGCCACTTGTTGGTGCATTTCAGCCCCGCGCTCCGTACGGAACCATGCGGGCTCGCCCGCGTCGTCGCCGCTCGGCGCCTCGATGTATACCCAGTCGCCCTCGCGTATCGCAAACTTGCCCCCGGCGCTGTGGTATGCCAGGGCGCTCCGTGTGGGTTGGTCCGTGTCGCCGCGAAGCAGTGGAAGCATCGAGACGCTGTCCTCTCCCGCGTCTGCGGGCAGCTCCGCCCCAACGATCTCGGCGCAGGTCGCCATTAGGTCGGCCAGGCAGATCAGTTGATCGCACCGGCTACCGGCCGGGATGACCCCAGGCCAGGCTGCGACGAACGGCTCGCGGTGCCCGCCCTCCCAGGCGTCCCGCTTGATGCCGCGCAGCGGGCCCATGCTGTAATGCCCCGTGCGCCGGGCCCGGTTGTACGCGCCTTCGTCGTCGCGCATGCGGTGTTCCGGCCCGTTGTCGCTCGTGAAGATCAGCAGCGTGTTGTCCGCCTGATCCGTCCGGTCCAGCGCGTCCATGATCTGCCCGACGACCCAGTCGACCTCGCAGACGAAATCACCGTAGTTGCCGATCCCGCTGAGCCCCTTGAACTGCTCGTTCGGCACGATGGGCGAGTGCGGGCTCGTCAGAGGGTAGTACAGGAAGAGCGGGCGACTCCCCGGGTCGTCGGATAGCGACTCGATCATCTCCACGGCACGGCGTGTGAACTCCGGAATCATGGCTTCCAGCTTCCAGCCCGCCGCGGCCGGGCCGGGATGGCCGTAGAGGGCATCCGGCTTCGGTTCGGTCGGCGGCTCGAGCAGGTGGTCGTCCTCGAACCACGTGTAGGGCGGGAAGTTCGGCACATCCACGCCGAAGTAGCTGTCGAAGCCGCGGTCGACCGGCCCCCCGCCAATTCGCCCGGCCATGTCGACGTAGGCCGCGAACTGACCTCGCTGCCCATGGCCATAGTCACCGAAGGGCAGCGTCTCGTTCGGGTGCCGCCCGTCGAGCGTGGGCCAGTCCCAGCCCAGGTGCCATTTGCCCAGGGAGGCCGTTCGGTAGCCGTTCTGACTAAGCAGCCCGGCCACGGTCAGCCGGTCCGGCTCGAGCAGCGCGCCGTCCCATTCCCACACAATCCCTCGCTTCAGACGGGACCGCCATGAATAGCGGCCGGTGAGGATGCCGTACCGGCTTGGCGTGCACAGGGCCGTGGCGGCGTGGGCGTCCGTGAATCGCATGCCCCGCTCGGCCAGGCGGTCCAGGTTGGGCGTCGGTATGGCGCAGTTCGGTTCGTTGCACCGCATGTCTCCGTAGCCCATGTCGTCGGCGAGGATGTAGACGATGTTCGGTGTGCTCATGTTGATTTGACTGCTCAGAGGTTGTCAGAACTCCGCGCTGCGGGGCGTGCGCGGGAAGGGAATCACGTCACGGATGTTGGCCATGCCGGTGGCGAACTGCACGGTCCGCTCGAAGCCGAGCCCGAAGCCGGCGTGCGGCACGGTGCCGTAGCGGCGGAGATCCAGGTACCACCAATAGGCGTCCGTGTCCATGCCCTGGTCGCGCATGCGGCGCTCGAGCACGTCGAGACGCTCCTCGCGCTGCGACCCGCCGATAATCTCGCCGATGCCCGGCACGAGCACGTCCATCGCGGCCACCGTCGGCTCGCCCGCCGGACCGCCGCGGTCGGCGTCGTTCACCCGCATGTAGAACGGTTTGATGGCCGCGGGGTAGTCCGTCACCACGATCGGCCGCTCGTAGCGCTCCTCCGTCAGATAGCGCTCGTGCTCGGTCTGGAGGTCCCGGCCCCACTCGACCGGATACTGCCAGTCGCGCCCGGCCGCGCCCAGCTCGGCCACCGCCCGCGAGTACGTGATCCGCTCAAACCGGCTCTCGACCACGTGCTTGAGCCGGTCGATCACTCCCGGCTGCACCCACTTGTCGAACAGGGCCATATCGTCGCCGCAGCGCGTCAGCACGGCGTCGAACACGTACCGCAGCAGCGCCTCGGCGACATCGCAGTCGCCCTCCAGGTCGCAGAATGCCATCTCCGGCTCGACCATCCAGAACTCGGCCAGATGCCGCGGCGTGTTGGAGTTCTCGGCCCGGAAGGTCGGCCCGAACGTGTACACGCGGCCGAGCGCGCAAGCGTACGTCTCCGCCTCGAGCTGTCCGGAGACGGTCAGGTACGTCTGCCGGGCGAAGAAGTCCCGTCCGAAGTCCACCTTGCCGCCTTCCCGCGGCGGCTCGTCGGCATCAAGGGCCGTTACTCGGAACAGCTCGCCCGCGCCCTCGCAGTCGCTGGCGGTGATGATCGGCGTGTGGACATACAGGAAGCCGCGGGACTGGAAGAACTCGTGCACGGCCGCTGCGATAACGCTGCGGACGCGGGCCACGGCGCCGAAGGCGTTGGTCCGCGGGCGGAGGTGCGCCTGGGTCCGCAGGAACTCGAACGAATGCCGCTTGGGTTGGATCGGGTACTGCTCGGGATCGGCCCGGCCGAGTACTCGGACCTCCCGCGCCTGCATCTCGACCTGCTGGCCCTTGCCCTGGCTGGCCACGAGCTTGCCGGCGGCCAGCACGGAACACCCGGCCGTGAGGTGGACGATTTCGCTCTCGTAGTTCGGCAGGTCGGAGTCGGCGACGACCTGGAGCGTGCCCGCGCAGGAGCCGTCGCTGAGGTTCAGGAAGCTGAAGCCGCCCTTGCTCGTGCGAACGGTGCGGATCCAGCCGCCGACCGTGACTTCCTCCTCGCCGGTCTCGCCGGACAGCGCGTCTCGAATGAGTGTGGGGTTCATGCGGCCCTCCCGCCCGGCCGCTTTGCTTGCCCGGCCGGGGGCGGAGCCCCTATATTCGCGATGGTGAAATGCCCACGCAAGGGACCGCATCCGAACCGTGCCGCCGGGAGGAACACGGCCGATGGAACGTTTCAACGAGAACCCGCTGCTGAGCCCGGAGGACCTTCGCCCCACACGAGACGACCTGGAGGTCCTCTGCACGCTCAACCCGGCAGCGGTTCGGTTCGGTGGGGAGGTCCTCCTGCTTGTGCGCGTCGGCGAGAGGCCGATCGACGAGGAGGGCTACGTCTCGTATCTGTTCTACGATCCGGAGGCAGGCGGCGAGACGGTCGGCCGCATTCGCCGCGACGATGCCGACCTCGGCATCATGGACACCCGCAAGTACACGTACCGGGGCAAGACGCTGCTGACGAGCATGTCGCACCTTCGGATCGCCCGCAGCACGGATGGACGCAGCTTCACGTTCGACCCGGAGCCGGCGATTTTCCCCGCCACGGCCTACGAGTCGTACGGCTGCGAGGACGCTCGCATCACGTTCGTCGAGGGGCGGTATGTCATCACCTACACGGCCGTGTCCAGCCGCGGCGTGGCCGTGGCGATGGCAAGCACGACGGACTTCGCCACCTTCGAGCGCCATGGCGTGATCTTCCCGCCGTATCAGAAGGACGTGGCGATCTTCCCGGACCGGGTGCGCGGGATGTACGTCTGTCGGCACCGGCCGTACAAGACGGAGTTCAACGACGCGTGCATCTGGACGGCGTACTCGCCGGATCTGCTGAGCTGGGGCCGGCACGAGATAACGCTGGCGCCCACGCCCGGCACCTGGGAGGCCGAGCGAGTCGGAGCCGGCGCGCCGCCGATCCGCACGGAGGAGGGCTGGCTGGAGATCTACCACGCCTCGAACGGTCGGCAGTACGGGCTCGGCGCGATGCTGAGCGACCCGGAGCGCCCCGAGCGGGTCGTCACTCGCTCCACGGAGCCCGTACTGTGGCCGGAGACGGATTACGAACGCGAAGGCGTATTCGCCAACACGGTGTTCTCCAACGGTCTGGTCAAGGAAGACGACGGCACGCTCACGGTGTACTACGGCGCCGGCGACCGTGTGTGTGCGGCCGCGGTCACGACCATCGACGAGATGCTGGCGGCGGCCAAGATGTAAGCGACCCGCCGACCGGAAGCGAAGGGGCTTGCATATGTGCGGCCAGGCGGCATCCCGAGACGAGGCGGAACTGAAGCGGCTTCGACGGCGCGTGGCGGCGTTGGAGGCCGAACTGGCAGAATGCCGGCAGGTGGAATCGCACGATGTTCCACGGACGGTCGAGCAGCTTTGGGAGATGTTCCGAGATGAGGACCGGCTCTGTTGCCGGCTGCTCAACAGCATCCGCGACGCCGTGTACGTCTTCGACCCCGAGGGCCGGTACGTGTTCGTCAACCGGGCGGGCCGGGCCAACGAGAGAAGGTCGCTCGATGAATTAAGGCGTCGGCACTATTGGGACGCAGTGCCGCCGGAAAGCCGTGAGACCGTGGTGGAGCGATTCAAGGCGGCGGTTTCCGGCGACCCGTTCCCAAGCGACCCGCAACCGGCCCAGGTCGAATACGAGGTGGCGGACGGGTCGCGCACCGTCGCGGAGGTCACCTCGCAGCCCATCCGGAGTGGAGACCGCATTGTCGGGTTGATCGGCACGGCCCGTGACATCTCGGACCGACAGCGGGCCGAGAAGGAACTCGCAGAGTATCGGGAGCGCCTTGAACAGCTTGTCGCAGCCCGGACATCGGAGCTGGAGCAGGCGAACTCACTTCTGCGAGAGGAAGTATCGGAGCGAGCGCTGGCCGAAGAGGCGCTGCGGGCGAGCGAAGAGGAGTACCGCACGCTCGTGAACAACCTGACGGTGGGCATCTACCGGGGCATGCTTGACGGGCGAGTCGTGCGGGCAAACCCGGCGCTGGCCGAACTGCTGGGATACGATCGCCCCGAGGACATGGGCGAAGTGAACGCGCTGTCGACGTACGCCCACCCGGAGAACCGGCCGGCCCTGATTGCACATCTGCTGGAACACGGATTCGTCAAGGACCGGCAGGTCGAGTTGCAGCGGCGCGACGGCTCCACGCTCTGGGCGTCGGTGACGGCGCGCCTTCAGCGGGGCCCGGACGGCGAGCCACAGTGGATCGACGGCCTCATCGAGGATATCACCGAGCGGAAGGAGGCAGATCGCAGCATCCACGAGCTGACGCAGTTCCTGCAGGGCGTCATCGACAATGCGAGCATCGTGATTACCGCCGTGGACTCCGACGGCAACGTGGTCCTCTGGAACCGTGCGGCCGAGGAGTTCAGCGGCTACACCAAGGAGGAGGTCGTTGGGAACAACAGGATCTTCGAGTGGGCATATCCCGACCCGGAGTACCGAGCGTCGGTGCTGGAGCAGATCCGCGGCGTCATGCACGAGTCCCACATCCTGGAGGACTTCGAGACGACGGCCCTAAGCAAGGACGGCCAACCGCATCTGATCAACTGGCACGCCAAACCGATGCGGGACTTCTCCGGGGGTACGGGCGGGGTCATCGCCCTCGGCTGGGACGTTACGGAAAAACGGGAAGCCGAGCGCAGCATCCACGAGCTGATGCAGTTCCTTCAGGGGGTGATCGACAACGCCAACGTCTGGATGGACGTCTTGGGGTTGGATGGGAATGTGGTGATCTGGAACAAGGCCGCCGAGCAGATCAGCGGGTACACGAAGGAAGAGGTGGTCGGCAACGACCGGGTCTGGGAATGGCTCTATCCGGACCGCGCGTATCGGGCGGGAATCATGACGAGAGCCAAGAGGATCATCGAACGAGGCGAAGCCGTCGAGGGGTTCGAGACGGTCATCCGGCGGAAGGACGGGCAGAGGCGCCGAATCTCCTGGAACTCGCGGCAGCTTCTCGACCCGGGGGGGCAGCCCGCCGGCTCGATTGCCATGGGTCGCGATGTTACCGAGCGGAGGCAAGCCGAGGACCAGCTCCGCCAGTCGCGCGAGCGCCTCGAGCACATCATCAACAACACCTCGGACATCATCTTCCAGATCGACACGAACGGGAACTACATCTTCGGGAACGCCGCGGCCGAGGCCGTGACGGGCTATCCGCTGGACGAGCTGATGGGAATGAACATGTCCCGGCTGCTGGCACCGGAAGACCGTAAGCCGGTCTTCGAGCGGCTGGCCCGCCGGCTGCGGGGAGAGCCGCTGGAGCAGCCGTACCACTTCGATTTCATCCGCAAGGACGGCCGGCGGGCGACCCTCGAGCTGACCACGGCGGGCGTCTGGCAGGGGGAAGACCTGGTCGGCGTTCAGGGCGTGGCCCGCGACGTCACGGAGCGCGAGCGGGCGGACCGGGCGCTGCGCGAGAGCCAGCAGCATCTCAAGGTCGCCCACGCGAAGCTTGTAACGGCCCGAGACGAAGAGCGACGGCACCTGGCGAGCGAGTTGCACGATTCGGTCGGCCAGAGCATCGTCGCCCTGGAGTTGGCGATCCAAGGGCTCGGCCGTACCGTGCAATCGCACAGTCGGGAGGAACTCGCCGGCCGATGTGCCGGCCTGGCCGAGCAGTGCGGCCAGATTATCCGCGAGGTCCGCGCCATCTGCCACGGGCTGTACCCCCCGACGCTCGAGTCGCTCGGGCTGCCCGCTGCACTCGGGCAACTGCGCCGATTTTGCGAAGACGGTGGCGTGGACGCGGAGGTCGAGTGCCTGGACGGCACGGACACGGACCGCCTGGAGCCCGAGATCGAGATCGCCCTGTTTCGGATCGCCCAGGAGGCGGTCAACAACGCGATCCGCCACAGCGAGGCGAGCGCCGTGGCGATTCGCCTGCGGAAAGAGCCCGGGGTCGCGGTCCTGACAGTCGAGGATGACGGCCAGGGCTTCGAGCCGGGGGCCGTAGCGGGGCGGGGCTTCGGAATGAACTCGATGTATGAACGGGCGGCAGCCGTGGCGGGCGAGCTGGAGATCTCGAGCCGTCCGGGGCGGACGCAGGTCCTGGCCCGCGTCCCGCTGACGGGATAGCGCCCCCTCCAGTCCGCCGCACCAAAACGCCGAAGTACAGAAGTATCGGTTCGGGCGATCCTCCGCCATGGCCATACCGTTAGGCACCACATCCCGGCAGTTGGAGACGGTACTGCGCTGGACGTTCGCCGGCGTGTTCGTCGTGGGCATGCTGTGCTGGTGGTGGCCGAGCTACCGGGCATGGGGAGCGCTGGCCGGCGGCCTGCTGATCCTCTGGACGCTGTGGGTGCTCTGGCGAACGCACATGGGGGACCCGACGGTGCCCGGCCACCCGATCCATCTGGCTCTGCTTGGACCGGCGGCCGTGCTCGTCTACCACGTGGCGCGCGGCTCGGGCGGGGCGGCCGAAGACGCGAACCTGGAAGGGGCGCTGGAGATGTCGATGCTGTGGCAGCTCGGGCTGCTGGCCGGGGGGATCGTGCTGAGCCAGTCGCTGATGCCCCGGGCCGCCGAGCATGCGGGCGTCCTCAGCGTCTGCGGGCTCGCCATGACGGCCGGCGCCGTCTTCGCCCTCGCCTGGGGACGTGCCGCGCCGGTTCGAGACGCGCTGGCGATGGTCGGCTTCGCGGGCCTGTGCGTGTGGCTCTTGCCTCTGTGGGGGCTGCCGCCAAGGCGGTCCGGCCCCGGCGCGGCATTCGTGGGCGGCCGGGCTGCCCGCGTCGGCTGCGCGGCAGTCGGTGCGATCGGGGCGGCGGCCCTGGCGTGGACCTGCCCGCTTCAGGCCGCCATGGCGGTCGCCTGCGCCGGAATGGCGGTCCTGCTGGCCGGCATCGTGTTCCCTGGCGGCCGGGCCGTGCTGCTATGCGTCGGCGGCGGTCTGAGTATCGCCGCGGCCGCGGGGGGGCGGGCGCTCGCCCCCGGCCTGTTCGACCTTCAATGGGCCCCTCGCTCGGCTCTCGGCGAGGGACAGCGCGCATTCATCGAGCTGTCGGCGTCGGACAGCGGGCTGGCGATACTTGCCCGCGCCACCGGGTGGTTCGGGCTGGCCTGGGCGGCGGTGGGCCTGCTGCTGTGCGTGGTCTGGCTGCTGTCGCACGCACGGAGGGGGCATGCCGGAGACCGGGCGCGGGCCGTGACGTGGGCCGCTGCCACGTTCCTGTGCGGGGCGGCGGTTCTGGCCCCGGCCGGTCCTTTCGTACCCGTTGTGCTCCTGGCGGCTATGTTCTGCTGGGGCCTTCTCCCGGCGATGCTCGGGCGGCGTTCGACCCGTTGGAGCGGCTGGTCGGCCGTGGTCATACTCTTCGCGCTGATGCTGCTGATGGGCCTGGCTCGATCCGGCCTGCTGGGGTGGGGCTTCGAGGCCTATGGGGCGGGGGACGCCTTCCTGCACGCGATCACGGGCGTACTGGTGGCTGTCATGATGGCGTGGATGCTCGGCGCCCGGCGGGTTTGGATGGGCCTGCTCGGCTTGGCTGGCGCGCTGCTGCTGGGGGGCGTGGCCGAACTCGCCCAGGGCGCGTTTTCGGATCGCGGCATGGAATGGCGGGATTGGGTGGCCCACGGTGTGGGCGTGGCCGCGGCGCTGCCCATGTACCTGCTGGCCGTGGGCGCCCGCGGATGCGAGTCCGCCGAGGCGGCAATCCGCCGGGATGACGCCTACACCCCGGTGTAGCGCCACGTGGACGCATCCGACCCTTGCTCGGTATTGACGGCGCCACGGGTTCGGCGAGAATAGTCGCCGGGCCACGGACAGCACCCGGTCATGGCATCAACAATCAAGCAAATCGCGGAGCGAAGCGGCATGTCGCCGGTGACGGTCAGCCATGTGCTGAACCCGAAGCGGCGGCATCGGTTCCGCAAGGAGACCCAGGAGCGCGTGCTGGAGGCGGCCCGGGAGCTGGGGTACCGTCCGAACGCGGCCGCGCGAGCGATGTCCACCGGGCGGTTCGGCGTGGTCGCTCTGCTGCTGAGCACGGACCAGGGGCGAAGCTTTCTGCCGGATGAGCTGCTCAACGGCATCCACGACGCGGCGGCGGAGGGGGGCTTCCATCTCAACATCAGCAAACTGCCGGATGCGAAGCTGACCGACGAGGGCTTCGTGCCGCGAATCCTGCGGGAATGGATGGTGGACGGGCTGCTGATCAACTACACGGACCGGATACCCGGCGAGTTGATCCGGCTGGTCCGGGAGAACCAGATCCCGTCGGTCTGGATCAACAGCAAGATGGAGGCCGACTGCGTCCGCCCGGACGACTTCGACGCGGCTCGGGAGGCCACGAAGCGACTGTTGGAGCTGGGGCACCGTCGGATCGCCTACGCGGACCTCGTCCACGGGAACGCGGAACTGGGCGAGGCCCACTACAGCGTCTCGGACCGGCAGGCGGGCTACGAGGCGGCACTCGCCGGTGCCGAGGCGACAGGCCGCATCGTGCGACGCGAACGGCACCTGTGCGCGAAGGAGAAGATGCCGGTGATGTGCGAGCTTCTCACGGGGGATGAGCGTCCGACGGCCATCCTGTCCTACGGCTGGGTCGAGGCCCTGACCGCGCTGATAGCGGCACGTGAAGTCGGGCTCCGGGTGCCGGAGGATCTTTCCATCGCCTGCATCGCCACGGGCCACATCGACGACTTCGCGGGCATTCGCCTCTCGGCCGTCCGCCTGCCCGAGGAGCAAGTCGGCAGCCGAGCCGGCGAGATGCTCATCGAGAAGATCGACCGGCCCACGACGCCGCTGCCGCCGGTGGCCCTGCCGGGGCGGTGGCTCGACGGCGACACGGCCGGCCCCGCGCCGTCCGAATGACGCCTGCGGCTCAACTATCTCTCTTCTGGATCTTCTTCCACGTGTCCTTCAGCGTCACGGTCCGGTTGAGGACGGGCCGCTCGGGCGTGGAGTCCGGGTCGACGCAGAAGTAGCCGAGCCGTTCGAGCTGGCAGCGCCAGCCGGCCGGCCTGCCCGCGACCGACGGCTCGAGCTTGCAGCCGGTGAGCACCTCCAGCGACTCGGGGTTCAGCTCGTCGGCCCAATCGGGGTCGTCCGGGATGTCGCCGGGGTTCTCGCGCTTGAGCAGGTGGCCGTACAGGCGCGCCTCGGCGTCCACGGCATGCGCGGCCGAGACCCAGTGCAGCGTCGCCTTGACCTTCCGGCCGTCGGGGGCATCGCCGCCGCGTGTCTCGGGGTCGTAGGTGCAGCGAAGCTCGACGAGGTTGCCGTCGGCGTCCTTGACGGCCTCGCGACAGGTGAGGAAGTAGGCGTACCGCAGCCGGACCTCTCGGCCGGGCGCGAGGCGGAAGAACTTCCGCGGCGGGTCCTCCATGAAGTCGTCCCGCTCGATGTACAACTCGCGCGAGAACGGTACCGGCCGCGTGCCGGCCGACTCGTCCTCGGGGTTGTTGACGGCCTCCAGCTCCTCGCTCTGGTCCTTGGGGTAGTTTTCGATGACGACCTTGAGCGGCCGGAGCACGCCCATTACGCGCGGGCTGGTCTTGTTGAGGTGCTGCCGCTGGACGTGCTCCAGCAGGGCCAACTCGACCGTGCTGACGAACTTATTGATGCCGATCTGACGCATGAAATCGCGGATGGCCTCGGGGGGGCAGCCGCGGCGGCGGAGCCCGCGCAGCGTGGGCAGGCGCGGGTCGTCCCAGCCGTTGACGACGCCCTGCTCGACGAGCGCCCGCAGGTACCGCTTGCTCATGACGGTGTGGGTGAGGTTGAAGCGGGCGAACTCCGTCTGCTCGGGGCGGGCGATCGGCTCCGGGTGGTGCTCGATGAGCCGGTCGAGGAACCAGTCGTACAGCGGGCGGTGGTTCTCGAACTCGAGAGAGCACAGCGAGTGCGTCACGCCCTCAATGGCGTCCTCCAGCCCGTGCGCCCAGTCGTACATCGGGTAGATGCACCAGTCGTCGCCGCGGTGGGGGTGGTGTGCGTGGAGAATTCGGTACATGACCGGATCCCGCAGGTTCATGTTCGGGCTGGCCATGTCGATCTTCGCCCGCAGGACGCGCGACCCGTCGGGGAACTCGCCGGCCTTCATCCGCTCGAACAGGTCCAGGTTCTCCTCGACCGGGCGGCCGCGGTACGGGCTGTCCGTGCCGGGGCTGGTCAGCGTGCCGCGGTTGGCGCGGATCTCTTCCGGCGTCTGGTCGTCCACGTAGGCCAGCCCGGCCCGGATGAGCGTGACGGCATACTCGTACATCCGCTCGAAGTAGTCGCTGGCGAAGTACAGGTGCTCGCCCCATTCGCAGCCGAGCCAACGGACGTCCTCCTGGATCGCCTCGATGAACTCCTGCTCCTCCTTGATCGGGTTCGTGTCGTCGAAGCGGAGGTGGAACGTCCCGCCGAAGTCCCGGGCGATGCCGTAGTTGATCCAGATCGCCTTGGCGTGCCCGATGTGCATGTAGCCGTTCGGCTCGGGCGGGTAGCGCGTGACGACGTGGTCGAACGTGCCGGCGTCCAGGTCGGCCTGGACCTTCTGGCGGATGAAGTCGAGTTTCTGGGGTTCTTTGTCGTTCATGGGTTCCTGGCTATCGACCCAGAGGGGCAGAGAGGAGCCATGCTCTGTCCCTGGGTATCTCTGTGCGGCGCCCTTTTGTGGTTCCGTGAGTCGGCCGCCCGGCCTTGCGATGCAGCGGTCGTGCCCCTGTGTAATCCACCAGAGGCCCGATTGCAATCAGCCGGCCGCGTTGCATGGCAAGCCGCGCCCGGCTACCGTGGGGGCTATGACCCAGCCACTGAAAACACGCTTCGCCCCGTCGCCGACGGGGTATCTGCACGTCGGCGGGGCGCGGACGGCACTGTTCAACTACCTGCTCGCCCGGCGAACGGGCGGGACCTTCCTGCTGCGCATCGAGGACACGGACCAGGCCCGACACGACGAAACGGCCGTGGCGAAGATCGTCGACGACCTCCGCTGGCTTGGCATCGAGTGGGACGAAGGCGTGGACGTGGCCGAGAGCGGAGAGGTCATCGTCAAGGGGGAAAGCGGCCCGTACCGCCAGTCGCTCCGGCTGGACATCTACGAGCGGCATATCCGGCAACTCCTGGATGCCGGGCACGCCTACTACGCGTTCGAGACGGCCGACGAGCTGGATGCCATGCGGGACAAGGCCCGTGAGCAGAAGCAGACGTTCCGCTACCCCCGGCCGGAGAGCTTCCCCTCGGAGGCGGATGCGGAAAAGGCCCGGTCGGCCGGCCGGCCGGTCGTCGTCCGCCTGGCCGTGCCGGACGCGGACGTGACGATCCACGACGATGCCTTCGGCGAGGTGACCATGCCCGCGGCCGAGGTGTCCGACTTCATCATCCGCAAGGACGACGGCTGGCCGACCTACCATCTGGCCAACGTGGTGGACGACGCGCGGATGGGCGTGAACTATGTTTGCCGCGGGCAGGAGTTCCTCGGGCAAACGTGGCGGCACGTGGCGCTGCGGGCGGCGCTGGGCCTTCCGGAGCCGGGCTACTGCCACCTGCCGCTGATCCTGGATATGGAAGGGCGGAAGCTCTCCAAGCGGGACGGGGCCGTCGAGGTGCACTCCTTCCGGGCTCTCGGGTATCTGCCCGAGGCGCTGGTGAACTTCATCGCGCTGCTCGGCTGGAAGGTGGGCGACCGGGAGAAGTACACGCTCGGCGAGTTGGCGGAGGTCTTCACGACGGACGGCATCGGCAAGTCGAACGCCAAGTTCGACCGGACGAAGCTGCTGGCTTTCAACGCCGACGCCGCGGCCGGGGCGAGCGAGGACCGGTTGCTGGCGGGTCTGAAGGACTACCTCTCGCTGCATCCGGAGCTGCCGATACCGGCCGAGGACGAGGACACACTCCGGCGTCTGCTGCGGGCGTGCGCCGGCTTCCGGACGTTTGAGGACATCGTGGCCAAGTGCGGTGTGCTGTTCGGGCCGGACGACGGCTACGAGTTCGACCCGAAGGCGGTCAAGAAGATCCTCGCCAAGGGCGACGGCGCCGGATTCGCCGTCTTGCGTGACCTCCGCGAGCGCCTGACGGAAATCGACTGGTCCGGCGAGGCGATTGAGGCGATGCTTCGTGAGTACGCCGAGTCGAACGAGCTGGGCATGGGCAAGGTCGCCCAGCCGCTGCGGGTGGCCGCAACCGGCACGACCGTCAGCCCCGGCATCGGCGATACGCTCGAACTGCTCGGCGGCGACAAGACGCTGGCACGGATCGAGCGCTGTCTGAGCACGGCCGAGAGCAGTTGACCGGGAGGGTACTATGGAAGTCATCACGACCATCGTGAGCGACCGTGGGCTTGAGGTGTAGGTCTGATGCCGAGCGAAGCCCATCCGCGACGCCATCCGGACAGGACTGCGCTTGCCCTCACGGCCGTGGCGCTGTGGGCTGGGGCGGCGATCGTCGTGGTCCTGGTCCTGCTGGTAACCGGCCGGCTCGAGGACGGCTACCTGGGGGCCGAGTGGTACAAGCTCGGGCTGCTGTTCGCGTTCTGCGCGCTGCTGGCGATCTGCGTGGCCCTCCAGATGAGCTACCGCAGCCGGCGTTTCCGCGGATGGATCGTCGAGACCGAGGACGGCTTCGAGCTGCGTCGGCAGGGCCGTTCGACGGAGGAGGTCCGGTGGGACGAGGTCGAATCCGTCACGGCCTGGGAGGTCGCCGGCTGGTACCGCGTGCTGTACGTCTCGTTCGGGCTGAGTGGCGGGGGCGAGCCGGTCGAGGTCCACGACCGGGACGACCATTTCGCCTGGCTGAGCGAGGAACTACCGAAGCACTTCGCCCAGATCGACCGTGACTGGATCGGCCGCGTTCACCTGTCCGGAGGGGAGCCGATTCTCTTGCACGCCCCGGAAGGCGGCGACGAGGACGACGAGCTGCCCTCGGAACGCCGCCAGCACCTCTACGGCACCTGACGAATCCGCTACGGAGCCGGGGCGACACCGGCCGCCGCGATCCGGCCCCGGACGTTGTCCAGGATGTTCATGTAGTTGATGTAGGCGTCGTAGGGCGACTCGTAGGGGTTGAAGTACTTGTGCACGTCGCCGTCGGCGAAGTACTTGGTGCACATGTAGTAGAAGTGGTCGGAAGTCTGAAGCTTGCGCCAGTCGTCGATGATGACCTCGTCTTGGGTCGCCAGCACGTCGGAGGCCAGCGCGTACACGTCGTGCAAAGCGTTTGCCTGCATGCTGTTACCGAGCCAGGCGGAGATGTCTCGCTCGGTGTCCGCCCAGGAGATCATGTGCGGCACGTCGACCTCGCCGACGGTGGGGTAGCGGTCGAGTGCCTGCGAGACGGTCAGGAAGTCGTTCTTCCCGTTGGCCAGAATGGCGGCCGGCAGGTGCCGTAGGAAGTCGAACACGCCCGTGTCTTCCCACTGGTGCTCGCCGAACGTCTCGTAGTCCATGAACAGGTTGCAGACGTAGCCGTTGCCGTTGATCTGGTCGACCCAGCCGGCGAACTTCTCGGTCGTCAGCGGCCATTCCTGCCAGGCGCGATTGCCAAAGCGGAATGCGATGTCGTCCGACAGCCGATAGTTCTTCAGCAGCATGCGGAGGTTGCCGCAATTCGGCGGATTGTATACGAACGCAGGGCTGCGGTAGCCGAGGACGTGGTCGGCGCCCTCGGTCAGAATCCCGTCGAAATCCAGATCCTCGACGACGCGGGCGACGTCGTTGTTGTAGGTCAGCTCGGTATTGCGGAACACCCTCGGCCGCTGGCCGAACAATTCCTCCATGAGCTGCCGGTGTTTCTCGATCTGCGCCGCGAACTCGTCACGGTCGTACAGGAACGAGAGCGAGTGGTAGTATGTCTCGGCGATGAACTCGACGCATCCGGTCTCGGCCAGGGCCTTGAAGTCTTCCAATACGTCGGGGTCCCACCGCTGGAGTTGTTCGATGACCATGCCGGTCAGGGCGAAGCTCGCCCGGAATCGGCCCTCGTGCGTCTCGACCATCTCCCGGATCAGACGGGTGGCGGGGCGGTAGCACTTCCGGGCGACCTTGTGGCAGATTTCCTCGTTCCGCCAGTTGTCGAAGTAGTTCGTGTCGCTGTCGAAGATGCTGTACCGACGCAGCCGGAAGGGCTGGTGGACCTGGAAGTAGAAAACTACGGATGCCATACAGGCAGGAAAGCGAAACACACCGGGCCCCGTCAAGCCGAAACTGGGCGACGGCCGGGAGATTCGTCAAAACCTAGCGCCGCGTCTGGACGCAGCGGACGGTTCAGGCACGCCTTCGGGCCGCTATGGCCCGCTCGTATACCGCCCGCAGGTTCTCCGCGCTGTCCCGCCAGGAGAACTTCCGCAACTCGATCGCGCCATGCTGCCGGAGAGTCGTCTGGAGGGGCCGGTGGCGTAGCACGGCCAGGATCTTATTGGCCATCTCGTCGATGTCCCAGAAATCGACCTTGAGCGCGTGCGTGAGCACCTCGCTGACGCCCGACTGCTTGGAGATGATCACCGGCACGTTGTGGCTGAGGGCCTCCAGCGGGGCGATGCCGAATGGCTCCGAGACGCTGGGCATGACGTACAGGTCCGCCATCTGGAACACGCGGTCCACGTCCGCGCCCCGGAGGAAGCCGGTGAATGTAACATACTGCCCAAGCTTGAGATCCGCGGCTTCCTGGATGCACTGGCGAATCATGTCCCCGCTGCCGGCCATCACGAAGCGGACCTTCTTGAACTTCTCGACGACCTTCTTGGCCGCCCGCAGGAAGTACTCCGGGCCCTTTTGCATCGTCACCCGGCCGAGGAACAGGACGAGCTTCTCGTCCCGCTTGATCGGGTTCATGGAGGTCGCCATGCCGTTGTCGTTCAGGTCCACGGCGTTGTAGACCACCTCCAAACGCTCGGGCGGCACGCCGTAGCGCCGCTCGGCGATGCGCCGCGTCAGGTGGGACACGCAGACAACACGGTCGGCCGCGTGCATGCCCGTGCGCTCGATATCGTACACGTGCTGATTCACGTGCTCGCCGGCGCGGTCGAACTCCGTGCTGTGGACGTGTACGACCAGCGGCTTGCCCGTCGCGGCCGCCACCGCCTGTGCCGCCGGGAAGGTCATCCAGTCGTGGGCGTGGACCACATCAAACTGCTCGGTCCGGGCCAACTCCACGGCCAGGCGGGCGTACCGGCTGATCTGGCCCATCAGATCGCCGTCGTAGTTCGCACCCGCGCCTTGCACGAGCGACTTGACCGTCTCCGGGGTCACCTGGGGCATCTGCGGAAGGTCCGCCGACGGAGCCGCCGACTCCTCGGCGGCCTTCGTTTCGTCGGCCTCGCTCTTCCACTCGAGCACCTCCTCGACCGTGCCGGAGGGTGCGTCCGGCCGTCCGTACGGCTGCAGGAACGCCTCCACGCGGTGCATGCGCACGTGCTGGAACTCGGGCTCGGGATTGCCCTCGACCGAGGCCCGGCGCTCAGCGGGCAGGTCCGTGGGGCTGCGCAGGCGAACGTGGCTGGATCCCTCGACCGGCACGGCCGTGGGAAGGACGAACGACACTTCGACGCCGATCTCATCGAGACCGCGTGTCATGCCGTAGCATGCCGTCCCCAAACCTCCGCTGATATGCGGAGGGAACTCCCAGCCCAACATAAAGACTCTCATCGTCCTGCCTTTCGCCTCGGTCTGCGCAACAATTACAGGGAATTATACCGCTCGGCCGGCACGCCTTGAAGAGTCTGGTGCCGGACGCGCGTTTAGTTTTCGTGAAATGTCGGCCGGGTCACGCGTTCTTCGCCGCCCCGACGATCTCGCCCACGCCCGTGAAGCCGTGGTGGCGAAGATAATCTGCGATGCCGTCTCGGATTCGCGTCAGAATCGCGGGATCGATGAACAGCGACGTGCCCAGCGCCAAACCCGTCGCACCCGCCAGGAGGAACTCCAGCGCGTCGCGAGCCGACTGGATGCCGCCCATGCCGATGATCGGCACGCACGCGGGGCCGGCCACGTGCCGGTACACGTCGTGAACCATGCGGACGGCGATGGGGCGGATGGCCGGGCCGGACAGCCCGCCCGTGCCGTTGGCCAGCACCGGACGGCGGGACTCCACGTCGATCGCCATCGCAGTGAACGTGTTGACCATGCTCAGGGCGTCGGCGCCCGCCTCGACCGCCGCGGCCGCGGTGACGGTGATGTCCGTCACGTTCGGCGAGAGCTTGACGATCAAGACGTTCTCGCGGCAGACCTCGCGCAGGGCCGTGGTGACGAGCCGCACCTGCTCCGGGTCCGTGCCGAACTGCAATCCGCCGGCCTTGACGTTCGGGCAGGAGATGTTCAGCTCGATGCCGCGGATCGGCTCGACGCCTTCCAGCGCCTCGGCCACCGCGACGTAGTCCTCGACGGTCGTGCCCGCGACGTTCACGAACACGGGCACGCCGAGCTTCGCCAGCAGCGGAACCTTCTCGGCCAAGAACGCCTCCAGCCCGACGTTCGCCAAGCCGATGGCGTTGAGCATGCCGGCCCGCGTCTCGATGACCCGTTGATACTCGTTGCCCGCCCGCGGCTCCCGCGTGATCGACTTCGTAACGAACGCGCCCAACTGGCCGAGATCGACGAAGTCCGCGTACTCATCCGCGTAGCCGCACGTGCCGCTGGCGGTCATCAGCGGATTCGTCAGCTTCACGCCGCCGATGTCGACGGAGAGCTCGGTCGCAGCCGTGTCGCGTGGACGGGTCATGATAGAGCCCCTAGTGCCGGGGCCGTTTCTTCGCGAGTAACGTCGCTGTAGATGGCCACCCGGCCGAGGGCGGTCGGCAGGATGAAGTGGGGCTTGCCGGCGCGGGACTTCTTGTCCCGCAGCATGATCGGCCAGAGGCGGTCGATTTCCAGTCCCGGCATCCGCGTGGGCAGGCCGAGCGTGTCCAGCACGTTCCGGACGCGGTCGGCGACGGCGCGGTCCAACAAGCCGCGGGCGACGGCGACTTCGTTTTCGACGACCATCCCGAGCGCGACCGCCTGCCCGTGCCCCAGGGCGTAGCCGGCGTCCGCCTCGACGGCGTGCCCGATCGTGTGGCCGAAGTTCAGGTGGGCCCGTTCGCCCTTCTCGCGCTCGTCGCCGGCGACCACGGTCCCCTTGATCGCCACGTTCCGGGCCACCAGGTCCGTCAAGGCGTCCGGGTCGCGTGCGAAGTACGCCGCGGCGTTGTCCGCGATGAGGTCCAGCAACGTCGCGTCGCGGATGACGGCGTGCTTGACGCACTCGGCCAGTCCGTTCCGCAACTCCTGGTCCGGCAGTGTCTTGAGCGTCTCGACGTCGATCAGAACCGCCGAGGGTTGGTGGAACGCGCCAATGAGGTTCTTGCCGGCCGGGTGGTCCACGCCCGTCTTGCCGCCGACGCAGGAGTCCACATCCGCCAGTAACGTCGTGGGGCACTGGATGAACCGCAGCCCCCGCAGGGCGGTCGCGGCAGCGAAGCCCGCCAGGTCGCCCGTCACCCCGCCGCCGAGCGCGACGATCACCGTTCCGCGGTCGATGGGCGGGTCGCACGTCAGAAGACCGTCCATGAGGCGGCAGTAGGTGCCGAGCGTCTTGCTCGATTCTCCCGACGGAAAGGTCAGTCGGTCGGCGACAAGGCCCTCGGCCTCCAGTTGGTCCACCGCCGCTTCGCCGTACAGCCCGGCCACGGTCTCGTCGGCGATGACCACGGCCGAGGATGCGCCGTCCAGCCCGGCCGTGAGGCCACCGAGCCGGTCCAGCATGGCGGGGCCGACAAGGACGTCATAGCTCCGCTCGGCCAGATCAACTCGAATCGTCTTCGTCGCCATACTGCTCCTGCCGGTGCTTCTTGTAGTCCTCGACGGCCGCCTTGAGTTCCGGGTCCACGGGCTCGTCGCCCGTCTCCTCGGGCGGGGCGTCCGGCTTGTCCCGTAGCGGCTCGTAGACGGCGTCGCCCCCCGTCCCCGGCTTGGTCTTCCGCTTGAAGTACACGAACAAGGCCAGTCCCATCAGGGCAATGGCCACCAGGATGGCGATCTTGTAGAGCGCAAGGTCCGAGTCCTCCTCGCTGGCGACCAACTGCACGGCAACGAGTGCAGGCCAGCGGCGCTGCTTGCCATCCTCGCCGCGTTCCAGCCCGCGATAGGCCTTGTAGTACACGCAGACGGCCTCAAAGTCCGGCAGGTTGCCGCGGTACTCGCGGTAGGGCATGCCGTCTTCGTCGCCCGTCGCGTCCGGCTCGCCCAGCACGCTCCCGGGGTCCTCGGCCATGTAGAGGATCAGCGGCTCAAGCGGCCCCTCCTGCTCGCTGACCCGGAGGGCATGGATCATGTAGAGTTTCCGGTCGGCGGGCCAGTAGTCCATGCGGGGCAGGGCGCCACGGTCCCCCGGATGCACCACGTACACGCGCGAGGCCTTGGCCGCCACATGCACCGCCCGGATCGGGAGCCGCACATATGCGCCGGGGTCTTCGACCATCGGGGGATAGCCGGGGCGATCGAGACGCGAGATCTCCTGTTCGCTCAACGTCGGAAGGCCCTCGGAGCGGGCCAGCACGGTATAGAGCGACGGCTCGGCCAGCGGGTCGCGGTCGGCCTTGCGCACCGACTGCTGCCACGTTTCCCACTGCCCCTTCGTCAGGGGCAGGAGCCCGGCGTTCGGGACGGGCTGGTTCAACTCCGCCATGCGGGCCTCGGCCGCGGCGCGGGGGGCCTGGAACTGCTTGGCCGCCAAAGCGGGCAAAGGCGGCCCGTCCTCGCCGCCCGCCGGCCTGTAGATCTTGTACGGCAGCGCCACCACCTCCACGGGCGGAGCGTCCTCTGCGTATCGCCGGAATTCGACGCCGTCGTCCTCGCCGGCCGCCTCCGGCTCGCCCAGGAGCGCGTCGAGATCCTCGGCGGCGTAGATCAGCAGCGGGGCGGTGCCGATGGCGGCCTCGCCGCCCAGCATCGCATGGATCTCGTAGACGGGGCGGTCCACGGGCCAATGCTCGGACGCCGGGCGGTGCGCCGCCGTCAGCGCCCGGACGCGCCGCACCCGCACGGGCACCCGCAGCGCTCGCAGTGCCGGCCGGCCCTCCCGCGCGGGCCACGATAGCAAGCTCGCGTAATCCGGCTCCCGCAGCATGGCCACGCGGGTCGGGCTCAGCGGCGCCGTCTCGGCCAGCTTCGCCAGAAGCATGTACACGGCCGCGTCCTCGGACGGGTGCTGTACCCGCAGTGCGAAGGCCTGCTTCCACAGCTCCCATTCCGGCTCGGTCAGATCGGGCAGGCGCGGGGAGGCGGCAGCGGCCGGGCGCGTGGTCGGCGAGGCGTCCGAGGCGTCGTCCACCGGCTCGGCACGGACGGTAAGCGCGCCGACGGCAAGAATCAGGAACAGGGCTGCCGCGCGGAGGGGAATTCGTCGCATGGTCGTGTTCCCGCTGGACATAGCGGTATTGTATGTCGCATCGCGGGCAGGCCACAAGCGCCGGCTCCACGGACGCCGCACCCCGGCACCGCTCGCCTTACCGGTTCGGAGTGAAGGTCGGCAGCAGGAAGGTGTCGTGCGGCGAGGTCGGCCGCTCGACGCCGCGATAGTCGCGGATCTGCCCGGCCAGGAAGATGTTGTCCTCGCTGACGCCGGCCGTCGGCCGCTCTGCCCAGTCCACGTGCATGTCGAAGTACAGCACGTTCTGCCCGCGGCCGTCGTGATTCTCGCTGGCGCGGGCGTCGAGCCGGTCCCGATGGAATTGGCCGCCCTCGAACAGCGGCGTGCCGTCGGCGAGGATTGCCATCTGCTCGGCGACCGCCGCCAGTCGGTCGTCGTCCTGGCGAAGCCGCCACGGGCCAATGGCGTACTGATACGAGTAGCCGATGTGCTTGGCCGCGGGGAAGTCCATCATGCCGGCCCGGACCACGAACGATCCGCCGCCCACGGCCGGGCACTGAAAGTCGGCGGGGGAGGCGTATTGGCCTCGGACCAGACTGAACAGTGCCGCCGAGTTGCTCACCGCCGGACCTTCGCCGGCAGGAAGCCACCGCGGCTCGCCCGACGACTGAGCTGCCCCCGTCCCTGTCGCGCCGTCCGGAAGGGGGGCAGCCGGGAGGAGCCCGCCGTGGTCGTTTGCGCTGCTCTGGATGGCCGCGCCGAGACTGCCGACGCTCGAAGCGCACCGGACACGGTCTGTCCGGCGCCCGGCCTCGATCACGGAGGGGATCACCACCGCGGCGATCAGCACGGCGGCCGCCGCCACGCCGCCCATCTCCCGTATGGAGAAGGTCGGCGAGACGACCGGGCCGTGCTTCCGCTCCCGGGCGACCAGCGCATCGGTCCGCTTCTGGCGGCGAATCCGCTGCATCGTCTGGCTCACGAGGTCCTCGGGCGGCTCGTGCTCCGGCAGGCGGTCCATCGCCGCGAAGGTGTTGACCAGCGAGTCGTGCACGCGCCGCAACTCTTCGTCCTGCTCGATCCGGCGGCGGAGGTCCTCGGCCCGGTCGGGCTCGCATCGACCCATCACGTAGTCGATCAGAATCTGCTCGTCAGCCAGTTCCCTCGGATCCATCTTGCTCATCTTCCTGATTTTCGGCCTTCCAGCGCCGAGCAAAGTGTTTCACCGCCGCGTGGAGCCGGGATTTGACCGTGCCCAGCGGCACCGACAGCACTTCGGCGATGTCCTTGTACGGCATCTCGTGGAAGTAGCTCAGCAGCAGGACCAACCGCAAGTGGTCCGGCATGCTCTTCACGATCTTCTCTACGGCCTGGCGGGTCTCGAGGTTCGCCAAAGATTCTTCGGGGGCCGGAACATCCGCCGGCAAGAGGGAACCGTAGCTGGTCGACTCCGAGCCCGCGCCCCCATCTACGGCCGCGTCCAGCGGGGCCGCCTGCCGCCGGCCGTGCCAGCGCATCGCGTCCCGGGCCTTGTTCGCCGCGATCGTGAAGAGCCACGGCTTGAGCCGCCGGGACGGGTCGAACCCGCCGGCTGAGAGATGAAGCTGCAAGAACGCCTCCTGAAAGACGTCCTCCGCCAGGGCCGCGTCGCCCGTGAAGCGGGCCAGGAAGTTATACAACTCCCGCCGGTAGCGGTTCACGAGGGCCGCGAACGCCGCCTCGTCCCCGTCAAGATACCGCTGGAGCAGGTCCCCATCGGAGAGCTGTCGAGAGTTATCCGAGGTCTTCGCCACCGGCCGTTTCCTTCCTGCGCACAGCCGTGCCATGCGGGGCGGCGATTATAGCGGCCGGTTCGGGAATAGGCCAAAGGCATCGCGGCGCGGGCGTGGATGGGCAATTGCGGCCGGATCGGGGTCGGGCTGGTGGGGGGCAAAGCCGACGGCTAGCGGGGAATCCATCGCCATCGGGCGGCACGGGCTGAGCAAGGGCGTCGCGTGCCGAGTGAGCGAAGCCGGTCGGAGGACGGCAGGAGGGCTCGCCGCGGGATTCTACTCGGGAATCTTCTGCGCCTCGGCCGGGACGTGCGACTCGACGAAGGCGACGAGCTCCTTGAAGTTCTTGAGCTTCCAGGCATCGAGCTTCAGGTCGCGGTCGCCGGCGTGCAGGACCAGAATCCCCTTGTCCTTCAGCTTGGTGGCATCCAGGTCGTCGACCTGCTCCCAGCGGATCTTCTCCTTGCCGGCGTAGCCGATGCCCTCGGCGTCCGCCACGAGGCGCCGCTTCATGAACAAGAAGGTATAGACCAGTACGATCAGCCCGACGGGCGTCAGGACGTACGCGCCGACCGCGTTGAACAGGTATCCGGACCACTCGTTGACATGCTCCATGGAGAATGGCACATCCGGCTTGGGATAATGGGCCAGGTCCGTGAAACACCAGATGCCGAAGCCCAAGCACATGGCCGTCACGATGAAATACCGCACGACCGGGTCCTTCGCGGTCTCGCACACGACGTCCGTCGGCTGATCCTCGGGCTTCTGCTCGTCCGGCGTCTGCTCGGGCGTGTCGCTCATTGGGGGCTCCCTGCAAGATGGTCCGCGATGCCGTCGCTTAGCCGGGAGGGTACCCGTCCGGCGGGCGGCATGCAACGCCTTTTGCGGCCGGTCGCTGCGCCGGCGCGAAGGGGCAGCCGGGCTCGGCCGCCAGGTAGTCCCCCGTCGCTGCATAGGCCCGGGCTCGGCAGCCGCCGCAGCGGAAGCGCCAGTCGCATTGTCCGCACGCGCCGCCCAGCGCGTCGGCGTCCCGCAGCGAGCGCAGCACGGTTGAGCCCCGCCAGATGTCTCCCAGCCGTTGCCGGCGGACATTGCCGCAGTCGACCGGCAGATAGCCGCACGGGCGGACGGTTCCGTCGTGGCCGACGAACAGCACGGACACGCCGCACAGGCAGCCCCGGCCGGGGAGGTCCGCCCCGCGCTCGCCCGCGAGGCGATGGTACTGCGGAGCGCACGTGGGGCGAAGCTCCAGCCCGGCCCGGCCGCTCTGCCGGAGATCGAAGACCCGGCCCAGCACCTCGGCATATTGCCGCGGCGGCAGTTGTTGCGTCTTGGCGAGGTCCATCCCACAGCCGACCGGCACCAGGACGAACAGGTGCAGCGCCTCGGCCTCGACGGAACGCGAGAGGTCCACAAGGGCGTCCAGTTGGCCGGCGTTGGCCCGGCTGACGGTGGCGTTGATCTGCACGGGTTGGCCCGCGCGGCGAAGCGCGGCGATCCCCGCGATGGCCGCTTCGAAGGCGCCGGGCCCGCGGACGGCGTCGTGCGTGGCGGCGTCGGCGCCGTCCAAGCTGACGGCTACGCGGCGGAAGCCCGCCTTGCGGATGCGTCCGGCCGCAGCGTCGTCGATCAGCGTGCCGTTCGTGGCCAGCGCGATGTTGAGCCCGAGCGACCGGGCATGGGCCGCCAGCGGCTGCCAGTCGTCCCGCAGCAGCGGCTCGCCGCCGGAGAAGACCACCAGCGGCGGCCCGAGCCGCGCCGCCTCCTCGAGCAGCCGCCGCACGTCGTCGCCGGGCAGGTCGTCGCCGGTGTCGGCTTTGTCCCGCCGGCAGTGGGCGCACGTGAGGTTGCAGCGCGCCGTCGACTCCCAGAACAGCACGCGCAGCGGCGGGGCGTCCGCCGGGCCGGCCAGGCCGGGTTCAGCCATGAGCCGCCTCCGGCTCGGGCTCCGGTTCGATCTCGGCCTCGGTCAGGTAGCAGGCGGGGTCGTCTCCCCAGGCATCTCCGGCGGCCTCGGCGCGGGCCCGCATATTGCCGTTGCACACATGCAGCCATCGGCAGCGGGTGCAGCGTCCGGTAAGCCCGGCCGGGCGTCGCCGCAACTCGCCCAGCAGACCGTCGACGTCCGACCAGATCTCGCTGAACGGACGGTCGCGGACATTGCCGAGAACGCGGCTCCGCCAGAACGGGTCCGGGTGAACGTCGCCGTTCCAGCCGATGCAGCCGATCCGCTCGCCGGTGGCGTTGCCGCCCTGGCGGCGGAGTTGCTCGGCACAGGCGGCGGCGCGGGCCGCATCTTCTCGGGCCAGGCGCAACTGCACGTAGCCCGCGTCGGCGTGGTTGTCGACGGTCAGCACCTCCAGCGGGGCTCCACTACGATGGGCTTCGTAGGTGCGGTCGATGATCGCGTCGAGCACCTTCCGCGTCTGAACGTGCGAGGGCGCCGCGCCGTTCATGCGGGCGCCGCGCCCGACCGAGACGAGATGGTAGAAGCACAGCCGGCCGATGCCCTCGGCCAGCGCGAGGTCGAACATCGCCGGCACGTGCCGGGCGTTCTCCCGCGTGATGGTGAACCGCAGGCCGACCTTGATGCCCGCGTCCCGGCAAGCACGCAGCCCGGCCAGGGCCGCGTCGAACGCGCCCGCGACGCCGCGGAAGCGGTCGTTCGCCTCGGCCGGGCCATCGAAGCTCACCCCGGCGTACGCCACGCCGGCTTCCGCCAGTCGCAGGGCCCGTTCGGGCGTGATGCGGGTGCCGTTGGTCGACAGCGCCGTGCGAAGCCCGGCGTCCCTCGCGAAGGCCGCCAGCTCGGGCAGGTCCGGCCGCAGCGTGGGCTCGCCGCCTGAAAGCAGCAGAACCGGCGCGCCGAACCTCGCGACATCGTCGATCATCGCGCGGGCCTCGTCGCCGCTGAGTTCGCCCTCGGCGGGGTCGTCGTCGCTGGCCGCGTAGCAGTGCCGGCAACGGAGGTTGCATCGCCGCGTGGCGTTCCACACGACGACCGGCCGGGGGACGCTGCCTTGCCCACGATGATGGAAACGGAGCCGGTCGCCCTCCGCGGCCGCACCGCAACAGAGTTTGGAGACGCTGATCACTTCAGGGTGTCCGTGAGCCCGTGGCTTGCACGCCATTCTACCGGACGCGCAGGGTCGGCCCGAGTGGAATCAGAGTTGCGGCTCGCGTGCGGGCATGGCGTACTTGCGAAGCAGTTCGCGGAGGTCCCGCTGGTCGGGCTCCAACTCGAGGGAGCGGTGCCATGCCCGTATGGCCCGGCTGTGCAGGTCCCTCCGGCTGCGGTCGAGTACATACCGGCTCATGCAGACGATGCCGACGCCTCGATGGGCCTGAGCGCTGCGGGGGGCCAGCTCGGCCGCCCGAACGTACGATTGCATCGCCTCGGCATGCCGCCCCAGTTGGTACTGGCACAGGCCGATCTGCTCCCAAACCTTGCCGCTGTCGGGCATGTTGATGGTCGCGCGTTCGTAGGTTCGCAGGGCGTCCCCGTAGCGCTGCTGGCGGACGTAGGTGGCGCCGAGGTTCATCAGGAGGTTGGGCTGATTGGCCTGCAACTCCAGCGACGTCTTGTACGCCCGGATGGCGTCATACAGCCGGTTCTGGCTGTCATAGATCGCCCCAAGGTTGCTGAAGGCCTCGGCGCTGTCCGGCCGGGCCTCGACGGCCGCCAGACAGTACGTCTCGGCCAGCGAGAACTTGCCCAGTTGGAAGTAGCAGGCGCTGAGGTTCAGGTTAGTGTCGAAGTCCCCGGGCTGGATCTCCCCCGCGCGAATGAAAACATTCACAGCTTGGCGCAGCAATTCCTCGTCCAGCTCGGCGCCTTCGGACGCCATCAACTGGTAGGTCACGCCGAGGTTGTAATGCGCGCGGAAGGCATACGGGTTCGCTTCGCAGGCCCGCTCGTAGGCCCGCGCCGCCAGGGAGTAGTTGGCCTCGCGTCGGTAGATGTCCCCCGCGGCCGTATGTGCGGCCGACAACCGGGGGTCGTATGCCACCGCCCGCGACAACTCGGCCAGCGCCGCGCGGTACTCGCCCTCCTCGGCGAGAAGTTGGCCCTCGACGTAGTGTTCGATCGCCTTGTCCTGGCTGTACTGCTGGACGCATCCCGCCAACAGCATCGCCGGAAGAAGGAACAGTGCCGGGATTCGGGCGTGCATCAGCGTCTCCTTGAGGCAGGTTCCAGAGCGCCTGGCGTTGTCCTGTAGCGTTCGGCAGCGGCCGCGGCTTCGCCCGGCGGCGCCCGCCCGCATGGACGACGCCAGGGCATCGCCGGCTTCATCGTCCTTGCGGGCCTCGTCTTCGCTCGGCTCGATCCGCCCCAAGCCAACGCAAGGCGCCCTATAGCGGACCGGCGGCGTCGGGTCAAGCCCGGCCGGGGCGCTCGCAAGCGATTGTCAGGCAGGGCATTGGTACCTCAGCCGGCAGGGGATACACTATCCGGAATGAATAGTCGGTTGGAACCCTCGCTGCGCATGAAGCTCGCCGGGACCCTCGGCTTGGGGTTTCTGGCGGCGATGCTGTCAGCAGGCGGCTGTGTCCGTCCGGGTCATTGGGCCAGCACCAAGGCCGGGCGGTACCACCGCTACCTCGCGAGATCCGGGGCGCCCGAGCGGAACCCGGTCGGAATCGGGCTGTTCGGTCCGGCGGGCAGGCCGACCGACGTGCCGCTCGAGTTTACCGAGGCCGGTTCCGATGAGCCGCCGCGCCTCGAACTGACCTTGCCGCAGGCGATTCGGCTGGCGCTGGCCAACAGCCCGGACGTCTACGTTGTCAGCTACGACCCGGCCGTGTCGCGGCAGGACATGATCCGGGCGGCCGCCGCGTTCGACGCGACCCTCTTTGGCAGCACCAGCTACGGCAAAGAAGATGTCCGCACGACAAGCATTTTCGGCGGCGGCCAGACCTACCAGAAGGGCTACACCGTCGGCGTCCGCCAGCAGGTGCTGACCGGCGGGCAGTGGTCGCTCGCCTGGACGACGACCCGCACGTGGGATAACTCCCAGTTCTCCGCGCTGGGGGCGTACTGGGAGCCGATTCTGTCGCTGGAGATCCGGCAGCCGCTGCTTCGGGACGCCTGGCCCGAGGTCAATCTGGCGCGGCTGCGCCTGGCCCGCGTGGACTACCGGGCGAGCTTGTCCGCCTTCCGGGAGACGGTCGAGCGGATCATCGCCGATGTCATCACCCGGTACTGGACGCTGGCCCAGGTGCGGCGCGAGTACGAGATTCAGCGGGGGCTGCTGGAGGAGACGATCGAGACGCGGCGGAAGATCGCCGAGCGCCGGCGCGGCGGCCTGACGGCAGGCCTGTCCGTGGATCAGATCGACACGGCCGTGGCGTCCCGTCGCGCCGCCCTCCGATCCGTCCGGCAGCGTGTGGGCGACGCGCAGGACTCTCTCGTTCGGCTGCTGGCGGACGAGCGGATCAACCTCCGGAGCGACTGCGTCGTCGTGCCGGTCACGGAGATGGAGGAGGAATCCGTCGTCCTGGAGGAGAAGGACCAGTTGCTCACGGCGCTGCGGCACAGCCCGCGTCTCGAACAGGCCCGGCTGCTGATCCGCGCGCGGGAGATCGACGTGACCGTGGCGGAGAACGCCACGCTGCCGACGCTGGACCTGGTCGGCTCGACACAAATGCAGGGCCTGGACCGCTACCACCACCAGGCGATCGAGGACTGGGCGACCGGTGACTTCGTCGGGTATCGCATCGGCCTGGAATTCGAGTACCCGCTGGGCAATCGGGCGGCACGGGCCGGGCGGACGCGGGCGATGCTGGCGCGCGGGCGGGCGCTGGCCTCGCTCCAGCAGGCCGCTGATGAGCTGGCGCTGGAGATCGCCCGGCAGCTACGGCAGGTGCGGACGGCCCACGACCGGATCGGCATCTACACGGAGGCACTGAGGGCTGCCCGGGCGTATCGCGACAAGCTGGCCGTGACCGTCTCGCGCGAGCTTGGCCGGGACATGACGCCGGAGCGCCTGCAACTGCTGCTGGGCGCCCAGCAGAGCGTGGCCGACAGCGAGCGGGCCCGCGTGCAGGCCGTCGCGGAGTACAACCAGGCCCTGACGGCGCTCGACCGCGTCAAGGGCGTCGTTTTGGAGCGGTACCGAGTGTATCTGCCGATGGACGCGGAGCCGCCCGCGCCCTGACGCTGCCTGCGAGTTGCGAACCGGCTCCGCGCCGGCTAGAGTGAAGCAGCCGGAGGGGCACTTGGAAGGTATTCGACCATGAACCGAAGGCGCGTGACGAACATTGTGCTGCCGCTGTTGGTTCTGGCCCTTGCCGGCGGGGGAGTCTACGCGTTCATCAGGTACAAGAAGAAGCCGGAGCAGAAGGAGCCCGACAAGCCGGTGCGCCGTGTGAGGGCTCCCGCGGTGCGGGCAGTCCGGAACTACCCCGTACGGCTGGTCGCGTACGGATCCGCCCGGCCGAAAACTCAGGTGGAGATCGCTCCCCAGGTCGGGGGCAAGGTCGAGTACGTGGACGAGAGCTTCCGTTCGGGATTGGCCGTCCACAAAGGCCAAGTGCTGATCCGGATTGAGAAGACGGACTACCTGCAGGCGAAGGCCGCGGCCGAGGCGAGGATCGCCAACCTGGAGGCCCAACTTGCGCAACTGGACGCCCAGATCGGCCAGTTGGAGCAGGAGAAGCGGAACCTGGAGGCACTTGAGGAACTGGAGACCGACCGTCTGGAGCTGGCCCGTCAGGACCTGGAGCGGACCCGGACGCTGTACGAGCGAGAGATCGCCAGCTCGACGGAGCTGGACCAGGCCCGGCAGGCCGTGCTGGCCCAGCGGACCCAGCTCCGCAATATCGAGAACCAGCTCGCGATGATCGAGCCGCGCCGCAAGGTACTCCGGGCGAACGTCGAGAGCACCCGCGCCTCCAAGCTCAGCGCGCAGGTCGAGTTGAGCCAAGCCGAGACCCAGTTGGCGCGATGCGAGGTCGTCTCGCCGGTCACGGGGCGGACACTGAGCCGCAACGTGGAGGAGGACCGGCCGATCGCGCCGAACACCGTCTGCGGCGTGGTCTACGCGACGGACACGATGGAAGTGCCGATCTCGATCGATGCGCGGGACCTGCGATGGCTCGACCCGGAACACCTCGGCGCGTGCGAGCGAGGGCGGGAGCTGCCCATGGGGCGAATCCCGGCGGCCGTGCAATGGACCGGCGACTGGCGCCGGGAGCCGGCGGCGATCGAGGCGGACGAATCGCCGGAGCGGCCGGAGACGCGGCCGGCCACCCGCCCGGACGGGACATCCGCGAGGCCCGAACGGATCATGTGGCCCGGCTGCGTGAATCGCATCGAAGCGGGGCTGGACCCCGAGACCCGAACCGTCACCCTCGTGGTCCAGGTCGGCAACCCGTCACTGGACCGAGCGGACGCAACGCAGAGGGCCGACGCCGGGGCGATCAACATGCTCGAGCCGCAGATGTACTGCAAGGTCACGGTGTCCGGGCGCGTACTTGACGAAGCATTCGTGCTGCCGCGGGAGGCCCTTCGTCAGGACGGAACCGTGTTCGTGGTCGAGAACGGACGGCTGGTCGCGCGGGAGGTGGAAGTCGCCCGGAGAATGGGCGAGCGGATGCTGATCTTGCCGAATGCCGGCATTTCCGAGGGGGAGCAGGTTGTGGTCACTCCGCTTCCGGCCGTCGCCCCCGGCACGGAGGTGGAGGTCATATCGGAGACGGGCGAGGCGGCGCCGGCCACACGTCCGAGCGGGCGAGAGCCCTAGGAGCAGTCCATGGGCCTGATTCGGAAGAGCGTCTCGAACCGCGTCGCGGCCAACATGCTCATGCTGTTGTTGCTGGCTGGGGGGCTGATCGCGTCCTTCCAGATCCCGCGCGAGCTGTTTCCCGAATTCGAACTCGACATTGTCACGGTCACGGTGCCGTACCCCGGCGCGAGCCCGTCCGAGATCGAGGAGGGCATCTGCCTGAAGATCGAGGACCAACTCCGCGGCCAGGACGGCGTGGAGGAGATGACCTCGATCAGCCGCGAGGGAGTGGGCACGGTCGTGCTCGAGCTGTACGAGGGAGCCGACGCACGGGAGGTGCTCGACGAGGTCCAGAGCGAGATCGACAAGATCGAGTTTCCCGACGAAGCGGAGGATCCGATCGTCGTCGAGCAGACCCTGCGCCGCGAGGTAATCAACGTGGCCGTCGCGGGGGACGTGGACGAGCACACGCTGCGGGCCAAGGCCGAGGAAATCCGCGACGAAATCAACGACCTGCCCGACGTGTCGCAGGTGGAGTTGAGCGGGGTGCGGGATTACGAGGTCTCGGTGGAGTTGACCGAAGAGGCCCGGCGCCGCTACGGGCTGACGCTCGAGCAGGTCGCCCAGGCCATCCGGCAGAGCTCGCTGGATCTGCCGGCCGGGTCCGTCGAGAGCCCCACGGGGGACTACAACATCCGCATCGTGGGTCGGCGGTACACGGCCGAGGAGTACAAGACGATCCCGGTGATTTCGAAGGCCACGGGCGCGACGATTCGCCTGGGCGAGGTCGCCAACGTGCGGGAGACGTTCGAGGACGTGGACATCGGCGGGCTGTTCGACGGTCGGCGGGCGGCCCTGGTCATCGTGTACAAGACGGCCGAGCAGGACAGTCTGGCGATCTCGGACGCGGTGAACGCGTACGTAGATCGCAAACGGGCGGAGCTGCCGGACAGCATCAGAATCGCCGCCTGGGCCGACCGATCCAAGGTCGTGCGCGATCGGCTCTCGATGCTGATCGGCGACGGGTTCCAGGGCCTGGTGTTCGTGGTGTTGATCCTCTGGCTTTTCCTGGGACTACGGCTGGCCTTCTGGGTGGCGCTCGGCATTCCCATCTCGATCCTCAGCACCATTCTCGTGCTCGACGCCACCGGCATGACGCTCAACATGATGAGCATGTTCGCGCTGATCATGGCCCTCGGCCTGATCGTGGACGACGCCATCGTGGTTGGCGAGAACATCTACACGCAGATCGAGAAGGGCGAGCCGCCGATCGAGGCGGCCGTCAAGGGAACGCTCCAGGTGTTGCTGCCGGTCGTGGGCGCCGTGGTGACGACCTGGCTGGCCTTCATGCCGATGCTGTTCATCCCCGGCGTCATGGGCAAGTTCATCGAGATCCTGCCGACCACAGTGATTCTGGCCCTGGCCTTCTCACTTGTGGAGTGTTTGCTGATTCTGCCCCCGCACCTCGGCCACAGCTTGCGGCACCGGCAGCGGTCGGGGGAGCACAAGGGGCGGGTGCGCCGCACGGCCGCGCGCCTGCGCGAGCGGATCGACGGCGGCATTCATTGGGTGATCCACCGGGCGTTCGCCCGGGCCTATGACCTCGCAGCGCGATATCGCTACGTGACGGTAGCCATCGTCGTCGGGATCCTCCTGCTGGCGGTCGGAGCGTTCAAGGGCGGGCGGATTCGGGTGACCCCGTTCCCGAAGGTGGGCGGCG
>CAZHEH010000033.1:30633-31720 GCA_964531695.1 uncultured Planctomycetaceae bacterium | reverse complement strand
CCGCCAGGCCGACGCCCTTGCCGTCGGCCCGCCCGTCGGCGTCGGCGCGGCGGAAGACGCAGAACACGTCCGCCTGCCGGTCCGGCGGAATGCCGGGGCCGTTGTCGGCGACGGAGAACTCGTGGCAGCCCTCGACGAAGCGGTAGCCGACGTGGATCGTGCCGCCGGACTCGCGGTGCATGTACTTGATCGCGTTGTCGATGAGGTTCTGGAACGCCTGGCGGAGCCGGCGCGGCTCGACGTGCAGCGTCGGCAGCCCGGCATCGAAGCTCAGGCGGATGCGGCGCTGCTCCAGCTCGTGGGCGAAGGTCTCGGCCAGCTTGGCGACCAGCTTGCCCGTATCCACCCACTGGCGGGTCTGCGGGCGGGTGCGAATGCGCGACAGCTCCAGCAGCTCGTTGATCATGTCCGCCTCCACATCCACGTTCGCCTGAATCCGCTGGAGGCGGGCGATGACCTCCTCGGGCAGCTCGTCCCGCCACTTGGCCATCGTCAGCGCGGCCATGCCGGCGATGTTCCGGAGCGGCGCGCCGAGGTCGTGGCTGACGGCCCGGACGAAGGCGTCCTTCTCGGCGATCTCGCCGCGGAGGCGGCGGTTGGCGATCTGCAACTGCTCCGTGCGGCGTTCGACGGCCCGTTCGAGGCGGGCGTTGGCCCCGACGAGTTCGGCGCGCATCTCGACGACCTGCCCGGCCATCGTGTTGAAGGTCTGGGCCAGCTCGGCGATCTCGTCGTCGCCGGCGGCGCGGGCGCGAGACTCGAACCGGCCGCGGCCGAAGCGCCGCACCGCCGAGACCAACCGATGCACCCGGCCCACGAGCAGACGCCAGACAAGCAGATACGACAGCGGTATGCCCAGCAGGACCGTCACCGCCGCGACGGTGGCCACGCGGACCTGCACCGCCTCCACGGCGTCGGTCGTCCGCCCGGTGTCCACGACGATGCGGACCGCACCGAGTACCTCGCGGCGGTCGGCGTCCAGCACGGGGCGGGCCAGCACGAGCGTTCGCACGCCGTCCCGACGGGTCTGCCGGACGGACGTGGGCAGGTTCGCCAGGCCGTCCCACCGGCCCGGGCGGCCGCCCGA